>NZ_KB903662.1:0-138639 GCF_000379725.1 Cytophaga aurantiaca DSM 3654
GCAGTAGTTGCACCGTTGCTCCAAAGCAGTGTTGTATTAGCAGATGGAGTAGCTGTTAAGTTGACAGAACCACCGGCACAGAAGGTTGCAGTTGGACCGGCAGTGATGGAGATAGTTGGTATAGGTAATTGTGTGATGCTGATTGGAGAGGATGTGCTTATACAGCCTTGATTGTCTGTGGCAGTAAAACTTACCGTACTTGTTCCGGAGACATTAATGGTGTTTGTTGTTGCACCGGTGCTCCACACAATATTTGTAAGTGATCCGGCATTTGCTGTCAATGTAACGTTACTGCCTGCACAAACAGTCGCTGATGCAGTTGTAATACTCACCGGTTGTGGAGCCAGCTTGAAGTGCATCCCATTGTATACATCTATGGAATTTAAAACGCTTATGCCACCCAATGTAATTCCTAGTTTTGCTATATCGTATGAACCTGCAGGTGTTACAAAACCTATATAATATTTATCGGTGCTGCCATCCAGTAATCTTAAATCAGCTAATGCAAAATTATTTTTTACAGCTACCGCTGTACCTGCGGTGTTATACGCAGTAATAATAATACTTGATAACAGATCTGCTGATACCAATGCTGGAGACTTTCCGACAGTGAAACCTACGTATTCGCCCGCAATACCTTTTGTTGTGAATGCCAGATCAAGATAAGATGGGCCAATGGCAGGTACAATAAGGCTTGCAAAGTCTGTAGTGCTTGCACTTACTGCGTTTGTCTCATTTGAAACATAACCCAATAAACCATTCGTCGCAAAAGCCGCTACACTTGTTGCGTAAATTGCAGTACAAGGTGTTTGCAACCGGGCATTGTATATTCTTAATTCATCTAATAGTTGAACAGAAAGTAAATTGTTTATTTCTAATGTTGCTTTCTTGATGTGATAAGATGCTGTTGCATCTGTCATATACTTAAGTGTATATACTTTTGGTCCTCCTCCGATGGATAGGTCTAGTCCTAACAGACTGCTTCCTGTTCCATTGGCAACATTTACATTGTTTTCATCATATAGACGAATTGTAATGTTGTTTAGCAGGGAAGTAGAGAGTAGACCTCCGATTGCCTGGATATCAAAAGAAACAATGTCACCGGCATGGCCGATCTGAGGAAAACTCACCGTTATGGATGAATTTGTTAAAATACCTGCAGAAGCAGATAGATAACCATAATTGGAGGCATCGCCATCTACTAAAAGATTCGCCTGGATAAAGTCAGACGAACTTGCGATTAGAGCATTTGCCTCAACAATTGTTTGGGCACGGCAAATAGTAAATGTTGAACTCAAGCCTATTGAGAACAACAAAAAGGTGTATAATTTTTTCATAGCTGGTTGAAAAATTTATGTGTCAAAAATAAAAGAACGATTAATTATATGTTAATTTATATCAATAATATTACATCATATAGCTACTTACGCCATTCTTTATTTATTGTTCTATACTATGATAAGTTTTATTTGCAATCTTTAATAAATACTTTTATTTATTTGAAAAATATAATTATAAGCTATAATATTGAACTAAAATGGCCTTTATTTGAATTTTACACCTTTATTAAAGCGGATAAATGGGTTAATCACTAATCCGAATCATTATTTATGCCAATTAACAAGCGTTAAAATGTTGAATTTTTTAAATAAATTACATTGTTTAAATGGTTGATTTTTTAAAAATAGAGCCATTTAAAATGGATATATTCTTAAGTCGGGAAGAAATAGAGAGTGTTTTATCAGATAAAGGCAAGGTGAATATCACCTGTATTGGGATTCAAAAAGGAGCGTAGATCAAAAATCAGTTATAATATTTTCTGGATAAAATGAGTTCTTCAACTTTATCACTCACAAGGTAACGAATGGATTTTTCCTGTTTAATCAGGTTACGAATGTAGGTTGCTGAAATCTCTATCAGAGGGGCATTAACCATTTTAATGCGGGGATGATTTTTTAATACTGAATCTTCGGCATTCGGTCTAGGGTATACATACAATAAAAAATGTTCAAGTATTTGTTCGTAATTTTTCCAATTGGTGAATTGAGGCAGGTTGTCTTCACCAATAATTAAAACAAAAGTATGCTGCGGGTATTTGTCGCTTAGATGTGTAAGCGTATCAATGGTGTAGCTCGGTTTTGGTAAGTTAAATTCAATATCGCTTGCGCGGAATTTTGGATTGTCGTGTATGGCAGCAGTAACCATATCCATACGATCAAATTCATGAAGCAGGGATTGATTTTTTTTGAATGGATTTTGAGGGCTTACTACAAACCACACTTCGTCCAGATCGGTTGTTTCAACCATTGTGTTGCCAATGATCAAATGACCCATGTGTATGGGGTTGAATGAGCCAAAGAATAATCCGATTTTCATAATAGACGCTTACAGACTATTTATCAAGAAAGGCATCTACTAATATATGTGCTTTTTCAAACGTCTCTTCCAGACGATCATTTATAAGTATTACATCAAATTTATCCTGAAAGGAAGATTCGTATTTCATTTTTTCAACACGCGTCTTTAAACTTTCTGCCGATTCTGTATTGCGGTCAATAAGTCTTTTTTCTAATTCTTCTAAAGAAGGAACTTTTACAAATATGGATAAGGCAATATCTCCGAATTGTTCTTTTAAACTTATTCCGCCTTTTACATCTACATCAAAAATTACATGTTTGCCCATGTCCCAGATACGCTGCACTTCAGAGCGCAATGTCCCGTAGTATCTACCCGGATATACTTCTTCCCATTCAACAAATTCGTTGTTTTGAATGCGGCGTTCAAATTCTTCTACTGATAAGAAATAATAATCTTTGCCATTGGCCTCTTTACTTTCACGCATTTCACGTGTACAGGCAGATATTGAAAATCCAATGCGAGGGTCTGTTTTTAGCAGATGCTGAACGATGGTGGTTTTACCAGAGCCGGAGGGAGCAGAAAAAATGAATAATTTTCCTTCCATAAACTTAGATACAATTTTTATTGATATTTCCGCGGATGCTGTCAATCAGAGTAGAAGGTACGGGGCGCTGTTCTAACTTATGCTTGATAACTTCTTTAACAGACTTTTCAATGTTGTAATGATTGTAGCAAGGGGCGCAATGTTCGATATGTTCCTGCAGATACAGAATCTCTTCTTCGGNACCTTCACCGTCTAAAACTAAATTAAGCTTACATAAGCAATCTTTGCAACAGTAGCGTTGTTCGGCTTTTTTGCCCACGAGTTTGTTTACAACCTCTTTAATGAAATCAATCATGTAGCTTAATCGTTTTTCTTTCGTTGATCCTTGTAACCCATTGACTGGGCGTATTCATTTAACTTTTCTTTTAAAACGTTTCTGGCTCTATGTAAGCGAGAACGAACCGTTCCGATCGGAATGTCTAATATTTTAGCCATTTCTTCGTAAGTGAATCCTTCCAGATCACACAGAATAATAATGGTTCTGAAGTCTACATCCAATGCATTAAGTGCATTAGCAACTTCATCTCCAATCATATTGTTTAATGAATCAACACGTAAATCGCTCGTGATTGTTTCATTTATATCATCTGAATTATAATAGGATTCAACTTCTTGATAATCGACTTTATTAGGCTCTTTCGTCTTACGTCGATATTCATTAATAAAAGTGTTTTTCAGGATTCTAAACAACCAGGCTTTGGCATTAGTTCCCTTTTCGTAAGAGTCGAAAAAGCGATACGCTTTTAAATAGGTTTCCTGAACCAAATCATTCGCATCGTCTTCATCAAAGGTTAACCGGTAACCAAAGTTGTATAACGGCCCAATAAGGTGCATGAATTCCTTCTCAAAAAGGCTGTCCTTTTCTTCCTTACTTTTGTAGGTTGTTTTGGAATTTTGCTCCTCCATTAATCAATATTGTCTATATTTACAGACCTTTTGGTATTGTTATCAATACCAAATATACACTTTTTTGTTAAAGTTGTAGGGTGTCAACCAGACCGTTTTCATGAATTTATCTTTTAAAAACATCCATTCCAATACTTCTTTTCTAAATAGCTGGTTCTTAATAGCAGGCATCATTGCATTGGTCGGTATCTTTTTTTCCAGAGCAATGATCAGCATAGGCATGATTGGAATTGTTCTGATTTTTATCCTTACAAAAAGTTGGGAGAAATCGTTCTCTTTCAGATCAACAGATCCGATCTTATTCTTTTTAGCTCCGATATTATTTATATATGTACTTGGTGGTATCTGGACAGAAAATCATTCGTATTGGCTGGATCGGATTGTAGTAAAGTTGCCTTTGTTGTTTTTACCCCTAGGGGCATGGGCAATCAAAGATATCCTCAGACAGTGTACAATAGATTTGCTGATCTTGATCTTTATATCCTTATGTGCCGCAACAGCATTGGGGAGCTTTGTATACTACATCCTTCATTTTAAAGAAGTAACAGAATCTTATAAGCACGCGAAAACAATCCCGACGATCATCGAACACATTCGATTCAGTCTCTTATTGGCAGTTGCTGTTTTTGCATCCATTCAGGCGTATTTTCATTCAAATCTGTTAACTACAAAAAAGCAAAAAAACAGTGTAGCTGCATTGGGACTTTTCATTTTTATCTTTCTTCATGTATTGTCTATCCGCAGCGGTTTGTTAGCGCTCTATGCTACAGGTTTTGTATGGTTAATCGTATATGTAGTACAAAGCGGAAAAAAGAAATTTTTACTGGTATTGCCTGCGGGCTTAGGCTTTCTGGTGCTGATGTATTTCTTTGTTCCTTCTTTACACAACAAAGCAAATTACATGGTGCGCGACATCAGTCAGTTTGCAACAGGTAAAAGTGTAAATAATTATTCGGATGGAAATCGATTGCTTTCGATGAAAATAGGTACGGAGGTAGGCCTCGAACATCCTATTATAGGTGTTGGCAGTGGAGATGTGCAGGATGCAATGAGTGCAGTATACAAAAATGAATATCCGGATATTGATAAACGTAATTGGTTAATTCCGCACAATCAATTTGTTTATATGTTTACCGCATTAGGTAGCATAGGTTTGTTGATCTTTATTGCGTGTTTGATTTATCCATTATTCAATCGGGATATCTTAAGCGATATTTTTTGTCTTGCTGTATTGGTAAGCAGTTATACATCTTTTTTATCCGAGTCTACCTTAGAGATTCAGCAAGGGATTGTATTGGTAAGTTTAATGTTCTGTTTGGCTTACTTGAGAAAAGTAGCAGTGCATTAATTTCAATAGCGTTCAAATCGATTCCATTTATATTAGTGCTTTTAGCACGTCTCACCGGCCTCATTTCAAATTGCGTTAAGAAATTTTGGTTCATGGAGCTTTTTGAACGCTACAACTAGTCCTTTTTCAGGACGATTTTGTAGCGTTCGCGGAATGAACCAAAATTTTAGCTTATTTGAAATCAGCCTTGATTTTTTGGTTCTTTTGTATCAAGACAAAAGAACAGAAGAATAAAAAAGAGAGATGGTAATAGATAAGAAAGGAGAACTGTTAAATTAACTAAACAAATTTATTTTTCCCGAAGATACCTATACTCATACAACTTATTATATTTCACAAATACATAAAATGAACTGATAATGGCCCAAAGCAGACCTGCATACCCATTCATAAAATTACGTTCAATAATATAAAATTTGAAAAAGTAAAAAGGTGCAAATAGAAAAATAAAAAAACGGCTTCTGGATTTATTTTTCTTTACCTGTTCAAGCGCACCTTTGGAAGTATATACATTGAATTTGTCAAAATATTCCGAAAGCGAAGCATAACTGTAATGCAATAGCTCACCTTGCAAAGATGCTACAGAACCGTTTACAATAAGTTTTTCATGAACTTCAGCCAGATCGTAATTACACTTATTTTTATTGAACAAGCGCACAATCGATTGCTTATTTTCTCTTCCGTAATTGAATTTTTGTCCGAAGAAAAATAACGTACGTGGTAATTCAAACGCTACAGCAGTTGTATGATGTTTCGGTAATTCTGTTTGAATGGATTGTTTTAATTCCTCTGTAAGCACTTCGTCTGCATCAATGTGCAACACCCAATCATTTTTTGCCTGTAAAACAGAAAAGTTTTTTTGTGCACCGAATCCTAAAAAATCCTGATGTATCACACGGCAATTATGTTCTTTACAAATAGCCAACGTAGCATCGGTACTGCCAGAGTCTACAACAACAATCTCGTCACACCAACTTAGTGAGCTTAAACATTCGTTCAATATAGCTTCGGCATTTTTTGTGATCAGTACGGCGCTTACAGGTATATTCACAATACTTATGAGTTAGGTGTGTTGTCTATTAATGCTTCGTATACATATTTCGGAGTGATACTTTGTATGCATGTACACGTTCCGGTTGTGCGGCAAAGGTCGCAGCTTTTGGTGCTTACCAATGCTGTTGATCTGGATCCCAGCGGGCCCCATCTGCCTGCATGCATCGGTCGTATCGGTGGATAGATTCCGATGGTTTGTTTATTCAATGCTGCTGAAATATGTAATGGTCCGGTGCTGCATGCAACCGTAGCATCACAGATATTAATAAATTCAATAAATTCCTGCAAAGAAAATTTCCCCGTAATATCGGTTACGTTTTGTTCTGAGAATATTTCCGGACATTGTTCGTGAATCAATTTGCCTTCAGCTGATGTGCCGCTGATGTACACCTGATACTGAAGCGGAGAAAGCAATTGAGCCAGTTTCCAGTAGTTGCTCAATGGCCATTCCCGTGCGCTGCCTTTAGACTTTGTATGGAATATAATATGTTTTTTAGCCAATGGATTCAACACCGATTGCAAGCTTGAATTGCTTTGAACTTTTAATAAGGTATAGGTTTTTATTTTTTCAAGATCGGGAATCGGATTTTTAAACCACGGCGACAGCAAATAAAAATTCAACTGCGATTCATGCAAGGGAGAATTTTTTCTTGAAAAAGAAATGCGTTTGTTCAGATACAGCCAATGATACCAACGATTCGCAGTCCCAACCCGAAGAGGTACCTGCTTACGGATCTTTTTTTCTAATGCTTTATCCGGAAATGCAAACAAAATAGCTTCAGCCTGAACATTACTTGGAAGGCCATTTTCAAGAAGAGCTGCACGGTCTAGGAAAACATCCACATGCGGACAAGCTTCAATAATTGATCGGGTATAAGAAGAGCCGATAAAATAAATGAGGATGTCTTTGTTCTGTTCTTTTAAAAATGCGGCAAGCGGAAGCGTTACGATCACATCACCGATACTGTCCGTGCGGGATATGATAATGCTTTTAGGTAGGTTGCCTGCTTTCATTTTTAATGAATCGAATTGGAAAGTTTACGTTAGATTAATGATTATTTAAACCATTCGTACAAAACGCTTTATTTAATTCTATTTTTTGATACATCAATTGAAGATTATGTTGAATGTCGTCTTCAGCATAATTTGAATCGTGATGTATGTGGTATTGTATTGCTTTGAATTTTAATGAATCAAGTGTGTACCCGATTTTCAATAATCTCCACTCAAGATCTGCATCTTCTCCGACACTTGCTTTTACATAGTCTTCATCAAAACCGTTGATTGCAAGTAGTCCTTCTTTTTTAAGAGAAAAGTTGCAGCCCATCAATCCTTTTTTCTTTCTTGGTACCCATGCGTAGGGAAGGTAAATACCTTCTTCTACATAGGTAGATCCTGCTAAGACGATGTTCAATAAAGATAAACGTTTTAATGAATCATCTGCAAGCAATTTTTCTGAAAGACTTTTGGCGACCATTACTCTTCGTCCGGCAAGTATGGTTTTTTCTTTGGTATTTAAATAATGCTGCGCCAAACATTCGCTATGGGGAATACAATCTCCATCGAAAAAAACAATGACTTCTCCACGGGATTGTTTAATGGCTTCATTTAATATTCTATTTTTTCTGAAGCCAATATCTTCCTGCTGTACAACGTTAATCGGAAAAAATGCTTTGCGTTGAAACTCTTCCACGAAGCGCAATGTCTTTGGATCGTTATTGTCTTCTGCAATTACTACTTCAAAATCTTTGAAGGATTGTGTTAACAATCCCTGCAGCAACAACGACAGACAATCCAGTCGCTTGTAAAATCCAATGATAACGGAGATCTTCATAGATTAATTTATGAACGGATTTTATAATTTTTATATTCACCGATTCTCCAGCCTGTAAGTTTTTCAACAGAAATTTTTAAACGGTGTTTGAAAGAAAGTTTCTTTTTACGAAGATCGAATTTGAAAACCCAGTTTTGCTTATTAATGCGCGGAAGCATCACTGCCGGATGTGTACCGGTAAATGCTTTTAATGAATTGATTTCCGAATAGTCGAACAGTTCTATCTCTTCAATTTTAGACTCGATCCATTCATCGTTGTGCCAGTATTTTGAAAATGATTTTGCTTTCTCAACCTGAAAAGCAGGATTTTTTACCCAGCCGTAATGGTAGATGTATGCATCAATTAATTTAACATGCAGTTTTTGATTGTTCTTTCTGAAACCCTGTGCATCTCTGTAAGATCGAATGTTCCGGTCGTTTCGGATGATGCGGATTTCTCTTCTATACCAGTTCGGAGCATCTCCTACATATTCATACGAACCGTAAAAATGTTCATACTTGAAGAGTAATCCTTCAATGGAAGTATCTGTTAAATTTGCTTCCATAGCAGATTTGATTGCCGGAAGATATTTTTCATGAACGGCTTCATCTCCCTGAATATAAAAACACCAATCCACATCCGGTGAAATAGCATCCATTGCTTTGTCTGTTTCTACAGCGAGTACTCGGCCGCCTTCACGAAGGGTATCGTCCCAGATTGTATGAATGATTTTTATTTTAGGAGAACCGATTGATTGTATCAATTCTTCAGTAGCATCTTCAGAGTTGCCGATTGCTACTACAAATTCATCGCAGATGGGCAGGATAGAGGTGATGGCCTCAACGATCGGATAATCGTACTTTACTGCATTCCTGATAAATGTAAAACCTGCAACTTTCATAATCGGGCATTTTCATGCAAGATAATTAAAAGTATGCAGACTGCTAACCTTTTGTTCTATCGTTGATAACGATGATTATTTGTGTGCAGGCACAATTGCCGGAGTTTTATTTTCTGGAATGCTGTGCAATAACAGTTGATTGTGAATAGCCACAAAGTCTTTATGTTGGAAAGAACTGATGTGCACTTTGTTTGTTTTAAAACAGATCGTCAATTCTTTCCAGGCGTAATGCCTGTCGTATTTATTGAGAATGGTATAATATAATGCTTTGCAGAATGTATGTGTTTTTTTATGACCAATTAATGGACGAACGATCACATCTGTTGGCGTGATTTCGATTTTCTTTGTTAAGGTTAAATTAACTGCAGCTGCAATAAATACTCCTGCCCATAAGATCATTGCTGAAATATCAAGGTAGTTACAATTACCCTCTGCAGCTTTGTAAAAGGCGATCAAAATAAACGTCGAAAAAGTCATTAATAAGATAGAAAGCAGAATGGAAATGTGATACGCCCATGATACACCCTGGCGAATTCTTCTTTGACAGTTAATAATGGAAGTAGTTATTAAACCTAATATGATTAACTCTATAAATATATTCGTTTCCATAGCTGTAGGTGTTTAGAGTTTAACTTTTTACATAATCTGTTTTTACATATCCCTACTGTATTTTGTATTATATACATTCTCCCTTCATTTCAATGAAAGACAAATGCCGTGTCGTTTTAAAAATAATCGACTCAAGACTTTCTAAAATGCTTGTAATTTTTTGCTGGTATTATAATAAACGTTTAGCTATTTCTTTGGTTCTAAAAAAATCAAATAATTTTGAACATGTGGTAATTATGATAAAAAAGACAGTTTTTATATAAAATAAATTCAACTTTTCATTTCAACAAAGTGAATTTTATGATGTAATAAAAAAAGTGATAATTCATAAAAAAGCCCCGCTTTAAGCGAGGCCTTTTTTGAATTATTGGAGGAATCCAGAATTAGTATCTGTATTCGTTGTTTTTATATGGTCCATCAACTGTTACGCCGATATAGGCAGCCTGATCAGCAGATAAAACTTCTAATTCAACATCAATTTTTGCTAAATGCAAACGAGCTACTTTTTCATCCAATGATTTAGGTAAGGTATAAACCTTATTCTCATATTTAGATGCGTTTTCCCATAATTCCAGCTGAGCAATTACCTGGTTAGAGAATGAGCTTGACATTACAAATGAAGGGTGACCTGTTGCACAACCAAGATTAACCAAACGGCCTTCCGCTAATATAATCACATCATGACCATCAACATTGTAAATATCAACTTGTGGTTTAACAGTAACTTTTGTTGAACCGTAGTTTTTGTTCAACCAAGCCATATCAATTTCGTTATCAAAGTGACCGATGTTACAAACGATCGCTTTATCTCTCATAGATTTGAAATGCTCGCCTGTGATGATGTTTTTGTTACCTGTTGCAGTAACAACGATATCTGCACGTTTAACAGCGTCAGCCATTTTCTTCACTTCAAAACCATCCATTGCAGCTTGCAATGCGCAGATCGGATCGATTTCAGTAACAAGTACACGTGCACCTGCACCTCTTAACGAAGCAGCAGAACCTTTTCCTACATCACCGTAACCCGCTACAACAGCAACTTTACCAGCCATCATTACATCTGTAGCACGACGGATACTGTCTACTAAAGATTCTTTACAACCGTATTTGTTGTCGAATTTTGATTTAGTTACAGAGTCATTGATGTTGATTGCAGGTAATACTAAAGAACCATTGCGCTCTCTGTCTTTCAAACGAAGTACGCCTGTAGTGGTCTCTTCTGAGATACCACGGATATCTTTTACCAATTCAGGGAAACGGTCTAAAACCATGTTTGTTAAATCACCACCATCATCCAGGATCATGTTCAATGGCTTACGATCTTCACCGAAGAATAATGTTTGTTCAATACACCAGTCAAATTCTTCTTCGTTCATACCTTTCCAGGCATAAACAGAGATACCAGCAGCAGCGATTGCAGCAGCAGCATGATCTTGTGTAGAGAATATGTTGCAAGATGACCAAGTTACCTCAGCACCCAATTCAATTAATGTTTCAATCAACACAGCTGTTTGGATCGTCATGTGAAGACAACCTGCAACACGTGCACCTTTTAAAGGTTTTGAAGGGCCAAATTCTTTACGAATTGACATTAAGCCCGGCATTTCTGCTTCTGCTAATTCAATTTCTTTTCTTCCCCATGCAGCTAGGGAGATGTCTTTAACTTTGTATTTTACAAATGTGTCTACCATTTTTTTAGAATTTTACCTTTTGATAATTAGTACAAATATAATTTATAAACCATTGAAGTTCAAATGTTGTTTAAAATTCCAAAACTTTAGTTTTTTATTCTATTAAGTGTGTTGAATTGAGAATATTTTACTGTAAATCTTGATAAAATGCCTTTCTAATAGATTTTATTTTGGATGGATGGTAAAACAAAAAATACCTTCATTCGCTTTTTTTATTTTTCTTCGGAATATGGTCTTCCATCTGTTTTTGCATGAAATCTACTTCCTCTTTCATGATTTTCAATGGATTGAAACGATACCCAACAAAAAATTGATATGTTAGCTGCACACCATCTGTATATACAGCAGTGTTTTCCTGACGATAACTTTCTCCGCCTAGATTCAAGTTGCATCCGGTAAAAAAAGATCGTCCATTATAACCAACGGCAAATCGACTATCCCAACCTAAAATTCGGTTGTTTTGATTGGTATATGTACTGCTGGTGTAAAAATCTGTTTTAAAGTGAGAACGTAAATAGCCAATGTATGGAACAACTGCAATAGAGGCATAAAAGTATTTTTTAATAACAAATACGTAATTATAACCTATACCTAAATTTATTTCTAAGTTATCCGAACGTTGTTTCGTATGCGTTGGTGAGGCATCTTCTTTATCGTTTATAATGTAATACCGGTATTTTGATTGTATAATGAAGCCTCCCGTACTTTTTAATTGACGGTCGGTTTGTGTTGACAAAGCTTTCAACGAGAGACGTGGATTAAATGAGTATCCGCTAGAACCTATAAAACCTGTGTACTTCAGATCAGGGAATTGTATATATGGATCACCTTGCTTCCAGGTTGAGTTATAGTCTTTGGTATTGTATAAATAATATCCTCGTACGCCTGAGTATCCAATGGATTGAAAAAAATGTCTAAAGATGAACTCCATCCCAAGCGCAAATTCTTTTGTTTTTCCTTGAGTTTCTTCATCACCATTGCCAGGCAAAAATTTAGGTGCGATTCTAAAACCTCCGGATATAAAACGGTAGTTAAAACTCATTCCTGCATACGTAGCAGTATTTGGATATAGATTGATGTTTTGTCCGCCGTTATTGCGGATGTTAAATGTTTCTGTGGCGTTGCTCATAGAAGCTTTTATTCCTACATAATTATCCATGCGTTCTATGTAGCCATTTTCAACAACTTCTTTTAGCGTATCTGCTAATTGTGCTTTACAAAAAGCCGGAAGAATTATTAATGAAAATAAAAGAATTATCTGCGATACAAAAGTTCGGAATGAAATGATGTAGATTAAAAATTGCATCGTACTTATTGTTTGGACGAAACCTCAATTAAAATAAACTATATAAATTAACGGAATATAAATCGAACTTCCTTGAACTGATATTTTCTTTTTGCTCCGGATTCTTTTTCCATAAGTAGAGTTCCATTTTCTTCAATGCTCCTTATGTATCCCATAAAATCTCCTTCTTCATCCTGATAGGCATGCAATGTGTTTAATGCATATAGCTTGGATTGGTAAAGATTCAATAATTCATGTTTCAGTCCTGCGTTCAGTTGTAAATAAAACATTTCAATATGTTCGCAGAGTTTATCAAATAACTCCTGCAGATTTATTTCCACACCTGTTTCCTGCATCACAGAGGTAGCTTGCGGCAGATCAAAAAGTACTTGATTTACATTGATGCCGATGCCCATCACAACCGAATTTATTTTGTCGCCGCGTAAGGTATTTTCAATTAAAATACCACTCACTTTTTTATTCTCAATGTAAATATCGTTGGGCCATTTCACATAAACCTGTTTGTTGGCAGGAAGCAATTTTTCAAGTGTTTCCACGACTGCTAAAGAGGAAATGATGTTCAAGTAAAAAGAATCTGCAATGGGGTACGAATCGGGGAAAAAAATTGCCGAAAATGTCAGATTCAAATTGGGTGTACTTAGCCAGGTATTTCCTTGCTGGCCACGACCTGCAGTCTGCTCGTTTGTTATGACTATCAAGCCATTAACAGCACTTTTACTACGTACGAGTTCACTGGCAACAGTATTGGTCGAGTGACAGCTTGGCAGAAAGTGTATACTTTTCCCCGTGAATTTTGTATTGGCTGAGTTATTGTACAATGGAAATTATTAATTTTAAGTTAAATTTCGATAAATAGAATCAAATTAGGTGGTCGAAGCAAAAAATAAAACGAAAAAAGCGTCTTTAGCTGATTTAATTGTGATGGGTATGCAGGAAAAGAAAGCCCAAAACATCACGGTTATTGATCTGAGGAAACTGAAAGAGGCTGTTGCCGATTATTTCATCATCTGTTCTGGGAACTCAGATACTCAGGTAGATTCTATTCATGACTCTGTAGATGAAGTTGTTTTTAAAACAGACAACATTCACCCGTGGAGAACGGAAGGATCGATGCAGAAGGAATGGATCGTGGTTGATTATGGTGACGTTGTAGCGCACATATTCAGAAAAGATAAAAGGCCATTCTATAACCTCGAAGAATTATGGGGTGATGGTGTGATCACAAAAATTGAAAATTTAGACTAAGTATTCGTTCTTAAAGGATAGAAATATATGAGTATGCCAGAAGATAATAAGAAGAAAAAAAATCCAATACCTAATCCCGCACAAAGAACAAATTATCAGATTTTTTTAATTAGCGCACTTTTACTTGTTGTATTAGGTATTGCGCTGTTTAGCAGCTCTGGTGATATTCAGAAGATCCCTAAAAAGAAATTCTTCGAGATGGTGCTTCAGCACGATGTAGATAAGATTGTTTTGGTGAATGACCGTATGGTTGAAGTTACATTGAATAAAGAGGCTCTTGAAAGCCCTCGTTACGATGCATATTTCAAAAAGAACAAAGGTTTCTTATCCGGTACGGGCAAATCTGGTCCGCATTTTGAATTTGAGATTTCGCCTTCGTATGATATTGAAACGATTTACAATGAGTTCCTTGTTAAAAACAATGTACCTGAGGCAAACAGAATTCCGATTGAAATAGACAGCAATCGCGCAGAGGTAACAAACCAATTGGTATCCTTAGGTATTTGGGTATTGATCTTTGTTGGGATCTGGCTGTTGTTTAGACGTATGTCTGGCGGCGGTTCAGGCGGACAGATCTTTAACATTGGAAAATCTAAAGCTGCTTTATTCGATCAGGATAATAAAGTAAAAATTACATTCTCGGATGTTGCAGGTTTAGATGAAGCAAAAGAAGAGGTTAAAGAAATTGTAGACTTCCTAAGATATCCAACCAAGTTCACGAAGTTGGGTGGTAAGATTCCTAAAGGCGCGTTGCTTGTAGGCCCTCCGGGTACAGGTAAAACGTTATTGGCAAAAGCCGTAGCAGGTGAAGCGGGTGTTCCGTTTTTCTCGTTGTCCGGTTCAGATTTCGTTGAAATGTTTGTTGGCGTTGGTGCTGCACGTGTGCGTGATTTATTCAAGCAAGCGAAAGAAAAAGCTCCATGTATTATCTTCATAGATGAGATCGATGCGATCGGTCGTATGCGTGGTAAAGGCGGTTCTATGCCGGGTTCCAACGACGAACGCGAAAATACATTGAACTCGTTATTAGTTGAGATGGATGGTTTCGGAACAGATTCAGGTGTAATCATTCTTGCGGCAACAAACCGTCCGGATGTATTGGATTCAGCATTACTTCGTCCGGGCCGTTTCGATCGTATGATCAGTATTGACAAACCGGATATCGTTGGCAGAGAGCAAATATTCAAAGTGCATTTGAAACCATTGAAATTGGGTAAAGATGTAGATGCGAAGAAAATTGCTGCTCAAACTCCAGGCTTTGCCGGTGCAGAAATCATGAACGTATGTAACGAAGCAGCATTGATCGCTGCCCGTAAAGATAAATCTGAAATTGAAATGCAGGATTTTCAGGATGCAATTGATCGTGTGATCGGCGGTCTTGAAAAGAAAACAAAAATAATTTCTCCGGAAGAAAAGAAAATTGTTGCGTATCACGAAGCAGGTCACGCAGTAGCAGGCTGGTATTTAGAGCACGCAGATCCATTGGTAAAAGTAAGTATTGTACCTCGCGGTGTTGCTGCATTGGGTTATGCGCAGTACTTGCCGAAAGAACAGTTCTTGTATACGGTTGAACAGTTGACAGACGAAATGTGTATGGCACTTGGTGGTCGTGCTGCTGAAGATATTGTTTTCAATAAGATCTCAACAGGTGCATTAAGCGATCTGGAACGCATTACAAAAATGGCGTACGGGATGGTGTCGATCTATGGTATGAATGATAAGATCGGTCAGATCTCGTTCTATGATTCGAAAGCAGGCGACTATACGTTTAACAAGCCATACTCTGAAGCAACGGCACAGACCATTGATGAAGAGGTTCGTAATATTGTGCATGAAGCATACAACAGAACAAAGAAGTTGCTGATCGATAAACGTGATAAGCTTGAAATTATAGCAAAACAATTGTTAGAGAAAGAAATTTTATTCCAATCTGACTTAGAAAAATTGATCGGTAAAAGACCGTTTGATACGGAAACAACCTATGAAGCATTTACAAACAAAGTAGACGCTCCATTGCCGCCATCAAGCATCATTCCTGATCCGGTAAAACAAGAAGGAAACGAAGGCTCTTCAACGTACAATACAAACGAAGGCTCATATAATAAATAGTTTGTTGAGATGGCTCTGAATCCCTCTAAAGAAGCAATATTAAAAAAAATAAGACAAGGTTTGACTCGGAGGAATGCACTTCCTCCTGAGCCAAACTTTACGTCTGATATTTATACTAAGTCAGAAGAAGAAGATTTATCTGTTGTGTTTGCACAACAGTTTTTACAACACAAAGGAGAATTTTATTTTGTTGAAAATGAAAAAGAACTTTGTGAAGTGGTAGCAAAGGTTGTTTCTGTAAAACAACTCGAAAATATTTTTGTATGGGAAAAGGCACTAATCGATATGCTTGCTCCTTCTTCTTTAGTATTTGACACAAGTGAAAAAGATTTTGCTTTAGCAGGCGTTGGCATTACAGGCTGTGAAGCGTTGATCGCACGCACAGGAAGTGTTTTAATAAGTTCTGCAAACTTATCGGGCAGACGTTTGTCGATCTATCCACATGTGCACATTGTGATCGCTAAAACATCACAGCTGCAGTATGATATTAAAGATGGCTTAGAATTTATTCGTACAACGTATGGTGCAAATATCCCTTCTATGATCTGTCTGGAAACGGGTCCAAGCAGAACGGCGGATATTGAAAAAACTCTTGTACTTGGTGCGCATGGTCCTAAAGAATTACTTGTCTTTTTAATTGATGATTCAGCAAATTAAGACCGTAGATAAAGGTAAAAAAATATATTTCTTATCCGATCTTCATTTAGGTGTTCCTACGCATGAAGAAAGCCGAAAAAGAGAAGATAAAATTATTCGGTTTTTAGATTCAATAACTCCTCAGGCGCAGGCCATTTTTTTAGTAGGCGATATATTTGATTTCTGGTTTGAATACAAACATGTAATCCCAAAAGGTTTTATAAGGCTGCAAGGTAAGATTGCTGCTTTAACCGATGCTGGTATTCCTGTATATATATATACCGGCAATCATGATCTATGGATGTTCGGATATTTAGAAAAAGAATTGGGCGTTACTGTATTTCATAAACCCATTGATTGGGAAATCGCAGGGAAGAAATTTTTGATCGGACATGGTGACGGATTAGGGCCCGGTGACTTTGTATATAAATGCACAAAAAAAGTATTTGTTAATCCATTTTTTCAATGGGTTTTCAAGATGACACCGCCCGCAATTGGCATGGGTATTGCAAAGTTCTGGTCAGGAAAAAGCCGTCAGCACAATGCCGACGACCGTTTTTTTGAAGAAAAAGAATTCTTGTGGCAATATTGTAAAGAACAGAACGTCTTAGTAGAAAGAGATTATTATATTTTCGGTCATAGACATATGCCCTTGGATTTACCGGTAGGCGATCACGGCAGATATGTAAATATCGGAGATTGGATCGTGTTTGATACCTATGCTGAATTTGACGGAAGCGCACTAAAACTTATATCATGGAAAGAAACCACAGATTAGTACTTGGGTTTTTATTTTTTCTTATCACAGTAACTGGTTATTCTCAGGTAATAAAACCGCTTAGTACTTCTAAAATTCCAGGGCAGATCGGATGCGTATCGTCGGATGCATACGGTTTCATGTATTTAACAGATCAATCCGGCAATATTTATAAACTGGATTCCGTAGGCAAACAATTTGTATTGGCATCGCCGCCACGCAGAGGGCAGATCACTTCTATAGAAGCATCACGAAACGTAAATATTTTTGTTTTTTACAGCGAATATCAAGTCTATTATTATTACGATCGTTTTTTAATGCAATCTCAGTCATTAACATTTTCGAATTCAACGGTTGGCTTTGCACGGATTGCAACACCTTCTTTAGATCAAAATGTATGGCTTGTCGATGATCAGGATTTTAGTTTGAAAAAATATAACTCTACTTATTTATCTGTAGATATTACTACACCTTTGGATCTAATAATAGATCCCGAAGTGTACGATATGAATTTTATGAGAGAGTATCAGAATTTATTATTTATTAATGATGCGAATTCCGGGGTGTTAATTTTTGATAACATGGGGAATTATAAAACCCGCATTCCGGTAAAGGGATTGAAGTACATAAGTTTTTCAGGCGAAGATCTGGTATATATAAAAGACGGAAGTCTGTATCTTATTAATATATATACTTATAAAGAACGGAAGTATACAAACGATTTGTTTGCAGGAGCCACAGCTGCAGTTTTAACCAATAAAAGGTTACATGTAATAAATAAGGATACCTTGTTTATTTATTTATTCGAAGAAAAATAATTTCTGCGTAGGGGGGCAATACAGAAATTATGTCTTATAACTGAAAGAGGAAAAGCCATCCTTATCATTTCAATAAAATAGCATCAATTGTAATAGAATGAAATATCTAATTTGTTTTTGTATCAGTTTTTTTCTTGCTATAGGTTATGTGAATGCACAAACAACCTATACAGTATCAGGTAAAGTGGTAGATTCAACAGGTAGTCCGTTGGCTGGCGTAATTGTTCGTACAAGCGATGGAGCAATCGGTTCAGCTACAGACGGCGACGGATTATTCAAATTGCAGGTGCCTAAAGGGGAGTACACAATCATCATATCTTTTTTTGGATACAAAGAACAACAGAAAGTTATTCAGGTTAATAATAACATAATGTTGGCGATTACAATGGAAGAAGATCTGGAGATGGCAGATGAAATTGTAATTACAGGAAAGGCACCCGATGAAAATGTTACAAATACCAAGATGGGTGCTACTGAATTAACAGTCGAAGAAATAAAAACATTACCTGCATTATTTGGTGAAGTAGATATTGTTAAGAACATTCAAACCTTGCCGGGTGTTCAGGTTGCCGGCGATGGAAATACAGGTTTGTATGTGCGTGGCGGCGGTGCAGATCAGAATTTAATATTGGTAGACGAGGCCCCTGTATATAATGCATCACATTTGTTTGGTATCTTTTCGATTTTTAATGCGGATGCTGTGCAGAGCGCGGAGTTGTACAAAGCCGGTATACCTTCTCAATACGGCGGAAGATTGTCGTCTTTGTTAGATATACGTTTGCGAACTGGCGGTGCAAACAAAAAGAAATTTTCTGCAAGAGGGGGGATTGGTGTAATAGCAAGCCGCTTAACAGTAGAGGGTACATTTGACAAAGGAAAAGGATCGTATATTTTTTCAGGAAGAAGATCGTATGCGGATTTGTTTTTATTACTGTCTTCAAATCCTGAGACAAGAAAAAACAAATTATACTTCTATGATCTGAATGGGAAAATGACGTATCAATTCAATAAAAATAACAGCTTATCTGTATCATCGTATTATGGTAAAGATGTTTTTAAATTTGGAGGTTTGTTTGGAATGGGCTGGGGTAATTTTACATTCACTGCAAATTGGAATCACATCTTTACAGATAAAATTTTCTTAAATACGATCTATACACATTCTGAATATAGATTCAATTTAGGTATTGGCGGTACAGACGATCCTCAGGCATTTGATTTCAAAACAGGTATTACTGAAAACAGCATCAAACAGGATTATCAATATGTGCCAAACATTCGACATGCCTTTCACTTTGGATGGTCTGTAAGTCAGCGGGAGTATAACTCAGGGAATTTTGTTCCTGCAAGTTCAAACTCAATTTTTGAAGCAACTCAGATTCCGAAATACCATTCCTTAGAAGGGGCGTTGTTTGCTTCAAACAAGCAAAAACTTTCAGAGAAATTGACGTTGGATTACGGCTTAAGATTGAACATGTTTAATAATGTTGGCACAGGTACAGTAAATCATTATGATGGACATCCGGTTACAGGAACAAAAATAGATTCTACTGTATATGGTCAAGGAGATATTATAAATACCTTCTGGGGACTTGAACCCCGCATTGCTGCACGTTATATTCTGGATGACCAAGCATCGGTTAAACTTGGCTTTAATCGCAACTACCAATACATCCATCAGATCTCAAATTCATTATCTCCGGTACCATTTGATGTGTGGGTGCCAAGTAATGATTATTTCAAACCAGAAGCTGTGAATCAATATTCTGTCGGATATTTCAGAAACCTGAAAGACAACACGTATGAAACATCTGTAGAAGGGTATTACAAAACGTATACAAATTCGATTGATTACATTGATAATGCCAATCTGTTGCTAAACCCGCAAATCGAAACACAGGTATACACAGGAAAGGCCTGGAGCTACGGTGCTGAGTTCTTTCTTAAGAAAAAGAAAGGACGCTTGACAGGATGGGTAAGTTATACGTTATCATGGAGCTATAAAAAAATCGATGGCATTAATAATGGCGAAAAATATTTTGCCGGGTATGATCGCAGACATAATTTAAATGTGATTGCATCATATAAAATCAGTGAGCGTGTAACATTCGGCGGACAATTTGTATTTGGAACAGGCCGACCAATGGGCTTACCAAATGGCGGGTATCAAATTGATTATTTTTGGTTGGGTACCTATCCGGAAAGAAACTCGTACCGATTGCCAAGCTATCATCGCTTAGATCTTTCAATAACAATTGACTCACGCAAAAAAGAAGGCAGAAAATGGGAAGGCAGCTGGAGTTTCTCGATCTACAATGTGTATGGTTTCGCTCACATCAATCCATGGACGGTTATAGCACAAACAAATAAAGACACGGGCAACAAAGAATATGTAGCCATTTATTTCCCGGCTCCAATACCATCTGTTACCTATAATTTTAAATTCTAATTTGTTATGAAAAATATATTCATACTATTATCTACCCTTGTATTGTTTTCGTGTCAGAAAGTAATAGATATTCATCCGGCAACAGGAGACGTAAAAGTTATTATACAGGCATATTTATATACGGATTCTGTTGCCCATGTGGTAGTGACAAAGTCAACAGATTACTTAAGCACAACACCACCACCAAGTTTATCTTCTGCTACTGTTACATTAACAGATGATCATGGTAACTCAGAAGTATTAACATGGAATGCTTCAAGACAACGTTTTGAAAGCAGTGTTATGAAAGGTATCGTTGACGAGACCTATACATTAAAAGTAGATTTGGAAGGGAAGTCGTACAGCGCTACCTCAACACTGCTATACCTGGATCAGGTTGACAGCATCACAGTTGTAAAGGAAGCAAAAACAACTTTTAATGATGAAGGATATTATATGAAGTTGTATGGTACAATTCCTACAAACGTAGATAAGTATTATTTATTCAAAGGGTATTCAGCTGGAAAGTTTTTGAATGGTCCGAATGATATTGTATATGCAGATAACACAATGATCTCCGGCAAGCTGGATGGTATTGATATGGGATATAAATGCGACTCACTTGCAATTGCGAAGCTTGAAATATATTCACTTACCTTAGGGGCTAATAAATTTTATTCCTCAGCAGAATTGCAACTGAATAACGATGGAGGCTTTTTCTCTACACCGCCGGCCAACGTTCCAAGTATGTTTAATAATGGCGCCGTTGGTTTATTCCAATGTTCAGACGTGCAGGTGCTGACAACGTATGTTGATCTTCAATAAAATCGGTAAAAGATAGTTTTTGGAAGTATAGTAAAGAGTGGTTAGATTGCTTAGCAGTCTAACCACTCTTTGTTTACCCGCTTTCGTCAGATCACTTTTTTGTGGTCCTACGAATTGTTTTAAAAAATCAGAGAGCTTGGTATCGTACCTATATTTCGATTATAATTTATAATGAGATCCATATTTTTAATAGTATCAGCTCTTGTATTATTTTCTTGTCAAAAAGTAATTGACATTCATCCACCTACAGGGGAAGAAAAAGTTATTATACAAGCGTATTTATATACGGATACCACTGCGTATGCAATTATTACAAAATCGACAGATTACTTGTCGAAAAAGATACCGCCTCATATATCCAATGCTGTGGTAACATTGTTTGATGATCATGGTCATGCAGAAGTATTGAGATGGGATTTTGGAGCGCAACGCTTCGAAGGTAGATTCATGAAAGGCAAAGTAGCCGAGACCTATACATTAAAAGTAGATTTGGAAGGCAAGTCATATAGTGCAACTTCTACACTCTTATACTTAGATCCGATGGATAGTATAACAGTTGTAAAAGAACCAAAAACAATTTTTCTTTATGAAGGATATTATATGAAGTTGTATGGAACAGTCCCTACAAACATAGATAAATATTATTTATTCAATGGTTCTTCGAATGATGTGTCAGTGACTGGGTATAATTATATTAATTGTGCAGACAACAAACTGATTTCAGGAAAGTTGGATGGTATGAATATGGGATATAAATGCGACTCCCTTGCAACTGCTGAACTTGAAATAAATTCGCTTACATTAGCGGCTTATAAATTTTATGAAGCAGCCAATTTACAGTTGAACAACGATGGTGGATTTTTTTCTACTCCACCAGCCAATGTGCCAAGTATGTTTAGTAATGGTGCAGTTGGTATATTCCAATGCTCGGACGTGCAGAGATTGTCGACGTATGTTAATGTCCAATAAAAATCAGCGAAATAGATTTTCGCTGTTGTTGGTATTCCCGCCAGCTCTGCAATTTGTATATGAACCGAAAATAACGCGGGCTACCAACAACACACAGTTCTCAATGATTAATCTTCACATGGTTGTCGGTGATCTGCGCAAACGCGCTTCCTCTATATTTACTCGTGCTCAGGCAGAAACACCAACAACTGCAAAAAAAACTACACATTCGTCAGACCACTTTTTTGTGGTCCGACGAATTACCTAACTAATAAAATCGATTTTAGTTCTTTTTCTTCGGCACCAGTATCTTTAGCGACTGCGGCACGCATCGTACATGGATCGATGTTCCCAGCATGATCGGTTCTCCGTCAATATGTGCAGGTCCTTCAGTATTTCGTTCAATCGTAATTGTTTCAAAAAAATCGTGGTGGATGTCTCGATCCCTATCCAGCTTTCCGGAAAAAAGTTTGTATACCTTTTCAATAGCTTCAAGCACATTCACCGGTTTCATTAATACCATGTTCAATTGCTTATCGGATAGCGATGCATTGGGCGCAATAAATGCATTGTTGCCATATTGATTTGCATTGGCAAACGTACACAATAAAAACGTTCCGTTGATCTCTTTATCCTCGTTGATGCGAATGTGAAGCTGATCTCCTCTGTAACTGCGTACTTTTTTTATAAATGCTTTGACATAGGTTTTTAAACCTCGGGTAGGCAATTCGTCGAATACTTTTGCAACGTGTGCATCCAGGCCGATTCCGGCTGTACAGAAAAAGGGTATACCATTAATGTTTCCGTTATCAATTGTTTGAACGGTGAAATTATTCATCAGCTCAATAGCTTTCAGCGGTTCGAGTGGTATACCCAAATGACGCGCTAAGCCATTGCCTGAACCCATTGGGATAATGCCCAAACTTGTTTTTGTATGCAGTAGGGAAGAAGCGATTTCATTCATTGTTCCATCACCGCCAACCGAAATAACATAGGGGATACCTTCTTGGGCAGCTTCTGCAGCAATCTCTCTGCCATGGCCGGCATAACGTGTCAATACAATTTTGATTCTGTTGCGATCCGTTTTTAATGTATTGTAGATCATCTCAGAAATATTGTGTTTCCGAGTTGTGCCCGATACAGGGTTAATGATAAACAAAAATAAAATTTCCGGATTCGAATCTGTCATAGTGTATGTAAATATATAGAATGCAGACCGATGTGCAAATTTCGGGATTAGAAAAAATGAATGCTGATTGTGAATGTTTATTTCTTTTTCTCTCGGAATAAATAATAACCAACCGTATACATTGCTTGAAACGTATTTACTTTTTCGTTCGTCTTATTAATATCAACAAATCCTCGATTTGCACGCATTTCAAAAAACATGCGTTTCTGCATGATAGAAAAACCCACACCTAATGTAATTCCTGAATTCCATGAAGTATAATCGCTGCTTATGTTTTGGAAAGAATCATCTCCGTTTTTTTGCTTGGCTGATATATTATAACCTGCAAAAGCTCCTGCAAGTAGATTTAAATTCACTTTGCTGTTTTTGAAAAATGTAAATTTTGCTAATACAGGAATTTCAAAATATTGTAAACGAATTTTTACGTTTGTGTAATTGGTATAAACATCTCCAACTATGTTTGTTTGGTATGTATGTTGAGTATAATCTTTCCCTAGAGTTGTATAAATGAATTCTGTTTGAAGAGAAAAGAGTGTGTTGATCTTATAATTTGCTACGGCAGCAGCATTAAAATAAGTAAATCCCGTTGTACTGCTTTTCATGTCAGGGTCTTGGGTATGAATGAACATCAGGTCATTAAATGTTACTCCAGCTCTAACTCCCAGACGAATTTGTGCAGAAGCGGCTGCTGAAATTGTAATAAAAGTGAATAAAAGAATAAAGTGTTTCATAGCCCGGTAAAATTTAATGTACATAAACCGCTACCATAATAACTAGTTTGTACATCTTAAGTTAAAAATCTTGAAAAACTGTTTGCAATCTCTATCAATACCCACCCATATACGTCGCGTTTTGTTTGTTGATCTTTAGATCACGCAACAAAGAAGACTTCGCACTCAGTGTAAAGAAGAAAGATTGTCTGTCACCGAACGGTATTACGTTCAGACTCATTTGCCAGCAATGCAGATCTCTGAAAATCTGTATGGTTGTATAACCGAGTTTTTGATGTAACACATCGTAACCTGAAGTTACTTTTACTTTCCAGTTATCGGACACTTTAATATCTCCATTAAATGTAAGTGAATTGGTGTAGGTAGATGGCGCCTCACCGATTTTACTGTAGCTGATATTATAACTGACAAATAAATTCCATGGTACATTAAAATCTACATATTGATCTGCACCTGCGATTACATAATTGGCTGCATTCGGATTTAAGGTGCTTACAGGACGTTGGCTTTTTTGCCCGTTTGGATTTAAATTTGAACTTAATGAAATGCTGTAATTGGTTAGGGCTGCTGCTTTTTTGTTTTCTTTATTGTCTATCCAAAGATCGTTGGTACGTCTTTGATAATAGGTTTTTCCAATGACTGTATCCAGAACAGTGATATATGGATCAAATACACTGGAGAAGTTAAAGTCTACACGATCAAAGAAACGGCTGCGGGCTGTAAGATTGAATAGCGACCATTGCAGGGAGTCCGCACCAAAATTGTAGGAGCCGGATAGGTTTAAACTTTCCAGAAGTTTGATTTTTTTAGTCGGACTTAAACCGGTAGTATCTTTACGATCCCGCACTTTACCTTCAATGGTATTTTGAAGATTGATGCTTAAACTGTTGATGGTTCCGCTGCCGGGGCCGCCATAGATATAGCCGGCATACCTTGAAAAGGGCGTAGGTTCTTTACCCTGACTGGCGTTGTAAACAGCTTTGTTTGTATAGAAATAATTATCACCCGCCATTGCAACCATATCGGGTCTGTAGGTATAGGTAAACGTAGGAATAAGCGTATGGCGAATCCCTTGCAAGATCTTGCTGTTCACTCTGTACATACCATATACACGGGTAGTTAAGCTGGCAGTAAAATTTGCAGAAAATGCAGTGTTTAATCCTTTGATCGTATCTGTTGGCTCAACTACCAGAGGACCCATTCTTGGTGGTGTGCCGGTATAATGGTGAAGTGTATCGTAATCCAATTTTTCAGCATAGATCCAGTTTTCAAGATTAAGGCTGGGGTTTAAACTTAAATATTTAAGAAGCTTAAAGGTTGTACCGATTGGTACGGTGTTTTTAATACCCCATTGTCCTTGCTTCAGTATTTCTTTGTAGTATGTTTGCATTGGTACAATAGTATCTGCGTATGTACCACCATCATTGAGCGTCACATTTTTTAAATGATTCGTAGCTACATATTTAGTACTTCCGTTGTATGCGATGTTTATTTTTTCATACCATTTATCTCCGTTGCCGACTTTGGATTTAAACGGATAGATCCGGTTCATAGAAAAGTTTACATCCGGCAGGGTAACGTTCATTACCTTGGTCTGTGTATTCTGATCTTGCCTGAAAGCAACCGATAAACTAAAAGGGGAGTTGCGGAATGCCTTTGACCAGGAGACGTTGGAAGCAAAGTTGGTGCTTTGGTAATTGATCGGATTGTAAGTATTCGTCGTATAAAATTTACTTGAACTGATGTTCACGCTTGCAGATAAGCGGCTGGACTTATTACCAATGGTTGTGTGGTTCCAGATAATGTTGTACAACTCAGGTACTTTTGTTGTATCTGCAAAACCTTCTTTTACCTTGCTGTAACTGAAGGATGCATTGCCCGAGTAACTATACTTTTTGATGTAATTTGCTGAAGCGGAAACTCGGTAGCTTTTATTTGCATACAGGTCACCAACAATCTTTGCTCCGACGTAATCGTTGACCGCCCAGTAATACCCGCCATTGCTGATAAAGAAACCTCTGCTTCTGGATTCACCGATGGTTGGAAAAATAATACCGGATTTACCTCTGCGTGTAACCGGGAAAAAACCCAGTGGCAAACCTAAAGGTGTTGGGATGCCCATGATCTCCATATGGAACGGGCCTGTAACAACTTTATCTCCGGGAATAACTTTTAATTTACTTGCATTGATAGAATAGTGGGGATGCGGCAGATCACAGGTAGAGTACAACGCATGTTTCACATAGATCGCTTCCGGAGTTCTTTTTACCGGTCCACCATGAATGTAACCATCTCCCTGTCGTGTTACAATTCCTTTAATGATCCCTTTTCCGCTTTTCATATTGTAACGAATTGAATCTGCCACATACATATCAGCACCTTCTTTAAATACAGGCTTTCCGATCACTCTACCGGTTAAGGTGTCAAGCTTGCCGTAAGCACTGACTTCGTTATCTACCCAGTTTATAATTAAATATTCTGCCGTAATATTTTTACTTCCATAAGTTACTTTTGCCTCACCATACAGATAAACCCGTTGCTCAGCCATGCTCATGCGGATGGAATCACGACAGGTATACTGTATCCGTGTTTCAATATCACTTTTAGGAATTTCAAGAGAGTCGACTGCGCTGATTTGCATCGAATCAAGCGTCTGGGTATGTTTTGTTTTTTTGTGTGTAGTATCTGCAATGGGCTTAAGCAGATCTTCTGTAAAATTCTGTTTTAAAGAATCAGATATAGGTGTTTGGGCATTGATTCGTTCCGCATTTAAAATGCAGAAAATCAATGAAATTATACGGATTATACCGACTTTATATTTCAGAATTAAATTAAAATTCACAACTTTGGGCAAAGTTATTGGATTAACTTCATAAATGGCTACAAGGTGAAAAAAAATCTTTCGATACTTTTTACTGTAATAATACTAACATTATCATCATTTTCACCACTTGGGGTGCACTCATACAAAGTTCGTACCATAGTTCTGGATGCGGGTCATGGTGGAAAAGATCCTGGTTGTCATGGTACTACCGGTGTAGAGGCGAAAGTGACCCTTGCAGTAGCGCTGGAATTGGGCAGGATCATCAAAGAGAATATGCCTACGACCAAGGTGTATTATACCCGAATGTCTGATAATTTTATTGAATTGCACGACCGTGCAAATATTGCCAACCGCAACGATGCAGACCTTTTTATATCCATTCATTGCAATTCAGGACCTACAGCTGCTTATGGCACAGAAACCTATGTAATGGGACTGCATGCTTCAGAAGATAATCTGGCAGTTGCAAAACGCGAAAATGAGGTTGTTTTAAACGAAACGGATTATAAAAAGAACTACGATGGTTTTGATCCGAAATCTCCACAGGCACATATACTTTTTTCACTTTACCAAAATGCGTATATTGAAAACAGTATTCTGATGGCATCGAAGATCGAACATCAATTTTCGGCACGTGTCGGCAGAAGCAGCAGAGGGGTTAAACAAGCTGGTTTTTTAGTGCTTTGGAAAACTACCATGCCAAGTGTACTGATAGAACTGGGTTATCTGACAAATGCCGCTGAAGAAAAATACCTGACGAATAAAAGCAATCAGGTATTGCTGGCTTCAGGCATTTACCGAGCAATTAAAGAATACAAAACAGAAATAGAAAATTAGTCTTTACCATACACTACTACGAGTGAAAATATCAAAAGAATTTAAAGTTGGCTTAATGACCCTGGTTGCAGGAGTTACATTGTATCTTGGGTTTAACTTTTTGAAAGGGGCGGATGTATTTTCTAATTCCAATACCTACTACATAAAATATTCTAAAGTAGACGGACTGGCACCTTCAAATCCGGTTTTAATTAACGGATTTCAGGTAGGTAAAGTAAAAACGCTGACTTTAAATCAACAGGATAATAACAGCATTCTGGTTTCGATCGAAGTAAACAAAGAAATTCTGGTTGGCGATGGTACCTATGCAGAAATTGCAAAGGACTTGTTGGGAAGTATGAGTATTGTATTGAAAATGGGCAAAAATACCAGACAGTTTGCAAACAAAGATACCATTACAGGCGGCTTTCAGATGAGTCTTACCGATATGCTGGGTAATAAGGCTTATCCGGTAATCGATCATTTGGATACTACACTGGTACATATCAGCCATATGCTCGATAACGATATGCGTTCAAAGTTGTACGGTACGCTGGCAAATCTTGAAGCCATATCCGGCATGTTGAAAACAACCATGCAATCGGGACAAAACAATATGGATGGCACGTTCCGGAATTTAAATATCCTGACTGCAAATCTGGTTGAAACAGAAAAAAGATTAACTCCGATCTTAAATAAATTCGGATCGCTTGCAGATACATTGAACGATCTGGAATTGAAGCAGGCGGTTACAAATGCAAATGTCTTATTGGTTGAATTGAACAAGTCTGCTCAGAAATTAAACAGCGGCGAAGGTTCATTGGGCGCGATGTTAAATGATAAAGCTGCGTACGACAATCTGAATAAAACACTTACTGATCTGGATGCTTTACTGCTTCACATCAACAAAGACCCGAATCATTTCTTTGCACCGTTCGGTAAGAAAGAGAAAGCGAAGAAAAAGTAGTCAGTGGTCAGTAAAGAGTTTTAAGTAGTAGGTTTTAAGTTTTAAGATTACACTATTTGGACTTCCTCGCGCCAGTCTTCAGACTGGTGTGTACCATTCGGCAGTCTGAAGACTGCACAGTGCCAGAAACGATAGAGACAAGAAATAAGGGGATGCATAGCTCATGGTCTGTAGCCATAGGTTCTAAAAATAAAATTTACAAACAAAAGCCCCGGAGTATATCCGGGGCTTTTGTTTTTTCGTAAGACTAAAAAAGGATTATATTGTATTTGTAAGGTTTTGTGAATCAAGAAACGAATCCACTTTACACTCTAAACTTTACACTTAAAACGTTTAACCAACGTTCTTAAAACATAAAACTTACTACATAAAACTTTTTTACAATGGATATCGAATTCAATAAAAACGAAGATGCTTTAAAGACGCTTTGTTATGCCTTGAAAAAGCGTTTGCAGAAAGTGGCGTTAGGGGGAGGAGAAAAGCGTTTAAAGGCCGAACAGGAAAAGGGTAAGCTGACAGTGCGTGATCGAATTGCTACCTTGTTTGATAAAAATACAACAGCCATTGAAATAGGCGCGTTGGCTGCAGAAGATATGTATACCGAAGTAGGCGGTTGTCCGTCGGCCGGTGTAGTAGTGAAATTGGGCTATGTAGAAGGTCGTTTGTGCATTGTTGTTGCAAATGATGCAACTGTAAAAGCAGGAGCATGGTTTCCGATGACAGCCAAAAAGAATTTGCGTGCGCAGGAAATTGCAATGGAGAATAGAATTCCGATTGTGTATCTGGTGGATAGTGCAGGCGTTTTTCTTCCGATGCAGAATGAAGTATTTGCAGATAAAGAACATTTTGGCAGGATCTTTCGGAACAATGCATGGATGTCTTCGGAAGGCATCTTGCAGATTGCAGCTGTGATGGGCAGCTGTGTTGCCGGTGGTGCGTATTTGCCGATCATGTCTGACGAAGCATTTATTGTAGAAGAAACAGGTTCGATTTTTTTAGCAGGTTCGTATTTAGTGAAAGCTGCTATTGGTGAAACCATCGACAACGAAGCCTTAGGTGGCGCCACAACACAAACAGAGATCTCCGGCATTATTGATCATAAATGCAAGAATGACGAAGAATGTTTAACACGTATTCGTGCAGTATTTGCGCATACAGGTCACAATGCAAAAGCAGGCTTTGATCGCATCAAGCCAACAAAGCCGGCATTAAACGAGGAGGAGATCTATGGTCTGTTGCCGCAGGATCGAAGCAAGCCTTATGATATGATGGACATTATCAATCGTTTGGTGGATGAGTCGAAGTTTGAACACTATAAAGAATTATATGGTCAGACTATTATCTGCGGCTACGCACGCATTGACGGCTGGGCTGTAGGCATTGTAGCCAATCAACGTAAGATTGTAAAGACAAAGAAAAATGAAATGCAGATGGGCGGTGTTATTTATTCCGACTCTGCAGATAAGGCTGCCCGTTTTATTATGAACTGCAATCAGCGTAAAGTACCGCTGTTGTTTCTTCAGGATGTGACCGGCTTTATGGTTGGTAGTAGGTCTGAACAAGGCGGTATTATTAAGGATGGTGCTAAGATGGTAAATGCTATGGCCAATTCGGTAGTGCCTAAGTTTACTGTAATTGTAGGGAATTCCTACGGTGCCGGTAATTATGCCATGTGCGGAAAGGCGTATGATCCTCGGTTGATCGTTGCCTGGCCAAGTGCACAGATCGGTGTGATGAGCGGCGCATCTGCTGCAAAGACCTTGTTGCAAATAAAAGTTTCTTCCTTGAAGGCAAAAGGTCAGGAAATGACACCTGAAAGCGAAGCAGCATTATTAAAAGAAATCACAGATAAATACAACGAAGAATTATCTCCGTACTATGCTGCTGCTCGTTTGTGGATTGATGCAGTGATTGATCCGCTGGAAACAAGAACCTATGTATCAATGGGTATTGAAGCGGCAAATATTAATCCTGAAATGAAGCGTTTTAATGTTGGTGTATTACAAACGTGATGAATATATTTGAGTATGGAAGAGAGTAAGATCAAGGCAATGATATCGTTGTTGGACGACGAGGATATAGAAGTAGTCTCTCAGATAGAGAAAGAATTTCTGGCGCAGGGAGGAAGTATTATTCCGTATTTAGAGAAAGAATGGGAACAGAATTTCAATCCGGTTGTTCAAAAGCGAATTGAAGATTTGGTACATAATCTGCAGTTTGTATTGCTGGAAGATCGCTTGGCCAAATGGAAAAAAAATGGCGGGGAAGATCTGATGGAAGGTCTGTGGTTGATCTGTACCTACCAATATCCGGATCTGGAATTTGCTACCATTAAAAGTGCAATGGAGCAGATCTATTATGAGGTATGGCTGGAAATGAAGCCGGACATGCTGCCTATGGAGCAGGTACGCACCCTGAACAATGTCTTGTTTACAAAATTAAAATTCAGTTCGAATACCAAAAACTTTCATTCGCCGGCAAACTCTATGATCAGTCAGGTGTTGGAAAGTAAAAAAGGTAACCCCATTTCATTGTGTACGATTTATATGATGGTTGCGCAGAAATTGAAATTGCCGATCTATGGCGTAAATCTTCCGAGTTTATTTATTCTTACCTATAAAAACGATTCTTCGCAATTCTATATCAATGCGTTTAACAAAGGATTGATCTTTACAAAAGAAGACATTGATAATTACCTGCATCAACTGAATCTGGCGCCAATAGACGTGTTCTATCAGCCCTGCTCGAATATTGACATTGTTGCCAGAGTGTTGCGCAACCTAATCAATTCGTTTGAAAAATTATCTGAAACTGATCGGGTAGAGGATGTTAAAAAGATGCTCCATTTTTTGACCGGAGAAAAATACTAGAATTGCGGCGCGGTTATTGAACAATGGAATTTAAAACAATCCATTGCTGTTGTAGTATCGTATGTAATGGAAATATAAAAATCTATGTCAACTATTTTCAAAAACCTGGCCGTATCAGTCGCATTGCTGATGAGTTTTGCAGCCTGTTCGCAAAAAGCGGAACAAGCTCAGACTCCTGCAGACACGACAAGCAAATCACCTTTAATCATACCAAATATGACTGCTAAAGATCCAAGCAACTACAATACATTAACATCTGAGGAAACCAGGGTGATTGTGAATAAAGGTACCGAGCGACCTTTTACAGGAAAATATTATGCTACTAAAGAGCCCGGTACATACATCTGTAGAAGATGCAATGCTCCTTTGTATCGTTCATCGGATAAATTTGATTCGCATTGTGGCTGGCCAAGTTTCGACGATGAAATTTCAGGTGCTGTAACCCGTGTGCCGGACGCCGATGGACATCGTGTAGAGATCATATGCAGCAATTGTAAAGGTCACTTAGGGCATGTATTTGAAGGCGAACATATGACGGATAAAAATGTGCGTCATTGTGTGAATTCAGTTTCGATTGAGTTTGTACCTCAACAGTAATCAGTTGTCAGTGGACAGTAGTCAGTCAAGAGCAAACGCTGACCACTGTTTACTGACCACTGACTACTCGTTTTATTTCCTCCCTACTAAAATTTATTTTTTCAATATTCAAATGCGCCGGATCGAAGATGTCTGCTAGTTGTTCTTCCGATTCTATTTTGCTAATAAGATTTAATCCTTGTTGTTTTATTTTATCCGGATATCCGGTAAGTATTTTTTTTAGTCCTTCGTAATCCGTATAACCAACTTGTTGCAGGATATAAAACACATTGTGTATATGGTTTTCATTGCTTCCGACAGGATATAAGATACGGTCTTTCATCGCTATCATTTTTGAATTGGAAGGAAAGAAATCAAAATATTCAAAGACGTCGGTTTGAATATTAAGACCTTTTACATAATTAAAAAAACGCAACAGGATCGCTTTATTTTTTTGCAGGAATGAATTTCTACGGATCCGATCTGCGATCGAACGTTTGTCGTAGGTCCATAGTGCATAGGTTACCGATAATTCTTTGGGGTAGAATACAACATGGGGAGTGTTGGCTTCAATGTATTCAATATTGTATAACGGATTTTTGTATTCTTTATCAATTTCAATTGTTGTAAATCCGGTTTGTGGATCTATCGTAAATCCCTGTTTGAAAATAATAGATTCATAACCTGGTCCGTAAGAAGCTGCCGAGGTTAATAACAATCTTCCGTGGTGATGGATACTCTGATGCGTAATGTTTGTAACCCTATCCGGTAGTGGCATCCAGAAGTGTGCGATCAACGTTATAAATGGATTATCTACAGCAGTGATGGCAATCACAGGATTGATACGTTCTTGTAAAAAGAACCCATTTTTTTTGATATTACGATCAATGATTTCTAAAAGAATCGTTTTGTCTTTCGCCATTTCTAAAAGCAGATCTTTAGAAAGAGTATGAGCAATACGTGGTTGATTCTTTTTAAAAATATGTGTTAAAGTGTTGATATAATAATCAAGCCCCTTGTTCATATTAATTAAGAAGGTGTTTGAAGGAATCTATTTTATCGTTATGAATTAAAATGTAATTGCTTTCAAAATAAGCATCTGTAAAAGATTCTAATTTTTTTGAAGTCTGATTGTAAATGAATGTTTTGTAACCTGCATCCGCAATAAGATTTCTTAGGTCTTGTTCTTTAATGCCGAAGCCATCTAAGAAGAACGGATTGATCTCGATTAGAATAACAGGCTTGTGTTTTTGAATGAGTTGCGGCATTCCTTTTAATGCAAAGTATTCGGCACCTTCAATATCCATTTTAACGAATGAAATATTGGTAGCATCTGTAATAGCAGTGTCCAGAGCAACTACCTGACATTGATATTCCTCGTTTTTATTGAACTGATAATGTTGTTCCTTGCCTTCAAGTTCGTTGTTGCGTTCAGACATGTGTGCCTGTCCGGCAGCGATACCGCCAAATTCTACTACAGGTACATTGAATGTTTTGATTTCATTTGCTTCTCCTACACCTTGTAAAAACAATTGTACATTGGCTAGTTTGTAATGCTTGATAAGCATGGCGCAAACTTTATGAGTAAATGGGATTGGCTCGTAGGCATACACTTTTTTTGACTGTTGCCCCATTGCAACCGTGTAGTAGGCGTAATTTGCTCCGATGTCGATCGATTCCGCATCTTTGGAAAGAAAGTATGGAAGCAGTTCCATCTCTTTTTCTTCAACAAGCTTATTGTCGATATCTTTTACTTTAGCGTAAAATTGAAATTTTGCATAAGCACTTTTGCCAAATAGCTTAAAGAGTAAAGGTTTCAGAGCTGTTCGAAGGGGAGAATTTAGAGTAGCCATGAAATGAAATATGGTTTGTAAAACAGTAGTCTTCTGAATCGGGGTAAATTCAAAGATGCTGCTTGTGAGAAATAGTATTGAAGATTAGAACTGTTTTAACAGGCAACCTACTGGTCTTGTTTCAGAGATCTTGATCGACTTGTTGGTGATCATTGCTGTGATCGCATCGCTTAGAAACGACAAGGTAACATCTGTACTGCTTTGAGGATTATCGTCGATGGAACCTTTATACACCAATCTGAAAGAGTTCTCCATTTTCTTCAGCACGAATGCATCAGGCAAACGGGTAACACCAAAGCTTACGGCAAGGGACTGTGTGGTGTCAGCCAGATATGGATACAGAGATTCGTCGTTCTGAACCTTTTTACGCATCGCTTCTACAGTCTCCTGTTTGTCCGATTTGCTTACGGATGAATTGACTAAAATAAATGCTACACCGCTTGTATTGTATCGCTTTGCAAGATTGATGATTCGTTGTTCGTATAGTTTTGCGTAAGGGCAACTATTGTTCACGAAAATAATTACGACAACCTTTTTATCGTTGTAATCACTCAACGATATCGGTGTTTCATTTGTAACGTTTATCAGCGTGAAATTTTTTATTTCATCACCAATTAAATAGCCTCCTAAGGGTTGTGCAAAGGATACGATTGACGTTAAAAAAAATAGGGTTAGTAAGAAGTTTTTCATATTCAGGGGTGAATTACTCGTATGATGGATGAATGCAGTATTAAATTGTAAAAGAATCATCCGTATCAATTCTGTTCAATGTACATGTTTCTAATTTATGTTAAAAGCAACAATATAAGTATCGTATTCAAAGAATAGTATTCTATACGTATTTGCGCCCAAATGGATTTGCGTTTCACCATGATTTAAGCCGGCAGGGATGGGATCAACAATAATATCGTCTTTTAATGAAATTCCTGTTGAGCCCGCAAGCTTATATCCAGCTTCTTTTATGCACCAATATTGCGTCATATGGCGTATGTCATCAGAAAATTCTTCTTCAAACAGGAATTTTTTTCTAATGGCAAGTATTTTTGTATCAATTCGTTCAATGTCGATCCCGACAGGCTTGCTTTTATCGATAATTGCCGCTGCATAGGCATGTGAATGACTGATCGAAACATGTCCATTTTGTTCACACAAATAGGGTTTTCTATCCGGCATTTTAAGTGTTCCTGCATACGATAGTTGCAAATGTTCACAAACCATGCCAACAGTGAGCCGGCTCGCTAACCATTCCTGTTTCTTATTCGGATGCGAAATGCCTGCTAAATAATCTTTTTCTTCCCTTCCAAAGGTGTAGGACTCTTCAAGAACCTGTAACTGTTCCTGAATATTCCACAGCCCCCAGGCTCTGTCCTTATCTAGATTATGAATGGTAATTATTGGCATTTTATCAGATTATTAATGGAACAAAATACGGATTTTTTTAGACTTTATCTGTGCCAAACCGCATTGTACACCTCGATTTTATAATGCATTGCATTGGATCAGCGCATTACAGATTGTATGTACGATTTTATGAAAATACGTATTTATTGAATTCCGGTTATATCGCATGAACACTTATGCACATTCAAACGAATACTGTGGATAATAGATGAATAATTGGTAAATTTATCATGAGATAAGAGAGGCCGATCAGAGTTATTTATCAGTAGTCGAACCACTAGTTACAAAACGAATGAAACAAGCGATTCACGTTCAAAAACTCGGTGTGTACAAAGGACACAACGATTCGATTTATGCCTTGGAAGCGGGTGTAAGTGAAGCTGCGTTTTATACTTCCGGCGCCGACGGAATGGTTGTTGCCTGGGATCTCAACAAACCCGATGAAGGCAAATTGGTTGCCAAACTTCCGAACTCAGTGTATGCGCTGTGTTATGTTCCCGAAACACATGAACTGTTTGTAGGTCACAATTTTGAAGGCGTTCATGTGATCGATACCAATACTAATAAAGAAAAAAAATCTGCACAGATCACGAAGAGTGCAATATTCGATATAAAAAAATACCGGGATTGGTTGTTGGTTGCTACCGGAGATGGTTATTTGATCGTACTGGAATCAAGCGATCTAAGCACAATAGCGAAATTGAAAATTACAGATGCAAGTATTCGCGTACTTGCTATTGATCCAAATCAAAAGCAGCTGGCGATTGGTTGCAGCGATCATTTAGTTCGCATTATTGATCTGCCGAGTCTGCGTATTACGCATACATTAAAAGGGCATACCAATTCTGTGTTTACGTTAACGTATTCGCCTGATGGCGAAGTGCTGCTGAGTGCTGGAAGAGACGCACACATCATCGTTTGGGATATGCGTACATATACGCCCATCCATTCTATTGCTGCACACATGTATGCCATTAATCACATTGCATTTAGTGCTTCAGGAAAATATTTTGTAACCGTAAGTATGGATAAATCCATTAAAGTATGGGATGCTGCACAATTCAAACTGTTAAAAGTAATTGACAAATCAAGACATGCAGGACATGCTACTTCGGTAAATAAAGTATTGTGGACCGCATTTAACCATTCAATTATTTCTGTTAGCGACGATCGTACCATTTCAATCTGGAATGTAGATGTACCGCACGGACTTATATAATTTTAGGCAGATAATTAAATAACGAATCATGAAAATCACTCCGATTGAAATAAGACAAAAAGATTTCAATAAAGTATTCAGAGGGTATGACAAAGAGGAAGTAGATGCTTTCTTAAAATCGCTTTCTCAGGAATGGGAAAAATTAATGGATGAAAACCGCGATGTTAAAAGCCGTCTGGAGCAGGCTGATCGTGAGATCACTCGTTTACGTGAAGTCGAAAGTTCATTATTCAAAACGATAAAAAATGCAGAAGATACGGGGGCAAGTTTAATTGATCATGCCCAGCGTCAATCTGATTTGCATATGCGTGAAGCGCAGATGAATGCGGAAGCAATCATGAGTGAAGCACGTAACCGTGCCCGCAAAACAGTAGAAGAAGGTGAAGTGGAAGCGCGCACACTTGTTGCGAAATTGGTTGATGAAGTAACAACGTTACAGAAAGAATACGCTGATATTGAATTTAAGAAACAACACGCCATTCAGGAGATACAAGCCTTGGGTGAAGGTTTGTTGGAGCGTGTTCAAAGAGAAAAATCAAAACCGAACCGCGCCGAAACTGAACAGCGTATTGAAAAGGTTATCGATGCGGCAAAGGCTATTAATACAACTGTTGCCGATGATTTTTCAGGCCATGAGCTTAAAACAATCATTAAACCAGTCTCACAAGTAGTAGACAAAGAAATTGTCAGAGATGCGGATGCTCCGTTGTTTAATCTTGAAACCATACCGCCTGCACATGTAAGTAAGCCTGCTGCAGAGAAGGTTAAAGAAGAAGCACCGAAAGTACTTATTCAGGAAGAAAAGATAAAATCGAAAGACGATTCCAAAGAAGGTTCAGGATCATTCTTCGACTCAATCTAATTGTAAGTTGTATAAACTATGGATGCAATTATTTCATTAGAAGGCTTAAAGTTTCATGCGTTTCACGGAGTGCATCCGCAAGAACGTTTGGTAGGCTGCATTTTTATGGTGGATGTGCATTTGTCTATGCTTCCATTGGCCGATGGCTTTAAAGACGACCTCTCGCGGACGATTGACTATGAGCAGGTGTATAAATTAGTGGCCGAAGAAATGAAACATCCCAAACATTTGATCGAGACACTGGCTGAAAATATACTGACAAACATATTTGCTCATCAACCTTTGGTGGAGCACGCACACGTGATTATCTCGAAGATGAATCCTCCGGTTGGGGGAGAGTGTCTGAGATCTAAAATTGAACTTAAGAAGCAGCGTTTGTATTAAAAATAAAGCCTGTTACTTCCTCTGAATCTTCGTAATCCAGTTCTACACCAGCAACATACAGAACGTGTTTTTTTTCAATATATACAGGTATTCCTTCAACCAAATATTCATTATCTCCATCTTTTTTCTGATCAAAACCCAGTACAAAACTGGTCCCTGAACAACCGCTGCCGCGCACACCAACGCGCAATCCGTAACCTTCCGGAATGTTTTTGGTAGCCTTAATTAACGCAATCTGATTTAGAGCCAGTTGCGTAATGCTAAGCGGTAATATAGATTGATGGAAAGAAGCCACAAGCGGTGTTTATTCAATTCGGTGCAAACGATGCGCACAAAGGTTGTAATAATCACCCAAAATTGTATATTTTTGAAGACTAAAAATACTGATATGTCACAATTCTTATCATTCTTATCTGAGTTTATTAAAATCGTTTTACCAGCAGCGCTTGTTATATACGGTATGTACTTAATAGTTAATACTTTTCTTCAAAAGGAATTTGAAAAAAGAGCGCTTGACATACAACTTAAAAATGCGGACATCCAGATTAAAAATAATGAATTGATACTGCCGATCCGATTTCAGGCATACGAACGAGTTTGTTTGTTTTTAGAACGTATTGCTCCGCATAATTTAATTCTTAGCAGCAACGAACCGGGTATGAGTGCAGGACAATTACAACAGCAAATGCTGTTTAATATCCGTGAAGAATTTGCACATAATATGTCGCAGCAGGTTTATATGAGTGATGACGCATGGAAACATGTGAAAGATGCAATGGAAAATATTGTTTCCGTGATCAATAACTCTGCACAGATTGTTCCTTCTGATGCAAGATCAATAGACCTTGCAAAGATTATCGTTGAGGTATTGATGCAGTTGCCAACCGAGCCTACTGCCGAGGCGCTGCAATTCGTGAAAAATGAAATCAGACAAGTAATGTAATCATTCTGCCAACAGATTATTGTTGGTTTTTAATAACACGATCACGTTCCATGAAAATAGCCATCCAGGGAGGCCGCGCATCTTTTCACGATATTACTGCCCGATATTATTTTGGCGAAGACATTGAGATCTCTGAATGCTCAACATTCAGAGAATTATGTAACCAATTGAATGAGGGTACTGTTGATTACGCTGTTATGGCCGTTGACAATTCTATTGCTGCTGCCATACTTCCCAACTATGCATTGATAGAAGAATACGGATTCAAAATTATCGGTGAAGTATATTTACAGATCAAGCAATACATCATGTGTGTGCCGGAAACAAACGAAGATAATATCCGTTGGGTAATGTCGCATTACATGGCACTGAATCAATGCGAAGATTATCTGTTGAATCGTCCGATGATGGAACGCAGAGAATATCACGATACGGCAGATAGTGCAAAGTATATCAAGGAACACAAGAGTCAGGATATAGCAGCGATTGCAAGTAAGTATGCAAGCGAGTTGTATGGTTTGAAATTGCTGGAACCCGAAAGCGTTGAGACCTATAAAAATAATTTTACCCGCTTTTTTATTCTTTCGAAGGATAAGAAGTTTAAAAACGAAGCGGCAAATAAAGCAACAATTAGTTTTCGTTTAACCGATCAGGTTGGTGCTTTATCTAAAGTGTTGAAAATTATTGTTGACAATGAAGTCAATCTTACAAAGATCCAGTCGTTGCCTGTATTTGGTACCGCGGCAGAGTATCGTTTCCATGTAGATTGCGAATGGAGTGATTATGCAAAATTTAAAAAGAGCATTGCGATCAATTCCATTGTTGAAGATTTAAAAATATTGGGTGAATATAAAAAAGGAGAATTCGTAAATGATTATTCCCGCAGCAAGTAGGCTGAACGTTGTTAAAGAATATTACTTTGTGCGCAAGCTTGAAGAGATTGCGAAGTTGAACAAAGAAGGTAAAAATGTGATCAGCTTTGGGATCGGTAGTCCCGATCTTGCACCATCTGCAGCAACCGTAGATGCATTGGTAGCTACATCGCGTTTGTCGAATACGCATGGGTATCAGCCGTATCGCGGTATACCTGAATTGAGAGACAGCATTGCTTCGTTCTATAAAAATACCTATGGAGTAGAATTAGATTCCAATACAGAAGTACTTCCGTTGATGGGTTCTAAAGAAGGGATACTCCATGTATCTATGGCTTTCTTAAATCCGGGCGATGAAGTATTGGTTCCGGATCCGGGCTATCCAACATATACCTCTCTTACAACATTGATCGGTGGAGTGGTACGTAAGTATGCATTGAGTGAAAAAAACAACTGGCATCCGGATGTTGAAGAACTGAAAAAGCAGGATCTGTCGAAAGTGAAGATGATGTGGTTGAATTACCCACACATGCCAACAGGTGCAGAAGCGGATCGTGTACAGATTGAAAAAATTGTTGCGTTCGCAAAAGAACAAAAAATATTATTGTGCTTTGACAACCCGTATAGCTTGGTATTGAATCAAAATAAACCATTCAGTATTTTAAGTATTCCGGGTGCAAAGGATGTTGCTGTTGAATTCAATTCCTTGAGCAAGTCGCACAACATGGCAGGATGGAGAATCGGGATGATGGTTGGTTCACCGATTTACTTAAATCCTACACTTACGGTAAAAAGTAATATCGATTCAGGTATGTATCTCGGTTTGCAGAAAGCTGCGATCGAAGCATTTAAGAATACAGACCTTTGGCATGCAGAACGCAACGCTGTGTATGCAGAGCGCAGAGAAAAGATATTTGGCATACTTGATAAATTAGGCTTTGAATACAGCCGCAAGCAGGTTGGTTTGTTTGTTTGGTGCAAGCCTAAGAATGCTGCTGCAATTGGTGACATACCTGCATATGTAGATCGTTTGTTGAATGAAGCATATGTATTCTTTACTCCAGGCGCTATTTTTGGCGAACAGGGAGAAGGATATCTGAGAGCATCGCTTTGTGTGCCGTTGGAAAAGATTGTTGAGGCCGAAGCGCGTATAGATGCCTGGCTGAAAAAATAAATAAAAATAGCAGGGACATTCAAATGTTGAATGTCCCTTTTTTAAATTGCTATGATATGGATGAGATTTTTAAAATCGGAGAAGAGGGAGCGCATGCATTGCTTCAACGTCAAATGAAAAGTACGTTTAGGTGGATTTTTTTTGCAATAGGTATATTGTTCATATTTCTTATATATGTGGGAAGTTTCAAAAAGGCATTTATTTTTTCCGGGGGAATATTATGTCTGTTTTTATTTTCTTTTTCACGAAGAAAAAAACATTTTGAAATTTTACGTTATCAAATAACATCCGATCGTTTTATACAATTTGTGGATCTCGAAAATGTTGATACGTTTGTACAAATGGCAAGGGCGCGAAATGCCGCCAGGCATGGTGTAAAAGATGAGAAAGAAGTGTTGTTCGATCAAATTGATAAAATTCTTTTTAAGAACTCAGGCGAAATTCAAATTTTTTCTACAAAATTTGATTGGTTGACCAATAATGGAAGGATTACTTTTTATCCGGAAATGGAAAATTTTGATCGTGTGAAACAATTTATTAAGGAACGTTTCACGAACATTGTTATCGAATCGTAGTACAATTTTATAATTTTAATACATTTTAGTTAACCTCTTAAACACGTATCATTATGTTAATTACTTATTCAATTATTGCAGGGCTAATACTACTCGTTTTTATGTCGGGTGTAATCACCGTCAATCAGGGAAGTGTAGCTGTTATGACGATCTTCGGGAAGTACAACCGCTTCTTAACCCCGGGATTCAATTTTAGAATTCCGTTTATAGAAAAAGTGTATAGCAAAATCTCTATTCAGAACCGTTCTGTGGAACTACATTTCCAGGCGATCACACAGGATCAGGCAAACGTACACTTCAAAGCCATGTTGTTATACGCTGTGGTAAACCAATCGGAAGAAACCATTAAAAACGTCGCATTCAAATTTGTTGACGAAAACAATTTCATGCAGGCCTTGATCCGAACCATTGAAGGAACAATCCGCAGTTTTGTTGCAACAAAAAAACAATCTGAAATTTTAGGTTTGCGTACAGAGATTGTTGAAGAAGTGAAGAAGCACCTTGACGATACCTTAGAAGAATGGGGCTACCACATGATCGATATTCAATTGAATGATATCACGTTTGATGAAGAGATCATTAAATCAATGGCAAAAGTTGTTGCATCAAATAACCTTAAAGCAGCAGCTGAAAATGAAGGACAAGCGTTATTGATCACAAAAACAAAAGCTGCAGAAGCAGAAGGTAATGCAATCAAAATTTCAGCTATTGCGGAGAAAGAAGCTGCAATGCAGCGCGGGCAAGGTATTGCATTGTTCCGTGAAGAGGTAGCTAAGGGGATGGCACAGGCAGCAAAAGAGATCAATGAAGCAAATCTGGATTCTTCATATTTATTATTTACCATGTGGACAGAAGCAGTGAAGCACTTTGCTGAAACAGGTACAGGCAATGTTATTTTCTTAGATGGTTCTCCGGAAGGTATGAATAGAGCAATGCGTGAGATGATGGCATCCATGCAATTGAATCAGAAGAAGTAAGAATCTAAATTAAGAGATAACTATATGAAATTTATAAAAATCATATTCTTAGCATCGCTATTAGCATTCATGTCTTTTTCAAATAGAACAGCTGTTGACGGCTGTTCTATTTTGCATAACGGCACATTTGAATACATGATTGACAAGGATAAGGTAAGAGTTGTAATTGATGATGAAAATCATACGGAATACCATAAAGGTAGTAAGTATGTTATTCAATCTAAACTGGCTTGGGTGAATGAATGTGAATACAATGCGACGCTTGTAAAAGCAACAGTTCCTAATTTCCCATTCCTCGCTGGAACCGTCATGAATGTGAAGGTAAATAAAATAGAAGGTAAGACCATTTTCTATACAGCTACCATAAAAGGACAAAGCTTTCCGGGAGAATTGAAGAAGATTAAATAAGGATCAATACATGAAAAAAAATATTTTGGCAATTGTTGGAAGTGCAAGCAAAGGATCTTCTAATTTGAAGTTGGTGCAGTATCTTTCAGTAGAAATGCAGAATGATTTTTCTCTGGAAATTTTTGATGCCTTAGTAACGCTTCCGCATTTTGATCCGGCGCTTACAGATAATAATACTCCAAAAGAAATTACAGCTATTCGTAATGCCATCTCACATGCAGATGGCATTATCATTTGTACCCCGGAGTATATTTTCAGCATGCCAAGCGGATTAAAGAATTTAATCGAATGGTGTGTATCTACAACTGTTTTTTCAAAGAAGCCTGTCGGGTTGATTACTGCTTCTGCACAAGGAGAGAAAGGACACGAAGAATTGAAACTGGTAATGAAGACCGTTGAAACGATTTTTACAGAAGAAACAACGTTATTGATTCAGGGAATAAAAGGAAAAATCGATTCAGAAGGAAATATCCGTACTGAAGAATTGAAAGCTGAGCTGTCTGTTTTTATAAAACATTTTTCAGTACTTATTCGGAGCTCTAAACAAGAGTAAGCTAACTTTTGCTAATATTTTTATATTTTTAATGCGTTGATTTTTAATGATATAATTAATTTTTTACTGTCTATAAATAAATATTACTAATAATATTAGTATTAATTAAAATTGTATTTATATTTGCTAATGTAATTAGTAAATGATCTATACCCTTGCCCATTTTAATAAAACATTATATATGCCAATACGCTGGACACGTGGTATATAAAGTGTAAGCTGGTTTTGCTTTCATCACAGCTGAATGAACAAAGCTATTTTGTTAAAAAGGGTAGGGTGTAAGATCGCCAACAGCAAAAGTTAATTCAATTTCATTTTAACATAGGAGGAAAATATATGTTTGTTATCAGTGACATTATCAAAAGCATCGGAATGGATATTCAGTATTTATTTTCCATTCTGAAAAGATCAAATTGGTTGACAGGAAACGGTACCGGAGTATCGTATTCGTTCTTAAACCTTGAAATGATAAATAATACGATCCTGTCGGGGATGGTGTATATAGGCGATAAACTTGTCGACTTTGAATTGAGCTTTCAGGATATCATGTATAATACCTTCAGAATTGGTAAGTATACTTTTTTAGTAAAGTCATCCGATGAGATTACTGTCTTTGTTGACGGAGATGAATCCAATACGATTCCTCTGATCAAAATGAGTAATCTGAAATAATCCTATAATTAATTCGACTAAAAGTTATTTATGGAAACAGATTTGAATTTTTTTGAAGAAGTACATTTAAAGGGTGACTCTACTAAAAAGAAAACAGTTAGTAGCAATGCATCAAATTTCAAAAAAGGAATATTGATCGGCGGCGCGTCTATTGTAGTAATACTGGCTATTGTGAGTTTTCAGAATAGCGAAAATTTCTATAGTTATGAAGATGCAGCGCTGCATCTGGATTCTATTCAGATTCAGCAAAACAATCGCATCATTGAATTGCTGGAAACGAGAACACAACGTGATACAACCATTGTGCATGTAATTGCACCGACGTCATTATAATAGAAGTAGTGCTAACGTCTTCGGGGCTTAAATCCCGTTGACGTTTCGCTACAATCGAAACCTATAACAGATGAAACCTTCGAGGTTTAACCTCCAAGGTTTCGTTTGTCCTTTTCCTGATTTATAGTTTATTTTCCCGAAGAGCCTTGTAGCAATACAAGGCTCTTTTTATTTAATTATAACAGCCTTTTCTTTATTAATTTACTAATCTGAATTTGCTATCTTTGGTCTGAGCGTTACATCTTTTAAGGGACGCCGTAAACCCCTAACGGATTCTATTCAATGAATATTTTAATAACTGTTTGCGTTCTGTTACTGTTGGCTTATCTGTTTGATCTGACCTCTTCTTTTACAAAAATTCCTTCGGTAATATTATTGCTTGTATCGGGTTGGCTTGTAAAGCAGGCTTGTTATGTGTTTAATATTACAGTGCCCGACTTAAATCCGTTGCTGCCTGTAATAGGTACCGTGGGTTTGATTCTGATCGTGCTGGAAGGTTCATTGGAATTGGATGTAGATAAAACCAAGTTTCCGATGATCAAAAAATCCATTGTGGTTGCATTTCTTCCAATGATTATTTTGGCAGCACTGCTGGGTTTTTTCTTTCAGTATATAGGCGGATATACATTAAAAGATAGCATAGCATACGCAATTCCATTTTGCGTGATCAGTAGCGCAATCGCAATACCAACTGTTAAAACACTTCATTCCCGTGTGCGCGAATTTGTTGTTTTTGAAACAAGTTTGTCGGATATACTAGGTGTGTTGTTATTTAATTTTGTTGCATTGAATGCGGTTATTAATACAGATTCAATGATTGAATTTTTTGTTGAAATCAGTATTATCACCGTTCTGTCTTTTATTACTACCATTTGTCTGTCCTTATTATTGACAAAGGTGGATCATCACATTAAATATAGTCCGATTATAATCATCATCATTTTATTTTACGGTGTTTCCAAAATATATCATTTACCAGGGTTGATTTTTATAATGATTTTTGGTTTACTATTGGGAAACATAAAACGAATAAGCAAACTTAAATTCTTCCGAAAAATTAATTATAAAGCAATCGAAGTAGAAGTGAATAAACTACACGAGCTTAGCGTAGAAGCGGCGTTTCTTGTTCGCGCGTTGTTTTTCTTATTGTTTGGTTTTTTAATGCATACCAGAGATGTGTTAAATACAGATACCATTTGGTATGCTGTAGGGATTATCACAGCAATCCTCCTTATTCGACTGGTACAATTACTGATCTATAAAATTCCGCTTATACCAATCTTATTTATAGCTCCCAGAGGGTTGATTACTATTTTACTTTTTGTCGCTCTTGTTCCTGCACCTGCCGGTTCTATTGTAGGTACGTCGCTTGTGATCCAGGTGATCGTTCTTTCAGCTTTGGTAATGATGGTTGGACTTATGTTTACACCGAAAGAGCTGGAGGCAAAGAATGAGGAAATGAAGTAGTCAGTGGTCAGTAAACAGTAGTCAGTTTTCCGCCCAATGTGGATTTATTCTTCTTGCGTTCTTTGCGTTTTAAACTTTGCGACCTTTGCGGTTAATTTTAATATCTTTATCAATCACCGTCATCAATACGAACGGAATATTCTTTACATTCTACTAAATAAAATTTTATATGAATATTAATCACATAAAAGACGAGAAATGCGGATGTTTTATCGCTACTGAAAACGCTGATGAAGTAGGACGAATAACATATGTGATGTCAGGAGAAACGAAGTTGGTAATTGAGCATACTGTCGTGAATCCATCCTATGAAGGACATGGGTTAGGTAAAAAGCTTGTTTTTACCGTTGTGGATTATGCCAGAGCAAACAACATTAAGATCCTCCCTGTGTGTACCTTTGCTAAAGCGGTATTTGATAAAACACCTGAAATTAAGGATGTGCTGTTTTAATTTCCGTTATACACGGAACTTCTGATTTCAGGCTTCCGCATTTTTTGTATCTTTGCAGCGTATTTAATAACATCTCTATGTTAGGACTGAAATTACCAACGGACCCGCGTTGGGTTGAAATTGTAGAATCAAATATCCCCGAAATATTAACGGATCACGCGTACTGTGAGCAGAAGGCTACGACCAATGCCATGTACATTGTGATTAACTTTCCGGAATATACTGAGTTGGTAAGTGACATGATTGACCTGGCACAGGAAGAGTTGCAGCATTTTAAAATGGTGCATGACATCATAAAAAAACGCGGATTGGTTTTAGGTCGTGAGCGTAAAGATCCGTACGCAGGTGATATCTATGCATTCATGCGTAAAGGTCATATCCGAAAATTTGTATTGATTGATCGTTTGTTATTTTCTGCATTGATTGAAGCACGCAGCTGCGAACGTTTCAGATTGCTGAGCGAACAGATCAACGATGAAGAATTAAAAACATTCTACCGTGAACTGATGATCAGCGAAGCAACGCATTATACAACATTTATCAACTATGCCCGCAAATACAGTGAAGGCGAAGACATTGATAAACGCTGGCAGGAATTTTTGGACTACGAAGCAACAGTGATTGCGAAGTATGGCGATAGCGCGACGATGCACGGGTAACGTACTAGGTTTGAAGTTTTAAGTTCTAAGAGCTCGATAAGTTATCTTTGATTTAAATTGAATCTTACCTAAAGAAATGGTTCTTAAAACGTAATACCTATAACATATTGCCTTCTTAAAACTTATTACTTAAAACATATTACATTGAAAAAAGTTGCAATCATCGGTGGCGGCCCATCAGCACTCATGCTTGCAGCAATGTTGGATGAGAAGAAATACGCAGTTCATATCTACGAAAAGAATGCAGCTGTCGGACGGAAATTTTTAGTGGCAGGTGACGGCGGTTTTAATCTTACACATTCGGAATCGATTGATTTATTTGTTGCACGCTATACGCCGAATAATTTTTTAGAAGAAGCACTGCGAGCATTTACAAATCAGAATCTATGTGATTGGTTAAAGAATATCGGCATTGAAACATATACGGGTTCCAGCAAACGTATTTTTCCTGTGAAAGGTATAAAGCCTATTGAAGTGTTGAATGCTTTTCTTAAAAAACTAACAGAAAAAAATGTTCAGATTCATACACTTCATGAATGGAAGGGATGGAATGAAAAGAATCAAATCGTTTTTCAAAATAAGAAAGAAAATATTCATGTAGATGCGGATATGATTGTATTTGCATTGGGTGGTGCAAGCTGGAGTGTAACAGGTTCAGATGGAACATGGCTGAATTTATTTCAGAAGAAAGGAATAGATGTTGTTCCTTTTCAAGCTTCGAATTGCGGATACACTATACAATGGCCGGATGTATTTATAGAAAAGCAGGAGGGGAAATGGTTGAAAAATATTTCAGTTGTTTGCGGAGATAAACAGAAGCAAGGTGAGCTGGTTATTACAAAATCAGGGATCGAAGGAGGAGCAATTTATGCATTGAGTCCTGAAATACGTAAGCAATTGTCTCAAAAGAATGTAGCTGAAATTGCAATTGATTTTAAACCAACTTTTTCAAAAGAAGATCTTGTTCAAAAACTCTCTGCTAAATCAAAAAAATCTGTTACAGAAATTTTAGGTAAAGAAATTAATTTATCGGATGTGCAGATTACTATGTTAAAAGTATTTCTTTCAAAAGAAGATTTTATAGCTGTCGATAAACTTGCAGAATATATTAAACATTTTCCTTTATCTATAACAGGTAGAGTACCGATAGATGAAGCAATTTCAACCGTTGGTGGAATTCCCTTAACGGAAGTAGATGAAAATTTTCAACTGAAAAAAATACCGAATCAGTATGTGCTTGGTGAAATGCTGGATTGGGACGCACCTACCGGCGGATACTTATTGCAGGGATGTTTTAGCATGGGAGCGTGGGTTGCAGGAAAAGTGAATGGGGCACACGATTAACTCACGAATATAATTAAGTGAAATAAGTTTTAGAGAGTATTGTATTATAACGCATGGAAGAAGAACAATTAAAAGCATTGGCATCACAGCTTAGACAGCCTCATGGAAGCAAAGGTGCTGAGATGGGCGATCTGATGAACGAGTCAAACGGTAACATGACACGTCAAACGATCAACAGTCTGGATATACAGGATGGCGAAGAATTGTTGGAGTTGGGGCATGGAAACTGCGCGCATTTGTCGTATATATTGGATCGTTCTAAAGCAATGTATTATGGATTGGAAATTTCGGAATTGATGCATACGGAAGCGAAGCAGATCAATAAAGGTTTTATAGAAAAGAACCGCGCATTCTTTTTCATGTACGATGGAATAGAGATTCCTTTTGGTGAAAATTACTTTGATAAGGTATTTACCGTAAATACGCTTTATTTTTGGGACGAACCTGAAAAAATGCTGAATAGCATTTATAAAGTACTGAAGCCTGGAGGCGTCTTTAGTATTGGCTTCGCGCAGAAATCATTTATGGGGCAATTGCCTTTTACGAAGTTTGGCTTTACGTTGTATGATACGGATGAAGCAGAAGCGCTGGTTGCTAAAACAGAATTTAAAATATTAAAAACAGAAACGCAGGTAGAACGCATTAAAGGTAAGATAGGCGGATTGATTGATCGGGAGTTTACGATACTTACTCTGATAAAGTAATTCAATAAAAAAGCTCTGAGATAATTTACCTTAGAGCTTTTTTATTGAATGTCTATTATTTTTTATAGATCAACCCTTATATTATTAAAACTGCTCAAAATAAATTGATACAAATTATTTTGAGCAATTTTAATACACATTGCAGTAGATACTATGTTATGACCCCAGTCGGGGTCATATGTTTATAGCCTGTCGGATTTAAACAAACTACGCACAATACCGAAGGTATTCCTTAGAAAAGAACACCTTCGGTATTGTGCGTAGTAAAACTAATTTGTTTATGCTATAAACATGCGACCCCGCTGGGGTCGTTCTGAGAAATAATTTTCAATTGATCTAATTCTTAATTAAGAGGATTAGAAAAACAATAATATTTATCAAGATAGATATGCTGCTTATTTTTTAGGAATCTGTTTGTCTAAAAACGCATTCGTTGCTTCGTTCCACTCATTAATTAATTTTGCACGTTTTGTATTCAGCTCTGTGTTTTTTGTATTGTAAGTAGCAACAGATGCATTGTACTTGGCTGCAGCTGCATTGTATTGATCCGCTTCTTCTTTCGTTACAGTTCCTTTGCCTTTTGCATCGATTACTTTTTTGATTTTTTCGAAATTCTCTTTTGCAAGAAAGAAATCCAACTGACCTTGAATTTGATTGTTTGCTTCGTCCTGATAGAAGTTCAATAAATTTCTTAATGCAACTTCCAGGGTTCCATCTCCTTTATAAGAAGGAATTGTATCCAATGATTTTAAACCTTCTTTTGATGTCTGTATTAGAGCAGTTCTGCTTTGTTGAACCTGACTGATATTGCCTGCAGAAAGTGCTTGTATCATCTGCTGTTCCTGGAAAGAGCTTCTGAAAAGAAGTAAGTTCATATCACTTTGGAACTTCATTACTTTGCTTGCGATTCTAAGCATTTTATCTTTGCTATCTTCTGTGCTTGGAGCCATGGTGATGTTGTTTTCAGCAGCAAATGCATTTACTTGGTCATTTACCATGTCAGAACCTTTGCTTATTTTTTGATTCGCAATTTCCTGTGCTGTTACATAAGCCTCCATTAGATCATACGATTGCTCGGCGATGGCTTCCATATCCATAATCTTTGCATAGTCGTTTGCCATAACGTTGTATGAAAGATTTAAATACGAGATCAACGAGTCGCGCAGCGTTGTTTTTCCATTGTATCCTTTCATTTTTGCAATCTTAGTTTTAGAAGCCTTTAAAATGTTCAGCACTTCTTGTCTTTTGGATTCAGCTTTCTTAGCACTTTTTCCATGGGCAACCTGATTGATGTAATCAAAGTATCCGTTTTTAATTGTACCAAATTCAGAAGTCATGCTATTTAAATATTCTACAGCGGTCTGAGAAAAAGAAGTAGCAGTGGAAATGAAAAATAGTGCCAGTAAGGCAACACATTTGATTGAAGATTTCATATTTTATTTTTGTTTAAGGTTAATAAAGTCACACATGATATCATAGGTTTGCTGCAAGATCAGATCTGTTTTCAACTCTTCTAAATAGCTTGTGTAAAGTTTTTTATAGTTGGCATCGTATGTTAAGAAGTCGCTCTCCAATCGATTGTAATACACGTCAAAACCTGTTCGATTATAGGTTGCTGCAGCATATTCTTTTTCAGATTCTTTTTTGAATTTATTCATATCACTCCAGAATCCGGCAACTGTTAAATGCATGACAATGTCATCATTTTGTGTTCTGTGTAATGAATCCGAAACCTGGGTCAGATAGTTATATCGTTTGTTTTCGTTTATGCGTATTGTGTTCTTGTCACTTAAGGCTGCAACAGGCAGTGCTGGAGGGAATGCGAAAATCGCTTTTTTAGCAATCGAATCTCCTATGATGTAAAATGGTTCTTTATTTTCTTTTTCTGAAAGAACTTCTAAATAAGGTAATGTGATATCGGGTGTTACACCCTTTCCCTGATAGCTGATTCCTGTAGTTCTGTATAGTTTTATTTGAGTAAGCTTGGCTATACCCATATTGTCTGTTGAAGAAAATTTGCTATAAGATACCGTTGTATCTAATGGCGCGAAGCCCTGGCCTGTAGCTTTGCCATAGGTTTGTTGGCCTACAATAATTGCTCTATGGTTATCTTGCATCGCTGCGCTGAATATTTCAGATGCAGAAGCACTGTGCCCGTTTACCATAATGCATAACGGTCCATCGTATACAGTTCCTCTGGCCATATCTTTTGTTAGCGTAGCTTTCTTTGTATTATCCAGAATGTAAAATAATGGTCCGATATCAATAAACAAACTGGACATTCCGATTGCTTCATCAAGTGATCCGCCGCCGTTATAGCGTAAGTCTATGACCAATCCTTCTATACCTTCATTTTTTAATTTTAGAATTTCTTTAGATAATTCATTTGCGCAGCCCAAAGCATTTGGATTGTTTGCATCGCTGTAAAAGGAAGGGATGGAGATGTAGCCAATTTTTTTATCCGATTTTATGATATAACTTTTAACCGTATTGTTTTCAAATTTGATGGCTTCTTTTTTTAACTTAATCGTTTCAATCGAACCGTTTTCTTTTTTTATAGTCAGTTCTAATATTGTATATTTTTCGTTTTGCAATAAATTATTTGCCTCTCCATAGGTGAGAGAAGTAATATCCTGCGGCTGCTGATTCAGTTTTATTGCGGTTACCAGATCTCCGGTTTGAATGATATTTGCAAACCATGCCATGCTGCCCGGAGCAATGTATTCTATAGATAAATTTCCATAGTCCGTTTCCCCAAAGAAGATGCCGAACGTCAGTACTTGAGATTGCAGGTGTTGAGAGAATTGTTTGAATGTATTGTAATCGTAATATTCTGTATGCGGATCGTATCGTTTACATATAGCATTCAGTAGCATGTCTTCAACTGTTGCATTAAAATCTATTGCCGGATCCAATAAAGCATTTATTTTTTTTAATTCTTTCGCAAAGATGATGGCGGCTGTTTTATTTTTATTGATCAGAAAATCTTTTGGTGCACTTATACTTTTTAGTTGCAACGTATCGAGTGTATAATAAGAAGCATTTAATACAAGGTATTTAATAAGACGCGACCATCGATTTGTTTTTTTCTCTTTGGATTCCAAAAAATCTCTTTTGCCGGAAGTGAAGGTGATAATTTCATTTTCAGTAAAACTCAATTCAGAATGAGAAAGCGTTTCTACTATAACCTGACTTTCTTTAACTCTCGTTTTATATAGATCGGCTATTGTAGCAACAAGCTTACATAGATCTTTAGAAGAAGTAGGTTTGATATTTTGAACTTGTGTTAATAACAGTTGTCTGTCGGATTCATAGAAATGGATTTTTCTATAATCCAATTCAGCTAAAAGCAGATCTATCGTTTGCTGTGCAACTTCTGTATTAAATTGAATCGGTGCAATGTGATTTTTTTGAAGCAATGTCCATAAGGCATCCATTTTTTTAGAGCATGAAGGCGTTTCCGTTTTCGGTGTGTTTTGTGCGTAAGTAAAAACAGATAAAAGGAGAGCCACAAATAAAGCGGACAGTCGGAATAGAGCCGAAAAGTAATGTCGCATGCAGGGAAAGAAATCAATTAAAAGATTAGGGGTTGTATTGCTGAAAGGCTATTGAAATATATTTGAATGTTTAAATAGCCTCTTCAATACGAACATAGCAAAATCCTTCAGAAGAAAGAAAAAGTAAGCAGATTATTAATGTATTTTCTTGTGAAAACGGATCTTTTAAAAAATCATAAAAGAATCTGCCTTTCAAATTATTGTAATTTAATGAAGAAATTGAATTATTTACTTACAGCCTTGTGCACACGGTTTCTTTTCCGTCATTTGTCCATGGTATTGTCCGGGTGTTGAACTGGATCTGCAGCTGCTGAAAGCAAGCAATACTAAGCTGATGAATATAAGAAGTATTTTTTTCATGAAACTATAACGTTACTTGCTTTTGTAATGATATGTGTTAACGAATGAAATTTTTAAACCATTCCTGGAAGTATGGCCCAACATAGAAAACCGGTTTTTCCTCTTCTTTTAATGCACTTAACAGACCGATGATCCAGAGCACAAAACAGCTGACTTCAAATGCCAAAAAAAGAATATTGATTCGGAAAAATCCCAGAATGATTGAACCGCCAATAAATAGCACCTGCAAGCCCAGGGTCTGACGTAAGTGGAAGCGTGCAATCGAGTCTTTGGTGTTATTGTCCAGGTATAATACGAAAGCAATGATCCATCCCAACAGTGGAATGTAAGAAAGAAGAGCTATATTTTTTCCGTTCATAAGATTTTGCAGCTAAGCACGATTAATTGATAGTGATGCAAATTTACAAAATCAGATGGATATTTTGTACAATCAAAATCATCTAATAGAGAGTGTAGGGGGCACTCTCTAAGATGATGCTGTTGTTCCCATCTGCTAAAAAATCATTGTAAATGTGCAGATGGCTATGTAAAACCCCAACAACGACTACACGAACATTCGAGTCGATCAGTAGTATCTGGTATTAGAAGCTGAATCGGATTCCGGTCTGAAGCCCTAACATAAATTGAGTTTGTTTGAACGGCACTTGTTTGTCGAATACATTTGAGAAATAGTAGTAGACGATAGGTTCAGCAAATACAGAACAGGATCTGGAGAATTTATAATAACCGCCAACGGAAAAAGAACCACCCAGAGATATATGCTTATCAGAATGGTGCCCAACGATGGAGCTATCCAATGCATTCAGATAGGTTACAGAACTGGTTTGATAGTTGATGAGCAAACTGGTTCGGGCAAGTAAGGAGAATTTGTCGGAAATGCTGTAGCCATAAGCAACATGAATAGGAATTGAAATGTTCTGGAATTTATCGGTGTGTTTTACTACCTGAGTTGAAATATTATTAATTACTGTGCTATCTGTTTTCACGTAATGAGTTGTGAAGATGTATTTGTGACTTGTTGAATCGTACGTGCTGTCACGTACATAATTTCCTTGATAGCTCATGTAGCTTGAATCGATATGATTTTGCGTAATGGTCGACGGCTGACTTAAGCTGGAATATTGCAAGCCAATACCAACTTCTATTTTTTGCGTTAAGGCATAATTCATACGGAGACCGGTTGTAATGCCAAAACCTGTTCCTGCATTTTTATTGCGTTCTTTTATAGCGTTGTTTAATGAGGTTTCCGAAGTGTTTGGAGATAGATGCATATAACCTAGTACAGGTGTTGCGTATCCATCAAAGCTGCATCTGGAAAGGAAAAGAGATTTCTTTTTGCTTTCTTCAGTTGTTGTTGCATTTGTTGTTTTTGCTAAGTTTTCTGCTGTAAGAGAATCAATTTCTTTTGCCAGAATGGTTGAATCCATTTTTGCTATGGTCGTATTGGTTACAGTGTTTTTTGATTGTGCAAAGGCATTCGCATCATTAAGATCTGAATTCGTATTGGATGCATTTGTTAAGCCGGTTGTATTATTTGCAGAATCAACAGATTCCTTTGCAGAAGCTGAGTTCTTTACTTTGCTGGATACTAAGGACTGTTCTATTGTAGAAGCAGTATTCGCTTGCGTTGCAAGGTTCGTATTTGAGAGTAGAGAACTTGCATCAGAAGCAGTGCTTATTGAATTTATTGCATTTAATGACACGATTGCATTCCGGATTTGAGAAGCATTCAAATTCGGAGCTTTATCTGAAGTATTGTTATTGCCCGACTCTGTAGACTTCGCTGAAGCTGCATTTGTTATAGACGTATTCGATAACGAATTTTTAGTGTTTAATAAATTGTCATCTTGAATAAGGGTAGACGTAAATTGTTTTATAGAGTCTGCATAAACAGAAGTACGTAAATTGCTCTGAGAAATAGTTGTATTGAGAGATTGTGTTTTTAATAATTCACTGGTACTTTTTGTATTGTCGTAACTGCTAGTCGCTGCGCTGTTCGCTGTGTTAGAAGATGAATTATTTAATTGATCCGAAGATGAAACGACAGCAGAATTATCTGAAATTGAGTTGGCGTGTTTATCCGTTAAAGATAGGTCAGAATCTGCTGTTTGAGTAGATTGGACGTTAGATGATTTAGGTGAAGACGCGTTTCTTTCAGTTGATTTAGCATTTGTATTTGTTGAACCTGAAACAATCGTTTGTTTTTTTGTTAAATAAGTTGCTCCGGATGTATGACTTACTGCACCTGCTCTAGAAGCATTGCTATGAACATTCGATTCGGTCGGATCGTTTGCATGGAAATTCTTATCTGTTGCTTGCGTATTTTTGTTTTTTGAATATATAGCAGCAGTAGTTGAATTGTTTTGATCAATGTGCGAATCGGTGCTGCTATTTGTTTGTAAAAGAACAGGAGCAGAAGTGTTTTCTGTAGTGTTGAGCGAAGAAGTGTTTGTGCTGTGATCGGTTTCTTTGTTAGAAGAAGTCTCTGTCCCGTTTGTAGTATTGTCGGTTGAATGTGCAATGGGATTATTAATTACAGAAGAAGAAGAAGTTTCTGAGGCAACCGTTGTTTGATTGTTGTGCGTGTCTTTTGTAGTATATAAATATGTCGCAATAGCAATGGTGCTGATAACAAGTATTGAGAACAGGAATGGATTTTTTAAGAAGGAACTTCCTCCTGCATTTCCGCCTTCTGAAGGGATATTCGATTCAATGGAAGCCCATAAATCAGAAGGGACCTGAACTTCGTGTCCTTCAAATTTATCTTTTATGACTTGATCCATACGATCTGTATTTTCTTTCATAATGTTATGATTCCTTTCTGGAGAAGTTTACTTTTTAATAATCCTCTTCCTTTAGCCAGTTGTGATTTTGAAGTTCCCTCTGAAATCGACAACAGTTCACTTATCTCTTTGTGTGTATATCCTTCAATAACATACATGTTGAATATCATACGGTAGCCATCGGGTAATGTTTGAATGACATCCAGCAATTCATCAGCAGACATTTTTGAAATGATATCAACAACATCATCGCTTTCTTCTTCGGTATAATAGAGGTCTGTCTGCGATTGCTTTACTTTATCTTTGTGGTAATGATTAATTGCTGTTGTTACTACAATTCGTTTTAACCAGCCTTCAAACGAACCTTTGTATTCATAGGATTTAATGGAATTGAATATTTTTATGAATGCCTCCTGAAGAATGTCTTCAGCTTCAAACGTTGTAAATGAATACCGCATGGCAATAGCTAGCAACCTCCCTGCATACTGTTTGTACAGGGATTCAAAGGATTGTCGGTTTCCTTTTTTACAGCCTTCTATTAACTCTTTTTCTATATTCATTTAAAAAGTAACGGGAAAGTAAATTCATCACTTTCCCGTAAAATATACCACTAAATATCTATTTGTGAAAGATAGCTTTCAATTTGTGATTCCTCTATTTCAACAAAATCGAGATCTTCAATATTTAGATTCGAACCGCAATGCATAACATGATGCTTCAAGGCTATATAATATTTTCCATCATGATAATTAAGGGCTGCAATATTCAGGCTCATATTGTTTGGAATGGAGTTGCAAAAGAAATCCAGATTTGTAGAGTTGATGTAAAAGTTCCCGACAGAATTTGTTGCCGGGATAGTATAATACACTTTTGTATAGGTTGTCTTGTATATGGTGTCGCATCGTATCGTTAACCTGCATACATCCGGATAGGATGCAAAATAATCACAATTAATCCATCCGAATTTTGTGCATTTGATTACATATTGATTTACGTTATTTATAATTGCCCAATCCAGATTTTGATAATAAGCAGAGGTATCCCATCTGTTTCGTGTAGAGTCAGCCGGTATAGTAACATTGCTGTTTACCGTATCAGCTTGTACAGGCTTCCACACAACAGTGCCTAACGAATCTCTTCCTGTAAATACATTCATAGAATCGGTAGTGCCTCTGGGAGCTGCAACGGATATGAAAAAACTGGCATTATTTGCTAATGATAATGGAGCGCCGTTTTGTGAAGCTGCTACATAAAACTCTCCTCCGGAAGTTAAGATCTTTCCGTTAGAAATTGTAGGCGCATTGTTTACGATCATCTCAGATAGTTTCGTTACTTCTTTTAATTCCACTGTCACATTTCCTGTTACACGTGCGCCTGATGCTGTACGCAGCGTGCCTGCTCCAATCATTACTTTAGTACCTTTCTTTCCGGTAATAACAGTACTTTGACTGGCATCGAATGTGAATTTTTGAGTCTTGATTCGTTGATTTGAAAAGTAATTAGTAAAAGAATTGTCTGATGGCTCAACACTTTCCGGTTTTTTTGTGCAGGCATTTATAGAGAGTAAAATTCCCAAGGGAAAAATCAGGGAGTACAAGAATCTTTTTTTCATATCAATAAATTGTTTTGTTATGATTAGAAGACAGGTATATATGAAATAGGGTTGCCTCAGATAAATAAGTTTCTGGTAGCAACTTATTTATCGTCAAAGTTTGAGATTTTATTTGGGTATTTTGATTTGTATACTGAAAAGGCATAATATAAGGTGGTGGTTAATAGTATTATAACTCCAATTGGCATAAAGATTCGATTTTCAGATTTAGGGTAGTATGGAGTAGACCGGTATTTGGTCAAAAGGGTTGCCTGGGAGTTGAAAAAAATAAAAAATAATTTAAGATCGCTTGAAAAAGAAAAATCCCTGTTCATATGAATTGAACAGGGATTTTATATTAAGTATCGTAACGACTTATAAGATCATACCTGCACCTACTGTTTCGTTGGTAAACTCATCTACCAAAATAACACTGCCTGTAATACGGTTCTTATTGTAGCTATCGTAGAACAACGGACTTGTTGTACGGATCAATACGCGTCCGATATCATTCAAGCCAATTGTTTTATCATCTTCAATTTTATGAAGCGTGTTGATGTTCATTTTATAGCGAACTTCTTTAATTACACAACGCGCGTCTTTTGTAGTATGCTTAATACCGTACTTTCCGCCTGGTGTCATTTTCTTGTCGTTCAGCCAGCAAAGCATCAATTCAATATCCTGACCAACTTCCGGCTGATTGTTTGGTTTAACAATCATATCGCCGCGGCTGATATCGATGTTGTCTTCTAAGGTCATTGTAACAGACATAGGAGGGAAGGCTTCTTCAAGCTGCTCATCCATTGTCTCAACCGTTTTGATTTTTGTTGTTAACCCGGAAGGTAAGTGCATTACTTCATCGCCTGGTTTAAATACACCACCTTCAATTCTTCCTGAAAAACCTCTGAAGTCATGAAACTCGTCAGACTGCGGACGAATTACATACTGCACCGGGAAACGGGAATCGATCATGTTCAGATCAGAAGCAATGTTCACTGTTTCCAATGTGTACATCAACGTTCCGCCTTGGTACCAAGGGGTATTTGTAGAAGGTTCAACCACGTTATCGCCCATCAATGCAGAGATTGGAATAAAACGAATATCCGGGATCGATAATTTAGAAGCGAAGTTTGTATAGTCTTCACGAATCTTATTGAATTTCTCTTCGCTGAAATCAACTAAGTCCATTTTATTTACACAAACAACAACGTGTTTGATCTGTAATAAAGAAGCAATGAATGAGTGACGGCAAGTCTGCTCGATCACACCGTGACGTGCATCGATCAAAATGATTGCTAAGTTGGCAGTAGATGCACCCGTAACCATGTTACGCGTGTATTGTACGTGACCAGGAGTATCGGCAACAATGAATTTACGTTTTGGTGTAGCGAAGTAACGGTATGCAACATCAATCGTGATGCCTTGTTCACGTTCTGCTCTTAAACCATCTGTCAATAACGAAAGGTCAACATAGCCTTTACCTTTACGTGTACTGATTTCTTCGATCTGTTCCATCTGATCTTCAAAGATTGCCTTTGAGTCATATAACAAACGGCCGATCAATGTACTCTTACCATCATCCACACTACCGGCAGTAGTGAAGCGAAGTAAGTCCATGTTTAAATAACTTTCGTTTGTGATGGGTTCTGTAGTCTGATGCATAATATATCTTAAATGCGCTAAGCGCTTAAATTAAAAGTATCCTTGTTTTTTACGGTCTTCCATAGCAGCTTCTGAACGTTTGTCGTCAGCTCTTGTGCCACGTTCGGTCTGACGTGCTGAAGCAACTTCCTGAATTACTTCTTCCAACGTTGCAGCGTCTGATTCTACAGCACCTGTACACGTCATGTCACCTACAGTACGGAAACGTACCTGCATGTTTTCAACGCTTTCCCCTTTCAATAAAGTAACAAACGGAGAGTTGAATAACAAGGTACCACCGCGGTTGATGATATCTCTTTTGTGTGTGAAGTAAATGCTTGGTATGTCTAATTTCTCAGAATAAATATATTGCCATACATCCATCTCAGTCCAGTTGCTCAATGGGAAAATTCTAAAGTTTTCACCTGGATGTTTTTTTCCATTGTATAAGTTCCACAATTCCGGACGTTGGTTTTTAGGATCCCACTGACCGAATTCATCTCTGTGAGAGAAGAAACGTTCTTTCGCACGTGCTTTCTCTTCATCACGACGCGCACCACCGAAGCATGCATCAAACTTAAACTCTTCAATGGTATCAAGAAGTGTAATTGTCTGCAAACCGTTACGGCTCGGGTTTGGTCCTTTTTCTTCTACTGCACGACCCTGATCAATTGAATCCTGAACGTAACGAACGATCAATGTTGCACCGATCTCACGAACCATTTTATCTCTGAATTCAATTGTCTCTACAAAGTTGTGACCCGTGTCAACGTGAACTAGAGGAAAAGGAATCTTTGCTGGAAAGAAAGCCTTTTGTGCCAAACGTACCATTACAATTGAATCTTTACCGCCTGAGAACAAAAGTGCCGGACGCTCAAACTGAGCAGCAACTTCGCGCATCATAAAGATCGCTTCAGATTCAAGTTGTTTTAAATGGGATAGTGTATATGAATTCATAATCTATTGGAATACTAAATATTAGTAGGTTATTTTAGGAAGGATGGCAGTTAAGATCTGTTGCAAACAATCTTCTAAGCTATGTAAGTCGGTGCGCACTTCTAGAGACGGCGCCTTTGGATGTTCAAACGGAGAATCAATACCTGTGAAGTTTTTAATTTCTCCGGCACGTGCTTTTTTGTATAAGCCTTTCACGTCGCGTTGTTCGCAAACTTCGATCGGAGTATTTACAAACAGTTCGAAGTAATCGTTGTCGCCAATGATGTTCTTAGACATCGAACGAATCTCTTCTGTTGGACTGATCAACGAGCATATGGTGATGATGCCGCAGGTTGCAAATAATTTAGACGTTTCAGCAGCGCGTCGGATATTTTCTGTACGGTCTGCTTCTGAAAAACCTAAGTTGTTGTTGATACCTGTACGAAGATTATCGCCATCAAGCAATGTGGTTAAGAAGCCACGGTCATGCAGATCTCTTTCCAACGCTTTTGCAAGCGTGCTTTTACCTGAACCGGATAAACCAACCATCCAGATTACAATGGAATGTTGTTTTAACTGCGCTTCTTTATCCTCACGTTGAAGGATTTTATCGAATATAGGATGTATGTGATTCACAAGCTATTATTAAAACTGACTTCAAAAATACGCTTTTTTGGCTATATCTCATACAGTTGAGGCAATTAATGAGTCAATAAAAAGCACGCTTGCGGAAGAATAAAATCAATGACAGAGAGGATAATCCTGTGAGATACAGTACTTGCCAATCATATGTTGGAGTATGCCGAGTTTTTCAAAAGATTCTAAGGTACTTTTCTTAAATTGCAGAATTAGAATTAAAAACACATTTGATGAATAATTTACTTGAGAATGCAATAATTGCAAGTATGGTAGCGGGAAAAGCAATCATGGAAGTGTATGCAATACCGGATTTTTCTGAATTGATTGAAATAAAAGATGATAAGTCGCCTTTAACGGTTGCCGATAAAAATGCGCATCAAGTAATTTATACCTTGTTGAAAGGAGAATTTCCTGAAATACCGATGATCTCTGAAGAAGGAAAAGGTACTCCATACGAAGAACGAAAAAACTGGAAAAGATACTGGCTGGTTGATCCATTGGATGGTACAAAAGAATTCATCAAACGAAATGGTGAATTTACGGTAAACATTGCATTGATCGAAAATAACCGTCCGGTTATGGGCGTAGTATACATACCGGTTACAGATACCTTATATGCAGGTGTTGTAGGACAAGGAGCATTTAAAATTGAAGCAGGAATTGAGACACCGATCACGGTTCGTAAGGCGCCAACAGAAGGACGTACGGCTGTGGGCAGTCGTTCTCATAGCACAGATGATGAAGCGAAGTTATTAGCAGATTATAAAGTAACAGATTTTATTACAACCGGAAGTTCTATCAAATTCTGTTTGGTTGCAGAGGGTACTGCGGATCTGTATTACCGTGGCGGACCTACGATGGAATGGGATACTGCAGCCGGACAAGCTGTATTGGAAGCCGCTGGCGGAACGTTGACAAAGCCTGATGGTTCAACGTTCTTATACAATAAAGAGAATCTATTGAACAGCGGATTTCTTTGTAAGGGGGAAATTTAAATAAAAATAACCGCAAAGGTCGCAAAGTATTTTCGCAAAGAACGCAAAGTTTTTAAATGGCGACGTCTTTGCGGCCTTTGCGTTTATCTTAGCGTTCTTTGCGGTTAAAAATAATTCAACGGTGCCCATGGATACTCTTAAGAAACAACGTCAGCAACTTGCAAAAGCGATAATCGAACTTCATGAATTGTACATCAGTACAGGTGAAGAAAAAAAGCCTATGACCATATCTCTCCCTGATTTGGCCGGGATGGCAGGTTTGGATCGGGATGTTACAGAAAATATTCTTATTTTATTCATTGGAGAAAAGTTGATCCATGTTGAGAACAGTGCAATTTTAATTGTAGATAAAAAAGCATTGAAAAAAATAGCGTAGAAACAGAGTTAATTCTCATTGATTATGTCAACCGATATATCTCTCATTCTTTCTAAAGACGGTTCACACACCTTATACAATCCAATATTGAATGAAACCTATCATTCAAAAAATGGTGCTCTACAGGAATCCATTCATGTGTACATTGAATATGGCTTGCTTGCATTCAGTGACCAAACAAATGTAGCAGTATTGGAAGTAGGCTTTGGTACAGGGCTCAATGCTTTGCTTACCTGGAACAAAGCCGAAGAGTTGCGGTTAAAAGTAGAATACCATACCCTCGAGCCATTTCCGTTAAGTAAAGAAATAACAGATCAGTTGAATTATCCTGCTCTCATGCACGAACCTATGGCAACAGAGCGGTTTAAGAAAATTCACGAATGTGCATGGGAAGAAAAAATAGTTTTATCTGAATATTTTACGATATACAAATACAAAGCTACACTTGAAGAAAAGAGCTTGCCTGTAAACAAATTTGATGTTTGCTATTTTGATGCTTTTGCTCCCAATCATCAGGAAGATGTATGGAGAGAAGAAAACTTTAGAAAGGTTTTCGATAGTTTGGTTGATGGAGGAATTCTTACAACATACTGTGCACAATCTAATTTTAAAAGAACATTGAAAGCAGTAGGTTTTACTGTAGAGAAGTTGAAAGGCCCGTTGTATAAGAAAGAGATGACGTGGGGAAGAAAATTAAATTCCAAATAACAAAAGGCAAATTCGCCGCGGCGAACCAAAAAGCAAACCTATAAGGTTTTCTAATTAGTAAAGTTGTTATATAAATATACATGAGGTGATCGAAAGATAAACCTTATAAGTTTTTTGCATTAACAATTTGCAGTACATTTTTTTTAACATGCGATTCATGTAACTATTCTACTTAATAGTACAACACCTGCTAGTTTTAATAACCTCACCTTACAGCGTAGCAATTCTGCTACTGTAAATTGAAAAAATATGTTCTACGATGGTTATCACCTAGCTGGAATGCACCTGTTTTGGTGGTTTGTTTGGCTGTTATTTATTTTCTGGATGTTTGCATCACCCTATTCTATTATGGGTTATAGAATGTTGAAGTATTCTTCTATGGATATTTTAAAAAGAAGGCTTGCTTCTGGCGAAATCAGTAACGATGAGTATCATGAAAAGAAAAGGATACTTGAATTGCCTTTAACAAAATAAGGGAGAATATAAAGAGTAAACATTCTTTCTTATTTGATCTTAAAAATACTATTCTGGCACCAGTCTTAGCGTAGCTGTGACTGGTGCCTATTCTTTGAAAGTCTTTGACTGTATTTTCTCTCGCGCCAGTCTTCAGACTGGTGTGTTTCATTCCGCAGTCTTCGACTGCATTTATCAAAAAAATCTTAAATCATTTTTTAAAAGCGACGGCTTCAATCTCAACCAGATAATCCGGGTTTGCTAAACCTGAAACAATGATTCCTGAAATAACCGGAGGGTTTTTCAGCTTTTTCAAAAAGCCTTGCGCGCCTTCAAATCCTTTGCGTACATCTTGTCCCTGTACAATGTAAATGTTCAGTTTAAACAGATGATCTAATGTAGCATCCGCAGCTTTTAATGCGATCTCTACGTTTTTTAATGCATGCTCCGTTTGTAGTTTAATATCACCTTTGCCAATTATTTCAAGATCTTTTGTGATGGCATTTTGTCCGCCGATGTAGATCGTTTCACCGCTGCCCTTGGTAATGGCAACCTGAGAGAAGGCCGGATTTTTTAATAATGTATCCGGACTGATAAATTCGATGTTGTTTTCCATAGCTTATATGAATTATGAATTATGAATTATGAATTATGAATTATGAATTATGAATTATGAATTATGAATTATGAATTTCGATATGTTGCTGGTTATATATATTACATCATTTCGCTTAATATTTTATTAATTCAGACGATATTATATTTCTGAAATAATTCCGATATTCAACTATGAAACTGACAGACGGTACACATACAACTAATTATTTCGACGCGTTTATTGAAGTCGCAGAAGATATCAAACTTGATGCGGCAAAAATACCGGAAGAAAAGAATGGGAAGAAAACCATTGCTTCTATGCAGTTTGATATGCTGTCAAAGAAACCTTATAAATATACTTCAGATGAGGTATTGTTTCAAATTCATGCAGATCGCAATGATCTGACAAAAGCTGAATACGAAGAAGCACGGGCACAGCTCTTTTCCAAGGGACAGGCTTGTTTCAGAGCATCGCCTTTAACCAAGCAATATGGTTTTGGTGTACACTTTGATCATAAAGGAAGGATGGCACTCTATGGAATGGAGACAAAAGAATATCAGCAGTTGCTGAAAGATAAAAGTATCCAAAAAGTAAAAGCAATGCGGAGCGCGAGGAAGTGATGTTTTCAGTCCTTTCAACTTTTAAACCTCCAAGGTTTTGTATCGATCACCTCAGGTGTAATAAAATAGATCAACCACTAAAAAGAAAACCTTGGAGGTTTCGTTTGTTAAATCATCACCCAAACGGATAATAAAAGTGCGTCACCTTCGTAGACAAAGCTCCCGTTGATCTGTAAAAATCCAGTGCATGTTCATCTGCATCTTCGGCCTGAACAAATATTTCTTCTACATCAAGTTCTTTGCAGTAATCGGTAATGCCAAGAATTAATTTTTTACCTACGCCTTTGCGTTGATATTTTTTAAGCACTGCTATATCGTAAATGTATACCAACGGCGCTTCTGAATAATATTGCGTCAGACTGTAGGCTGTAAGTCCGCCGATAATCTCACCTTCATGCACAGCAACAAAAACAAAGAAATCGTCTTTTTGTAATAACTCTTCCAGATGTTTATTGCCCGGCAGTTTGAAATCTTTCATTTCAAATACTTCTTCAAATACATCGATCAGTTCGATGAATTCTTCTATTTGATAGGAGCCGAGTTTTTGGATTTCAATGCGCACGTAAGTGTTAAGTTTAGAATGTAAAGTGTAATCGAATTATATTTATTAAAGCTTTCATTTAGATAATTTAACAAGCATCAATATCAAAATAAATACAAAGCAAATGAAATAGATAAGTGACAATATGATTTTTGATTTTTTCATATTGTAAATTCTCTGAAACAAAGCAATAATCCACGTAAAGGTATAGAGCGTATTGAAAATGATCAATATGACCAGCATAAGCATATTGGAATTCAGCGAAAAAAATCCATCATCATCTGTATTGGATGACATTGTTGGTAGCGGCTGAGAACTCAATAACAGCATGAAAGAAATAATGATAATATTCATCGGTATTCGATGAATTTCCCAAAACAAAATCTTTTTATACCATCTCATAAAAAAGTTTATTTAGAGTTGTTCGGTTATTTCGAACACCAGTTAGGAGTTATAAATCCCACGCCGTTGTTGGTGTTTCGGCCAGAACAAATATAAAAATAATGAACAAATATTCAAGCCGATCACCAACAACTGATGGCTGGTGATTAATTCTAAGCCACTACTTTTTTAATCGCTTTTAACTCCTCGACTATCAACTGGCTTTCTTCTTCTATATCATAATCATCCTGCAAGCCAAGCCAGAACTTAGGACTGTTGCCAAAGTATTTGCTTAGACGTAAAGCAGTATCTGCAGTGATACGTCTGCGGCCTTTGGTAATTTCACTCACACGTGTTTGCGGAATGCCGATTTCTTTCGCTAATCTATAAGAAGTAATTTCCATGGGAATTAAAAACTCTTCCATCAATACTTCTCCGGGATGAATGTTTGGTAGCTTTTTCATACGTTTTTGTTTCGATCAGAATGAATTCAAAAATATTTTAATAAAAAATAAAAGCAAGTAAATATCTTAAAATTGGTTCAGTAAAGAAGGACAGCAGGCAAATAAAATAGATAATCAATAAAATGATCACTGAATATTTGCGAGTATTGATAGTTAAGAACAATGAGATGATCCAAGTAAATGTATATAGAATATTGAAAATAGTCAGAAGGTACAGAATGATAATCTGTATTATATTATAATCATTGAAATATACATTATCAGCTGGGATTGATGAAACTGAAGAAAATAAATGAAATCCGAAGAAAATCATTAAACAGATAATGATGTTCAGCGGTATCCGATGGATTTCCCAGAATAAAATCTTTTTATACCATTTCATAAAAATGATGTTAATAACCGCTAATCAAGCAACGCAAAACCCTCCAAGGGTTTGATTCCATCACCTCGTATATAATTATTATGAGGGTATTTCTAATAAGAAACCCTTGGAGGATTCATTAGTTGAGTAAGCCTCCCTAAAAATACTTCATCTTACTCGCAAACTCCTTCGCAAAATACGTAAGGATAATTTTTGCACCGGCACGTTTCATGCTCAACAACGTTTCGAGCATTACTTTGTCGTTATCAATCCAGCCGTTTGCTGCAGCAGCTTTCACCATTGCGTATTCACCGCTCACGTTGTAGGCTGCAATCGGTACATCAAACTGATCGTATAATGTTTTAATTACATCTAAATAGGCAAGGGCAGGTTTTACCATAATGATATCAGCACCTTCCTGTACGTCCAGTTCTGCCTCAAGCAACGCTTCCGTAACATTTGCCGGATCCATCTGGTAGGTTTTTTTATCACCTGCTTTCGGAGCAGAGTCTAATGCATCTCTAAACGGACCGTAAAACGCGCTTGCATACTTGGCTGTGTATGCCATGATCGATGTGTTCTTGAAATCATTATCATCCAGCATATCGCGGATAAAACCAACACGACCGTCCATCATGTCGGATGGTCCAACGATGTCTGCACCGGCTTGTGCTTGTGCTACGGCCATCTTACCTAACACGATTAATGTTTCGTCGTTTACAATTTCGCCGTTCACAACAATGCCATCGTGTCCGTCAGAAGAGTAGGGGTCAAGCGCCACATCCGTCATCAAGCAACATTCAGGGAAACGTTTCTTGATTTCACGCAAGGCTTTCAGATACATATTCTCCTGATAGCTGATGGTTGCGTATTTGTCTTTTACTTCCTCCGGGAAATGCGGGAACAATACAAACGAACGCAAACCCAGATTCATGCAGCTGTCAATTTCGCGCAGCAGATTGTCTTCTGAAAAACGGAAGATACCTGGCATGGAAGCAATTTCAGTTTTAATACCATTACCACCCGTTAAAAAAAGCGGGAACATAAGATCTTCAGTATATACTCTGTGTTCTTTTACCAACTGACGAACAGCTTCTGATTTACGGTTTCTTCTTGGACGGCGCATAATTAACTAGTTACTAGGCGCTAGTTACTAGTTGCTAGACTAGCACCTGATGTGTTTTAAAAATGGGTGATAGTTTTAATCTATCACCCATTTAAGTATATTTTTATATGTAATAATTGTTGTGTTTCCTTCGTCTAGAAACTAGTACCTAGTAACTAGAAACTAAGCAACGTTTTCTCAATAATATCGCAGCACTCATTCACCTGATCTTCTGTGATGATCAATGGCGGTGCAAAGCGAATGATGTCACCATGGGTTGGTTTTGCAAGCAAACCATTTTCCATAAGCTTGATGCATACATCCCATGCGGTACGACCGTCAGCTGTAGGCTTAATAATGATTGCATTCAACAAACCTTTGCCACGTACCAATGTTACGTGCTCACATTTGTCTTTTAATGCATTCATGCGATCTCTGAATAATTCACCCATCGCCGCAGCATTGTCGATCAAACCTTCATCCATTAACACGGCTAACGATTCAGTCAATACAGCACATGCAAGAGGATTGCCACCAAAGGTAGAACCATGTTCGCCTGGCTTGATCGTTAACATGATCTCATCGGAAGTAAGCACACACGATACCGGATACGTTCCGCCTGATAGTGCTTTTCCTAAGATCAACATATCCGGATGTACACCTTCGTGGTTTGAAGCGATCAGTTTACCCGTTCTGCCGCAACCCGTCTGGATCTCATCCATCATTAAGATCACATTGTATTTTGTACACAGTTCCTGTGCTTTTTTCAAATAACCATCGCCCGGTACAAACACACCTGCTTCGCCTTGAATAGGCTCTACCCAGAAGCCGCATACGTTTGGATTCTTCAGTGCTTCTTCCAATGCAGCTACATCGTTGTAAGGAATGATTTGGTAGCCCGGCATAAACGGTCCGAAATTATTTCTTGAATCCGGATCGGTAGAAGCAGAGATGATCCCTGTCGTACGACCGTGGAAATTCCGTTCAACCGCAACGATCACCGCCTGGTCCGTTGGTATACCTTTAACCGTATAGCCCCATTTGCGCGCTAATTTTATAGCAGACTCGTTTGCTTCCGCACCTGAGTTCATCAACAACGCTTTGTCGTAACCAAACAGATCGCAGATGAATTTTTCTGCTTCACCTAATTTATCGTTATAAAAGGCTCTTGAAGTAAGCGTTAAGGTTTTAGCCTGATCAATCAGTGCATTGATAATACGCGGGTGACAGTGCCCCTGGTTTACAGCGCTGTACGCAGAAAGAAAATCGAAATAATGTTTGCCTTCCACATCCCATAAATGTACACCTTCACCTTTAGCCAAAACCACCGGAAGCGGATGATAGTTATGTGCGCCATATTTATCTTCAAGTTCGATAGCCTGCTGACTAAGAGATACAGTAGTGTTCATAATGTGATTGTTTTTAAAGGTATTATAATTAGTTAACCGCCGACCAAAACGGTCGAAACAGCTTACAAAGGTAATAAAAATAGCGTTAAATACCTTGGAGTACAGCTTTGCATAGCCCGCGATTTCAATCGTGGGATTTAAATAGTTGATTAAACATCATGGAAATTAACTATTCGATTTTAAAGGTGAGAATCTATGGTTATCCCATAGTTAAGCCACCCTTATCCCATATATATTCCACCTCATTGGATCCGGCACATTCCGATTCGTGTGGATTTTCAAAAGAGGAGGCAATAATTAACCTGCAGATGCAGACCCTGAATTCAGATTGATAGAAACTTTTTTACCTTAAAACAGCTCATTTTGAGTTATAACAGCTATTTTTGCTATCACTTTTCCACAAAAAGAGATTTTTTAGAATAATTTTAGGGGATGGTTTGTTCTTTAATGGATTTATTCAGATATTTGCAACCCTATTACAAAGTAAGAATAGTATTGTCATGGCCAGAGTTTGTCAAATAACAGGAAAGAAAACAAGAACAGGGTTCAATGTTTCTCACGCAAATAATAAGACGAAGAGAACATTCGCTCCGAACATTCAGAAGAAGCGTTTCTTCCTTTCCGAAGAAAACAGATGGATAACATTGAAGTTATCTACAAAAGCAATTAAGACCATTAGTTCAAAGGGTTTGTCTGCAGTTTTGGAAAAAGCTACAGCAGCAGGTTACCTTAAAAAATATTAATAGATCATGGCAAAAAAAGGAAACAGAATCCAGGTTATCTTGGAATGTACTGAACATAAAGCTACAGGGTTAGCTGGTACAAGCCGTCACATAACAACTAAAAACCGTAAGAATACGCCAGAGCGTATCGAGTTGAAAAAATACAACGCGGTTCTTAAGAAATATACAGTTCACAAAGAAATTAAATAATCACTTACTACTATGGCAAAGAAAGTAGTTGCGTCTCTAAAAAGTACAGATCCTGCAAAAGGCTTCTCTAAAATTATTAGAGCGATAAAACTAGAAAAAACTGGTGCATATACCTTCAAAGAAGAGATTGTTCCTGTTACAGACGTACAAGAAGCTTTAAAGAAGTAATTCTTTTACGGTTCTATAATCTTATGAGAAAAGTCCCTTTAGGGACTTTTTTTGTTTTATATTTGTTATAGAGCTTGAAACAGCTTAGTGATTTAGAAACAAGGAATTATGGGGTTATTCGGTTTTTTTTCAAAAGAAAAAAAAGAAACACTTAATAAGGGGTTAGAGAAAACCAAAACCAGTTTTTTTTCAAAACTGAGCAAAGCTATCTTGGGGAAATCTCAGGTAGACGATGAGGTTTTAGATAATCTGGAAGAAGTATTGGTAAGTTCGGATGTAGGTATTGAAACGACACTTAAAATTATTGGCCGTATTCAGGACCGTGCCTCCAAAGATAAATATGTAAATACAAGCGAACTGAATAGAATCTTAAAAGAAGAAATTGTAAGTCTGCTTGTTGGAGATACAGTATCCGATTCTCAGGAGTTTGAACTTCCTGAAACAAACGGTGTACCTTATGTAATTATGGTTGTTGGTGTGAATGGAGTAGGTAAAACGACTACGATTGGAAAACTGGCTTCGCATTATCATAAGCATGGTAAAAAGGTGGTGCTTGGTGCTGCCGATACATTCAGAGCTGCAGCTGTTGAACAATTGCAGTTGTGGGGCAAACGTGTTGGTGTACCTGTTATTGCGCACGGAATGAATACAGATCCCGCGGCAGTTGCATTTGATGCGGTTAAGCAGGCAGTAGATATGAAAGCAGATGTAGTGATCATTGATACAGCAGGAAGACTTCATACAAAAGTAAATCTGATGAATGAACTTTCGAAGATCAAACGTGTGATCCAGAAATTTATTCCGGAAGCACCGCATGATGTAATGCTGGTGCTGGATGGCAGTACAGGGCAGAATGCAGTGCTGCAAGCCAGAGAATTTACAAAAGCTACAGATGTTACTTCTTTAGCTATTACAAAATTAGATGGAACGGCTAAAGGTGGTGTAGTGATCGGAATCTCTGATCAGTTTCAAATCCCTGTACGTTACATAGGTGTTGGTGAGAAGATGGAAGATCTTCAAGTATTTAATAAGCATGAATTTGTTGATTCGCTGTTTGAAAGCGCTGAATAATACACGCATTATTTTTTTAGGATTGATTCTTTTTGTTTCGTGCAGAGAGAGTCAATTGCCGTTTAATACAAGTAAAGAAACAGAGCCGGCTGAACCAAAACAAGGTGTAAAAGGTAAAGTGATTTACAAAGAAGGAACCTTCGATGCACGTGGAAATCTCTTAAGTAATGGAACAGTAATAGGTGTAGCGCGCAAGATCTATTTCTATGAACTTACTGGTTTAAAAGAAGTAGAGCTTGACGGTGGAACCTTTGTTAGTAACATTCATACAGATGTGATCGACTCGGTTAAATCAGATAAGAACGGAAATTTCGCAGGCACACTACAGCCAGGAATATACTCCATATTTATAAATGAAAACGATCGCTTGTACTCAAACATCAATGATGATGGGTTGTTCATGCCGATTAAAGTATACAAAGATTCCGTTACGGAAATGAATGTATACATTGATTACAACGCGAATTACACAGAATAAAAAACGCATACCGTGAAAGTAAAAGGAAACACACGAACAAAAGTTAATATCGTAACACTGGGATGTTCTAAAAATTTAGTGGACTCAGAAAATCTGTTGACGCAATTACGCGGCAATGGAATTGATGCGGAGCACGAATCTAAAAAAGACAATTCGAATGTTGTTGTGATCAACACGTGTGGATTTATTGATAATGCAAAACAGGAATCGATCGATACCATTCTTCGTTACATTGATGCGAAAGAAAACGGATTGATTGACAAGATCTATGTTTCAGGTTGTTTGTCGCAGCGCTACAAAGACGACATGGAGCGTGAGATGCCTCAGGTAGACGCCTTCTTTGGTTCGAATGAATTGCCTGCGATTCTGAAAAAATTCAAAGCAGATTATAAGCATGAATTGATTGGCGAACGTTTGCTTACAACACCTTCGCATTATGCATATGTAAAAATTGCAGAAGGATGTGATCGTCCGTGTTCGTTCTGCGCCATTCCTGTAATGCGTGGCAAACACGTCTCTACTCCAATGGAAGATTTGGTGAAGCAGGCAAAAGGTATGGCTGCGAAAGGCACAAAAGAATTGATTTTGATTGCACAAGACCTTACGTATTACGGTCTGGATATTTATAAGAAAAGAAATCTGTCTGATCTCTTAAAAAATCTTTCAGACGTAGAAGGCATTGACTGGATCCGTCTGCAGTACGCCTATCCATCAGGCTTCCCGCTGGATGTACTGGATGTGATGGCAGAACGCAGCAATATCTGTAAGTACATCGATATGCCGTTGCAGCATGCGTCAAGCGATATGCTGAAGCTGATGCGCAGAGGAATTGATCGTCCAAAAACAGAAGATCTGATCAAAACCATTCGTGATAAAGTTCCGGGTATTGCATTCAGAACAACGATGATCATTGGTCACCCGGGTGAAACAGAAAAAGATTTTGATGAACTATGTTCATTTGTTGAAGAGCAACGCTTTGATCGTTTAGGTGCATTTACGTATTCACACGAAGAGCATACACATTCTTATTCTATGGAAGATACAATTCCACAGGAAGTGAAAGAAGAACGACAGGCTGAAATCATGGCGATTCAGGAAGGAATCTCTGCTGAATTGAACGAAGCGAAAATCGGCAATACCTATAAAGTATTATTTGACCGCAAGGAAGGCGGCTATTTTATTGGTCGTACAGAGCACGATAGTCCGGAGGTTGATAACGAAGTTATGGTTTCTGCAAAAGATCAGTATGTGCGTATCGGTGATTTTGCAAATGTAAAAATCAACGATGCAGCGGAGTTCGACTTATTTGGCGATATCGTTAAGTAGTTCTATAAATTCCAAATAACAAAAAACAAATTCCAAACGGAAGAAATAAACTTACTCACTAGATTTTAATTTAGGCAAACAAATTAAAATATAGTGAGTTTTAAATTTAATTAGGATCTGTAATAAACGATTCCATCAACGAAAAGCCTTATTCCCGCTGTTTGGAATTTGTTTTTTGTTATTTAGAATTTAGTAACAGCAGTTTAATATCAAAGAAAGAATAAGTAATGCAAGATAAACCCACCATTGAGCAACTGCTCAACAATGTATCCATCGAATCATTAAATCAAATGCAGGAAGATTCGCTTGCTGCAAATGCAAAAGCAAGCGATGTGATTTTGCTTTCACCAACAGGCTCAGGAAAAACATTGGGATTTTTATTGCCTGTTTTTGAAAAGCTATCTGTTTCATCAAATTCGATACAGGCATTGGTGTTAGTACCTTCCAGAGAATTAGCACTGCAGATTGAATCCGTATTTAAAAGTCTGAAGACAGGATTTAAAGTGACCTGTTGTTATGGCGGACACCCGATGGATGTAGAAGAAAATAATCTTGCGCAGTCGCCTGCTATATTGGTCGGTACTCCGGGAAGAATTGTAGATCACATCAATCGAAAAAATATCAATCTGGATGATGTAAAAACATTGGTACTGGATGAATTTGACAAATCTCTTGAAATGGGTTTTCAGGAAGACATGGCAATCATCATCGGTAAGTTGACAGGGGTAAAAAAACGTATATTGACTTCCGCAACACAAGCAATCAAGATCCCTGATTTTACAGGCATGCAATCGCCTGTGACCTTGAATTACATCACCGGTCAGGCGAGTGGTTTGTCTGTTAAAACGGTACTTTCAGATTCAAAAGATAAATTTGACACACTGCTGCGTTTGATCTGTCAGATCGGAAATGAATCGGTGATTGTGTTTTGCAATCAGCGTGATGAAGTTGAAAATGTTTGCAGCTATTTGACAGAGCATGGAATCATCAATAATAATTTTCACGGAGGTTTAGAGCAGCGCTATAGAGAAAGTACCTTAACGAAATTCAGAAACGGAAGTACGAATGTATTGGTAACAACCGATCTTGCTTCAAGAGGTCTTGATATACCGGATGTGAAACATGTGGTACATTATCAGATGCCGCATAAGATCGATGCATTTACACACCGCAACGGACGTACTGCCCGTATGGGTTCTACAGGAACTGCATATATGCTGTTGCATAAAGATGTACTGCTGCCGGATTACATTACTTCAAAACCGGATATTTTTAAATTGTCTGACGAAAAAATAAAACCGTTGTTGCCGCAGTGGGAAACGTTATTTATCAGTGCAGGTAAAAAAGATAAGATCAATAAAATTGATATTGTAGGGTTCTTATCTAAAAAAGGTTTGTTAGAGAAAGACGAACTCGGCTTGATTGAAGTGAAAGACGAGTTTGCATACGCTGCTGTAAAACGTAGTAAAGTAGAGTCTGTGATTAAATTGGTTAAGGAAGAAAAAATCAAAGGCAGAAAAGTTAAAATTGAAATTGCCCGCGAGACTCCAAAGTTTGAAAGTGAAAAAGCTGTAACTATTAATAAACCGAATAAATTTCAAGGTTAAATAAATCTTCTTTTGTTTGAAAAACCTCACATTGTTTAGACCAAATCTAAATAATGTGAGGTTTTTCAATTTTAAATACTAAATTGCGTCCGTTTAGAATTATTCTAAATAATATGAATAAGATAAAAGTATACATAGCGGACGATTATTACCTTATCAGAGAGGGAGTTAAGAGGTCATTAAAGCAAAGCAAGGACATCGAAGTTGTTGGTGAATCGAATAATTTAAACCATTTAAGAGGTTCAATAGAAGAGTGTAAGCCGGATGTATTGATTTTTGAACTGAATCTTTGCCAACAACCAGTGCGGGATCTAATCCAGGATCTTAAACAGGTAAATTCAAATGTGAAATTTCTTATCATTTCAGATTGCGATTGTGAATTGCCTTTGGTAATGGCTGTGCGTGCAGGTGTTACCGGTTTTGTTCGTAAAAATGTTTCAAAAGATGAATTGCTGCATGCTGTTCAGCAAGTATATAATAATAAGGAATACTATGTGAGTGAAATTACTCAGCTTTTGTTGAAAGGTTTTCTAAATAACGATCAATCAAATGGTGTGTTTTCTGATAGAGAATTAGAAATTCTCAGATACATATGCAAAGGCAGATCAAATGAACAGATTGCTGATATTTTATTCATTAGCGAAAAAACTATTGCCACACACCGCAGAAATATTATGAAAAAGGCTGGTGTTAAAAAATCTACAGATTTGATTATTTGGGCATTAGATAATAAAATTGTTTCGCGCGATTAGTTTGATACTGCTTTCAAAGTAATCGCGTACCATTTTTTAAGTATTGAAAAACACACATTTCTTAGTATTGTAGACCCCACAGTAAGCCTGTACCTTTGTATTGTTTAGAATTAGTCTAAATAATAGAGCTATCAAAAATCTCCCGACATATATAATCTTATTAATTACCCTTTTCGTTTCTTTTTCTGCTATTGCTCAGAAAGGAATCATCAAAGGGCAAGTTGTTGCAGATAGTTCGCAGCCTGTTGAATATGCTATGGTGTATTTGAAAGGAACGTCTTTGGGTACGGTCTCAGATGAAGAGGGGATGTTTTGTTTTACAAGCGTTACTCCGGGAACCTATACAATTGTTTTTTCACATGTAAATTTTCAGCCTGTTGAACAGACCATTATTGTTACAGCCGATCAGGTTACAGATGTTGTCATTCAAACAAAATCAAATCACGACGAGGTTGTTGTAACAGGTACACTAACTGAAAAAAATATTCAGGATTCTCCGATACCTGTTACTGTAATTACAGATGCTCAAATAAAACAAATGGGCTCTATGCGTTTGAGTGATGTCTTACAAGAGCAAACAGGTTTAGCTATTGTCAACGATCATGGAACCGGAATTCAGCTGCAAGGTTTTAATCCGGAATATACGATGATCATGATTGATGGATCCCCATTGATTGGAAGAACGGCCGGAACCTTTGACCTGACACGCATTACAGTTGGTAACATCAAACAAATCGAAATTGTAAAAGGCCCTTCATCCAGTTTGTATGGCAGTGAAGCGCTGGCCGGTGTAATCAATATCATCACACAAGATCCTAAAGAAAAGACTGGTATTGGTTTGCGCACACGATATGGAACAAATAATACCGCAGACATTTCGCTTGATGGATTTATAAATACAAAACGTTTGAGCTATTCTGTTTTTGCAAACAGATACAGTACGTCGGGGTATGATCTCATTCCGGATACAGAAGATAAAACGGTTGCACCTTATCATAATTACACTCTACAGCAAAAGATCGGTTATCAATTCAACACGTGTTTAAAGGCTACCTTGTTTGCACGTGGATTTTATGAAAATCAAAATACCATCATCACATTTTCAGAGAACGGAACAGACTACCGCGTAAATCAGGTAGGCAGTCAGTACGACTGGAACCTGCTTCCGCAATTGTCTTATGCGGTCAATCAGAAGACACGTGTTCTTGCAAAACTTTACTCGACCTATTATCATACAGATGCGATCATGACGAATACATACGATGGCAGTCTGTATGATGACAGTTATTTTAATCAAACATTCAACAGACCTGAAGCAATTGGTTACAGAACGTGGAATAAAAAAAATGAAACGATTCTTGGCTTAGGTGTTACGCTTGAATCAATTAATTCTACACGTTATACAGACAAACAAAAATTCAACAGTACTTTTTATTACATACAACACGACTGGAAACCGACTTCGAAATTAAACATTGTCGGCGGTTTTAGATTTGATGCACATAGTGTGTACGGTCATCAGTTAAGTCCGAAACTGTCGGTAAAATATGATGCAACAAAAACAATTTCTTTTAGAGCCTCTGTAGGTAAAGGATTTAAAGCCCCGGATTTTCGCCAGCTATATCTCAACTTCACAAACCCGGTTGCCGGTTACAGTGTATTTGGGTCGGAGGAGGTCTTGGCACAATACAACAAGCTGAACGACCAGGGATTGATCGCACAAACATTTATAGATCCTACAACACTTGCGCCCATTACCGCAGAGCGTTCCATTGCTGTGAACATTGGTTGGTCGATGAAGGTGGGCAAGAAAATAAACTGGCAGTTCAATGTATTCCGAAATGACATCAGTAACATGATTGAAACGTCTGCCATTGCAATGAAAACAAATGGTCAATCGGTGTATACGTATTACAATGTTTCGAAAGTATTTACAGAAGGTTTTGAAACAAGTGTTGAGGTCATGATGCATAAAAATTTAACATTCAGTGCAGGCTATCAATATCTGATTGCTAAAAACAAAGAAGTAATTGAAGATATTAAAGAAGGAAAATATTTTGCCCGAGATCCTTCAACGCTTGTAACATCTATGGTTACAGAACAGCAGTATGGAGGTTTGTTCAATCGATCCAAACACATGGCCAATTTTAAATTGTTCTATCTAAATAAGAAGAACGGTTGGAACGGCACAATCAGAGCCATATACAGAGGTCGATACGGTTTTGGAGACATGAATGGAAATTTAATTCTGGATGCAGATAATGAATATGTGAGTGGCTACTGGCTTGCAAATGTTTCTCTTGGTAAATCCATCACTCCCTGGTTTAATCTTCAGCTGGGCGTAGATAATGTATTTAATTATACAAACCCTCAATACATTTCATCTATTCCTGGAAGATTGTATTACACATCCATTCAACTAAAGATCCATAAAAAATAATAATCCTATGAATACATATATTTCAATACTGGCGTGCTGCATTGCACTAACAACCTTTTCCTGCAAAGAGGAAGATGCTCCGGCACCTGCGTCTACCAAGCAAACCATTATGGTTAAAAATCTGCCTGCCAATCCTGAAACAGGTGGGACAGGACATTATACATTTTTCAATTTAAAGAATAATGCAATTGTTCCGTTGGCGGATTCGGCAACAACCAAATGGGATATTGCATTTAATGCAACTACCATCATTACAAACAGCGGCTCAAGCGGTCCCGGAACAGTTGGCGTACAGATCTACACCGGTTTGTTTGATAATCTAACAGATGCGCCTGAAACAGGATATACACAAGATGCAGCTTCAGCTCATGCAATATCAACGGGTTCAGGAAATGGCTGGTATAATTACAATTCAACAACACATGTTATTTCATCTATTCCCGGTCGCGTTATTGTTGTGAAAACAAATGACAATACGTATGCAAAAATTGAGATTCTAAGCTATTATCAAAATGCTCCTGCAGCACCTGTGAATACAGACATTTCTCGCTACTATACCTTCAGATATGTATATCAGGGTGACGGAACAAGAAAATTTTAAATCAAACTTTAATTCATACTAACTATATATCACAATGAAAAAAAAATTACACGCCATCTTATTCATAATGGTGTCTGTATATGCGTCAAACGGACAAACATTTAACAATACATATACTATCTCTGATCTTGCAGCTACAAAAGGAACGAATAAATTTACGTTCTTTAATTTCACTACAGGAACTGAAGTTGCAGTTGCAGATTCAGCAACAGCAGCCTGGGATATTGCATTCAGTGGTACAACAATAATTTTTAACGGTGGAGTAAAAGGTCCAAGCACAGTAGCTGCTCAATACGTTACTCCGTCTACATTTGATGCAATTACAAAAGCACCTGAAACAGGTTACACATTAACTATTTTAGGTGGTTCCGGAAGCTGGTATACCTATTATCCGGGTGCTGATTTCAGCGGTCCACACACAATTTTACCAATCGAAGGTAAAATGATCGTTGCAAAATTGGCGAACGGAAGATATGTAAAGCTTCAGATTTTAAATTACTATCAGGGTGCACCTACTGATGTACCTACTACAGGTGCTCCATACGCAGGAGTTGGTAAATACTATTCATTTAAATATGAGATATCAAATGCTGCGGCTGAATTAAATACTACCTATGCAGCTTCTGATTTTGCTGCAACGAGAGGCACTGGTAAATTCACCTACTTTAATTTTACAACCGGTGAAGAAGTAGCGGTAGAAGATTCTGCAACCACAAAATGGGATATTGGTTTCAGCGGTACAACGGTAATATTTAATGGTGGTACAAAAGGCCCGGGTTCAGTAGCTGCTCAATATGTTACTTCAACATATGATGATGTTACAGAAGTACCTGCTTCAGGTTATGCATTGAATGTTGTAAGCGGATCAGGAAGCTGGTATACATACTACCCGGGAGCTGCGAATGAAGGTCCGCATACAATTGTACCGATCGAAAATAAAATCATCGTTGCTAAATTGTCGGCTACAAAATATGTAAAAGTTCAGATCTTAAGTTATTACCAGGGTGCACCGACAAATGTACCAACTACAGGTGCTGACTATACAGGAGTTGGAAAATACTATGCATTCCGTTATACACTAATGGATGTGGTTGCGGAAGAAATAGCAACAGGTGTGTTAACTGCAGCTACCAAAACAATTTCTATTTATCCAAACCCGATCTCATCTACATCGGCTGACTTAACTATTGGTTCAGAGATCAGCGCTGGAACAGTAAAGATTATGGATTTAGTAGGTAATCAAGTTTATACTGGTTCTGTTACACATTCAAACATGCAGTTAACAAATTTGAATCTGACACAAGGTATTTATGTAGTTGTGTTGGAATCGGATGGTATGGTATACCAACAAAAATTAGTCGTTAAATAAGTACGTTGAACAAAAAATAAAATGAAACATTTTGCGATACCTGTTTTACGCATCTTTGATTATCAAAAGGCATTAGACTTCTATATAAATTGGTTGGAATTTAATATAGACTGGGAGCATCAACAAGCTCCCGGGATGCCTAAATACATTCAGATCTCAAGCGATTCTATAAAAATACATTTAACAGAACATCACGTTGATTGCAGTCCGGGTGCAAAAGTATTTATTGAATTTTCTTTTCTGAAGGAATTCCATAAAGAGCTGATTGCTAAAAAATATCCGTTTAATAAACCTACAATCGAAATGGCGCCCTGGAATGCAATGATCATGGAGGTTACAGATCCGTTTGGAAATAAATTATTATTCAACGAAAGTATTCAGCGTTAATGGGAATGGGGGAGTTCTGTTCAATGAAGATTCTTTGCGAAACCGAACATGGTAAAATCTATACCTGTTCCGGCTGCGATGGAAAGATTGTGTTTGTATTTAAGAATATAACACAGTCGATGGAGAAAGAATATTTTCACAAGTTTGAGACAAATATTTCTGCACTTCAATTTGAACAGTACTTCCACGATTTTCCCAATGAAAAACAAATACACATTCGTACAGAATGGAACACCTTGTTCTATTCATTTACAATAAAGGAGATAAGTGAAGTAAAATCACTTTTCCAACAGGCAAATTTCAAAATTAAATTATTCGAGCGTTATGCGTTATTTCTCAATTAAAAAAACAGGTGCTTCAACAGCTCATGCATGGAGAGTACTTCCTGTGGTATGTATCGTTTTCCTGCTTACCGCATTTCGCTCAGGCGAATCTGCATCTATGAAGATTGTTTCCGTGAATGGAACAATGAGTGAGATCATCTGTAGCCTGGGTTTAGAAAGTTCGCTGGTTGGGATTGATGTTACAAGTACCTATCCAGCCTCATTGGATAAGGTTGCGAAGATCGGGCATAATCGTTCGGTATCTTCGGAAGGCATTGTTGCACTTGCACCCTCATTGGTTGTAGGTATGCAAAATGATTTGAAACCTACCATCATCGAACAGTTGACATCATCCAACATCAAAACAAAATTGTTTACGCAGGATCTTTCTATCGAAGGAACTAAAAAATTGATTACCGAAGCGGGTGTTTATTTTAATCAACCTGCAAAAGCAGCAGCATTGATCGCACAGCTTGATAAAGATATTGCATCGGTTAAAAAGCCTTCGGTTAAAAAGAAAGTGTTATTCATTTATGCACGTGGCGCAGGAAGCATGATGGTTTCCGGGACAGGTACTTCGGTTGATAAGATCATTCAGCTTTCAGGCGGACAAAATGCGGTAACATCTTTTGTAGATTATAAACCTTTGACTGCTGAAGCCTTACTTGCTGCGAATCCCGATGTAATCTTATTATTTGATAGCGGTCTGGAAAGCGTTGGAGGTGTTGAGGGATTATTAAAAGTACAAGGCATTGCACAAACCAATGCAGGTAAAAACAAAAAGATCGTCACAATGGATGGACAATTGCTTACAGGTTTTGGTCCGCGTTTGGGTAAAGCCATGATCGATCTTTCGTCTAAGTTGCAATAAAACGTTTATGAAAACTACTTCGAAACAACGGATCATTCTCATTACACTTTCTTTCCTGCTACTGACCTTCGTTGTGCTGTCTGCAGGAAATGGTGCTTTACATATTTCACCTATACAGGTTATATCCATCATCTTACACAAAGTTGGAATATCGGATATTGCAGCATTTGATGAAGGTCAATACAATGTATTCTGGATCATTCGTTTTCCTCGTGTGATGTTAGGTTTACTGATCGGGGCAGGACTTGCTTTGTCGGGTGCAGCGTTGCAGGGCTTATTCCGTAATCCGCTTGCAGATCCAGGTTTGATAGGTATTTCAGCAGGTGCTTCGTTAAGTGCAGTTCTTGTAATTGTTTTTTTATCGATGCTTTCTTCTACGCCATACTTTGCGTTGGTGGAGGGTATGGTTGGTTATTATACATTAAATATTGTAACCTTCATCGGTTCATGCATTACCTCTTTCATTGTATTCAGTGCATCGCGTACAAATGGTAAAACGAATGTAACTACAATGTTATTGGGGGGCATTGCAATCAATGCCTTGTGCGGCGCAATGATTGGTTTGATCACCTATTATGCTACAGATGCAGAATTACGCAACATTACCTTCTGGACATTGGGAAGTTTAGGCGGAGCAAGCTGGAACACCGTATTTACCGTGCTTCCGTTTATACTTATTCCGGTTGTGATGTTACCGCGTTTATCAAAAGCATTGAATACATTGGCTCTGGGAGAAAAAGAAGCTTCGTATTTAGGGGTATCGGTAGATAAATTAAAAATTCAGATCATTATCTTCTCTACTATGGCTGTAGGTTCAGCAGTTGCAGTAGCCGGTATAATATCCTTTGTAGGTTTAGTTGTGCCGCACGTATTGCGTATGATGGGAGGTCACAATCAACGTTACATTCTGATCGGCTCTTCGCTGGCAGGAGCATTGCTGTTAACCGGTTCAGATTTGTTGGCCCGCGTGATCGTTGCTCCGGCTGAATTGCCTATAGGTGTAATAACTGCATTGATTGGTACACCGGTATTCGCGTGGATCTTGCTTAGACATAAAAAAGAAAGTCAGTTTATATAATGTTAGAAGCAGTTAACATATCGGTATCGATCGGTTCAAAAAAAATATTGAATGCTGTTTCGATGCGAGCGAAACCAGGAGAGCTGCTTGTAATCGCAGGTCCGAATGGAGCGGGCAAATCAACACTGTTAAGAGTTCTATCTGAAAAAACAAAACTGGACACTGGTTTCGTGAGCATTAACGGCGAAGATATGTACACACAAGATGCGAAGCAACTTGCAAAAATTCGTGCGGTACTTGCTCAATCCTATGTAACAGGCTTACCTTTTCAGGTAGAAGAAATTGTAATGATGGGAAGGTATCCGTATTTTAAAGAACATCCCAATCCGGAAGATACACACATTGTTCAGGAAGTATTAGAAGTTCTGGACATTGCCCATTTATCAAATCGCGTATATGCAACCTTATCGGGAGGAGAACAGCAACGCGTTCAATTGGCTCGTGTGCTTGCGCAGATCTGGATAAACGAAAAAGACAAAACTGAAGAAGTGAATTATTTATTTCTGGACGAACCCGTTTCAAGTTTAGATCTGTACCATCAGCAAGTAGTCCTGCAGACAGCAAAACGCATGGCTGCAAAGGGATTTTGTGTAATAGCTGTACTGCATGATCTGAATCTAATTTCTCAATATGCAGATAATGTATTGCTCTTAAGCAAAGGATATGTAGAAGCCTACGGTACTCCTGAATTCGTTTTTACGAAAGAACGTATCAAGTATGTGTATGGCCTGGATGTTCATCTGATCCGAGATCCTGTTTCAGAACAATTACTCATCATACCTGATTCAACATCATTTAAAATAAATCCAACAAATAATACTAAATACTATGACAACAACAACTCAATTAACGCTGACAGAGCGCTGGAATCAATTTAAAATTGAATTTCCTAAAAAACGTATCCGTGAAGCTGCTCAAGCACTTGATGTAAGCGAAGCAGAATTGCTAGCAACGGAAGTAGGTGCAGGAACAATTAAATTAGAAGGAGATTTTTCTGAATTATATAAACAACTACCAACGTTGGGTCGTGTGATGTCTTTAACACGTAACGATGGCTGTGTATTGGAGCACAAAGGTCTGTTTGAAAATATCAATGTACAAGGCGAAGCTCATAAAGTTGGTACGTTGATTGGTTCTATTGAAGCGCGTGCTTTTTTCAATTTCTGGAAATTTGCATTCGCAAGTGAAGTGAAAACTGCTCATGGTTCAATGAAGAACATACAATTCTTTGATGCGGCAGGTGTTGCAGTTACAAAGATCTATCTGTTAGAAGAAGGTGGAAATTCTGTCGCCTATCAAAAGATCGTTGATACCTATAAAGCTGCAGATCAAACAACGGAGCTTGAGATCACACCGGAACTTGCTCCAACGTATGTGGAGCATATTGACGAAGCAGCTTTCATTGCAGACTGGACTGCATTAAAAGACACACACGATTTTTTTATGATGCTTCGAAAGTATAAAGTAAACCGCATGCGTGCGCTTGAAATTGCCGGCAATACATTCACACGTAAATCCGATAAGTCTAAATTAACTGCAATGCTTGAGGCAGCAGCAAAAGATACATTGCCGATCATGATCTTTGTTGGAAGCAAAGGAAATATTCAAATCCACCAAGATGTAATAAAAACGGTTCGCGTGATGGACAACTGGTTAAATATTTTAGATCCGAATTTCAATATGCATTTAAACCTGGATGAAATTGCAGATACATGGGTTGTTAGAAAACCAACAACGGATGGAGAAGTAACGTCGATCGAATGCTTTAATAAAGACCGTGAATTAGTCGTTCAGTTCTTTGGTTTACGCAAACCTGGTAAGCCAGAATTGACAGAATGGAGAGAATTGGTAAATACGATTTAATTTTTGAAATAAAAAAGTTTGACATTCGTCAGACCACCTTTTTGTGGTCCGACGAATGTCGTTAATCATCTTTCGTTTTAATTTTTTTATTAATTGTTAAAACCGCTCTTTTTAGAAATAATAAGAGCGGTTTTATTTTGTAGAGGTTAATCTCATTCAACTCTTGGGACGCTGCCCCAAGTTCTGATATATCAGGCTTTCAGCCTCTGTGTGTTTTATCATTCGATAAGCCTGTAAGGCTTAAACAGAATAGCTTAGGGTATGCCCCAAGAAGAAAGAGCCAATTGTAAATTTTTAAGTATCTTTACCGGTGCGCTTATTTAGACGCAAATTTCCCGAATAATAATACTGCCACATTCATGTCTGATAAAAAAAAGAAAAAAGAACATCCTGCTGTTAAGCATCAAATGCATCCGAATAATAAACATCGCGAGCGTTATGATTTTCCTGCATTGATTTCTTCTGTACCTGAATTGGCAGAATACGTAACAACAAATATTTATGGCGATGAGTCGATCGACTTTTTTAATCCCGCTGCTGTTACCTGTTTGAATAATGCCTTGTTAAAACATTATTACGATATAACCGAATGGAGTATTCCGGAAGGATATTTATGTCCGCCTATACCCGGGCGTGCAGACTACATTCATCACATTGCAGAGTTATTAGGTACAAGCAATAAAATGAGAATACCCAAAGGAAAACATGTTCGATGTCTGGATATTGGTGTAGGCGCAAATTGTGTGTATCCGATTATTGGAAGTAAAGAGTACGATTGGAGTTTTGTTGGTTCGGATATCGATCCGGTTTCAATTGCTTCTGCTAAACATATTGTTGAATCGAATGCAGTTCTTAAAGATCATGTGACACTGCGTTTGCAAAAACATCCGGAAGATATATTTTTCGGGATCATTGGAGAAGGAGAGAAGTTCGATCTGACAATTTGCAATCCTCCTTTTCATGTATCTGCTGAAGCTGCTGCCGAAGGTACCTTACGTAAATTAAGCAATCTGCAACATAAGAAAGTAACCGAAACGAAATTGAATTTCGGGGGACAAAAAAATGAGTTGTGGTGCGAAGGTGGCGAACTGTATTTTGTTCGTAATATGATTCGTGAAAGTAAAAAGTTTGCAACATCCTGTTTGTGGTTTTCAACCTTGGTTTCAAAACAAGCTAACCTGGAAAAGTTCTACAGTCAATTAGAATTGCTGGCGCCCTTTGATGTGCGTACGATACCGATGGGACAAGGCAATAAATCCAGTCGTTTAATCGCATGGACTTTTCAATCTAAAGAAGCTCAGGCAAAATGGCGAAACGAACGTTGGAAAGAATCGGTTTAACAATTTATAATTCATAAATGACTTCATTCTTCAGCACCTTATCAAAAGCCGGACTCAACGGATTCTTTTTTTGTCTGATCGCTGTCGTTGCATTGGCGTTTCAGTTTCCTGCATGGGGCGCAGAAGATAGTCTTATACCACTTTCTGAAATTGCCCAATATGGTGTATCGATTATTTTCTTTTTTTACGGATTGAAATTAAGTCCGGAGAAATTAAAAGCAGGCTTGTACAATTGGCGCTTACATTTGTTGATTCAATCCAGCACGTTTATTTTCTTCCTGCTGCTTATTTTACTTGTGCATTATGCATTTGGCAATGAAAACAATCCGTTGTTGTGGCTGGGTGTTTTTTATGTTGGTGCATTGCCCTCTACCGTATCATCATCTGTTGTAATGGTTTCTATTGCAGGAGGCAACATGCCTGCAGCCATTTTCAATGCAAGTATTTCAAGCATACTTGGGGTATTTATCACACCGATCTGGATGACACTTTTCATTGGAGAAATGGATTCAGAAATGGATACAACTCAGGTGATTATTAAATTGTGCTTTCAGGTATTGGTGCCAGTTATGATTGGGTTGTTTTTACATAAATGGCTCGGTCATATTACAGAGCGCTTCAAATTGGCATTGCGTGTATTTGATCAGACAATTATTTTATTGATTGTCTTTACGTCTTTTTGCGAATCGGTTGCCGGAAAAATGTTTGAGCATCTGCCTCTTTCACAGATAGTGCTTTTGGGTATCGCAATGCTCTTATTGTTTCTCACGATGTTTGGAATCATGTACGGATTTTCTTTTGTTCTGAAATTGAACAGAGAAGACCGGATCGCGGTTTTGTTTTGCGGTTCAAAAAAATCACTGGTGCAAGGTGCTGTAATGGGAAAAGCATTGTTTCCCGATCCCTTAATTTTTGGAGTGGTTTTGCTGCCATTGATGCTATATCATGCCCTTCAATTGATAGCCAGCAGTATTATTGCTGAAGCAATAGGCTCTTCAAAGCACTAATCTTAATTTCAAATATTTAATAATCAGTATATTGATTATTTATTGAAAAAATTATTCTACTATTTTTAATAAGTCTAAATTAATATAATTAAATTTGAGCAACCTACAACTCATAATTATATTAATGAAAAATATTTCTCTTTTAATGCTTGCAGGTGTCTTGTTGACACAGGTCTCCTGTAAAAAGGACGACGATGCAGCAGCACCGGATGTTCAGGCTCAAGTTGTTCAAACGTATGCAGATGTTGTTTTTGCAACGTATGAAGATTCATGGATCACAGCTAAAAATTTAAAAGCTACAGCAGCAGCTTTCGTTGCGGATCCATCTCAAGCAGGTTTAGAAGCTACCCGCGCTGCTTATCTTGCAGCACGTACTCCATACATTCAAAGCGAAGCATTCCGTTTTTATGCCGGTCCGATCGATGATGACAGAGGCCTGGAAGGTTTGTTAAATTCCTGGCCGCTTGATGAATCGTATATTGATTATGTTCAGGGAAATGCTGGTGCAGGTATCATTAATGATGCAACAACATTCCCTTCAATCAACACAACGGTTATTGCTGCGAACAATCAACCGGAAGGTGCTGGTGAAGAAAGTGTAAGTTGCGGATATCATGCAGTTGAGTTTTTATTATGGGGTCAGGATTTTTCGGTAGATGGCCCGGGCAACAGACCATATACAGACTACATCGTTGGTACAGGTGGTACTGCTACGAATCAGGCAAGAAGAGCTCAATATTTATTAGCATGTATTGATTTACTTATTGAAAATCTAAACACGTTAAAAGAAGAATGGAAAGCGGGTGGTGGTCAGAATTACAGAGCCACATTTGTTTCTACACCAAATGCATCCATTTCAAATTTCTTAACGGGTGTATTCAGATATACAGATGGAGAATTATCTGTAGAACGTATGTATGTTGCTTTACATTCTGAAGATGGTGATGCTAATAGACAGGAAAACGAACAATCATGTTTCAGTGATCAGACGAACAACGATATCATCCTTGGTCAAAAAGGAATCAGAAATGTTTACCTTGGGAAATATGTACGTATCGATGGTTCAGTAGTAGAAGGTAAAGGGTTAACGGATCTGGTGTCTGTTGCTGATGCAACTACAAATACAGCGGTTCTTGCTGCAATTTATGATGCAGATATTAAAGTGAATGCCATTCATGCTCCGTTTGATAATGAAATTGTAAGCACAAATCCTGCAGGGAATATTCGTGTACAAAATGCAATTGATGCCTTACATGCGGAAGCTGCTCAATACCAGACTGCAGGTGGGAAGCTGGGTATGATCATCAACTAGTTATCAGATCAATTGAATATAAATTCAATAAAAAGAATTTTTTGAACGGATTATAAAAAACATAATTCGAACATATTAATATATTAATTTAGCCGTCGAGTTACATAAATTGTAATCCGACGGCTAACTTGCTGAAATGCCTTTATGAATTCCGGTGATATAGAGTACGTGTATGTTTAAAAAATCGAGTTTAATTCTTTCTGTAATCTTGTTTGTATCTGTTACAACGATGCAGTTCTGTCATCACAATAACGATGCGCCAGCTCCATCGAATTCAGGTACGGCAGAAGTGGATGAAGAATATTCCGGAGGCACTACCACCATCTTTGATGCTACAATGAATGCATTTGGTTTTCCTGCACAAAATTTATCTCAGTTTGAAAAAAATAAATTTTCTTTAGGCAATTCTGTTTTTAAAGCCAATTGGGTTGTAGCGCCGGCATCAACAACTTCACTTGACGGTTTAGGTCCTTTGTTTAATTCACGTTCCTGTTCAGGTTGTCATACCTTAGATGGCAGAGCCACACCTCCGGTAAATGCGGGTGATGATTTGGGCGGCTTATTATTCCGATTAAGTATTCCGGGTGATGACGGACATGGAGGTCCCTTGGGTGATCCGCAATACGGTGGACAATTAAGCAATCACGGTATCTATGCCGGAGCAAGTATGACAGCTGTTGCGGAAGGCACTGTTGATGTTACATATAGTATGATCACCGGTACCTATAACGATGGAACGAGCTACGAATTAAGAGATCCCCACTATACCTTCCGGGATTTGGGTTATGGGCCTTTCAGTACAGGCATCATGTATAGTCCGCGTCTGGCGCAGCAAATACCTGGTTTAGGTTTGCTTGAAGCAATCAGCGAAGCAGATATTCTGGCCTTGGCCGATCCTTCGGATGCCAATGATGATGGTATTTCGGGCCGACCGAATTATGTGTGGAATTATAAGACAAGTACTACAGATATAGGTCGCTTTGGATGGAAAGCCAATCAGCCTACATTGCTGCAACAAACAGCTGGTGCGGCGATGGGCGATATGGGACTAAGTACTACCTTATTTCCGGATCAGAATTTAACCGGACAGCAAGTAACAGATTACGGTGCATGGACTACAGGTGGTACACCCGAAATGCAGGTGAATGATTTTGATCAGTTGGTATTTTATTGTCAGACCTTAGCTGTGCCAGCGCGCAGAAACTGGGAAGATGCAGAAGTGTTGCGTGGTAAAGTATTATTTACGCAAGCAAAATGTGCATCGTGTCACACACCTTATTTTCAAACGGGAACACATCCGATCACAGCCCTTAGCAATCAAAAAATCCGTCCGTATACAGATCTGCTATTACATGATATGGGAGCGGGACTGGCGGATGGAAGACCGGATTACTTAGCAACAGGAACCGAATGGAGAACACCGCCGCTATGGGGCATAGGCTTGATCCAAACCGTAAATAACGGAGGTCGTTTCTTAATGCACGACGGTAGAGCGCGTAGTGTAGCAGAAGCAATTTTATGGCATGGAGGCGAAGCCCAATTTTCTCAAAAAGCATTTATAAAAATGAATGCTGCTGATAGAGCGGCCTTGCTGAAATTCGTAAATTCCTTGTAAGGTTTATTTTATTCAATTGGTATAAAAAATAATCCCTGAATATCCTTACGATTCTCAGGGATTATTTTTTTGAGTCAGCTTTGCTAAACAAAAGCCATCAGTTATTTTTTTGTATGAACTTTTTAAGATCGTTAAAGGTGATCAAAAACCACTTTGTGAATTGCTCCGGATCTTGGCTGAGTTCTTTTTCAAGTTGATCGAATGAAACGTATTTGAAGGCATGTACTTCATCACGGTTAAAAGGAATATCATTCCCATCAAAATGCCCGATTAATACGTGGTCGAATTCGTGCTCAATTAAACCCTGGCCAACATCAGCTTTGTATATAAAGGTATACGCCGTTGCTACATCGCATTCAATACCCATTTCTTCTTTCAGTCGGCGTTTGGCTGCATCAATAGTTGATTCACCTTTGCGTTGATGACTGCAGCAGGTATTGGTCCATTTTAAAGGCGAGTGGTATTTTGAGGACGCACGTTGCTGAAGCAACAGTTCACCTTTGCTGTTAAAAATGAAAACAGAAAAAGCACGATGCAGCAAGCCTTTTTCATGCGCTTCCATTTTTTCCATCAAGCCTGTTTCATTATCCTGCTCGTCAACTAATAATACGTACTCGTTTGTATTCACTTTAAATTTCATTCGAATGGTAAACGAATATACCGTAATTCTTGCTTATCTAGTACTGGTCGGAATTTATTTTTTGCGTTTATTCTATAAATGGAAATATTGGAAACAATAACAATGCAGTTGGTGTAATTTTCTTACGCGTATGGGCGTTTTATGAAATGAAATGCTATATTTAATTAATAGCATAGAATAAGGTTTTTAAGTCTTAATGGAATGGTGAATGCAGTTATGGATCGGTAGATATTATCTGAACAGTGAAAAATCCTTTTTAATAAAATGGATGGGGATACTTTTTTTTCAGATGCTGATCATTGGGAACATGGCTCAGGCCGAAACACCAGTTTATTTAACAGGGAAAGAAAATCTCTTTATCATTGACAGCGCAAATTTTCAGGAATGGAATCCCATTAATAAAACCGCTTCTCCGGCAACAACGAAATTTTTCAGGAATAAAAATGTCAAGCAATCTGCCTGGTATGTATTTAAGATCACCAATACAACAAAAACCTCTCTTGAATGGTATTTGGTGTCCTATAATTATTCCATCAATTTAATTGATCTGGTTTCAATTTCGGATGGCGGACAAACTGAAGAGTTTCATTTTCGGGATACAACAAGTATTTACAACCGCATCATTAAACATAAGCAACCTGTTTTTAAAATCGCCTTAAAAGCAAACGAGACAAAAACGTATTACTTACGACTGAAAAATGAGTCGACATACAACTATGTATTTGCGTTGTATTCACATGAAAAATTTTTGTCACACTTTTTTATCGAATACATTGAATTCGGGATTTTCTATGGGTTCGTCTTTTTTGCTTTTATATACAGTCTTATTTATTATGTATTGCTGCGCGAAAAGGTCGTATTGTTTTATTGTCTGTTCGTCTTATCTCAATTGATCTTTATGTTATTCAGAGATGGCAACGGATTGTTTGTGGTTCCAAGTTTTCCTGAATATGCAGATCTGATAAAAAACATTTCACGTGGTTTTTTGAGTGTTACGATGCTGCTTTATACAACCTACTTTTTGAAAATACCAACAAAAGGCAACTTGTTTAAAGGCATTGTAGTTGTTATTGTTCTGCGGATGGCATACACATTTTTTATGCTGAACGATACAACAGAGTATACCTATCACATTGAGTTCTTTATTATTCTTTTATGTATTTATTTATCTGTCCGTTCGTATAAGGAGAATTCAGACACGCGTTACATGGCAGTAGGTTTGATTCTGTTGGGTATCTCATATCTGGTTTATTATGAATCCATCATTATTACCCGTTCCTATAGTTCGGTTGGTTTTTTTGCATTGTATTATGGAGTAGCTGCTGAATGTATTTTCATGACACTTGCATTGACCGAACGTTTTAAACGTCTTCGAATCGAAAGCTTTAAGCAGGTTCAAATGAATAAGGATCTTGAAGAGATGGTTGGAAAGCGTACCGAAGTTATTGCTGAACAGAATAAATTATTGGAAGAACGTTCAAACGAATTGAATTTGTTTTTGTACAGTGTATCGCATGACCTGAAAGGTCCGCTGAAAACCATAGAAGGCTTGTGCAACATTGGAGAACACGATGCTACAACCAATCATGTTGAAATATTTGAATTGATCAAACGTAAATTGAAAAATCTGGAATCGAATATTTCGGATCTGAATGTTGTTACAAAATTAAAGAACGAAGCCTTACCAAAAGTTCAGATCCATTTTGATTCTATACGTGCAGAGATGGAAGATCGTTTTCAATTTTATGAGGGCTATGATTCCATACAGATCAATTATTCAAACAGTCTGAAACGGCCGTATTGGGCAGATCTGTTTTCGATAAAATGTATCTATCAGAATATTTTTGAAAATGCATTGAAGTATCGGGATGTAAATAAAAAAGCACTCATATCCATTTCTATTTCGCAAGATGACAATTATCTGAAAATTAAAATTGCAGATAATGGTGTGGGTATTTCTGAAAACGTATTGCCTAAAATATTTAATATGTTTTACAGAGGCAATGAAAAGTCAAGAGATGACACAGGCTTGGGATTGTTTATTGTGAACCTGGCAGTCGAACGATTAGACGGAACGATTTCAGTTGAAAGTACCGAGCATATCGGTACAACGTTTACAATTATGCTTCCCTTTGATCCTGAAAAATAAAAATAGTCGTTGATTCCCTTTTTTTAATCCCGTTAGGGATATAATATCTGTAGCAAAAGATTAATTCGCATCAAAACATGTACAAGTCCCCTCGGGACGATATGGTGAAATCATTACAAGTCGCTCCTATACGGAGCTCCGCGCGTAAGTAGTTGATGTTTGTTTTGTTTCTACAGATATGTTACTCCGCTGGAGTAATTACTGGGATTGATAAAGTCGATGTTAATTTTAGCCTCTTGGATATAATAATTCCTTAGATTGACGGTTGGCTGTATTCAGAATAGCAGCATAATGTTACTAATATAGTATACGATATTAGTAAGTCGTCAGACCACTTTTTTGTGGTCCGACGACTGGATATAAACTAGCTTATTGTTTCAATAACTGCACGTTTGCAATCAATTTTACTTCATCACTTACCAATACACCACCCGCTTCTGTTGGTGCGTTCCATGTTAAACCGAAGTCTTTGCGATTGATTTTTCCGGTTACTTCGAAACCTGCTTTTGTATTACCCCATGGATCTTTAGCTGTACCACCGTATTCAACAGCAAGTGTTACGGAGTTTGTAACATCTTTGATTGTTAGATCACCAACCAATTCAAAGCCGTCGCCTTTTTTAGCAAACTTCGTTGCTTTGAAACTTAGTTTAGGGAATTTTTCAACGTCAAAGAAGTCGCCGCTTTTTAAGTGGCCATCGCGTTGGTCGCTGTTCGTATTGATCGAAGCTGTATTTGCTTCAAAAGATATTTTTGCGTTTTCAAAAGTATCTCCTGCTTCAACTGTACCGCTGAATTCGTTAAAGCTACCTGTAACAGTAGTAATTACTAAGTGTTTTACTTTGAACTGAATTTCAGAGTGAGAAGCGTCGATTATCCAATTTGTAGTTGCCATGATTGTATGTATTTAAATTGTTATGTATATGATTTATTATGAATTATTTTTTTGAACTCTCCAAGGGTTTAAAACCCTTGGAGAGTTATATTTTGAATTATGAATATATTTTTACTGAACACTGTCCACCGACAACTGACCACTTGAGTAATCAATCGTCCCGTAATCTCCGTTGAAGAAATCTCTGTATGCATGGGCGATCTCCAAACGACTGTTCATTACAAACGGACCTTCTGCATAGATCGCTTCGGTATAGGGTTCTCCGCCGAATAGAATGATATCAATTTCGGTGATGTTGTTATTGGTAAACGTGATGCTTCCATTATCTCTACCAAATGCAACGATCTCACTTTTACTTACAGCTTGTCCGTTAATAATTGCTTCATCAGAAGGAACAAATGCCGCATATTCCAAATGGGGTTTCGTTTCATAGCTGAAGCTTGATTTTGGATTCAGCTTGATGTGGTAGATAAACTGTTCTGTAAATGTTTTTACAGGAGAACGGTTGTCTCCGCATGCACCGATCACAATACGCATCACACCTGCTTCGTTCGGAAGAACTACTTCAGGAATTTCACTTGCCTGCACTGCCATATAATCCGGATTCTCTGCTTTGTTTAGAGCAGGAAGATTGATCCAGAATTGCAAGCCATGCATGATACCGCCACGCTCCTGAAAGTCCGGACTGAAATGCTCGTCATGTATAACACCCTTACCGGCTTTCATCCATTGTGCGCCACCTGCTTCAACAATGCCATGCTGACCGTTGCTGTCAAAGTGCTCCAACGCTCCGCTGAATAGATAACTGAAAGTTGCAATGCCACGGTGCGGATGCGCATCTTTTCCGTTTGGTGCAGAAGGTGTTTTGGGCTTCTGAACAGTAGGGTATAAGTGATCCAGAAACACAAACGGACCCACTGCTTCAATATATCTGTTCGGTACCAATCGATTCACTAAAAGTTCTCCAACTTTGGAATTGATGCCACCATATTTGGTTACGATTGTCTTTTCCATTTTCGTAGTACTTATTTCTCCAAAACAGGAAAAGCATTTTACTTTCCCTTTTTGTTGATACAAAGTAACAGTGGAAAAAGAAGATTCGGATTGATAAATGACAAGAAAGAGACTTGACAAATGTCAAGAGGAGGGAATTTTGAATTATGACTTATAAATTATGAATTGTTCGAAAGGAGGAGAGGATTTCGACCCCAGCGGGGTCGCATGTCTATAGAAAAAATAATATAGATATATTATACGCACAATCCCGCAGGGATTTTATTAATGTGATATGTTAAAATCAACATAATAAAAATATGGGGTAGGTAGCTTTTATTAAATTTTATTTAAGTCCGTTAACATTGTATTCAAGATATTGTTATGCTCTGTCGTTATCTCGCCATCATACTGTCTATTTAAAATCAACTGTCGTTGGATCGCAATTTTCGCAAGATCTTTTAATTCAGTATCAACCTGACCGGATATTTTTATCTGTCCAAAAGCCGCGGCAATGATTGTATTGTCCATACAAGTAATAAAATGAGGGTCTTCTTCTTGCAGTTTTTTTAACGTTGCTTCGTCAAGATTTTTTGAGCATCCCTCACTCACATACTTAAAGCCAAATTCATCAATTGTCTTAAACAACCATTTAATAATTCCTTTTCCTTTTTTCTCCTGATAGAATTCTTCAAGGTTAAACAATAAGTCAGCTCCATCGTCATTACCAAACGGAGAAAAGTCGTACGTGCAGTCATAATAAAAATCTGCCGTCATGTTTTTTACAAAGTTCGGATGGCTTGTCTCTTTCGCCAACGCGTCACCTTCGGGGTCGTCATAATAAAATTTTTTTCCAAACATAACTTGTGCACTGTTCTATTTCCCTACCCTGGTTTTATACTTAGAGTCAAAAGACTTTATATCCATCATCCAATATTCGATCCTGTCACGTATTTCAAACCTATTTGCACAGTCAAATTTTTCTATCTCAAACATCTCGTCTATTGCCATCCAGCTAAGTTTAGCGTAATATTTTCCATTGATATCGTTACCTGGCAACCAACTTATATCAATATTAAAATGATTTGTTTTTGGAATTGCATATTCTCCTTGTTCGTTTACGAGACATTCCTGAATCCACAATACATCGTCCGTAAATCCCTCGTACCAATTATTTATAAAACTTCTTCCGAAATCAGCTTGTGGGTCTGAGTCATATAGTTTATTGTCTAAGACTACCCAGCCATAAGGTATTCCGATTCTTAACAACTCTGCCATATTTGTATTTGTTTGAATAATGCAAAACCTGAGTTCTATAATTCTTCTATCATTTTGTAAAAATCTGTTTGCTTAATTTCTTTGATGGCTTCATTCTGGTTAAATTTTCTCTTCTCATCATAGTTATAGTCACTGGGAACTTCAATTTCTGCGTTCATGAATTTGAAGTAGTACGTTTGGTAGATATAATTATCTTCACGTTTAAATGTCTTCGAGTACATATTTGTCAACGCAAGATCGAGGTCTTTTTTAACATTTTTCTTTTTCTTCAGTAAACTTTTAAGCTCAGATAAAACGCTTGTATTGTCTGTGAGTGTTATGAAAACAGCAGGTAATAGAGATTCAATTGCTTTGTCGTCGTTGTCCAGTTTCTGGTATAGGTCAGCATATCTTAAAGCCGTTTGAAGTTTGTTTTCCTCAAGTGCATTGCCGCAAAAATGAAGATAGGGGTATAGCGTATCGGACAATGCGAAGTAATGCAAAGCGGTTCCGTATGCCTTCTTATTGTAATATATCTCGCTGAGAATTTCACTTGCTCTGTGCCGGTAGTTCGTGTATGGATCAGCCATGATATCACCACCTAAATTTTCTTTTTCGTTGAAGTTGCTTTCCAGAATAGATTTGAAAATCACAATTGAACTGTCGAATTGCTTGTCTATGAAATACAGGTATCCCAGATTGTAAAAAGCCCTTGGATACAAGGTGTTTTTGGGGTAGTGTTTTACAAAGTATTGAAATGAAATGATTGCATTCTTATTGTCTTGTGCTTTTGCATACTTTTCTCCTTCGTCAAAATAATCGGACGCCATTTTTTGACCGTACAAGTTTTGACTTGAAAGACTGCAAACTGTAAGAAGTATAAAGAATAGTTGCCTCATATCGTTAATGTGTATTGGTAAAATGAAAGTCCTTTGATACCAAAAAATACCAACTCTTTTCCATCAAAGTAACAGCTATCTTCGAGTATCTTCTGAATTCCATCAACTTCTTTGAAGATTTTGTTATTGATATTTATCAGAAATTTATTTTTCCCTGTTTTTTGAATTGCAAAAAAACCTTTATCCGAAAAATTTCCGTAAACTATTTCTCCTATTTTCTTTTCTTCAAAAGAACGATTCGGTGCAGGTCTCATTGGTTTTGAAAACACACCATTATAAACAAGATAACCTGCCGTATCAATCACAATATAAAGTAGACTGTTGCCAGTACTTGCTTCTCCTCTTACAAAGTCACGTGAAAGAATGTCAGAGTAAGGATGAACAGAAAAATATGTTGAATTACTGAATGCAGGGAATAATAGTTTGTCATCTTGATACAAATATGTTGAATCGTCTGTTTTGAAATAGTGTAACGATACACCTATTGGGCTTATATATATTGGTGTTGCTCTTACATCATATTTGCTGATAGGGTCCGGATCTTGTTTTCCATTTACAAATTTGTAGAGGAAAAAGTCTTTCAATCCGTATAAAGAAAAATTTCCGTTTCCATCAAGTGATGGGTAGTATATTTTTTCGAATGAATAATCGAACACTTTTCCATTTACATTGATTTTATTTGTTTCATTTTCCTTGTACGTAAATAAATAATTTTTCTTGTCAACAATGGTAATGTTCGAAATAGATCTTAGATTTTTATGCAAGGTATTATTGATTGCAATGTATTGAGGTCCATTATCGTCTCCGCTGTAATAGTAAGCACCATTTTCCTTGAGATCACAATACCAAACTGTTCGAACATGTTCAAGAACGGTATCTTTCGTGTGAATAAAGAACATGAAATTGTATTTCTTGTCTTCTCCAGGCAATGGATATCTCCCTTTGCCGTAGCAATAATCGCCATTGTCATTTATTTTTAACTGCGAAAACGTACTTGTAGACGAATCTATTTGCTTGCCATTTACATACAATCTATGCAGTGAATTATTCTCAACGGCAAAAATGTAATTTCCGTTATTACTAAAACTCATCCAGTCACTGGATTCAAAATATTTTTTCTTAGCGGCAAATGAACTTGCTTTTTTTGAATTGATGATCATTTGAACATTAGAGAAGGTGTCGATTTTTAGTTTCAATTCTCCGTCAATGTAAATAGCAATACTATCTTTCAGTAAGCATGGAATAGCTATATGCTTTGAATTTGCTGATTCCGGGTGTCTGAAATGGGCAATATCAGTTCCGGTGATTGGTCCAAAAAGTGTAGTGGATGAACATTGATAAAATTTTTGGTTTACATCTTTCTTGCTTGTGAATTGAGAAACAGAACTGCCCCAATTAAATTTTAAAGGCTGTGTTTTGCCGCATTTGCTGATGAAATAGTAATTGTCCTTGTTCTTTATTTCAAAAAGATAATCTCCATTAATGTCAAAGCTCATGGATTCTGCTTTCAACAACGTTGAATCTTTTGTATCTGTAAGGATAAGACGTTCAGTTAACGTTTGACCGTTAACAATGCTGCTGTTAAGAAGTATGATGAAAAATAGTATTGCTGTTGCTGTTTTCAATGTTGTTGCTATTTTATGTTTGAACGTTCTTTTGGGGAATGTTATAATGTGTGTTCTTAACGGTTTACGGCTTGGCAATGGTGAGGAATTTTATGCACTTCAGTTCAAATTATTACCGAAGTTGATTGGAATTCCCGAAGCTGAAATTTAGCAGTTCAGCTCCACTATTGCCTAACCGATGTTGTGCTTTTGTTTTTTATTTGCCAAATAGTTTATTCCAAAAACCACCATTTCCTTTAGGTTTTTCAGACTTTATAACTGTGGCAATATTCAATTCTGTGTCTTTTGTCAATTTGAAAATAGCATTGTACAAGGGAATTGCTTGTTGGAAAACTTCTTCTGTAGGATTTAATGAGAAAAATTCATTATTGTTGTCCAGACCTATTGGGAAATTTGTTCTTTCATTCCACGCTTGCTCTTCAAGCACTGCTATAGAATTCATTTCCATTTTTTGGTCAAAACTAATTCTTGATTTTTCAATAATTTGTTCTTCTAAATTTTGACCACCCAAGTTCAAAACGGTGTTTCTAAAAAAGTCTATTCCTTTTGCTGGTATATGTAGAAGGAAAAATTGAATTTTGTCTCCTTTCCGGTAAATATCAAGAACTTTAAAGTAACTGTTTGCATTTATCGTATGTAATTTCCACTTTTCAGTATCAGGATTTACTTTATATAAAGGTGCTGCTTTGTTTGTAGCAAATATAAATCTGCAATTTTTTGTCAGTTTACCTGCAAAGTCCGAAATATCTACGAATGTTTGAGAGCGAAAAATTTGTCCTACTTCATATTTGGAAATTTGGTCATCTGATAGTTGAGTATCCCTGTAATACATGGTTAGTCCAGAAAGAGTCCAATTGACAATTTCTTCTATTTGTTCATTCGAAAATTTAAAATCTTCCATTTATTCTTAAGGTTTCGGTTTTTGTAAAATGGCTTCCTAACTATTGTTATAGCCAGTTTTTATTTTGATTCTATTATGGTACTAATCCAGTGATTGTTTTCTTTTTTAGCAATTAATAGACCACATCCGGTTCCTATAAAGTGCGATTTTAGCTCACCTTTATTTGTCCAAAATGCACTTTTCCCGGCTGATTCAAATTGATAAGATTTACCGCCATAATTTACCATCAAGATATTCATAGAATATATTTTAGCATATTCTCTTAGCATTTCATATCCATCATTAATCCCATTTGGTGTATAAAAAATACTTGCTAAATATGTTGTACAGTTTACTTTTGATGCATTGTTCGGATGCACAGGATTAGCAATATCAGAACAGATTGCTAATGAAAATATCTCTTCTTTAATTTTTATTTGAGGATTATAATTTGAATTTGGTTCGAAAAAAAGCTCTTCACCTGAATGCAAAAACTGCTTTGTGTAAATCTCAACAGAAGTTTCAGGCGATATAATAAATGAGCAAATGTAAAGTTTATTATCAACTTGTAAAGGTGCACCAACAATTATTACTATTTTTCTCTTCTTTGCAAATTCTTTTAACCTATTTAGTCTAGGGTCATTAAGTTTAAAAGAATACTTTTCAGCTTCCTCTCGTTGGTATCCTGTCAATGATAGTTCAGGGAAGATGATTAATTGAGCATTGTTATCCGCTGCTAGCTCAATGAGTTTATAATGTTCTTCCAAATTTTCATTAATACTATCCTTTGGTATAGTTTGACCAGCTGCTATTATCATTATTATGATTGTATACTTGAGTTGTTTTCAAAATTGGCTATAACGGTTAGTATTGTTTGTTGATGCAGGGGTTAGTGATTATATCTTCCCACAAACACAAACGAAAGTATGCTTTAATATACAAATTATTCATGCGGGTTTGACGCACTGAAATCTCCTTGGATGCGAACCTGCATTAACAACAATACATTGTTAGGCATAGTTTTATCTTTTTCCTTCTATAAATTCAATTGTCGCATAGTGTGTAACAAATTTCGATAGCTCAAAAATTTGTTCAACGTCATTGGTAGTTGATACCTTAGCAAAAATAACTTCCCAGTCTAACATCTCTTCAATTTTGAAATTTGTCCCATTTGTGGAATTGAAATCGTTTATGACTTTTATCAACCAATCTTCGTCATTGCAACCAATGTTAAAAGTTATTTTTTCTCCCATTTTACTTCTATAATAGAGTCTAATACGATTTTTCTCTTTTGATTGAAAGTTTTGAAAAATATCAAGTTTCCATCAATAATTCGATAAGATATATTATAATCTGGATGAACAAAAGATGTTTTGTAATGATACTCTTTGATTCCTACAAAATTTTCAATTTGAAGTTTATCTTCATTGTTCATTACGGCAAAAACTCTATCGAATTGAGATGAATCTGATAAGCCTATTAATGCAAGATGAAAATTTATCTTCTTTCCATTTATTAATTCAATTTCTTTAGATGATTTTAAAAAAGCATCCTGTTGATTACTTTCAAAAAACACTTTCTCGATTTTCCTCTTTTGTCCAGTAAGCTTAATCTTATTGGTTTCTAAAAATAATTTATACGAATACTGTCTCCCGAGTTCATAAAAAGTGTTTATTTTTTCAGGGTCAATTTTTCCTATAAATAAATTCTCATTTAGTCGATCTTGGTGAAAATTGAAATTCTCCTTATAGATATTCTCAATTTGATCAAGAGCACTTTTGAACAAGATTGGTTTCTCAATATACAGATTAACTGGTATCATTGTATGTCCTTAGAAATTGTGCCCATAACGGTTGTAGTGGCTTTTGTTGTAGGCTTTAAAAGAGCTGCGCTTTCCTCAGCACCAAACCTGCATAACCTTTTAAAATTAATCAATTTGTGCGGTCTTATAAGCACCAATCACAATATTAACAAAGAAGCCTACAATAAATGCTACTAAGTGTTAACAACAGGTATTATTTACATTTCCCATCTAAAATTAATATTGCGTTAGAATACTCTTCTGTTAATAGAAAACTTGGACTCTTAACTGCTTCATTGAAATATTCGCATGCTCTGATATTATTTTTAATTTTCATTGAGCTATCAATTAAAAAAAAATATGTATCACCATTATCAATTACTCCTACAGCTTTTTCTAAGTCAGGTATTGCTTTATTAAAATCCCCTAATTTGTAATAACAAATCCCTCTTCCTTTGTATCCTAAGCCTGAAGGATTAATTTTAATTGATTTCGTGTAATAATTAATTGCTTCTAAATACTTTTGTTGTTTAAATGAAATTCTTGCCATATCATCATAATACGCAAAATCATAACCACCTAGGCTATATGCTTTTTTAAAGTCCAAAATAGCTAAATCATAAAGTTTTAAATCTTCGTAAATTAATCCACGATAAAGATATCCATCTAAACTTAATAGATTAAGATTTATATATATAGAAATATCATCTAAAGATTTTTTTGAATCAATAAATCGTAAAAAATTTGATCTTTCTAAATATGATTCGGATAAAAAACTATCAAGCAGGATTGACTTATTTAAATCATTTAAATATTGAACTGTATCAAATCCAGAATAAGATATAGTTATTATGGAATCAATACGATAAGGGGTTTGTATTTTTTCATAGTTCACTGATTCAGTTCTAGGAATTCTTTTTAAACAAAATGCCCTAAAAAAATATGCAAAACCATCATTTGGATTTACATTAATTAATGAATCCGATTTTTCATATCCAATAGCATATAATTTTGAATCAGACGAATCAAAAGAATAATAAGAATCAATTAGATAGGTATAATCTTCCTTTAAGGTTTGAGAATACCCCCTAATAATTAAAAAAGAATGTAATATTATTAGTAAACGTATTTTCATACTTGTTGCTAACGTTTGTGGTTGCATTTGTTGTAGGCCTTGAAAGCGCCGAAGCTTCCTTAGCACCGAACCCGCACCATTTATCCCGCCCTTCAGCGGGAACCTATTAAATTTAATTATTTCGTGCGGACTTGAAAGCACCGCTATTAATATTATCAAAGAAGCCTACAATTAATGCTACTTATTGTTAGCTGCCTTATTATTCGTATTCTTTTACATCGTCAATAAGAAGTTTGTTGTCCTTAGAAATAATTGTAATGTCTCGCACAAAATTTGTTTTCCAGCGAAGATCACGAATAACAACATGGAAAATTTGAGCAGTGTCCCCCAAAGACTTTAAAAGTGTGCAAGTAGGAATATCTATTGTTCCATTGTCCTGTGTTGGGATAAAAAAACCACCTTTACCTACAAACTTGGTGTCATAAATCGATTTCCATTTCTCATGAAATTCTTCTTCTGTCATCTCTTCACCATATTCTAAATTTATCGCGTTTTGCTTATAGTTATAATATTTATCAGTCAATGCTAATCGCATATTATTATAAGCTACTTTTCCATCTTCACTATTTACATAGTCGATAATAACTTTTGTTAACCAGTCTTTTATTAGTGTCGTGTCTTGGATGCTGTTAGTCTTTTTTATAGCACTGTCTTGTTTTGATGAAGTCGTCTTAATTTGGTCAGACTTTGCTGAAAAATCCGTCTCACAACTAAACAATACAAATAAAATTGTTGGTATAATTAAAACTTTTATCATAATCTATATGGTCTCAAATATGGCTGCTAACTAGTGGATACATGCACCTACTTGCATGTATATTTCATATGTTGATTCGGTATCCGTTTCATTAAACGTATATATACGTTTAATGAAACGGATACCGAATTTTGAATTATATTGATTTTCAGATAAATCAAGCGTGTATAAATATCTATTCTTTTGCCTTGAAAAACAACCGGTGCAATAAATTAATTGGGGATGTTTGCTATTGATATAATCCTGTTCGTGTTATCGCGGGTGCATTAATTTAGATAAAAAGTTTGTCGGCGAATTGTACAAATACATGTGTGTAATATAAGCATGTCTCATGTAGTAATACCGATTCACAATTCTACTTCAACGCCTTCTTCCGAATCCTGCTATATGTTTCAGCAGTAATTCCTAAATAAGATGCAAGCATTGTTTGCGGGAAGCGCTGTAAAAAATCCGGATGGTTTTTCTGTAATTCAAGAAAACGATCTTCCGCTGTTAGGCTCAGTGCATCGTGTATGCGTTTTTGCGAAGCGATAAAATTCCGTTGATTCATTGTGTTGATCATCTTTCCGATTGTTGGAAGTTGATCACCCAGTTGCTGTAAATCTTCGGAAGTAATTAAAAGTACTTCTGAATCTTCGATCGCATCGATGTTGTATTTAGAAGGAGTAAGCATGGTAAGACTTTCACGGTCGCCCACCCACCAGTTTTCAATACCAAAATGAATTACGTGTTCTATACCCTTTGCATCTACAGAGAATTGTCGCATTGAACCTTTCAGAATAAATGCACTGTATTTACAGACTTCACCTTCCTGTAAAAGATATTGACCTTTTTTATATCGCTTAAAAATGAACGATTTTTTTACCAGTTCAAAATCTGCATCGGTAATTTTATCGGAGGCGTATTTTTCAATGTAAGCTCGTAGTGCTTCGTGCATATTGATTTAACATATTCTTCTTAAAGATAATTAAAGAATCGGATTCTATTATATTGAAATAAAAAAAGTAGGGGCAGGCTTTACGCTTGCCCCTAAAGAAACGTTTATTTTTTGAGATAAGCCATTTGACCCAAATGATAGGCCATGTGATTTGTCCGGTTGATCAAGACGCTCAATTTATTTCTATGAGGTTCTTTTGAGAAATCTTCCTGCGAGATCGTTGCATGTTTCTTAAACCAGTCTTCTGCGGGAAGTTCAGTAAAGTGGTTTGCTAAAACAGACTGTATGGTGTTCCAGTATAAGCGGAGATCTTGTGGGAAGGGTTTGTCAAGTCCGGATTTGTCGGGATTTTTAAGAAAAATCGTTTCTAATTCGGGATATAGTTTGTCACCAAAACCTAGCAATGGAATCATCGCATCATGCACTGCTACCAGGTGTCCCAATAGATATGTTCCGGTATTCCTACCCGGAGCAGTCTCCTGCGTCAATGCTTCGTCGCTTAACGATTGAATGAGTTTAGTTGTTCTGCTTGATTGTGTGTTCCAGGCATCTAATGCCATTTTTACAAATAATGCGTGTTGTGTTTCCATTTTAAAAAGAGTACGTATGGATAATTGACAAATTATTACTGCGAATAGTTCACATAGTTCAAGCCTTAATGATATTCTCTTTTGTTTGTGTTTTGTTTTTTGTTATTTGGAATTTCAAATGAAATGACATGAATCGAATCGACAGACTCCTAGGAATGATCACCTTACTGCAGACAAAGAAATTTGTTTCGGCAGAAAAAATTGCAGATAAATTCAAGATCAGCAAACGGACTGTTTATCGTGATATGAAAGCGATTTGCGAACAAGGAATTCCGGTTGGTGTTGAACCGAATAAAGGATATTTTATTGTAGATGGATATTTTTTACCCCCTGTCTTATTTAGTAATGATGAAGCAAATGCATTGCTGTTGACGGAATCGTTGGTGAAGGGATTTGCAGACAAATCCATTAGTAAACATTATTCCAATGCCCTGGATAAAATAAAGGCAGGTTTGAAACAGGTTGATAAAGATAAACTTGAAAGCATGCAGGATGCGATTAAATTTCAGTTGCCTGCCCGTATGAATAATGACTTTGAATATTTGTCGGTGCTGCAGGCCGCTGTTTCAGATAAGAAGATCATTTCCATTGAATATAAAAACAATAAAGAGGAGCATAGTAAAAGGGAAGTAGAAGCGATTGGTTTGATCTTTTATGCATTTAGCTGGCATCTGATTGCATGGTGCCATCATCGCAAAGCTTATAGGGATTTTAAAGTTTCCAGAATTGTCAGTGTGCGCAATATGGAAGTTCCATTTAAAAAGAATAAACACATTCCGCTGTCGGAGTATATGAAAGAGTTGCCGGTGAATTATTGATTCTTGTACGGAACTCTCCAAGGGTTTTAAACCCTTAGAGAGTTGGATTTGAATATTAATATTAACTATTTTTAAAAGCGGTGACATAGGGTTGTCACTCGGTGGTATTTTCTTTGTGTTATCATTAAAACGATTCACATTTAACCACTATTATTTTATGGAACTGATCCCGATCTTTTTAAAAGAATTCGAAGCCGAAGCGCTTACTACCCGCAACATGTTGTCCCGTATTCCGGATGATAAATACGACTGGCAGCCACATCCTAAAAGCATGACTATTCGAAGCCTTGCAACACATATTGCAGATTTGCCTGGTTGGGTCAATATGGCACTTACTACAGATGAACTGGATTTTGCAACAGCACCATACAATCCTCCTACAATTAATACAACCAAAGATGTTCTTGAAATGTTTGAACAACGTGTTGTTGATGGTCGCTCGCAATTAATATCTGATAATGAACATAAATTAGGTGAAAGCTGGACACTTCGCGATGGAGAAACGATCCTCTTTGTAAATACAAAGGCTGAAACCGTTCGGGTATCACTGTCTCAATTAATTCATCATCGTGCACAACTAGGCGTATTCCTGCGCTTGCTGAATATTCCGATTCCGGGGTCATATGGACCGAGCGCAGACGAAAATTAATTATGAATTATTCATGTGCTTTTCATACAAGCCTATCTTTAGAGTTAGCGAAGCAGTCTAAGGATTTATAATACGTTAGAGTCTTTGACTCGATTCGATAATTTAGATCCAACTTTAAAAACGAGTCAAAGACTCTCTTTCATTTGAGATCCTTAGAGCGCTTCGCTAACTCTAAGGATAGAAGTGGTTCTATTTGGAATTTGATTTTTGTTTTTTGAAATTTTACGAAGTTATGGTTGAAGTATATAAAACATCCGTTCAGGATCAGCTGCAGGCTGGTATTGTAAAGCAATTGCTGCTGGTGCAGAATCCATTATTGGAAATTAATTTTGATCTGGAAGATTGCGATAAAATTCTTCGGATTAAAAATATAGAAGATGCCGTGGATATATCTTCTGTGTTAAAAGTATTGAACGAAACGGGGATTTATGTTGAGGTACTGACTGATTAAAAACAAAAAGCGCAGCTAAAGGTTTAGCTGCGCTTTAATTTATAGGTGTTTGGAATTTATTTTTTTGTTATTTGAAATTTGCCAAAGGCTTACACCCCAAACAAATCGCTCGACAAATAACGATCGCCACGATCGCAAACGATGCTTACGATCACGCCTGATTCAAGCTGGTTCGCTAATTTAATTGCAGAAGCCATTGCGCCGCCGCTGCTTGTTCCGCCAAAGATACCTTCTTCGCGAGCTAATCTACGTGTCATTGCAACCGCTTCTTCTTCGCTTACATCCATCTTCACATCCACACGAGAGTCGTCGTAGATCTTTGGTAAATATTCGATCGGCCAGCGACGGATCCCCGGAATCTTAGAACCTTCTGTTGGTTGCACACCAACGATCTGTACCGCAGAGTTTTTTTCTTTTAAAAATTTAGATGTGCCCATGATCGTACCCGTTGTTCCCATAGAAGAAACAAAGTGCGTTACCGTACCATTCGTATCTCTCCAGATCTCCGGACCGGTAGAGTGGTAGTGCGCCATGTAGTTATCCGGATTCGCAAACTGATTCAGCATGAAATAGCCGCCTTTCGCTACCTGAGCTTCGGCATAATCACGCGAACCTTCAATGCTAATAGCAGCAGGAGTAAGCGTAACTTTTGCACCGAATGCTTCCATTGTCAATACACGTTCGCGTGTAGAGTTATCCGGCATTACCAGTTCAATATCTAAATTGTATAAACGTGCGATCATTGCTAAAGCAATACCTGTGTTGCCGCTTGTTGCTTCGATCAGTTTCATGCCCGGCTTGATTTCACCGCGCTCCAGTGCACCTTTGATCATGCCGTATGCAGCACGGTCTTTTACACTTCCGCCCGGATTGTGACCTTCAAGTTTTGCGTATATTTTAACATTGGGTTTGTTGAAAATGCGGGTGATCTCAACAAGAGGCGTGTTGCCGATAAAATCGAGTAATGTTGCCATATTCTAAAAGAAATAATAAATATTATAAATGAAACTCTCCAAGGGTTTTAAACCCTTGGAGAGTTAGGGTTGCAAGAATAATTAAACTTTCTTATTCTGGCGCCAGTCTTAGCGTAGCGGGGACTGGTGCCATTTAGTTTCCAGTCTTGACTGGTTTTATTTTAATGCAGTCAAAGACTGCCGAATGATAGACACCAGTCTGAAGACTGGCGCCAGTTGCGTAGACACCAGTCTGAAGAATGGCGCCAGTTGCGTAGACACCAGTCTGAAGAATGGCGCCAGCGTTAATTTGTTTTTTGTATTTTGGAATTTTACTTAAACCTTCTTCGTACTTACCTCTATCTGCGCCTTGTGATATACACGTGTAAAAGGAGGTACAGATTCCGTAAGCCATACGTTACCACCGATAATACTGCTGTGGCCTACAACCGTTTCACCACCTAAGATGGTAGCACCGGAATAGATGATCACATTGTCTTCAATCGTAGGGTGACGTTTGGTATCTGCTTTGTCTTTTGAAACACTTAGTGCACCTAATGTTACACCCTGATATATTTTCACATCGTTGCCGATATGCGCCGTCTCACCGATTACAATTCCTGTGCCGTGATCGATGTAAAAGTTTTTGCCAATCGTTGCACCCGGGTGAATATCAATACCTGTTTTGCTATGCGCAAATTCCATGATGATGCGTGGGATCAACGGAATATTCAGATGATACAATGCATTTGCCATACGGTAAAATGCAATCGCATAGAAACCCGGATATGCACGGATCACTTCAAACTCCGAACGTGCTGCGGGATCACCATTTAATATTGCCTGTATATCGTGTAATAGTTTTTCATATATTACAGACAGTTCATTCATAAATGCATCCGACAATTCACTTGCAGGTGCAGGCAGATCGTTTTGCATCGAGGTTAATAAGCGTGTCAACTCTTTTTGATAGACACCCATTTGTATTTCTACATCCGCAACATCTTTATATTTCGATTGCGTCTGCTCCGGAAATAAAACCAATAGAATGCGCGTTACCAACGTGCAGATATCCGAAGTAGATGGGAATGTTCCTGCCTGCTGATGTTTTTGTAAGAGCGTTTCTAAAAAGAGCTTATTCATAATCGATTTGTTGTTATTATATGGCAATTTATTGTTTTATTTATAGGCTAACAAATACCTGGTATCTTAGTTCCCAAATAAACTTTTATAGTAACTTAGTTGTTGCAAGCTAGTATTAAATCACAATTATGAGTTCATTTTCCGTAGAAAAGATTGGTTTACAGGATTCTCAACAGTTTAGTAAATTATTCATAGATTATTTAGCTCAGCAAGAGCAGGTTCAGTCCTTATATAACTTTTATCCCGATCTGGCCGGACTGGATGCAGCGATAGCGAAACGCAGCACACAACCCATTAACAGACAGGTATTGGTTGAACGTCTGCAGGCTCAATACAAAGGCCTTCCGGTTTCTTCAACAGTACAGAAAAACATCGATCTGTTGTCAGGTACAAATACCTTTACGATCACAACCGGACATCAGCTTTGTTTGGGTACCGGCCCGCTGTATCTGATCTTAAAGACTTTGAGCTGTGTGAAGTTGTGTGAGACACTAAAAGCAAAACATGCAGATAAAGAATTTGTTCCCGTTTTCTGGATGGCTTCGGAAGATCACGATGCGGCAGAGATAAATCATTTTTATGTATTCGGTAAAAAGTATACCTGGGAAACTACACAGACAGGTGCTGTTGGTCGCTTCATCACAACAGGAATTGAAGAAGTATTGGATACCATTAAAGATATTCCGGTGTGGCTGAAAGAAGCCTATCAATCTTCTGCTACATTGGCAGAAGCAACACGTAAAGTAATGCATCACTTGTTTGCAGAGTATGGCGTGGTTGTCATTGACGGCGATGATGCAGCCTTGAAAAAAGAATTCTCCGGTATTATTGAAAAAGAATTGTTCAATCAATCTGCTGTGGGTGTGATGAATCAGACCAATAAAGCGATTGAAGGTTTTGGTTATGCCACGCAGGTACATCCCCGCGACATCAATTTATTTTATATCAAGGATGCGATACGCGAGCGGTTAGAGAAACAAGGTGAACGTTTTGTGGTACTGCATACAGAGCTTTCTTTTTCTGCAGAAGAAATTAAAAAAGAATTAGCAGAGCACCCCGAGCGATTCAGTCCGAATGTAGTGTTACGTCCCTTGTATGAGAGTACCATTCTTCCGGATATTGCTTATGTAGGTGGACCTGGAGAGATTGCATATTGGTTGCAGTTGAAAGAAGTGTTTGCAGTGTACAATACATTTTTACCTGCGATCTTTCCGCGTATGTTTTCAGGAGTTGTTACCAAACAACAATGTGTTAAACTGGAGAAAGCGAATGTGTCGATTGCAGAATTGTTTTTAAATGAATTTGATCTGAAACAGTTAATTGTTTCACGTTCTGTTCAAGAAGAAATTTCCATTGAAGCACATGCGAAAGAAATCATTACGGCATTTGATAAGATTGCTGAAATAGCGACAACTGTTGACGGATCATTGCAATCGTGGGCACAGGCAGAGAAAGCAAAAGCATTGAAGCAAATCGATGATATTGAAAAGAAAATCCGCAAAGCCGAAGAACGCAAACACGAAGACGCAATTAAAAGTGTATTAGGGATTCGGGAAAAAATATTGCCAAACGGAAAATTGCAGGAGCGTCAGGAATCGGTGTTTACATTTTTAGTAAACGATGCAGATCTGATTCAGAAATTATATCAGTCGCTTGATCCCTGTACATTCAACATACAGATGTGTTGTTATGAATAAAGAAACTGCACGCAAGATCTACATTGCCAAGCGCAACGAACTTTCTGCTGACGAGATTCAGGCGAAAAGTAAGTTAATTGCCGAAACGTTTATTGGTTCTGATCTCTGGAAAGATGCAAAGTTCATTCATATTTTTATTTCTATTCCAAACAAAGGAGAAATAGACACTTCTTTTTTACTGAACTTTTTTTTAAAACAACATCCTGAAATTAAGATCTGTACATCCATTGTTCATGCAAACGGCCAGGATTTACTTCATACCTGCATCACTTCTGAAACAACATATCTTCCGAATAAATGGAATATACCCGAACCTGTGGAACGCCTTGAAGTAGATGAAAAGAATATTGATCTCGTATTGCTACCACTGTTAGCTTTCGATACTAAAGGGAACAGAGTAGGGTATGGCAAAGGTTTTTACGATCGGTTTTTAAGAAAATGTAAACCGGATGTAGTAAAAGTTGGTTTGAGTTTATTTGAACCGACAAAGGACTTGATTGATGCCGATGCCTGGGATGTTCCATTGGATTGGGTCTTGACGCCGGAGCAGATATACGGATTTAACTAGAGATGTACTTATGAAAATTATTTTCACTTCAGTTATTTTTATTTTCGCTCTTATTTATTCACAGGTTGAAGCCTGTTCCATTTTTTATTACATCGACAAAGCAACAGGCAAGATCTATGTAGTCAATAATGAAGATTATTACTACAATGTAAAAGCTTACATTCAGATCAATCCTAAGACAGATAAAAGCTACGCACGTTTGTGGTATGGCTGGAATGACTTTGCACAAGGAGGAATCAATCAGCACGGTTTGTTTTTTGATGGCGCGACAACTCCCAGGCAAAAAATCGATCAAGCCTATCACGATCCCAAAGGCAGAAACGTAGGCGACGAAATCTTAGCCGTCTGTAAAACCGTTGATGAAGCCATTGCATATTTAGAAAAAGAAAAAATTGCCATTGCAGAAGGGCACATCATGTTTGGAGACTCTACAGGTAATGCTGTAGTGATCGAATGGGTTCAGGGAGAGAAAAAGATTGTACACATTACAGATAATATGCTGATTGCGACTAATTACTTATTGACAGATACAACAGCAGGTAATTATCCTTGCTACAGATATAATTCTATTGAAGAACGCTTAACCAAACTCAATGAAAGTACTGACAGTTTGAATATGAAGGTTGTTGGCAATGCGATTGGTGGCGCTGTGCAAGTTCCCAACAAAGATGCAGAAGGGAAAGAAGGCGGCACCTTATATACCAGTTTTATAAACATCAGCGACATGGAATTGATCATTATTTATAAGCTGGACAATTCAAAAATGATCAAACTTAAGTTGAACGAAGAGTTTGAAAAGCGAAAGCCGCAAAAGATTTACTTAGGGAATTGACGTGGTTTTAAATCATTTGTATAGAAACATATAATAATTTTTAATCGACAGTTTTGATTAAGCACTAAAATGATTTTTAGAATGGATATTTTTTATCAATTCATCTACACTTCTTTTTATATTTTCTTCTTGTAAATTGCCTAAAGAAAAAGTGATTAGCATTAAAGTACTGTATAGGACAAACGAGAACCTTTTTGTAAGGATTTCGGTATATAAATTTCTTGTAAATTCATAAGAGTACCATCCTAGATGCTCATATTTGCTTAGTAAGAGCCATGTGTCATAGCTCTTAATGATTTGAATATCATAAAAATCTTGAGATTCCTTCTCAGAAAATTTCTTATGTATTTCAGAGATAATAAAGTTGGTATTAGTTTTTGAAGATTTACCAGTATTTATATTAGTGCGAACATAATTGAGTACTGAATTATCAGTTAAATATTTATTAAGATGATGTTCTTGCAAGCCTTCAGGAGCAATTTTTAATTTTTTAAGCGTTTCTATATAAGTATCTACTTTTTTTAAATCAGCATTGTAAAAATTATTAAGCATGTCGATCATATCATCTTCGTTTTTAGAAAATTTGGATATATACCCAACTATAATAAAGTCCGAAAGTATATTTCTGCTTAATAAACCAATTGCATGATCGTGAGCACTAATTCCTGATTTCATAAGAATTCTAATTGATTCGAGTGAAACAGTCGTCCTTTCTAATACATGATGGAAAGTGAATTGTATAGGGAAATTAAGAGTGCTAGATTCATCTTTAATTAAAATAGGATTAATTAAATTGAGAATTTCGGTGATAGATTTATCTAAATCCATATTTCGATATAAATTAATATTTTGTTTTAGGGAATTAAAAAGCCTTCTTAAAAATTTAAGAAGGCTTTTTGCATAATAAAATTAAGAAACTTCCTTACTCCGAAATCTTCGCAGCTTCTTTGAATGAGCTTAAGCCTTTGTTGTAGATCTCATCTTTTTGATTGTAGATCTGGTAGAAGCCTTTGTTGCCCCATGCGCTACGTGCGATATACGCTTTCACGTTATTTTGTATAAATGATTTAGAACGTTTATACTGAACGTCGTTATAGGTTACACCATTTTTCGTTGCAAGTGCAATCACGTCTTTCAACATGGCATCCGTTACCACAAACGATTTGAAATACTCTTCGTACGTCATTTTGCTTAATATTGCTTTGTTTTCCTGATAATAATTCAAAGTGTATTCTCTGATTACATTTTCATTGAACAGTTCCATTAAATACTTCGTGTATTCAGATGTGTCTCTGCCTACAAAGACATCCGGCATAATACCGCCACCACCATAAACAGTTCTACCTTTTGAAGTTTCATATTTCAATGAATCATTGAAACGGATACTGTCTGCATGGAAGAATTCACCGTGCTGGTAGCGTGCCAATAGATCTGAGTCGTATGCGGAAGCATCTTCTTTATCATACGGCTTTTGTATACTTCTTCCGCTTGGAGTATAGTAACGTGAAATCGTAATACGCAATTGAGAACCATCGTTTAAGGTAACCGGCATTTGTACCAAACCTTTACCAAACGATCTTCTTCCCACGATCAATGCGCGGTCGTTATCCTGTAATGCACCGGATAAAATTTCAGAAGCAGAAGCACTTCCTTCGTTAATCAATACCACAACCGGACCCGTTTCAAATGCACCTGCAATACGTGCACGAAACTCCTGATCGTATTTCGTTCCTTTACCATCTGTATAAACAATCATTTTATTTCCGGAGATCAATTGATCGGCAATGTTGGTTGCCCGGTCTAAATATCCGCCGCCATTATCTTTCAAGTCGATCATTAAGCGCTGCATACCTTGTTTCTTCAAGTCGTTCAACGCTTCCAGGAATTCGTCGTATGTTTTATCTCCAAAACGACTGATCTTAATGTAGCCTGTAGTTTTATCGATCATGTACGCTGCATCAATCGAGTAGGTAGGTATTTTATCGCGAATGATTGTGTAGGTTAATAATTTTGCAGAACCTTTACGTTTGACAGTTAGCAATACTTTAGTGCCTTTTGGTCCGCGTAATCTTTTAAATACGTCAGCAGAAGTAACACCATTACCTGCCATTTGTATCGTATCAACTTTTACAATTTTATCTCCGGCCATTAGTCCAGCTTTTTCAGACGGGCCGCCACTGATAGGGGATACAACATAGATGGTATCTTTAATGATATTGAATTCAATACCGATCCCCTCAAAATTACTTTCAAGCTGCGCATCCGCGATCTGACGATCTCTTGCCGGAATATAAGCTGTATGCGGATCTAATTTTTCCAGCATCTGTGTGATTGAATAATCTACCAGCTTGTCAACATCTACCGTATCTACATAGTCTTGCTGAATGTAATTCAGAATTTCAGCGAAACGTAAATAGTTCCCTGCTATGTTTTGTTCGCTGCCTTTTTTGGACATGGCAGCGCCGATGAAAATTCCGCAGATCACGGCTAAAGCCAAAAATATCGGCAAACGCATTTGAAAGAGGGTATTTTTCGGTTTTTGGTCTTCCATAAATAAGGTTAATTAAATGTAATTCAGTATGATATGTTTTATTTGAATTAAGTCTAAATAAGATTGTCAATCTCTAACAACCTTGCTAACTTTAAGTTCAATTTGAGCAGTAATTTACATTTCTGCTTGTATAAGCAAACATAATACTTTTAACACATACTTGTATGTTGAAAGGAAGTTTATTCAGGCAGAGATTTCGCAATCGTTTTAATTGAAAGAACAACGTACGTTCGCGTGTTTATATTCTTCCTTAAGATCAATTAATGAAAAAATCAATAATGAATACCTTCTCAATCCTTTTGGCAGGAATAGGTATATGTGTTTTGTCTTGTAAATCAAAGGACGATAAGTCTTCAAATCTTGTTCAGGCAGACCGTAAACCTTTGGTTGAAAATTTAGGGAACAATGTAATTTTGCCACGTTATGAAGCATTGAATACATCGATTAATACGTTTGATACAGAGGTGCAATCGTTTGCATCTTCGCCTTCGCTTAGTGGTTTACAGGCATTGCGTACAAAGTTTTTTGACGCATATAAAAAATGGGAATACACAGCACAATTTAATTTTGGTCCGGCAAGTGCCAGCACAGTGATGCTGCAAACAGAAACCATCAATGTGTTTCCATCGGATACCACATTGATCCGAACGAAGATCGCACAAGGTATCACAAGCATTCCTTCTACAGGCAGTACAACGTATTCAGGTTTTCCAGCAATCGATTATTTACTGTATGGAAAAAGTTTAACAGCGCAGCAGATCGTTGATTCCTTCACTGTTTCAGCAAACGCCTCAAAACGTTGTGATGTATTAAAGGCAGTAAGCACAAATCTTAAAACGAAGATCAATACCACGTACACAAACTGGACTTCAACCGGTTCAAATTTTGTGAATTTGTATACCAATAATACCGGTCTTGACCTGGGAAGTTCTACTTCTCAAACCATTAATATGATGGTTGCAGATCTTGAAAATTGCAAAAATTATAAATTGGGTGTACCTCTGAATATTGTGCATAATGTAGTGGTCGATGCCAATGTGGTGTATCCGTTTAAAACCGAAGCGTTTTATTCCGATTCCTCTCTGGTATTGTTGAAAGCCAGTGTTGAAGCTATTCGTCAGCTGTATATGGGGATTTCGACGCAGGGAGTAGATGGAAAAGGGTATGACGATTATCTGGAAGCGATTGGTCGTACGGCATTGAATACGCAGATCAAGAATCAAATCGAATTGGTGCAGATAAAACTGGATAATATTGGAGAGCCAATTTCTCTAGCAGTTACTACTCCGGCAGGAAAACAAAAAGTTACGGACGCATACAACGAAGCTCAGAATTTATTGACGGTATTAAAGGTGGATTTTGCATCGGCAATGGGCATAATTATCTCTTATGGCGATACAGATGGCGACTGATTGTTGAATAAAATTCATTGTGTGGCACTGTTTATAACTAAGTGATGCGGATCATTGTCGATAAAAGACCATTTTGGTATATTTATCTGTGAACTTTAAGTTGAAACATATGCAGACTATACAACTAAGCAAGAAATTGTTTGATCTTGTTGAGCATGATTATGTTTTTGCAAATGCCTTATTTTTTTTAGGAATAAAGTTTTATAACTATAAAACCGAAACTCTTGGAGAGGTTTTAGCATTGACAGGCATTTCTCTGGATCAGGTAAATCGAAAAGTAAAGGAACTTCATAAAGAAGATTTTCCAGGACCGGCTTTTTTCGAATTCTTTGAAGTAGATGCGATCGTTGAATATCTGAGACATGCGCATTTCTTATACATAAAAGAAAAAATTCCGTACATCTCCCGTTTGATAGAAGATCTGGAAGATCGTGATAAATTATCACACGATCTGAAACTGATTTTCCCATACGTTACAGAAGATTTTATTAAGCATATTTATCATGAAGAAGATTCATTATTTTATTATGTAATGAAGCTGCATGCTGCAAATAGAGGCACATTCAATGAGTCTGTTATGCTGGAAGTAATGAATAAATATTCGATCAAGGCGATGTCTGCGCATCACGAAGAAGACGATGATGAAATGAAAGGGATACGCGACCTGACCAATAACTACAACATTGTAGGTATGACCAATACCCATTTGAAAGTTATTTATCAGGAATTGCAGGCTTTTGAAAAAGACTTATTTGTACATGCACGCATTGAAAATGAAGTATTGTTTCCCAAGGCTTTAAATCTTGAAGCCAAAGTGGCAAAGATGGTTGCAGAATCTCTTAAAACATATTAATGGCGCGGATCTTAGCTTTTGATTTCGGCACAAAACGAATAGGTGTTGCCACTACCGATCCCTTACAAATTATTGCAAATGCCCTGGATACGGTTCATCCCAAAGATGTAGTCGTTTTTTTGAAAAAATATTTAACAACCGAAGTTGTAGAAGCTTTTGTAGTCGGACTTCCCCGGACATTGCAAAACGAAGAATCTTCCAATGCACCCAATGTAAAAGCATTTATCAATCTTATAAAAAAGAACTTTCCCGAAGTTCCGATTTATGGTATTGACGAACGATTCACGTCGTCGATGGCATTCGATACAATGATTGCAGGCGGTGTAAGCAAGAAGGGAAGAAGAGACAAGGCTACGATAGATAAGATCAGCGCAACCATTATTCTGCAATCGTTTATGGAGCAGAAGCAGAATGGCACAGCAACGATGATTTTTAAACCGGAAGACGCGGAAGGCGAAACGCCTAACGCCTAAAGCTATCCTTTCTCTTTTCAATCTTTGTTATTAAAGTTTTGCCTTTAAATTTCCACTTTTAGCGTTAGGCATTAAGCCTTTAGCCTTCGGCTTTTAGCAAAAAATCGTATATTTGGCAAAATACTCAATTTTATAAAATATGATTTATCCGATTGTGGCGTACGGGGATCCGGTGTTGAAGAAAGTAGCCCAAGATATTGAAAAAGGAAGTTTAGATGTCAAAAAGATATCTGAAGACATGTTTGAAACCATGGAGAATGCACACGGTGTTGGCCTTGCTGCTCCTCAGGTAGGTTTAAACATTCGTTTATTTATTATTGATACAGCTGTATTTGATGATAAAGAAATTACTCCCGTTCGTAAAGTATTTGTGAATCCAATCATTGAAGAAGAATGGGGCGAAGACTGGCCGTATGAAGAAGGTTGTTTAAGCATACCTGGTGTACGTGCAGAAGTATACCGTCCTGCCAATCTGCGCATCCGTTATTTTGATACCGAATGGAAAGAACATGTGGAAGAATATGACGGTATGTGCGCGCGAGTGATCCAGCATGAATACGATCACATCGAAGGCGTGTTATTTGTTGATTATTTGTCGTCTATTAAAAAACGTTTACTGAAAGGTAAACTTACCAATATCAGTAAAGGCGAGTGCGATGCATCGTATAGGATGAAATTTCCATTGAAGAAATAAGTATGTGTTCGGACGACTGAAAAAGTCGTCTGAACACTGTCCGATAAACTGCATTCGTCAGACCACTTTTTTGTGGTCCGACGAATGGTCACCACTTACAAAAGTTAACTTTTAAAATATCTACACGAATGAAACGTATTTTTATCTCCGCATGTATTCTATTAGCGAGCTTTATCGTGTTCGCACAGACAACAACTTTTTTCGAAGGAAAGATTGTTTATCAGAACACCTTCAAAAGTAAAAATCCTCAGATGAAGGACGAGCAGTGGACAGCCATGTTTGGTTCAACACAGGAGTTTTATGCGAAGGGAAACAATTACAAAAGCGTATCAAACGGATCCTTGTTTTTATGGCAGATCTATTCCGCTAAAGAAAATAAGATCTATAGCAAAATGTCGAACTCGCCATCTGTATACTGGAACGATGCTGCAGTAAATACCGACACCATCTTGAAAACCGAACTTAAGAAAGCTACTACAGTGATTTTAGGTTATACCTGCGACGAACTTACGTTAACTTGCAAATCAGGCATTCAGAAATATTATTACAATTCGAAATTAGGCGTTGATCCGAAATTGTTTTCGCTTCATAAATATGGAAACTTTGCGTACTACTTAGCCAAATCAAAAGCATGGCCGCTGAAATCGTATATTGAAACAGATCAGTTCACCATAACAAGTACGGCCACAGAAGTAAAGCCCATGGTTGTAGACGTTAATATCTTTAAATTACCTGCGGGTGTTAAAATTGAAAAAAGTCCTTATTAAGGGCTTTTTTTATTTAGAGTAAAGTGTAATGAGCGAAACATTAATCGAACAAACGATGATTTCCAAACTGCCGAATATAGGAGTAAATATTTTTTCGACTATGTCGGCATTGGCACAGCAGCACAAAGCTGTAAACCTTGCACAGGGATTTCCCGATTTCTCTCCTTCAGCAGAATTGATTCAGCTGGTGCATGAGTATATGCTGAAAGGATTTAATCAGTATGCACCTTTGGCAGGAGTGAGATCTCTGGTAGAAGGGCTTGCTGAAAAAACAGAAAAATTATACGGTGCTGTTTACAATCCCGATACAGAGATCACGATTACCTGCGGCGCTACAGAAGCCTGTTACACGGCTCTTACATCCATTCTGCATGCAGGCGATGAAGTCATCATTCCGGAGCCAAGCTTTGATGTGTATCTGCCTGCGATTGAATTAAGCAAAGCAAAACCAGTATTTGTTCCGCTTACCTTTCCGGATTTCAGTTACGATTGGGAGTTGATCCGTTCAAAGATCACGACTCGTACCAAACTGATCATCATCAACTCTCCGCACAATCCTACCGGTTCTATTCTTACAGAAAATGATGTTGTTCAGCTTCAGAAGATCGTGGAAGAATATCCGAACGTGTATGTATTGAGCGATGAAGTATACGAACACATTGTGTTTGATGGGAAAAAACATTTAAGCATTTCGAGCAATCCTGTTTTGAAAGAACGCGCCTTTGTGATCGGTTCATTTGGAAAAACCTATCATGTTACGGGATGGCGTCTGGGATATTGTTTGGCGCCTGCTAAGATGATGACCGAATTTAAAAAAGTGCATCAGTATAATACATTTTCGCCTGTAGCACCTATGCAGTTTGCTATAGCAGACTTTATGAAAAAACCGGAACAGTATGAATCGCTGCCTGTATTTTTTCAGAACAAACGTGATCTGTTTTTAAGTCATATCAGAGAAAGTCGTTGGGAAGTAGTACCAGCAAGCGGAACGTATTTTCAAATGCTTTCCTATAAGAATATTTCAGATGAAAACGATCTGGAGTTTGCCGCCCGGATCACACGGGAGTTTGGTTTGGCATCTATTCCCGTATCTGTTTTCTACAACGATAAAACCGATCATAAGCTGCTGCGTTTTTGCATCGCTAAAAAAGAAGAAACCTTATTAAAAGCAGCCGAAATATTATGCAGGATCTGACCGTATCGCTCATTCAAACACCTTTGTACTACGAAGATCCGGTGGGTAACCGTGCTATGCTGGAAGAGAAGATCGCAGGCATCGGTAAGACCGATGTAATTGTGTTACCTGAAATGTTTACGACAAGTTTTACCAACGATGCAGCAAAGTTTGCTGAACCAGCCAATCTGCATACGTTCAAATGGATGAAACAATTGTCTGCTCAAACAGGTGCATGCATCGTAGGAAGCTATGCCATAAAAGATGGAACGAACTTTTATAACCGATTGCTGTGGATGCAGCCCGATGGCAAGTTTTATACCTACGATAAACGTCATGCATTCCGTATGTCGGACGAACACAAAGTATATACATCAGGTAATAAGCAATTGGTAGTAGAATTCAAAGGTTGGAAGATCGCACCCTTCATCTGTTACGATCTGCGCTTTCCGGTATGGTCCAGAAATACAAACAACAAATACGACCTTGCTATTTACGTTGCCAATTGGCCCGCAGCGCGTGCACATGCCTGGAAGAGTTTATTGCCGGCACGTGCCATTGAAAACATCAGTTACGTAATCGGTTTGAACCGTATCGGTACCGATGGCCTCGGACTTGTATACTCCGGTGATTCGATTGTGCAGGATTTTAAAGGTATGCCTTTAGCTGAATTGCATAGTGAAGAAAAAATAGCAACCGTTGTTCTTTCTAAAAAAGACCTGAACGAATTCAGAGAAATTTTTCCTGCGTATTTGGATGGAGATGGGTTTGAATTGAAGTTATGATTAGTAAGTTTTAAGAATAAAAGTAATTGTAAAATGGATATAGAAATACCAAAATTTCATGAAACGTTTAATCCAATACTTGAAATATTGAGTAACGAAGAAACAATTCATACAAGAGAATTACAAAAGAAGGTAATTGAAAAATATTTTTCTGAACTGACTCAAGAGCAATTAGCAGAGAAAACAAAATCTGGCGAAAATTTAATAAACAATAGAATTGCCTGGGGAAAATCATATTTAAAAAAAGGTGGGTATATATTTTATCCAGAAAGAGGTAATGTAAAAATTACTAGTAAAGGCCTAAATCAAAAAGCAGAATTGTCATTAAAAAACCTTGTTGATGCGTCAGGAATTGTAGAGTTTTATTCTGAGGAAAATCAAAAAAATAATTTTTCAAAATCGGTGATTAAGGAGATTGTAAATTCTTCCCCCCAAGATTTGATAGATAAAGGTTTTACGCAAATAGAAAATGAAGTTAAAAATGAATTATTAGAAAAGCTTAAAACAATTGATCCATATTATTTTGAAAAGGTGATTCTTATTTTATTGAAAAAAATGGGATATGGAGAATTTGTCGAAACTTCTAAATCAGGAGATGGTGGAATTGACGGGATTATTAATGAAGACAAATTAGGTTTGGATAAAATTTATATCCAAGCTAAAAGATTTAATGAAAATAAAGTTAGGGAGAAAGATATTAGAAATTTTATTGGTGCAATGAGTGGTGATACAAATAAAGGTGTATTTGTAACAACTTCTTTATTCGATTTAGGAGCAATAGAAAAAGCAAGAAATGCCCATCATAAAATTATTCTTTTAGACGGTAATAAATTGGTTGATTTAATGCATGAATTTAATGTTGGAATACAAACAAAGGCTACTTATCTAGTAAAGCAATTAGATGAAGATTTCTTTGAAGAACAGTAAATATATTCTCCAGGGGTAAAATGCATATAGCTTTTCTAGATTATTAAGGAATATTTAACACCTTTTTTGAATCCAGCTCTTCCGGATTTGTAATCCGGAAGCCAGATAATGTGGATTTAAAATCCATTTTATAATACATACTCACTCAATAAAATGGCTTATTTACTAGATTACCTAGGCTATTTTAATGCCTTTTTTGAACCAATTACTAATTTTTAAAGTTGTACTATAGTGAAACTTTTTATATATTTGAAACGTGGGAGAAAGTCGTAAAATTCGCACAATTATATTCTATAAAGACTATTTTTCAGAATTCTTTGTTAAGCAAAAAAGTAAAGTAAAAGATAAAATTATCTGGACGCTTGAATTGATTGAAGAACTACATCGGGTTCCGGAAAGCTATCTAAAGCACATGGAAAATACGGATGGCTTATATGAGATTCGTATTCAACAAGGAAGTGATATATATAGAATATTCTGTTTTTTTGACCAGGGAAAATTAGTTGTACTGGCCAATGGTTTTCAAAAGAAAACGCAAAAGACGCCGAAGCAAGAAATTGAAAAGGCATTAAAAATTAAGGAGGAATATTTCAATGAAAAAAAGTAACACAAAAACCTTAGAGCAGTTCAAAGAGCAACATTACGGAAAAAAAGGAACTGTAAAACGTGATACACTTGATGCAGGGTATGAGACCTTTCGGATTGGGGCATTGATTCAGGAAGCAAGAATTGAAAAGGGTATGACCCAAGAAGAACTTGCAATAAAATGCGGTACTACTAAATCATATATTTCGCGCATTGAAAACAATATAAAAGAAGTCCGAATCTCTACCTTACAAAAAATTGTTGAGCTTGGTTTTGGAGGCAAACTTCAGCTGTCTATAAAGCTTTAATACAGTTTTTCTATTTTAAAAATTAAAAAACTCTACACCATACTTTTACTGCTGCCAGTCTTAGCGCAGCGGTGACTGGTGTCCATCATTCGGCAGTCTTTGACTGCATTTATAATTAACTTCACAATACAATTAAATGCTACTCAGAGACTAGAAAATAAAAGGTAAGAGTCCCCGCTTCGCTAAGATTAACGCCAGATAATTTTTTTATAATTAATAAGCTCGGCTGAATTTTTAATGGATCAATATTAATTCAAAATATTGTATTTGAATATTGTAAAGAGTATATTACAATGCTCAAAATTTTTATCAAACCGTATAACCGTCTTTTTAATTTACCAGTATGAAAAAACTTTTATTAAACTATGTAATCCTTGCATGCATTCTGTTTGCTCATGCAGTTCATGCTCAAAACTGGACACAATTGGGCACAGGAACGAATCGTCTCAAAACAGATTTTATCTTATGTGTAAGTTCCGATTCGAGTGGTAATGTATATGCCGTAGAAGATCGGGATGCATTTGACACAAGATCTTGTGTCATGAAATGGAACGGCACAAGCTGGTCTCAGCTTGGTGACCTTGTCGGGCGTATGGGCGACATTGGAGCTCTTTCTACAGATAAAGACGGCAATGTATACGCAACAGGTGCTTTGAAGAATTCAGAGGACTATTATTATGTAACTAAATGGAACGGTACTTCATGGTCCGAAGTCGGCGGCTTGAGTGCTTTAAAAGCAAATGATCTTATTGAACATTTGGTTGCGGATGATGCCGGAAACATCTATGTTACTGGTCGCTTTAGAGATCAAAACAATAAACACTATGTTGCTAAATGGGACGGTACATCCTGGACAAAATTAGGAGACTTGAATTCGGATGGAGCAATCTCAGCAATGACGGTTGATAGAACAGGGAATATCTATGTTGCAGGAGAAACGACAAGTCAGGTAAATTCAAGCCGTAATGTTTTTAAATGGAATGGAACAACATGGAGCGAGATTGGTAGTTCTTCGAATGCAACTGTGTTTAATTCCGACACGTATTTTACATCCATTGGTGTTACACCTACAGGAGAAATATATGTAGGAACTATAGTACAAGGTACATTTGATAATAATAATATTGTTAAATGGAATGGTACAACATGGAGTAAAGTACCTGTTGTTTCAACCAATGGTGATGAACCATCATTAGTTCATGTAGATTATTATGGAAATGTGTATAGTTCTTATAGCGTAAATAATACAATAACACATACAGAATCAGTTAATATTATTAAACTAGAAGGTACAACCTGGAATCAATTAGGAAGCCTGAATGCAAATAATGAAGTGAGCGTAATGTACAGCGATAAAAAAGGTAGTTTGTTTGTAACCGGTTATTTCAGTGATGAGAATTCCAGCAGATATGTTTCGGAGCTAACAAATGCTTCGTCGATCGCTACATCTACTATTTCCGGTACATATGCTGCGAACAATATAAAAATATACCCCAATCCTGCGCAGGACATTGTTACAATAGATGTGCCGGCAGACTTGATCGGCACAACGTATTCTGTATATGATTCAAGAGCAATTTTGTGCGCTTCAGGTACTTTAACAGAAGGATCAAGTACACTCGCTATTGAAAAGTTAACAGCAGGACTTTATTTTATTCAATTGGGAGATTTGTCTGCAAATGCATTTAAGTTAGTGATCAAGTAATCACTTTTATTCAAGATTAATCTGAAACAGGCTGCCGCCCCTATTACTATGGGGCGGCAGCCTGTTTCATTTAGTGCAGAATCTTTATCACCTGGCGCCAGTCTGAGCGCAGCGGGGACTGGTGTTCATCATTCGGCAGTCTTTGACTGCAAATTTATATTACTAGTCAGAGACTAGAAAATAAAAGGCACCAGTCACCACTGCGCTCTAGCCTAGCGCCAGAGAACTTCAGAACTAAAGTGAAAAAGGAAGCTTTTGAATTTGTTATTTGTTATTTGGAATTTGCTAAAGCCACTGCTTCTTCCTCCGTCGCCACTACCTGATACTCCGCAAAGGCCCGCACGTATTTTTCAATCCCGGAATGTTTGCCCTGAAGTGTAACTAAAACAGGCGACTTCTTCTGTAAAACATCCTGTAAAAAACGCAGCATACTTCCGGTAGAAGCCTCCGGGTCGAGGCTGTGTATGTGCAGTACAAGCGGCTCGGACGACTGCAGTACCCATTTCAGAATCTGCTGATATAGATATACTTCGGAGTGATTGTCTGCCTCCATGATCTCAACATCCGGACGTGATTTTTGAACGGCTGTGATCCAGTTCGATTGATTGAAGGAAGGGGTATCAGGACTTAGCGTCAATTGAAGAAATAACATACACAGTTTTTGAAATCTTTAAGTAATATCTGTTATTTTTGGTAAAATACAATAGAATATGGAGTTAGCATTTTTGTATGAAAGCTTTTTAGAAAGCCGTTCCGTTACCACAGATACAAGAAAAGTAAAAGCAGGCGATCTGTTTTTTGCATTGAAAGGTCCGACCTTTAACGGCAATACCTTTGCAGAAAAAGCCCTTGAAATGGGTGCATCTTATGTGATCGTAGATGAAGCAGATGTTGTAAAAGACGATCGTTATGTATTGGTAGACGATGTATTGACAACCTTACAGCAACTCGCTAACCTGCACCGCAGAACACTCGGCATTCCGATCCTTGCCATTACAGGTTCTAATGGAAAGACGACGACCAAAGAGTTAGTAAATGCGGTGATGAGCAAAAAATATAAAACGTATGCCACCGTCGGTAATCTCAATAACCACATCGGTATTCCCTTGACTTTATTGGCAATGGATGAAAGCATCGAGTTTGGTATTGTTGAAATGGGAGCGAATCATCAGAAAGAGATCGCTTCGTATTGCAGTTTTGCTGAACCGAATTATGGTTTGATCAACAATGTCGGCAAGGCACACCTGGAAGGCTTTGGCGGATTTGAAGGCGTGAAAAAAGGCAAAGGTGAATTGTATCAATATTTACTTGAAACCAACGGCATTGCATTCATCAATTCCAGAAATGAAGATCTGATGGGCATGTCTCCTTTTGAATCTCCTGTTTTATATGGCCGCAGCAGTGATTTCTACAATGCGAAATTTTTGAAAAGCGATCCGTTCGTAACATTTATTGCAGGCAATGAAGAACTGGTTGAAACAAAACTGATCGGTGATTATAATTTTGATAACATCTTAGCAGCGTTGTGTATCGGTAAATATTTTGGTGTGCCTTCAATCGCTGCAAATAAAGCCATTGAAGAATACGATCCGACGAACAACCGTTCGCAGATCATGAAGACAGAGAAGAACGAACTGATTCTTGATTCATACAATGCAAATCCAACTTCCATGCGCGCAGCAATTGAAAATTTTGCTTCGCTACAAAAAGCAAACAAAGTACTTATTCTGGGAGATATGTATGAATTGGGCGAAGAAAGTGAGCAGGAACATGCAACCATCGGTGCCTTGTTAAATCTGTTGACAGATACCAAAGTGATTTTGATCGGTAAATACATGCATGCTGCACACAAAGAATGTGCTTCTGCACAACATTATGAAACCAAAGATGCAGCCGTGGAATATTTTAAAGAACATCCGATCGCGGAGAGTACTATACTGTTGAAAGGCTCAAGAGGGATGGGGCTGGAGACATTAGTACCGCTGTTTTAAGGAATTATAAATTATGAGTTATGAATTCATAATTGGAATTTGAACATTTGATCGTAAAAAAAAATAACATCATTCGTCCGGCCACTTTATTGTGTCCGACGAATTCTCACTAGTTAAAATTAATTACTCATGAAGAAAAAAATACTTATCGGCTTACTGGTACTCCTTGTTGTAATACAATTCATTCGGGTTGATAAAACAAATCCACCGGTTGATGTAACGCAGGATTTTATCACAATCACAAAACCACCTGTTGAAATTGTTTCCTTATTAAAGACGGCTTGCTACGATTGTCATTCAAACGAAACAAACTATCCATGGTATTTCAATGTTGCACCATTTTCCTGGTGGGCGAAAGATCATGTGAATGATGGTCGCAAACATTTGAACTATTCCATCTGGGCTACCTACAACAAAGAAAGGCAAACGCACAAGCTGGATGAAATGTATGGTGAAGTGGAAGAAGATCAAATGCCTTTATCTTCTTATGAACTTATGCATAATGAAGCTGAATTGACAACAGAACAAAGAATTACATTGGTGAATTGGCTACGAACACTTGATGTTGTGGAATAATCCATACTGAATCAAACGATCTCTTTTTAAAATCAGGAATGGAATGCAATTAAATAATACCAATACGCTTGTAAATAATTTTCTTTGGCCAATCATTCTATTTGTATTTGGGATGAGTATGGTGATCTATCAAACGCTGGGTTTTGATTTATCTGTAATGCCGGGAGATTTAGGTGATGGTAGATTTAATAGTTACATCCTCGAGCATGGTTATCAGTATTTGATTCAGGATAATCTCCCATATTGGAATGCGCCATTTTTCTTTCCTGAAAAAGATGTGATTTCGTATTCTGATAATTTGTTTGGAGCATTGCCTATTTATGTGTTGTGCCGGTTTTGGACAGATAGAGAAACAGCTTTTCAATTATGGTATTTAATATTGATCGGTCTTAATTTCTGGGGAAGTTATTATGCAATCCGAAAACTGAATTTTTCTGTGTATGCATCTTCAGTAGGCGCATTCATCTATACATTCTCATTGATCATTGCGATACAGACGGCCCATATCCAAATGCTGCCAAGGTTTACGGCGCCGTTCGCAATCGTTAGTTTTTATTTATGGCTGCATCAAAAGAACAATAATTATTTTTATATAGCTATCTTTTTATTAGCGTATCAATATTACTGCGGTGTTTATCTAGGATATTTTTTGTTATACATATATATTATAATCGCAGCGATCTATTTCGTAAAAGAACAAAAGGTGGATGTGTTACTACAGCTAGTAAATACAAAATCAGCTGCTATTCGCACAACGATTGTTCTGTTTGGTGCTCTATGTTTAATGGCTATTTTCTTTTATCCCTATTACCTTCGTTCACTTGATGGAGGCGGCTATCCGTCCTTTAGTGACATAAAATATTATTCCCCTAGATTGTGGAGCTATTTTTATGTTCATGAACGTTCAGTACTCTGGGGCTGGTCGTCTGTATTCATTGATAGTGCCTTTAACCTGAGTGGTAACGGCAGTGATAAAAGTTGTATTTTTATAGGGGCTTTGCCATATGTCTTTCTTGTTGCAGCATATGTTATGTACAGAAGAGATGGACTATTGAAATTTTTCCTGATAGCTCTACTTGCCATTTTTCTCTTTACACTTATCTTCTTCGATATAAGTTTATATGCGTTTATCATTTATCTTATTCCTGGAGCAAGAGCAATACGGGCAGTTTCAAGATTTATTACCATAGCAATATTTCTGTGGAGTATCATCGCTGCTTTTTTTCTGGATCGTTTTTTATCAAACCTGAATACGTATAAGATCGTTTTAATTTTCGCATTGCCGTTGTTGTTGGTGTTGGATAATATGTATTTGACTAAACCTATTCCTGCCTTAAAAAGCAATTTTCAAAAGCGAAGCCGGATGGTTGTTGAGAAATATGAAAAATTGAAACATACCAATCCAGGTGCAAAGGCCTTCGCCTTGAATCTTTCAAATACAGCAGTAGATGATCATAAATACAATAAAAGACGGGTACACTTCCATTTAGATGCAATGATGGCATCGTTGGTAATTGGCCTGCCATGCGTAAACGGATATTCGGCTAAAACACCGCCCGATTATCTGGAATATTTTCTTAGTCCGAATAAAAAAAATCTTGATGCCTGGCTGCAGTCGGATCGTGTTCGAATTACTGTGAAAGAAAAGTATAAACAGGAAGATATTTTGATATTGGAGTAAGAATTATGAATTATGAATTATGAATTATGAATTATGAATTATGAATTATGAATTATGAATTATGAATTATTCTAATTGAGGGGTTTTTTATTTTTTTATTTATAATTTATAACTCTTAATTTATAATTCCCTTTCTATAATCACTTGGAGATACTCCAGTGATCTTTTTAAAATATTTTGAAAAATAAGATTGGTCTGCAAAATTCAATTGAAACGCAATTTCCTGAACGGTGTATTGTGTATGCGTTAGCAGACGTTTAATTTCCAATACCATTCGGTCGTTAATAAAATCCGTAGGTGTACGGCCGGTAAACTCTTTTACGGTTTCGCTCAAATGATTTGCTGTCACCTTCAAGGCGTCAGCATATTCTTTAACACCAATATTCTCTGTGCATTTTTCTTCGATCAATTGTTTGAAGCGCTTAATGAGGATATGTCCTTTTTTTAACTGCGTGCCTTCGGGTTGCGGATACAAACGTTTGCAGCAGATCAAGATCAGATCCAGTAATGCATGTGTTGCTTCTTTACTGTCAATGGCATTCGTATTCACTTCGATCAATGTTCTTTTAAATAACGCAATCAGTTCCTCTATAGAGTCTTCATGCTGAAGGTATAAAGGTGGATTGTTGTATTTCAATGAATAGAAAAAAGGGAATTCAAATAGTTTATAGGGATCGGATTTATTGGATAAATAAAAAGCAGAACTGAATAAAAAAATATACCCGTTTATATCTTCTGAAAATTCGATCTCGTGGATTTGTCCGGGTGAAAGAAAAAAAACCGTATTGGGTTTTATCTTGTATTCCTGTAAGTCAATGGTATATGTACCTGTGCCGTGTGTCACAAAAAGAATTTCATAGAAATCATCGTGCCTGTGTGGGTACGCAACTTTGAAGTCTCTGTCTTTATTAAAGATCTCAACATTGTATAAAGTCTCCGCGTTCGTCTTTTTTGAAAACGTATCAATGGAATATACAGGAATATGTTGAAGTTCTTTTTTCATTCAAATCATTTCATGAAATCGTATCTGTAATCGTGCGGCGGTGTGAAATTTTCTTTGATCACCTGCGGACTCACCCAACGCAATAAGTTCAGAATGGAGCCGGCCTTATCGTTGGTACCCGATAAACGTGCACCGCCAAAAGGTTGCTGATCTACTACAGCACCCGTAGGTTTGTCATTGATGTAAAAATTTCCGGCGCTGTAATACAGTGCTTTTTTTACTTCTTCGATTACCGCAGCACTTTTTGCAAAGATGCTTCCGGTTAATGCATACGAAGTTGTTGTGTCAACCAATTGCAATACCTGATTCCATTCTTTGTCTTCGTAGATATATATAGTAAGCACCGGACCGAAGATCTCTTCCTTCATGGTTTTATAAGAAGGATTTTTAGTAACGATGATGGTTGGGTCAATAAAATATCCAATTGATTTATTGTAGCTGCCGCCTGCTAGGATGGTTGCATCTGAATCAGCTTTTGCTGCATCGATGTATGAAGTGATTTTATCAAATGCTTTTTCATCGATCACCGCATTTACAAAATTAGAAAAGTCTTCTACCGAACCGGTTTTTATTTCCTGCAGCATGGCAACAATACGTTGCTCTACTTCAGGCCAGATGCTCTTGGGTATATATGCTCTTGAAGCTGCAGAACATTTTTGTCCCTGATATTCAAATGCGCCGCGCACCAAGGCAACAGATAAGGCCTGTATATCACAGTCTGCATGTGCCAGTACAAAATCTTTTCCGCCTGTTTCACCAACAATGCGTGGGAAGTTCTGATAGAGGTCGATGTTTTGATAAATCGTTTTTGAAATGTGTTTGAATACCGCTGTGCTACCAGTAAAGTGAAGGCCTGCAAAATAACGGTGCTGAAAGATGATGTCACCTGTTGTTGGTCCGTCTGTATAAATTAAATTGATCACGCCATTTGGCAGACCTGCTTCCATCAGAACTTTCATAATGATACGAGCCGAATAGATCTGCGTGTAAGCCGGTTTCCAAACTACGGTATTGCCCATCAATGCGGGAGCAGATGGGAGGTTGCCTGCAATCGCTGTAAAGTTGAAAGGCGTTAATGCAAATACAAATCCTTCCAGCGGACGATAGACCATCTGATTGTGAACGCCCTCAGGTGAGTGCGGCTGAATCGCTTCGATCTCATGCGCAAACTTTACATTCAATCGAAAGAAGTCGATCAGTTCACAGGCAGAATCGATCTCTGCCTGATATACATTTTTAGATTGCCCCAACATGGTTGCGGCATTGATCTCCGAACGATACGTGGTAGAGATCAGATCAGCTGCTTTTAAAAAAATAGCTGCACGTTCTTTCAATGATTTGGAAGCCCAATTATGTTTGGCGTGTAAGGCTGCTGAAATGGCTTCCGATACGTGAATACTTTTTCCTTCACAGAAATACCCAAGTGTATGAGCATGTTCGTGTGGAGGAGCTATGCGGAGTTGAGTATCTGTAAATACTTCTTTCCCATTGATGATCATGGGTATGATCATTTCAGTGGATTTCAGTTCAGTTATTTTTTTCTGAATGGAAATACGTTCTGCTGAGCCGGGTGCATAATGTGCCAGCGGTTCGTTTCTATATACAGACTTGTTTATCATGTGTCGAAGAATTAAAAATTACAATATGTTTTTCAATTCAATCAGATCATGGATCTCAAATTGAATGTCTTCGCTGTGTTCTTTTTTGTGCGGATTGTAAAACACATTTCCGAAGCCCATTTTTTTTGCGCCCAATACATCTGCATACAGATCATCACCAATCATAATACTTTTGTCGGCGCTGCTGTTTGTAGTTGAGAGTGCGTACTCAAAAATCTGAGGTTCGGGTTTTTTATATCCGGTGTGATCTGCATGGATCAGGGTTTCAAAATACGATTCCAAACCCGAGTGTTTCATTTTAATATGTTGTGTTTCAGAAAAACCATTCGTAATTATATGCAGATTATAGTTCTTTGTTTTCAGATAGTCCAATATTTCAAAGGTATTGGGATGTACGTGTGGTTTGGTTGGACATAATTCTATAAAATGGGTATCCATTCGTACAGGTACTTTATGTTCTTCAACTCCAAGTAATTTGAATGTTCGGGGAAAACGTTCTGTTCGTAATTCTTCTTTTGTAATCTTATTGTGGTGATAACCTTCCCACATAGAGTCATTGATGTAGCGATATGTTTTTTCAAAATCAGGTACACTAAAACCAAATTGTTCCAGCTCATAAATCTGATACAATTCTTTTAACGTCTCTGCACAATTTTGTGTGAAGTCCCAAAGTGTATGATCCAGATCAAAGAAAACCGTTTTATAGTTTTGCATACTTATACATTAATTTTTAAGCGTTCAACCGGAACATTGTTTACCAGATGATTTTCTACAATTTCAACTACATCCGTTAATTCAACTTTGCCGTAGAAAATACCTTCGGGATAAACAACAAGAGCAGGCCCATGTGCACATACGTCAATACATCCAGCGCGTTGCGCGCGGATCTCAACAGCCAGTTTTCGTTCTTTGATCTCTTTTTTAAATGCTTCAACCAAAGCCATGCCGCGCTTTTCTCCACAGCATTCTCTTCCATCCGGACGTTCATTGGTGCAAATGAAAACATGCTTTTTAAATTTCATAATGCTATATATTTTATTGAATGTAATCTGGCGCCAGTCTTCAGACTCGTGCCTATCATTTCGTAGTCTTTGACTACATGATTATTAAGCAAACGCAGTCAAAGACTGCCAAATACCGGACACGAGTCCCGCTCCGCTAAGACTCGCGCCAGAAGTAAACTTGGGGCATCGCCCCAGGAATAGACTTACAAATCCGGCACTTTATATATTTTTTTCCGGATATGTAGCTTACGTATAGCTAACTCGTTGTTGGCATAAAGGGTTCTGTATTCAAGAATATCTTTATACAGCTGAGGTTCTTTTCCGAATAATTTGAATAATAGTTTGATTATATCAACGTACGTTTCGTTGATATAATAATATACCCATTGGTCTAATTTTTTGTATTTCAACAAACCAATCCCTTTTAATACACTCAGGTGGCGGGATGTTTTTGTTTGTGTATAATCTAAAATCAGTTCCAGGTCGGAGATACACATTTCATCGTTCACTAAAATTAAATTTAGTATCCGGATCCGCGATTCGTCGCTGAAGGCTTTCAGAATTTCTGAACCTTTTTGAATATCAACTGTTTTTAATCGTATCATGTATATTCGTTGAAGCAAATATACCTAAATGCTTCGTGGTATATACCTATTTTGAACAATAAATCGGCACAAATGCTGTTCTTAAGTAGTAATGATGCAGGTTATTTTTTAACTTGTAAGGCTAATTGTACTACATATTTGAAAAATCATTCAATCATAGGGTTTATAGCATGCATCTTTTTAATGATGCTTTGCGGAGTCGCTCAGGCACAAAGTCCAAGAAAAATCGTTCAATTTTCGGGGTTAATTGTTTCAGGCGATAGTGCTTTTGGTACTCCTGGTGTATATGTATATGTACCTAAGGAAGGTCGCGGTACGGTATCTAACGCGATCGGTTATTTTTCTATGGCTGTATTGACAGGCGATAGTGTAGTAATTAAGTCTCTTGGTTATAAAGAAAAGTTTTTTATTGTTCCTTTTACACAAGAAGATAAGGTTTCGGTGATCATCGAAATTATGGAAGATACATTGTATTTGCCGATGATTGAAATTACTCCATGGCCTACAGAGCGCTTATTTAAAGAGGCTTTCCTGGCATTGAAGTTACCTGAACAGCATTTGATCAATATGAATAACAATTTGAACGATCAGGTATTGAAACGCATGATGTATAACATGGGTGCAGATGGTGCTGCCAATAGCCGTTATTATTTGCAGCAGCAAACCAGATCTGTAGAGAATCAATATTTTGCTCCGACCTTATCTCTCACCAACCCCTTCGCCTGGAAGAATTTTATTGATGGGGTCAAGCGGGGAGAGCTGAAAAAGACGTACCCAAATCAGGTTACTCCTGAGAATGAATAAATCCATTTCTCTTTTTTTATTCTGTTTAAGTATATGCTGTATCTGTGATAAAGCATATGCACAAATAGATTCTCTGCAGCAATCATCCGGAAGATTTAAACGCATAGCAGCAAAGACCGATTTATCAGCAGGGAAGATACGTGGATTTATGCTAGGCGATTCGATTGCTTATGTAATGCGCACAGAGAAAGCAATTTTAGAAGCTCAGGGCGATGATTTTTTATATTACCGCGTGTTGTGCGATTCCATTTTATCCGCAGAAATATCTTACACATTTGATGAAAAAGGTTTGTTAATCTCAACAACGATTGAATTTTTTGAATCCTGTAAACGTAAACCGTGGGGCTATTTGTCGGAAGAATTTTATATGTACCTGAAAACACAGTATAAAAATTGTACAGATAAAGAAGAAGGGTATTTTGAATGTATATCAGCAACGGGTATACATATTGAATTTCAAAAAGAACATCTTGAAATGTGCATTATACGCACGCAAATAGAGTTTTATTAATATGTGAAAAATATTTTCTCATGAATTTTGTAAAACTCAAAAAAAGATTTCTACCTTTGAAATATGAACACAACATGCACATATACTCTACCAGTCCTTTCAGCAGTCGCGAAACACGCGGTTAAGCGGGCTATATAGGTATATTTGTTAACTCCATATATCGAAAAGTCCCGCTAAAAAGTGGGACTTTTTTATTTTATACCATTTATAATTGAATCATGAATTTAGCATACACACATCCGTCGAAATGTTCAGTCGCACTTCTTGCAGTCGCGGTGAAGGCAGTCTATGTTCGAGTCTGGGTGGTATGATCTATTGGATACATGAATGTATCTTTTGAAAGACCTCCCGAAAAACGGGAGGTCTTTTTTTTATTTGTCACCATTTAAATACACACATATATGAAAACGAAAATGAACACAACAGAAAAAATGTTTGCAGAACGTGTAAATCACGTACCTCAATCTTTTATTCGAGAAATATTAAAAGTAGCGTCAAACCCCGCCATTACTTCGTTTGCAGGTGGCTTACCAAATCCTGCATTCTTTCCGGTGAAAGAATTAGAACAATGTGCAACGCAGGTATTTCAGCAGCAGGGAATGCAGGCCTTACAGTATACGGCAACCGAGGGATATTATCCTTTGCGGGAATTTATTTCTCATCGATATCGACAGCGGTATGGCATAGACATACCACCCGAGCAGATATTGATCACCAATGGCTCACAACAGGCATTGGATCTGATCGGTAAAATATTTATCAATCCAGGAGATCAGGTATTGATGGAACGTCCCACGTATTTAGGTGCCTTACAGTGCCTGTCTATGTTTCAGCCGAAATTTCAGGAAGTAACATTGAATGCAGATGATGTAGATGATCTGGAAGAACAGTTGTGGTCCAATGCGATCAAATTGTTTTACTGCATCCCAAACTTTCAGAATCCAACAGGCATCCGGTATAGTGCAGAAGTTCGGGAGCAGGCAATGCAGGTATTGAATCGCTACAATACCATTGTTGTAGAAGACGATCCATACGGAGATATATTCTTTGATGAAGAAGAGTTGATGCCCTTGTATAGTTATGCACCTGAAAAAACAATTTTACTTGGTTCATTCTCTAAAAGCATTGCACCCGGATTGCGTCTGGGATGGATGGTTGCAAGCGAAGAGATCATTCGCAAAGCTACTATTATGAAACAAGCATCCGATTTACATTCCGGAAACTTGACGCAGCATATCCTATATCGCTTTTTAACAGCGTATTCATTGGATGCGCACATTAAAAAGATTCAGGATACGTATCGGTTCCAGCGGGATACCATGATGAGTTGTCTGAAACAATACTTTCCTTCAACCATTGAATATACACATCCGCAGGGAGGTATGTTTGCCTGGGTTACATTGCCTGAAGAAATTACTGCGCGTGAATTGTTGGATAAAGCAATCGAACAAAACATCATCTTCGTTCCCGGGGATGCATTTTATGCAAGCGATCCGGATACGCAAACGTTGCGCTTGAATTATTCAAATGTAGAAGAGGCGGTAATGCGTAAAGCCATGAATACACTTGGCGGCATGGTTGCAGGATTGGTAGAAGTCTAAGCGTATTTTATTTTTTGTAGTTATGAGAAATAGAATACTTTTCATTGCCCGCTTCTCGAGAGAAGCGGGCATACGATGGCTTGTGCTTTTTGGTGAAATTCGACTCCGTTATAGATCCTGGATGACTAAAGGTTGGGAAAATTTTTATAAGATGATTGAACATCATAAAAGATAACGATATACATATCTTATATGAAATTTTTAACATGTGCTGCTTGCATCCCTGTAAGCAGCACATGTTGTTATAGCTAAATAATGTAAAGAAATTTTAGAAGTATAAATAAATTGTATCTTGTATCGAAATAGTTTCTATTGATTATGATAAAAAATATTCTGTGTGCTCTGATCTTTTTGTATGCTTTGTCTGTTCAAGCAGAACGTATTATTGAAAGAAAAGAATATACCATTGTGATTTCTTCAGATACACTTTATCCATATGAATATTATGTGCTATATGTTGATCTGAAAGATAATCAGAATGCAGACGTCAGAAAAAATGGCACAGTGGTTCCGATCGATAATAATAACAAAGCACAGCTGCGATTCAAGGTTGCACCTGGAATGTTTGATAAAGATGGAAATTCACATCAATCGATGACATTGGCAATTAAAATAGACAAAAAAATCGTGGTAGAAGAAATTCCTTATATTATAAAAAGAAAGCCAATCAAAGAATATTCAATGGAAGATTCCATTCGTCATTTTTTATCTAAAGATGAAGCCTATAAAAAAATCGAACTCTACGAAAATGTTTATGTATACGATGAATTTATACAATATTTAAAAAACACGCTTTCTATCGACACGCATGTAGGACAACTTTCATTAGCAATTATTATTAATTCGGAAGGTAAAGTAGTTCGTTATGATTTTATACAGAATACCTATGTAGATATTACCAAAGAACAATTTGATAAAGCCATACACTCTTTTCGTGTAGGCAGAAGTATGATGAGTAGGAGTGGATTTAAATTTGGTATAGAAGCATTTACGTTTCAAGGGTATTTAGATAAAGTATTTTATGAACATTATCTATTCTAATAAATAAAATTGCAATAATACTATTATAGTCATAATCGCTTTAACATAGATGAGTGATTCTGGAATTTTTTTAATAAAAGAGTAAGGTATCAGAGAGTATCTTTTTTTCTGCTTACGACTTCTGTATTTACTGTTTCTATAATTCAACTTTCTGTATTTAAAGTCTTCTTTTTGAACATTCAGAATGAATATTCAGGCTTTTAACTAATTTTTGATTATATTTAAATAGTTATATTATTTATTTATATAGTAATATAATAAAAGCATTCTCTCCTTACTCCTCAATCGAATTCATTGAAAATCTTTCCCCGAAAAAGTTTAATACATGAAAAAAATAAAACACAAAAATCAGAACATTACTGCATTGAAATATGGTATGAATGCATTTTCAATAAGGATGTTCAAAACAATCTTTTTTTTATGTCTGATGATTTCAGCATTGCGCATTCAGGCGCAGATCAATTACAACATCCGTTTAAATCAGATCGGTTTTTATCCAAACTTAGAGAAGATTGCAATTGTTGCAGGCAATCCTGCAGCAGGTAGTTTTTCTGTACAATCACTGGATCATGCAACAACTTATTTTACGGGAACTTTGGGAGCTTCAGCAACCTGGTCCTTTTCTAGCGAAACGGTGAGGTCAGCAGATTTTACTGCATTTACAACGGAAGGTACCTATGTATTGTATGTGCCGGGTGTTGGTTACTCGCCTCCGTTTTCTATCAATGCAGATGTATTCAATATTCTTTCCAAAACAGTATTAAAAGGATTTTATTATAAGCGTGCATCGACTGCGATTACTGCTGCTTATGGCGGTATGTATGCGCGTGCTGCTGGTCACCCAGATACACAGGTAATGATTCACTCATCGGCCGCAAGTCCGGGAAGACCTGCCAACACAGTGGTGTCGTCTCCTAAAGGCTGGTACGATGCGGGCGACTATGGTTGTTATGTTGTGAATTCAGGAATATCTACGTTTACATTAATGTCTTCGTATGAACATTTTCAAGCGTACTACGATACACTTCCTTTGAATATACCTGAAAGCGGAAATGGTACGCCGGATATTTTGAATGAAGTAAAATGGAATCTGGATTGGATGCTGACCATGCAGGATCCGTATGATGGAGGTGTCTATCATAAAAAAACAACTGCTGCATTTGATCCGTTTGAAATGCCTGCAGATGATCAGGCACAGCGCTATCTGATTGGTAAAGGTACTGCAGCAACATTTGATTTTGCAGCCGTAATGGCTGTTGCATACAGAGTCTATCTTCCATACAATCCAACGTTTGCCAATCAATGTTTGACTGCTGCTAAAAGTGCATACACATGGGGCATTGCAAATCCTTCAAAAGCATTTACCAATCCATCGGGTATATCCACCGGAGAATATGGAGACGGCAACTTAGGGGATGAAAAGGAGTGGGCGGCAACTGAATTGTATATTTCAACAAAAGACAATTCCTATTATCCAAATAGTTTCAAAAATACCACAACTTATGGTGTGCCCAGCTGGCCTACTGTGAATACGCTTGGTTTGATGTCGCTGGTGCATCACAGAAAAAATCTGACAGCACTTGGATACGCGGATACAACAAACATTAAAAATAAATTGTTTGCTATTGCCAATCCGATTCGTACGCACAAGACAAGTTCTTCTGCCTACAAGACGGGGATGGGCACAAACGGGAATGCAGATTTTGTTTGGGGAAGCAATTCAACTGCATTGAACCAAGGGATGATCTGTATGGCAGCATACCTGGCAACGAATGATATTACGTATGGAAACACAGCAATCTCCGAACTGGATTATGTTTTGGGTCGCAATGCAACAACCTATTGTTTTGTATCCGGACTTGGCAGCAAGCCGGTAATGAATCCGCACGATCGTATCTCCGGTTCAGACGGTATTACTAATCCAGTTCCGGGATGGATCGCAGGCGGTCCTTGTACAGATGCCAGAAACGATTGTGGTGCTGCTTTATATCCTTCTGCAAACAAAGCGATGTCTTATTTAGATCAGCAATGCAGTTACTCAACCAATGAGATCGCGATCAACTGGAATGCACCGCTGGTGTTTGTTGGTGTTGCCATGCAATATCTGAATCGCACCGACCTGAATCCGGAGATACAGGTTCTGAATAATACAACCGTTCTATCTTCGAATAACAGTCCGGCATTGTCGGCAGGCTCTGCACTTGTTGGTACTGCAGCAAACACACTTACTATCACGATAAAAAATACAGGTGCAGTTCCATTGATCATTACATCTATTACAGGTGATGCACTATTTGCGGTCGGCACATTGAGCCCTGCCAGTCCGATCGCTGCAGGCGCTTCGTCTACCTTTACCATCACAGGTACACCAACTGCTGCCGGTGTAAATACAGGTAAAGTACTTATTAAAACAAATGATCAGACTACTAAAACGTTTACGTTAAACCTTTCTGTGACTGGTACAGCTCCTGCAATCGCTGTGAGTCAGGGAGCAACAGCGTATACAAGTAATGGAACAGCGTATGCGTTTCCTGCAACGGTACAAGGAAGTCAAAGTACAGCTGTTGTATTCACTATAAAAAATACAGGCACCGCAACACTTACTCTTGGTGCGTTATCTATAACAGGTCCGTTTCAATTAACAGATCCTTCAACCACTTCAATAGCGGCCGGTGTTTCAACAACCTTCTCTGTAGTATTTGCACCAACAGCAACCGGTGCGTTTACAGGTACAGTAACGCTTCCGAATAATGCAGCAGGTTCTCCTTTTATATTGAATCTTTCCGGAACAGGTACAGCTCCTGTAATTGCTGTGAGTCAGGGAGCAACAGCGTATACAAGTAATGGAACAGCGTATGCGTTTCCTGCAACTCTACAAGGAAGTCAAAGTACAGCTGTTGTATTCACTATAAAAAATACCGGCACCGCAACACTTACTCTTGGCACAGCAGCAATCACTGGTCCGTTTCAATTAACAGCGCCTGCTTCAACTTCGATAGCAGCCGGTGCTTCAACAACGTTCTCTGTAGTATTTGCACCAACAGCAGCCGGTGCGTTTACAGG
>NZ_KB903662.1:139109-255295 GCF_000379725.1 Cytophaga aurantiaca DSM 3654
CAATTAACAGCGCCTGCTTCAACTTCGATAGCAGCCGGTGCTTCAACAACGTTCTCTGTAGTATTTGCACCAACAGCAGCCGGTGCGTTTACAGGTACAGTAACAATACCGAACAATGCAACAGGTTCTCCTTTTGTATTGAATCTCTCCGGCACGGGCACTGCTCCTGCAATCGCAGTGAGTCAGGGAGCAACAGCGTATACAAGTAATGGAACAGCGTATGCGTTTCCTGCAACGGTACAAGGAAGTCAAAGTGCATCGGTTGTATTCACGATAAAAAATACAGGCACCGCAACACTTACACTTGGTACTGCAACACTCACTGGTGCGTTCCAATTAACAGCACCTGCTTCAACTTCGATAGCAGCCGGTGCTTCAACAACGTTCTCTGTACTATTTGCACCAACAGCTGCCGGTGCGTTCACAGGTACAGTAACGCTACCGAACAATGCTGTCGGTTCTCCTTTTGTATTGAATCTTTCCGGAACGAGTACTGCTCCAGCAATTGCTGTGAGTCAGGGTGCTACAGCATATACAAGCAGCGGAACAGCGTATGCATTTCCTGCAACTCTACAGGGAGGTCAGAGCACATCGGTTGTATTTACGATAAACAATACGGGTACTTCAACTCTTACCCTTGGTATAGCAGCAATTACTGGTCCGTTCCAATTAACAGCACCTGCTTCAACTTCAATAGCAGCGGGTAGTTCAACAACATTCTCTGTGGTATTTGCACCAACCACTACAGGCACTTTCTCAGGTACAGTAACGCTACCGAATAATGCAGCAGGTTCTCCGTTTGTATTGAATCTTTCCGGAACAGGAACATTAGCAACAGGTACGACCGGTACATTAGATGCATCAGCAATTACCATCAGTCCGAATCCGTCTAACGGAAATGCATTGCTTAAGATGAACGGTATATTTAGTAATGTGTCTATCAATGTATATAATGCTCTGGGCGAACGTGTGGCTGCAGATAAATTGGGCAATGCGAATGATACCTCCTTCCCGATAGTGCTGACAGATGCAGCATCGGGAATGTACATCGTCGAAATTATTACCGATCAGGGAAGCAGCATGAAACGACTGATTAAAGAGTAGAGGTAAATTAAAAATCTTATAAACACAAAAGGAGAGGCTGAATAACTTCTCCTTTTGTGTTTATAAGAAGATTGAGTTTATGATTCGCTGTAGTTTTCGTATCTTTCAGGAATTGTTTGAACAGTCTTTTGCAAACGTTTATATTCAGTTATTTTAATAACATATATTTTATACCCATGTTACATTCCTCTTTATTGTCCACATCAAATCATTGTCGAATATTTTTGATCCGTTGTTTTTTGATACTCTGTATTTCATTCCTGTCTGTACGTGCATACACGCAAACGATCAATTATGATATACGTTTGAATCAGATTGGGTATTATCCGAATTTAGATAAAAAGGTTGCTGTTGTAGGGAATTATACACTGAGTAATTTCTCCGTACAATCACTGGATCATGCAACCACATTTTATACGGGCACATTTGGTACTTCATATATTGCGGACTTTAGTTCGTTTACAACACCAGGTAATTATGTATTGTATGTACCCGGTGTTGGTTACTCTGCTCCATTTAAAATCAATGCAGAAGTATTCAAAGAACTTTCAGCTGCTTCGATGAAAGGATATTATTACAAGCGTGCATCAACAGCTATAACTGCTGCAAATGGCGGTGTGTATGCACGGGCCGCCGGTCATCCGGATACACAGGTGATGATTCATGCATCTGCTGCAAGTGCCGGTAGACCTGCAGGTACAATCGTATCGTCGCCTAAGGGTTGGTACGATGCAGGCGATTACAATTGTTATGTTGTAAATTCGAATATTTCAACCTACACCTTATTAGCAGCATACGAACATTTCTCTTCATACTACGATACGTTAAACTTAAACATTCCGGAAAGCGGCAATGGCATGCCCGATATTCTGAATGAAATTAAATGGAATCTGGATTGGATGTTAACCATGCAGGACCCATATGATGGCCGTGTGTATGATAAAAAGACTACAGCAGCATTCAGTGAATTTATAATGCCGGAAGCAGATCAGGCACAGCGCTATCTGGTTGGGAAATCTGCTGGAGCAACCTATGGTTTTGCAGCGGTAATGGCTGTGGCATATAGAGTGTATCTTCCTTATGATGCAGCTTATGCAAATCAATGTTTAGCAGCTTCAATAAAAGCGTATTCAAGTGGAGCCTCGGGTGGATCTAGCAATCCCTCGGATATATCTACAGGAGTGTATAATAGTCAGTCTAATGAAAGTGCATGGGCTGGAGTAGAATTATATATATCTACAAAAAATGATGCGTATTATGTGACCAACTATCAAAACTTTTGTCAATATGTTCCGAAATGGTATCAGGTAAATACGGTAGGACTGATGTCATTGGTGCATCACAGAAAAAACCTTACAGCAATTGGTTTTGCAGATACCACAACGATAAAAAATAGTTTACTTGCATTTGCGAATCCTGCCCGATCAAGTATGGGGTTGACATCTGTCTTTTCAGGAGAATGGGGCGACAATTCATTTGCTTTGAATGCAGGTATGATGGATATGTGCGCTTATTTAACAACGAAAGATCAAAGATATTTAAATTCAGCTATTTATATATTGGATTTTGTATTGGGTAAAAATGGATCAGGTTATTGTTATGTAACCTCATTTGGAAGTAAAAAAGTAATGCATCCACACGACCGTATTTCAAGTGCCGATGGCATTGCAGATCCTATACCAGGATGGGTTGTAGGAGGCGGTAATTCTTACGTCGACGTTGAAGAACGATATGATCTGAATGAAGTTGCAATTAATTGGAATGCACCGCTGGTGTTTTTAACAGGAGCAGTACAATATGTAAACCGAAATGATATTCATGCAAATATAGAAGTGTCAAATGGTACGACGTCTCTTTCTTCAGATAATACGTATGCAATATCATTAGGCGCTGCTAAGATAAATGAATCCGCGGATGTAGTATTTATCACAGTGAAAAACTCAGGAGGGATTGCATTAACAATTACCTCAATAACTGGAACATCGGGATTTGACGTGGATGCAACGAATGCTTTGGGTTCTCTTGCTCCCGGAGCGAGTGCTGTATTTACAATTCAGGCAACTCCGATTCAGGCAGGATTGAATACCGGAACAATAAAAATTATGTCAAATGATCTTGTGCATCCTGTGTTTACCTTGAATGTAAGTGTGAAGGGAAAAGTAGACGGACAATCTTTATTGGAAGTTTTAAAGGGTACAGATGAATTATCTTCAGATAACGATCCGTTTCTTTTATTGGGATCGGCGAATACAAATGTTTCTGCAGCTCCAGTTACAATTACACTTAGGAATGCAGGTGATGCACCCTTAGTAATTAATTCGATAACAGCTACAACAGGATTTGATGTGAGTGCATTAAGTCCTGTTGGATCTATTGCAGTTGGTTCTTCTTCAACCTTTACCATTACTGCTACTCCGAAGAATGTAGGTAGTAATACCGGAACAATTACTATTCAAACAAATGATCCTGTAAATCAAACATTCCTGTTGAATGTAAACGCGACAGGAATTGGTCCGTTGCTAAAAATTTATCAAAATGGAATACTTTACAATGACGGTTCAGAGTATGTGTTTTCTTCTTCAACAACGATAGGAGCTCAGGATGCAGTTGCATTTACAATCAAGAATGAAGGGACTGCTGTACTTACACTTGATCCGATTCTTTTTCAAGAACCTTTTGAAGGCGTTGGATATATCCCGGCTTCTTTGAATATAAATCAAGAAGCAAGTTTTACACTTGTATTTAAACCTGTAACGCCTGGTTTGAATCAGGGCACAATTAGTTTCTCCGGTAATGCAGACAAAGTGACTGTGTTACATCTTTCCGGTACAGGAGTATTGGCAACAGGCACTGTAGGGAAATTGGCAGCAGACGCTATTCTGATTAGTCCGAATCCAACGAAGCAGGATATTGCCATTAAAATGAATGGCTCGTTTAATAATGTATCGGTAAATGTGTACAATACATTAGGAGAGCAGATCTATTCAACTGCATTAGGAGATGTGAATGATACATCATTTCCGTTATTGCTTGCAGATGCTGCATCGGGAATGTACATCGTTGAGGTCATTACCGATCAGGGGAGCAGCATGAAACGGGTGATCAAAGAATAGATGTACATTTAAATTTATATAATAAAAAAGAGCGGCTTAATTGAGCCGCTTTTTTTATTTTCTGTATTGTTGTGTATTAAATATTAATCACTCGATCTGTTAATCTTTCCTCTGCACTTTAATAGTTCAATCTGTTCAGTAGCATTTTTTAGATAAATAATAAATTTTGTTTTGTCTGCACTTAATTCAAACACAAATTCCACTTCCTGATCCGGATTATTTTTATAAATCTCTTTATAAGCATTAAAGATTTCTTTTTCATCAAAAAAATATTCGCCGGCGAATTTATTTCCTGCTGCATCGTAATATCTAAAAAGAATATCATGCGGAATAGCTCTTTTTAGAAATGCATTTATGCTTAATTTTTCTTTTGTTATATGTTCGAATTCTGCATTGAATTGGATAAGAAACACTTCATGCAAACGTGAGTTTTCTTTTAATTCAATCTTAGGTCTCCAGTTGTATTTTATACGATAGCTATCCCATAAACCAAATTCAACACCTTCTTTTTTGTGTTTCAATGTTTCTGGTCTTCTTTCCAATACACCATTTACATATTTATTTCTATCTTCTTCTCCTTGTGGATTAAAAAACTCCCAGTCCATATCTGTTTTTGTTGCCTGATATCTGCCAATTTCAATTTGTCTTTCAGATGATCTAAGCCAAATAACAATCATTCCTCCAGGTGCAAATCCTAAAACAATAGATCGAAACGATTCCTTAGGATTGTAAGGACTGTTGTTAAATTCTTCTTTAAACAATGCAACTACACTATCATGAGGAAATGCGAACTCGCCTGTGTAAAACTGATTCTCTATAAAAGAGAGGTAAGTGATTTTAAAACGCTCAGGTATAGGTTTGAAATCTTCGCCTACAGCCATGGTCATACCATCTGCGCCCCAGCCTTCTTCTAAAATTCCGCCGTTGGGAATACTAACCCAGGTATTGCCGTTATAAAAATCTCCGCTGTATATTTCTACGGGATATCCTTTAGGCGCACCTACACCTGGCAGCCATTCAAATTTTTCTGTTTCCATTGTTGTTGTCTGACATGAAGTAATGGTTATTTGTAAAAAGATAAATAACCCTGTTAATGCAATAGTTTTTTTCATTATCCTGGATAGTTGACTCTTCTTCGTTTTCCTGATTGTATGCTTGGGTCCATTCCAATGCCATCGTAATTGGCCGACCAGTGTAAATACTTATTCCGTAATTCCACTAACATGTAATGATCCTCAATTCGCTGTTTTAAAACCGGATGATCGTTAAACTCTTCGGCATTCATTGGCATACGTATAGTTGGTTGTATTCTAGGTGATACGGATGTAGAATATCCTTGAGAACCAGAGCGCATCGGAGTAGTATCAAATGTTTTTGGTTTAAAATCCGGTCGTGCTACTTTTATTTGTCTATCCAATTCATCACGTGTGTAAAACTCCAAAGCAGTAGCACTATTTAGCCTTGTTGAAACCTTGTTTAAAAAATCCCCTTTGATTTCGAATTTCGTTTTAAAGTCTTCTTTAAAACGTAGATAAACAGGTTTTTGGGAAGCATGATTTCGCATAACGTGTAAGGCTATAAAACTATACATATTACTTAAGTTGCGTGTTCCAGACAATTTGCCAACTACATTATGTACTTCCAGTTCGCTGTGTAGGTACCAGCCTTGTTCAATCAATTGTTTTTTTCCTGCTTTGAGTTTATCTTCATCACCAACAACCAATTCATCTACATATTCGGTAGCATTGTCAACATAACAACCACCAATGTCGCTATGCGCACCGGGCAGGTATTTGGTTACTCCTTTGATGCCTGCGCTTTGGATCTGGATCAATGGAAAATTCTCCCGATGTTCATCCGCAGCAACTAGGTGCAGGCTTGATTTAGAAAGGCTCACTGCAGTAAGATGTAAATCTGTAACGTCGTTTGATTTATTTGTACCATGCGATGAAACGGTGTCAAACAAACCTGCAAAACGGATTTCTAATATCTCAAATTCGATACCGTATTTCTGCATGTATTTTCCTAATGCGCCATTAGCCGGTTCTGCAGCTACTTCATATGATCCCGTTACTCCATAGCCGGTATTGTAATAGCATGTATAAGCTGGTTTGCCAGGTTTATTTATTTCATAGATAAAATTGCGGGCCGCGGCAGCGCCTCGACTAAAACCAAATACATCAATGGTAAGTTTAGGAATTTTTTTCCCCTTTAAATTTATTGAATTGATTTTCTCAGCAGCTTGTTTGCAACCCCTCTCTACCTTAGCAAGAATCCCTGTTTTACCTTCGCCCAATGCAGCACCAGGAAATATATCGTCTGATTTATAATCAAGTGTACCAATACCTTCAACATATACAGAGCCTCGTCTGTTTGTAGCATGTGTTGTGTCTTCTTCGTAATACTTAAATAAGCGGGCAACATTGGATAAATCATTTTCATAGCTGTCATTGGTCTTATTGCTGCTTGCTTCGTAGTAGCTCGCCTTCGTTGCATCATAAGGCCAGACCTTATCGTTATATGGCTTGTGCCGCATTTTCTTGTCGTATTCCAAACGGGCTTCGGTATTGTTTTTATTATTACCTGTTCCATCAAAAAATACGCTGATCGCAATGGATACTTTTTCTTCTATATCTTCTTCTACTTGAGTAGGAAGATCGTATGCAAAATTATTCCGTTGTCCGCTATCGGTTATTTTAATATCTACACCACCATACAAGCATTTGATAGTACTTTTATATAATAATGGAGATTCATTTTGTATTTTAAGACTACCCGTATTTTGCCATTTATCTAACTGTATTACCGAAGCACATGCCGAAGAGGAATTGAAGCTTTTAGAACAGGTGCCAGCAAAAAGTAAATTTGGTTTGCCTTTATCTTTCACTGTTGCTGCCAGTTTGCCTTGTATGCTTGGTGTATCATATGTTACCTTTAATAATCCTTGTTGATTGCTACATAATTTGCACTGCAATTTTGCGCCATCTACAACAAGCTTTTGTTTTTGATCTGATTTACGTGCCTCTTTTTTTGCTTCAACTTTTTTTGCTTGTTCTGCTACAATTGCTTTTTCTTCAGATAAAGCATCGGGCCCAGCGGGAGCATATGCATTACCAACCGGTTTTGTTTTCGTATCTGAGAACATCAAAAGGGAAACTATTGAAGAAAGGATTTTTTCAAACCAACCCATTTTGCTGAATAGTTAAAAGTTGAAAATTCTGTTTTGATTTCTTTGGAACAAATATCAAGCTGTCCGTCTAAATACACGCAGCTACCTCTGTAGTACATGTATTCATCTGTTGTTGATCCTGTGATTTGAAATGTTACAAGCTGTTGCGTTTTTGTTTTAGTTACTTCAATATTTATTTGTTCTTCAACGTTCATGTTTGAAAGTTCTTCGCCATATGCCACATTAAAAGAATGTATTGGTTCATCTAAATTGGAATTTTTGTACCCATTAAAGTACAATCCATAATTGGACGGCAGCGATAAGTACTTAACGACGCTTTCATGATTTTGCATCAATACATCCATTTCATAAACAAGCATGAGATACGATGCGTCATCATAATCCTGTAGAATTTCAGTACGAAGACTCTTCCATACTTCTTGCAAATAACCAAAATTATGAATCTGAATAAGCGTTTCTGTTTTGTTTGTACTTACAACCAATAAATCAAACACTTCTAAAATGAGTAGTTGTAATCTCATTGAAGGATCCGGCTGGCGTATATGTGAAAAATCGGCTTCAAGACAGGTGAAACAGTATTTGTGTCTCCCTGCAACTTCTCCAAGGGAAATTATTTCAACGGTTTTTTGAAAAGTAGTTGAAGTAGGTTTGCCTTTTTTATCAATTTTTTCTTTCGTATTCGTAAAAATAATCGTTTGTGCATTGCCAAACGGTAAAGATTGTATGTGTGTTTTTTCCTGAATTACTGGCTGGAGAATCATGAATTTTGTTAATCTAAAAAAGCAATGAAAAATAATTCTTGTAAAGAAGTTGATCAAACCTCAATAGTGCAAGATAAGATGAATGAAATAAAAACGAATTACTTGAATGCAATAAAAAACTTTAATCGACTGAATATTAACTTATGTTAACAAAACCGAATGTTGTAACAACGAATGCATTTTACTTAGCGCATTCTTAAAACATAATACTTAAAACGTATTACCCATTACTTGTACAGCTCGGTTGATGCTTCACTTCAAAATTGCAGGAGTTTGCAATGAAACACATTTTATTTGCTTCGTGATGTAAGGCATTTGCTTTGTCGATCTGTGTTGTATCTGTAATCAGTACTGCAGGGTGTAACGTTACTTCTGTGAACTTTCCGCTCCCGTTATAAGACTCTTCCATAATACCGACGGGATTATCTTCGTAGGATAAAACGTTTATGCCGGCTGTTGTACATAAGTGTAAATACCACAACATATGGCAGGAAGAAAGAGCAGATAAAAATAAATCTTCCGGATTGTGTTTTGTTTTATCACCTCTGAATGCAGGATCAGACGTAGCTTGTATGTCTGCTTTGTTTTGTATTGAAATAATATGACTGCGTTCATACGTTTTATAATCTGCAGTACCTGTTCCTGTATTGCCCGTCCAGGTGATTTTTGATTTGTATGTGTGAAGGGTAGACATAGAATATATTTTATGTTCTAAGAAGTATGTAACTATTGAGATTATTGGTTGTTGGTGGTCCGCGTTACCCTTTGTTTTCTATACTATTATTCGTACTGGCGGAAACACCAACAACAGCGAGGAAAAATTTCACGTCTAGAAGCTAGCACCTAGAAACTCGAAACTAAGTTTACTTACTACTTAATTGCAGCATATCGATTACTCAAGTACTGAATGATCTCTTCATCCCATTTGGTGCGATGCGAAAAGTATTTTATTAAGCGGTCGTACGCGGCTATCTTCTTTGCTTTTGTTTCCGCTTCTTCATTGATGATAAACAGATCTCCGAGCAAGGGAGCTTTGTCTTTTACATCTCGGTCTTTTTTGATCTCGTCGAAGAGAATATCGTATAGGTCGTCTTGTTGTGGCATGGTATAGTTAATAATTATAAACCGATTGCTTTAAGCCATTCGGGAGTGGGTAATACAAGTTTGCGTTCTTTTACACTAAACAATGCTACAGTAAATTCAGCAATGCAGCATTCCTCGACGTTGCGAAGCATCTTCTGTTCGATCTTTCCTATTTTTCCTTCATAAGAAATCATACGCGATTCAATAACGATCTCCTGGCGCAGACGAAGTTCTTTTAAGAATTTAATATTGATCTCCAGAATGGTTGGACCTAGTCCTGTTTCACGGATATAAGATAATCCATAACCATTTTGTGTGATCAGCTCCCAACGTGCTTCTTCAAACAAGGTTAAATACGTAGCATTGTTTACATGCCCGAATGTATCCAGATGTTGTTCGCGAATGGTAAGCGCGTAGTTGAAGATAACTGCGTTGTCTATGTTCATAATAATAAATGATTGAGATTACTTCCAGTTTATTTTGATCATTTCACGTTCTTCCGGTTCATGGGCGTTTGGGTCAGAAAGATTTATGAAAACAAAATATAATGGCTTCGTTATTTTTTCGATTAAAATAGGCTCTTGTTTATCTATAATATAAACCTGTTTAATTGTTCGTGTACATACTAAACTATCTCTGGATTTAATAATTGTATTAAAGCGATGTTCTTTATCCGTATCATAAAACCAATAGGACGGAGCTTCATCACTGATCATAACTTCATTGTCTTTATTAAAAAGACCTTCTGCCATTCCTGTATTTTGGTAGCATGGAAGCTTCGATAAGGCTTCTTTCTTTAACGCTTTTTCATACGTTATTTTATTAAAGGATGAACTGACTAGAACACCATCGGGTTTCTTGAGTACGAAGACAATGTTAAATGTTTTTTTATCCAGTGTAACTTCATTATTTGTTATTGTCTGTCGGATTCCATTCTGTTCAATATAAAATTTGAGCGGAACTTGTTTTTCAGTTGCGCGCTGATCAGAGAAAATTGCGCTGCTAAATAAAAGCGTACAGGCGAAAATAGGCAGAAGAATGATTTTCATAAAATTACAGATATTGTATAATATTAGTATAAATCGATGTTACTTCAAAAGATATTTAGGTATATAGCATATAGAAAATATAGAAATTATGCGCCGGATTATTCTTTTATTCGTATTCGTTCTTTCAGCAGCATTTGCATTAAAAGCAGAACGTATTATTGTTCGGGAAAGGTATACAATTACAATTCCTTATGATACCGTTTTTGCTTCAGAAGCGTATGATTTATATGTAAAAATCAAATCAAAAGATTCTGTAAAAATTTATTTTGATAAGTTAGATACCTATACTTCTACCTATCAGAGAGAAGAACCACCAATGAATAATGGTGTAACGTATTTCAAAACAAGAACGAAAGGGGATATGTATTCGAGTAATAATCATACAGAGTATATAAAAATTCAGATTTCATTTTCTGACACAATGTTCATAGAAAATATGGAATGTTATGTTAAAGAGTTTAACATGAGAAAATTCGGAATTCAAAATGTTATTGACTCGCTGCATAGATTTACTTCTACAGATCCAAGATTTAATTCTTTAGGTGATTTGAATGCATCTAGGGGTCACAATAAAAAATACGGAAGAATTTCGGATTATATAAGCGATAAGTTTCATTTGAGGGATAGTCTTGGTCAGCTTTCTATTGCTTTAATTGTTGATCCGGAAGGGCGGGTAGTTACCATTGAAGTAATTACCAATACCTATAAGGCTGTTGATATAGCTGAATTAAATGCGGCTATAAAAGCGTATCGTTTTAGCAAGAAGCATCCACAAAGTCCCTTTCAAAGAAACGTTTATGTAAAGGATAAAAATAATGTAGAGTTTAGTATGTATTTTAAAACAGTTCAGCTTATACGTGGTAAAGCGCTCCGCGGTCAATCCTTTGTGGGATATAATGACTGGTTATAATTTTGTATAAACTTTATGATCTAAAATAAAAATGCTCCTTACATTTCTGCGAGGAGCATTTCGTAGAGACGCAATTTATTGCGTCTGGAATGAATTCAATGATTATTCAAGACGTAATAAATTGCGTCTGAATATGGGATCAATTATAAGACGCAATAAATTGCGTCTCTACCGTTAGAATTAGAATACAAATCCTACCTTTTTCAAATCTTCCCAATACAACGGATACGATTTATTGACTACAGATGGTTCTTCGATTGTTACTTTACCTAATAAAGCAAGCGGCGCGAACGCCATTGCCATGCGGTGATCTTCGTAGGTATGTACCGATTGTCCGTCTACCTTAAATGTTCCCGGAACAACTTTGTATGTAATGTCTTTTTCGATCTCGATCATGTCTGCACCAAACTTGCGTAGCTCATTTTGGATTGCAGCAATACGATCTGTTTCTTTGATACGTAAGCTTTGTAAACCGCTTAATGTTCCTTCCACGCCTTTGGCAGCAAGGATTACAGCAACCGTTTGTGCCAAGTCCGGACAGTCGGTAAAATCCCAAACAAGATTTCCTTTAACAGGCTGCTTGGTTAATTTTAACCCGTCTGAAGTGAATTCAGTTTTTACACCCAATTGGTCCATGATGTCAACGATCACGTGATCACCCTGAAGTGACTCTTTTACGTAGCCTTTTAATTCAATTGTAGCTTCTTTTGCAAGCGCTGCAATGCTGAACCAGTAGCTTGAACCAGACCAATCCGATTCAACGGTATACTGTGCAGGTTTATATGTCTGATGTGAAATTTTAATAATGTTGTCTTTCCATTCCGATGTTACACCGAAGCGTTCCATCAAACGTAACGTCATTTCAATATAAGGCTTCGAACCTACGTGCCCTAACAATTCGATCGTTAAACCTTTAGGCAGCACAGGCGCAATCATCAACAACGCGGTGATGTATTGAGAACTCACATCCCCTTTGATCTTGATGTAATCTGTTTTTGCTAATTCGGGTTTGAATGGATGAATCAAGATAGGAGGGTAGCCGTCTTTTTCTTTGTATTCAATCACTGCACCCAATTCACGCAAGGCATCAACCAATAATTTAATCGGACGTTCTTTCATGCGTGGTGAACCTGTCATTTCACGAGGCTTACCGTTGAATGAACTGAAGGCTGTTAAGAAACGCATTGTTGTACCGGCATCCAATACATCCCAAACCGGATTGCTATCAGAGTCTAGTAAACGGATCATCGTTTGTGTATCGCGCGCGTTGGATAAATTATCTAACTGAGATTTTCTTCCGGTAAGTGCATCAATTACCAACACACGATTGCTCTCGCTTTTAGAAGCAGGAGGTGTGATGGTATGATTAATAATACCCGAGGTATGTGTCAGATGAAATGCTTGTGCAGTTGTATCAGAGGCTTGCATAATAGTGTAAAGATGCGGTGATCTCTTCTTTGGTTAAGGATATATTGAAATTTGCTGTGCCAACTTTTTCTAATAAAGAAAATTGTATGGCACCGCTTTCGTTTTTCTTGTCTTGTAATGTAAGCGGAACAATCAGATCGATCTCTGTAAACAAGATGTGTGTATGTCCGTAAATCGAAAGAATATAATTTTCGATTTCTTTGTGTTCTGCTTCAGTAATAAATCCTTTTTGTACAGACAACCAGGATTCGCAGATCATACCGGCAGCAATGGCTTCGCCGTGTAGCAGACGTTTGTGTGGAATAAATAAGAAATGACTTTCGATGGCATGTCCTACGGTATGTCCGAAGTTTAATATTTTTCGAAGACCTTTTTCTAACGGATCTTCAATGGTAATTTTTTCTTTGATCGCTACAGAATGTTTTGCCAAGGCCATCCAATCTAATTGTGTCAGATCGGTTACCGTTTTTATTTCATTCCATTTTGCTTTATCAGCAATCAGACAATGTTTGATGATCTCTGCATAACCCGAACGCAATTCTTTTTCATCAAGCGTATTCAAAAACGTTGGATCAATAATTACTGCAAGGGGTACATTAAATACACCAATGTGATTTTTGAAAACGTTTTCGTGTGCATCGGTAAAGTCGATCCCCAGCTTGCCGCCAACACTTGCATCAACTTGCGATAATAAGGTTGTAGGGATTTGTATGAAATCGATTCCTCTTTTATACGTAGACGCACAGAAGCCACCCATGTCACCAATTACACCACCGCCAAGATTTACAAGCAATGCTTTGCGATCCAGCGCAAGCTCAGTCATCTGTGACCATATTGCAGAGCACGTCTCTAATGTTTTTTCTTTTTCACCGCTGTTAATCTCAATGATATGCTCTGTTGAGAATAGGTCAGCGATAAGCGGAAGGCAATGTTTTTTTGTATTCTCGTCCACCAACACACACACCGTTGAGTACTTTCCAAGGAAAGGCTGCAGCGTTTGTTTTGTATTGGTTGTAAAAAGTATTTCAGAAGCCATATTCAGCAGTCGCTTTAAAATCCAAACCCCCAACGTATAGCTGAGGGTTTGGGTATTGTATGATTGTGAATGTATTAAGAATCAAATTATGCTTTTGATTCAACCGCTTTCATAATTTCTGTTTGTCTGCGGATAGATTCTTCGTGAACCAATTTGAATACGTCAACAACGAATTCTTCATTGATACCTAATTTCTTCGCTAACTCAGAACGGTTTTTCATAATATCATCCCAACGTTTCACTTGAAGTGTAGTAACGTTGTTGTCTCTTTTGTATTCGCCGATCTTCTCAACAACAGCCATACGTGTAGCAAGTGTTTCCACTAATTCACGGTCAATGTTGTCAATTTTCTCACGCAACTCTTCTAAGTGATCGTTGAAGTCAACATTTGTTGTAGACTGCGTACGGATCTTAAGATCGTTTAAGATTTCGCCTAAACGTTCAGGAGTTACTTGTTGGTCTGCATCAGACCATGCTTTGTCCGGATCGATGTGTGTTTCAATCATCAAACCATCAAAACCAAGATCCATTGCTTTTTGAGATATTTCAAATATCAAATCTCTCTTACCACCGATGTGACTTGGATCACAGATGATTGGAATTTGAGGAGCGATACGTTTTAATTCAATTGGAATAGACCAGGTAGGTACGTTACGGAACTTAGATTTATCGATCGTAGAGAAACCACGGTGGATAGCAGCAAGATCACGAACACCTGCGCGATAGAAACGCTCAAATGCACCGATCCATAAGCCAAGCTCAGGGTGCGTAGGGTTTTTAATTAATACAGCTTTGTCTTTAACGCCTTGCATAGCATCTGCCATCTCTTGAATAGCAAATGGACTCACTGTTGTACGAGCACCTACCCATAGAACGTCAACGCCATATTTCAACGCTAGTTCAATGTGTTCCGGGTTCGCAACTTCAGTACCGATCTGGATACCTAGTTCTTTTTTAACTTCTGCCAACCATTTCAAACCTTCTTCTCCTGATCCTTCAAAAGCGTTTGGTCTTGTTCTTGGTTTCCAGATACCGGCACGTAATACATCAACTTTACCTAAGTCTTTTAAAAGCTTAGCTGTTGACATCAACTGCTCAGGTGTTTCGGCGCTACAAGGGCCTGCGATGATCAAAGGCTTGTGGTTAGTTTTTGCCCAAGATTCAATCGGATTTACGTTTAATTCTACTTTCATATTCTACGCTTTTATCATCTTCCTAACAAAAACAGATTGCTTTCCGTTCTATATTGTAAGATGAAAACCTTACACTCTATTAATTTCAGCGATACTGCTATCGCATTTGCTTCAAAATCAACGAAAGAATTGAAACACATGAGGTTTCTTTTCCGCACAATGGCTTGGAGCAAGATGACAAATATAAGTGTTTCTTTCCTAAAATTCGCATTAAAGTACCATTTTCCCATCAAAAATATTGTCCGAAAAACGCTCTTTAACCAGTTTTGCGGAGGCGAAACCTATTGGGAATGTGGTACAACGATGGATAAGCTTCATGAAAAAGGCATTTTTTCGATACCGGATTACAGCGTGGAAGGCAAGGAAGATGAAGTATCTTTTAATCAGACAGTCAAAGAGTTACTGAAAGGAATTGAACTGGCAGCTGGCTTGCCGATGGTGTCTTTTTCGGTCTTTAAAATGACCGGAATTGCACGTTTTGCCTTGCTTGAAAAGATCCAGCGCGGCGATGAACTTTCTTCTGAAGAGAAGAAAGAATTTGGTCGCGTGAAAGAGCGTGTAACCCGTTTGTGTTTTGAAGCCGAAACGCACAATGTTCGCCTTATGGTAGATGCAGAAGAAACGTGGATACAGACTGCAATCGATGAGTTGTGTATTGAATTTATGAAACGTTTTAATACACAGAAACCGATTCTTTTTTTTACGATTCAATTGTATCGCAAAGATGGTTTGGAACGCTTGAAGAAGATGTATGCAGATGCGCAGCGCGATGGCTATTTCACAGGCTTTAAACTGGTGCGCGGTGCCTATATGGAAAAAGAACGAGAGCGTGCAAAGACATTAAATTATCCATCGCCGATTCATGATACAAAAGAAAATACCGATGCGATGTACAACGAAGCCGTATCGTTTTGTTTGCACGAAGACATTGCAACTTGCGTCGCTACACACAATCAGTTCAGTATTGAAAAAGCCGTTCGCGAAATGGATCCGAAAGACATGCAGATCTCGGGCTTTGCACAGCTATATGGGATGGGCGATTTCTTAAGCTACAACCTGGCACATGCAGGTTATAAAGTTTCGAAGTATTTACCCTACGGACCGCTGCGTGAAGTAATGCCGTATCTGTTCCGAAGAGCAGAAGAAAATAAATCCATCACGGGTGAAACAACACGTGAGTTATCTTTTATTGAGAAGGAATTGAAACGCAGGAAAGCTGCGTTAAATTCCAAATGACTGGTATGAAATTCCAAATAATAAAAAACAAATCTCAAACGGATAGAATAGCTTTCTTATCTTGGGGCGATGCCCCAAGTTTAAATATGTCAGGCTTACAGCCTGAACATTCGACATGAAACGAATAAGCCTGTAAGGCTTTAATAAACTAGCTTGGGGTATCGCCCCAACACTGGACAGGTTAACTATACTGACCACGATTTTAAGTATATTTGAATATGAAATCCGTTTATTACTTTTTATCAATACCGGTCATCGTACTGTTATGTACTGCTATGGCTTATCGATACTGCTCTTCGGAGGAGAAAAAATTTATAATGTTTTCAGGAAGAAATCATTATGTGTATGGAAGATATGAATACAAAGACGATTATGTTTCGTTTTCAAACTCAGGGTCGAGTATCACATTTGGTACCAGCACACCGGATGTTTCAGTTCTTATTGAAAGCCTGTCAGAACCCACAAATCCAAATCTAAACTGGTTATTAGTTCTTGTTAATGATTCGTGCCATACAAAATTCTCTTTAAAGCCCGGCAAACATTCATATGCGCTGGATCTGCCGTCTACCAAATCAAATACGTGGACGATTACTTTGGTTAAAATTACTGAAAGCCATATTGGACGAGTTAATTGCTATGGATTTGAAATACCGGAAAAGGAAAGTGGCATGGAATTTCGTCCGATGGTTACTTATTGGGGGAAAGAGTATTATGATAAAAATACGATTATTCAGTTTATAGGTAATTCAATTACGTGTGGGTATGGGAACATGCTTTCTATTGCACCACCGCCTAATGGAACCCCACTTACCGGATTTCATTCTGAAAATGAAAATGCATACATGTCTTATGCCATGCAAACTGCGCGAAACCTGAGGGCAATTCCCATGCTTGTATCATTTTCAGGAAAAGGAATGTATCGAAATTTTGATAGCGATACGAATGAAACCATGCCTAAGATCTATGATCGTATTCACTTGCAAGACAGTGTAAGTGCAATTTGGGAAGGCGATCCGGTAAGAGAAACAGCTACCAGTTTAATTGTTATTAATCTGGGAACGAATGATTATTTTGGTGAATCAAGGAACGAACATTTAAATGATGCTGTTTTCGTTAAGACATACATAAAATTTGTATCCAAGATTATAAATTTGTATCCGGATTCGAAGATTATTTGTGTCAATGGTCCGATGTTAAATAATAATTTTCCGGCAGGGAAAAAGTGCTGGACGAGGATTCAGGCAAGCATAATAAAAGTGCAGGAACACTTTTATGCAATGGGAGACAAGCGAGTCTATACGTTTTTCTTTACACCTCAATCCGCTCCGTATGGAGAAGATTATCACCCTTCTTTGGCAACACATACAAAAATGGCCGAAGAACTTACTACCTTTATAAGAACCGTAGTTTATAAAAAATAACCGTGAGAAAAGAAATTAATATTGCTGTCATCGGATTGATCATTGCATCGATCCTTATTCAAATGTTTAGCCTTGGTAATTTTTATATATACAGAACCTTGTTGGGTTTGTACTCGCTTACCTGTTTGTATTTGCTGTATGCATTTTATATTGAAGGTAAAAAGAAAAGCGGAAGCGGTATGCTTAATTCGCTTTCTCTGATCTTTACCTGTCTGGTTATTTGTATACAGATCATGTCTATAACCGTAGACTTATCAGGTGTTGAATATGTACTGCTTTCAGTAGCCTTTACAGGTATCTCACTTTCCTTGTTGTTCATGAACGACTTGCTGAAAGATTAATTTTAGAACAGATACCTGCGTGCTGAATAAAAAACACATTAAAGAAACATTGGTTTTAGCTGGTCCCGTTGCATTAAGTCAATTGGGACATATCTCTGTGGGCGTAGTCGATACGCTTATGGCCGGACAGATCGATAAAGATGCCCTGGCTGCAGCGACGGTTGCATTGAGTGCCTTTTATCCGATCTTCATGCTGTACATGGGTTTTAGCTATGGCTTTACACCACTTATTTCACAGGCAGATGGAGAGGGAGACGAATTAAAAATTGCTCGTATCTTAAAACATGCATTGGTGTTAAATATCGTAGTCGGTTTATTTTTGACCGCAATTTTATGTTCCTGTATTTATGCCATTCCATATCTCAAACAGCCTGCACACATTGTACAGCCTGCCATTGAATTCTTTGCGATCATTGCCTTATCACTTGTTCCGGTTATTATTTTTCAGGTATTCAAACAATTCATCGAAGGACTTGGCAATACCAGACAAGCAATGGTGGTGAGTATTCTGGGGAATGTTGTGAATATTATACTCATCCTGGTATTGGTGTATGGCTGGTATGGTCTGCCAAAATTGGGATTGAATGGTATTGCCTATGCAACGCTTATTGCTCGTGTATTTATGGCAGTAACGATGTTGTTATTCTTTTTATTTAATAAAGATTATGCGCACTACCGCAGTGCATACAAACAAATAAAGATTGAATGGGAACAGCTTGTTGAAGTATTTAAGAAAAGTTATCCTGTTGGTTTGCAGATGTCGTTTGAAGCCGGAGCGTTCAGCCTGGCTGCTATTTTTGTCGGCACCTTTGGTACGGCACAAATTTCTGCGCATCAGATCGCATTGAATCTTGCTTCGGTAACGTATATGATCGCGACAGGTATTGCCGCAGCTGCAACGGTACGTGTAGGTTTTGAATACGGAAGAAAAGAAAAAACAGAACTGCAGCTTGCCGGAAGAACGGCTATTATTTTGGCGGTTGCTTTTATGAGTACAACGGCAGTGATGTTTGCCTTGCTGCATAAAGTCTTACCTTCGTTTTACACCGGTGATCTGGAAGTGATCCACATCGCAGGTTTGCTGTTGTGGATGGTTGCCTTCTTCCAATTATCGGATGGTGTGCAGGTGGTGAGCATGGGTTCGCTGCGCGGTATGGGGGATGTGGTGATTCCGTCAAGCGTTGCTTTTACAGCGTATTGGGTATTGGGTTTGCCGTTGGGTTGGTTTTTAGCATTTGTTGTCGGCTGGGAAGTTTACGGTATCTGGGTTGGCTTAACGGTCGGACTAGTATTCGCTTCGATAGTGCTGTTGGTACGTTTTTTAAGAAAATCGAAGAGTGTTGTTTTTGAGGAAGAAGCGTAGGGCCTAAAGCTGAATGCTTAAAGTTTTTTCGTAGGATATAGTTCGTGTAAGTGACAGTTAATATTGCATAGTCGTTGGACCACTTTTTTCAGTGGTCCAACGACTTGTTGAATAAAGAATAACATTCAAAAAAAATAATTATCATAATTATCATAATTCATAATTCATAATTCATAACTCATAACTCATAATTTTAAAACGTATGTCATACAGATCCTCCGGTTCTCTTCCTGCATTAGTTGCGATCAGCGTTATACTGATCGGTGTATATGTTGTTTTAACCATGCTGCAGATTCCTGCCGGCACCATGATCGATTGGATCACAGGTATCGTTGCTTTCTGGTGGCTTACGGGTATTACCACCTTGCCATGGAACATGTATTTTACGGCAAAAGATTTACTGGACGATGCAGAAATTTCTCAGAAGAAAGGCATTACCGTTGATCAGGAAGATATAAGCTATGCACAAAAGAAAGCAAAACTGTTTTTGCGTATTGCAATAGCATTGCATGTTGTATCTGCGGCAGCATTGTATCTACTTGCCTTTTTCGGGATCAGCTCCATCGGTTATTTTGCTGCAATCATTGCGGTTGTATTAACCTTCGTTCGTCCTTCTTATCGTTTGTATGATTACATCATTGCACGTTTGCAAAACATGCAGCGTAAAATTTTGTATCCGAGAGAAGATGTACAGGAATTGCGCACTGATATTCTAGTAGAGAAAAAACGTATAGACGAACTTGTTGCCTTGCTGAATCTGAAAGAAGAAGATTCATGGGCGGCTCAAACGATACGTGAATTAAGAAAAACAACGGCACAAAGTAAAAAACTTGAACAGGATCTGGAACAATTAATCGTTGCAAACGATAAAGCGCATGCAGATCTTTCTACCAAAACACAACAGGAAATTTCAAAATTATCGGAAGATGCACAATTCCTGAATCAGGCAAGAGAGGTGATTAAATTCTTTAAGAATGCTTGAGTGTGAGAAGCTATTGTTTCTGAAATACAATAATGTGTAAATAACTCCGAATCAAAAAGTGATTTTTGTTAGCATGTGAAATATTTATAAACAGCACATCCAACAAATTCCCCTTTCGGCCGTTGTATGTTAAAGTTCTGAACCATTAAAACCCCTCTGAAATGATTCACCTTAAAAAACATGTATCGATTGCAGCTGTGATTGCTCTTAGCAGCAGCATTTTCTTTTCCTGCAAGAAAGACGATACAACACCTGCCGGTTCGAATACTTCCGTTCCGGCTATATATACTAAAATATATGGTGCAACCAGTATTACCAATGATGGCACGTATATCACCATTAAAACACAAGGGCTGCCGGATCATAAAAGTGTGTATTATCCAACAACCAATGCCTTGTATGAAAGCTATTCAGGTACCACATTTGGTGGCAATACATTTGCAAAGAATCCAAATACCATTTCAACTCAAAGTTTAACATTTAAAATCCCTGTAAATCCAACTGTGGCATCAACCCATGCAGCAACAGCTCTGGGGCCTATAGGTGTGGCTTTAAACGGTGTTCCATTATACAACCAATATGCCGGTCCGAATAACCAGGCATTGACGGGAGAAGTTGCAAGTTTTGATAAATATTACGGTCACCCACAGATGACAGGACAATACCATTACCATGTTGAACCTTTGTATTTAACTACTGTTGTCTCAACGAAGTCGGGCTTGATGGGTTTTTTACTGGATGGTTTTCCGGTATACGGTCCTGAAGAATCCGGAACGACTCTTGTAAGCAGTGATCTGGATGCATATCATGGACACACACATGCTACAGCAGATTATCCTTCCGGCATCTATCATTATCATTTCACAGCGGATGCTCCCTACATGAATGGCAATGGGTATTACGGAACTGCAGGAACGGTTACACAATAAATGCGGATTCCTGTACTGATATCTCTTAGCCTGTTATTGCTCGGATGTGACGTTTCGTCGGTTCATGATGAAGCTTGCGAAGAACGTGATATTCCTGTTGTTTATACTTTATACAATGAGGGAGATGATATCTTTCATGGAGATACATTGTATCATCAGAATAAAAAATATTCAGGGTATCTTTATGCACTGTATCCATCGACTTCTGATACGGCCGCACTCATTGCTTATTACAATGGCTTGCAATCGGGTATATCAAAAAAATGGTATTCTGCTAAAAAGCTTATGGAAGTACGGTATTATTGTGCGGGTCAAAAAAATGGTAAGCAGATCTCTTATTGGGAAAACGGAAATAAGCGATTCGAATTTACTGCGGTGAATGATGCTTATGAAGGTAAAATGGAAGAGTGGGATGTAAACGGACACTTATTTCATCTTGCTCATTTTGTAAACGGACAGGAAGAAGGCGAACAGAAATTGTGGTACGACAATGGCAAGATCCGCGCGAATTATGTGGTTAGAAAAGGTAAAAGATATGGTTTGCTGGGAACAAAAAATTGTACAAATGTTTCGGATAGTATCTTTACTGTTAAGTAGCAGTGTTCTTTTTTCCTGTATACAAAAGCAGGAAGAAGTTCTGAAGCTGCCGTATTATAATACGGCAGACTTTACTCCATTATTTATGTCTGAAGAGGAAGCGGCTCAGAAAATAACTCATACCATTTCTGATTTTCGTTTTTTGAATCAGGATAGTGTATGGATTTCCAATACATCCATTGAAGGGAAAATACATGCAGCCAATTTTATATTCACCCGCTGTGGAAGTATTTGTCCGGTTATGACAAATAATTTTAAATTTGTCGCAAATGAATTTAACCACGATTCAACGGTTGCATTGCTTTCCTATTCTGTAACACCGTGGATTGATGAACCACATGTATTAAAAAAATATAGAAGGGATAATAGTATTCAGAATCCAAATTGGCATTTTCTGACAGGCGATAAAGCTGCAATATACACGCTTGCCCGTACCTCGTATTTTGCTGAAGAAGATATAGGTTTCAGCAAAGACAGCAATCAGTTTTTACATACCGAACACGTGATATTGGTTGATAAGAATAAACGAATCCGTGGCGTATACAATGGTACACTTGAGCTTGAGATGCAACAACTGATGGATGATATCAATGCATTAAAGCGGGAAGAAGATTAATAGTTGGTTCCAGAAAATATGAATGTGAAAAAGTTATTTGCAATAGGAGTGCTGATTAGTTTTATCGTCGGACTTGTTTTAGTAAAAGCATTGCCGGTTTATAAAATGGGAATCTTTCTGAGTACACAAACGCATCAGGTAGTTGATACTATTTTTTTATATGCAACGATTGTGTATTATGCTTCTATACTTTGGGTTTACATGCACCATAGATTTTGGATTAAATTAATGGTGATTCCGCTGATTTTGTTCCTTTCCTATTTCTTTGGCATGATGCTTAATTACTGGGTGTTTAAACCGGTTGTAATATCCATACCTGCATTGTATGCAGTAATTGATCATTGGGAGTATAATATGGATTGGTTTAGAGCATTTAGTATTGCTATAATGACGATCATTATTTATTATATAGAACAATATTTTTTTTACTGGGTGCGTTCAGGTAGCAAGACACAATCGTAATTAGAAATAAGTGATTTTGTATATTCAACACATGGGGTTCAAAAGAAAGTTATTTTGTAGTGTCGCTTCGATCTTATTGTTAATGGGATTGGCTGCATTTACAATTCAATTAAACGCAGACGACGACACGATTATCTCCTACACGGTTGACCCTGCCAAACAAGACATACAACTGTATTGGAAGAATGATCAGGGGCAAACTCTTAAAAGCATTCAGAATTTAAAAACATTTGTTGAAAGTAAGAATAGCAAATTGATATTTGCTGCAAATGCCGGAATGTATAAAGAAGATAATACACCTCTGGGACTTTTTATTCAGAATGGAAAAATACTTGCGCCTTTAAATACGAAGAATGCCAGCGGAAATTTTTATTTAAAACCCAATGGCGTATTTTATATTACCACAGATAAGAAAGCAGTTGTTTGTGAAACGGATAATTTTTCAAATACCGGTAATGTAAAATTTGCAACGCAGTCAGGGCCTATGTTGCTTTTAGATGGGCACATTCATTCTGCTTTTGTAAAAGGATCAAACAATCTAAATATTCGCAACGGTGTTGGCATTCTTCCGAATGGGAATATTGTTTTTGCGATGACTAAAACTCAAATTAATTTCTATGATTTTGCTTCCTACTTTCAACGCTTGGGTTGTAAAAATGCCTTGTATCTGGATGGCTTTGTATCACGCACCTATTTACCTGAAAAACATTGGATGCAGACCGATGGAAATTTTGGGGTGATGGTTGGAGTGACAGAAAAAAAGTAACAGACTTCTGATTTTTAAATAGACCAATTGCATCTTATTAATATAGTGTTATCAGTCAGTTGCAATTTTAAGTACTTTGGACGATATTTAATAAAGGCATAATATCTAAGGGTATTTTATTAATTCATCTGTTACATAGTATGAGAACATCTATCTTCATTCTTTTTTTAGCGAGTACATTTTTAGTATCCAATAATATAAAAGCCCAGGAGTTAAAACCGGGTTTTAGCAAAGAAGAATACATCGAAACATTAAAGATCAATTACAAAGCGCATATAGCAGTTAATAAATGGATGGATCATACAGGGGTTTCAGATCCCCAGGATTTTAATTTTGTCTATCGTTCACCGCTTGTTGCGTTTGATAATATCTGGGATCTGTGGAAGCACAAAAGTAAATCCATTGCATTGATCGCTGTGCAGGGAAGTGTTCAAACAGACGCAAGTTTTCTTGCAAACCTATACGCAGCTATGATTCCTGCAAAAGGTACATTGCAGCTTGATAAAGATTTTTCTTTTACGTACAATCTTGCTGACAATCCAAATGCTGCTGTTCATGTAGGCTGGTTTGTAGCCATGGCATATATGTCAAAAACAATTGTTCCTAAAATTGATTCCTGTTACAAAGCAGGTGTTAAAGATTTTATATTGACCGGGCATAGTCAGGGTGGAGGCATTACATTTTTATTGAATTCCTATTTAGAAAATTTGAAAAAACAAGGTAAGCTTCCTGCTGACATTCGCTTTAAAACTTACTGCAGTGCCGGACCTAAGCCTGGTAATCTGGCCTATGCATATGAATATGAAAACATGACTGCAGGCGGCTGGGCATACAATGTAGTCAATACCGCAGATTGGGTTCCGGATGTCCCGTTCTCTGTGCAAACAGTAAATGATTTCACAGCAGTTAATCCCTTTCGTGGTGCAAAAAAAGCAATCAAAAGAATGGGCTTCCCGCAAAATATTGCTTTGAAGCACATCTATAATAAGATGAGTAAACCAAGTTTGCGTGCGCAGAAAAATTACCAGAAGTATTTGGGAAAGATGGTTTCACATGCTGTAGAAAACCAAATCCCGAATTTCATTACACCGGAATATTACAACAGTAATTATTATGTGCGCACAGGCAACACGATCATTTTGTTTCCCGACGAAGCATATTATAACGTATACAGCAATGATTCAACGAATCCGAATATCTGGACACACCATTTCCCTGAACCGTATATGATGCTTGCGGAGAAACTTAAGTAACACCTATTAATCTTAACCCCCTTTTTTTAGCTATGGGAGGTTTTTTTTAAAATAAATCGAAATAAATTTGCGCAACTAAATGGTTGCGTATATATTTGCAATTGATTGGTTGCGCAACTAAAGAAATTAAAAAATGAAAAGAGATGTATTTCAGGCCATAGCCGACCCTACACGAAGAGCTATTATATTACTTATAGCATTTCAGGCGATGACTCCAAATGCCATTGCGGAACACTTTGACACAAGCAGGCAAGCGGTTTCCAAGCATCTTCAAATCTTAACAGAATGCCAGCTTGTAAAACAAGAGCAATCCGGCAGAGAAATTTACTATACGCTTGATGGTACCAAAATGAAAGAAATCGACAAATGGCTCGAACAATTCAAGAAGATTTGGGAAAGCCGCTTTAATGAACTGGATAAAGTATTATTGAAACTTAAAAGCACAAAAAAATGAAACATATTTTAGAAAATGATTTTATTGTTGACAAGGTAAATAATAAGATCACAATCAAAAGAGAATTTGCAGCAAATCAGGATCTGGTTTGGGATGCATTTACAAAAAAAGAAATCCTGGATCAGTGGTGGGCACCCAAGCCATGGCAAACAAAAACAAAATCAATGAATCTGAAAAGCGGAGGAACCTGGCTATATGCAATGGTTAGTCCGGATGGAGACGAACATTGGGCTTATATAGAATATATTCTTGTTGAACCAACAACACGTTTCACAGGAAAGGATGCTTTCTCCGATTCAGACGGAAACATAAATAAGAATATGCCCCGATCAAAATGGGAAGTAACCTTTACAGGCAAAGGAGAAACGACTCATGTTGAATTACACATTTCCTATGATGATCTGGCGCAGCTGGAAGCAACAATTCAAATGGGCTTCAAAGAAGGTATCACAATGACATTAGATTATTTGAATGAATTATTACCTTCATTAAAAAAATAAAAACTAAACTATAACTAAACTATACAGATCATGAAAAACAAAATTTTATTTGTCCTATGCTTACTTGTTGGATTGTTATTTATTAACGGAGGTCTGAACAAGTTTTTTAATTACATGCCTGCACCGAAAGATATGCCGGAAGATATGGTAAAGATTATGACCGCATTTATGACGATCACCTGGCTGATGCCGTTGGTAGCGACTGCGGAACTTATCGGTGGTGTACTTTTCATTATTCCAAAATACAGAGCTCTTGGCGCGATCATTCTTTTTCCGATAACAATCGGAATCGTCTTGCTGCATAGTATAAACGCTCCAGATATGTTGCCAATGGCGCTTGTAATATTTGCAATCATTCTTTGGGCGATCTATGAAAACCGTGCTAAGTATCTGCCAATGATAGAAAAATAATCTATAGAGTTTCATTTGAACAATTGACATGAAAAATATTGAAAATATGCAGATTGAAAAAGATCTGCCAAATAAAAAACTTATTGTTACACGCTTGTTTGATGCAGAGCCTGGACTTGTTTGGAGAACATGGACAGAATCAGAATTGCTTGATCTGTGGTGGGCACCGAAGCCCTACAAAGCTCAAACAAAAGCAATGAACTTTAAGGAAGGTGGTACCTGGTTGTATGCAATGGTTGGTCCGGATGGCTCCAAGCACTGGTGTAAAGCAAACTACAGCAAGATTGATCCGATTAAAAGCTATCAGGTAGACGATTGTTTTTGTGATGAGAACGGAACGCCTAATCCGGATTTTCCAAGTACGCACTGGACAAATTCATTTTATAAAACGGAAACAGGAACCAAAGTTGTTATAGAACTTTCTTATAAGACTATTGAAGACCTTGAAAAAATAGTTGAGTTAGGCTTTGAAGTTGGTTTTACAGCTGCACTTACAAATCTGGAAGAGTATTTACGTGCACAGTTTCAATTGCGTAAGGAGATGAAAACATCTAATAAGGTACGTGTTACGTCGTATCTGAATTTTCCGGGTAATACAGAAGACGCATTCATCTTTTATCAAAAGGTATTTAAAGGAACCTTTACAGGTTATGGCTTACAGAGATTCGAAGATGTCACTATGCCGGAAGGTGCGCCGCCGATGGATGCAGCAACAAAAAAACTGATCCTTCATGCGGAGCTTACGATCCTAGGTGGGTATGTATTGATGGCCACAGATGCTCCGGAGAGTATGGGCTTCAAGCTGGATCATGGTAATAATATGCACATCAATCTGGAGCCGGAATCAAGAGAAGAAACAAAAAGATTGTTTGATGAATTGTCTGAAGGTGGCAAAATTACAATGCCTTTAGAAGATATGTTTTTTGGAGCATACTATGGCAGCTGTACAGATAAGTATGGTATTAACTGGATGCTGCATTTCCAAACTGCTTAATAAGGAGATGGCTGTAGAATACTACCTACGAGGTTTTTTTTAACCTCGTAGGTAGTATTTATTTTGCTGCTCGAACGGTCTGTACTTCTGCAGTCGTTATCGCTGAAGCTTTATTTCCGAAATTCGAACGCACGTATGTCAATACGTTTGCGATCTCCACATCCGTTAAAAATGCATGCGAAGGCATGGGATTCCGATACGTTTGTCCGTTGACGTTGATCGGCGTATTTAATCCTTTTAATACAATGTTTATCAATCGATTTTTATCCCCCAGCACCCATTCTGTTTTTACAATCGGTGGATTTAATCCCGGAACGCCATACCCATCTGCCTGATGGCATGTTAAACAATAGGTTTCGTAAACAACTTTTCCGGGATGTACACCGGTAATTATGTTTGAAGAAACTGTTTCAGCATTCAGACTTTGATAACTAATTATAAGAATAAGGCAAGTTGTTATAACTATTAACGATTTATACATATTCGTTTTTTTTAATCCTGAAAATCTTTGAATCCTTTAATCCTGATTCAGACAAAAGGAATAATTATTTATTTACGTAAATGATTCTATAAATCGTTCCTGCTACCGAATCTGAAATATACAACGAACCGTCCGGGCCTTCTGCAAGTCCCATCGGGCGGTGTTTCGCATCATTCGGACTTGTTATTTCTTTTCCTCCCGCAAAACCTTCTGCAAAGACTTCCCACGTTCCTGTTGGCTTACCATCTTTCATTGGAACAAATGCAACAAAATAACCACCTTGCTTTAACGGTGCGCGGTTCCATGATCCGTGGAAGGCAATGAAAACACCATGCTTATATTTCTCCGGAAACATATTTCCATGATAGAATAACAGATCGTTCGGAGCCCAGTGTCCGGGGAAAGCAATAATGGGCTTAGGCATGGTATCGCAGCGACCGGTGATCTTGCTGTCTCCACCATATTCCGGAGATAATAATTTTTTATTCTGTAAATGATCGAAATAACAATATGGCCAGCCGTACGAAGTTCCTTTAGTAATTTGAAACAACTCTTCGGAAGGAAGTTCTGCATTTTGTTCGTTGCTGTAAAATTCCGGATACAATGTATTTAATTGATCGCGGCCATGTGGTAAGGCATACAAATGTTTGGTTAAAATATCCCAGTCCATTGCTACGCAGTTACGTAAGCCTGATGCATAGCGTATTCCATCGGATTGTTTTTGATTCAGTTTGTTCGCATCAAATTGCCAGATGCCGCCATAGGTTTCTAACAGCGGACATGGATCCATTCCTTTTGAACCTTTTGTTCGATCTACTTCCTGACAGGCATTGGATGGTGCACCGATGTTTACATACAATTTTCCATCCGGAGCAATCACAATATTCTTTGATCCATGCTGAGGATTGTAGGGAAGTCCGTTGACAATAGTATCTAATTTTGATGCATCAATGCCCGTTGCAGTTAGCGGAAATCTGTATACAACCGAATCGGAAGAAGCGTATAAATAATTTTTATAGAGTGCAATACCTGTTCCGGTGAAATCGCCGAAAGAATTTATGATGTCTGCTCTGCCGTCGCCATCAGTGTCTTTTAGTACCACAATCCCTTTTCCATCGATATTGTATTCATTCATTCGAACATAGATCGTTCCGTTGGAATCAACGGTGATATGTCTGGCGCGGCCTAAGGAGGGAACTATCGTTATCACATCAAAACCTTTCTGGACAATAATCGTTTTTTTTGCATCTGGTTTTAAAGACTGCGCAGCGTTTGGTAACGCATAGAGCATCAGGTATAACGAGAATATTCTGAATCCGATGGAATAGATTGTTTTTGTCATGTTGGATGAAGGATATTTTATGGATGAAGATACAATTTGAAAGCACAATAATGAATTTTAATACGAAGAAATTTATTCAATATTATGAGTAAATATCTGTGTTTTAGTCTGTGGAACATAATCCAAATGCATTGTAAATTAATTGAATGTGACCGTTATTTTTTTTGTATTTTTAGATTCTATGTCCCAATTCAAAAAAAATATTTTCTTTTTTATTTTTTGTCTGCTATGTAGCACCATGCCTGCTGTTGCACAGGTGGATACGTCTTTTGATGTTCCGGCCAGAGAGATTGTTGTTGTCGGTTATTCGTTACAGAAATCTCCGGCATCGGTTGATACAATTCAGCCAATGTTGCATCAGCCTTCTTTTACATTGGTATCCGGACTGAATACCTTGCCCGGTGTGCGTATGGAAGAGCGTTCTCCCGGAAGTTATCGTTTGTCTATCCGTGGAAGTTTGCTGCGTTCGCCATTTGGTGTTCGGAATATTAAGATCTATATCGATGATTATTTTCCGTTAACAGATGCGGGTGGAAATACGTATCTAAATGCCCTGGATCCTTCTGGTATCCGAAGTATAGAGATCTGGCGTGGTCCATACGGCAGTTTGTATGGTGCAAATACAGGAGGGGTGGTTCGCATTCGAACGTATGAGCCGCAGGATACAAACAATGTAAAGGTTTCCGTAGATGGAGGTTCGTATGGTTTGTTTCATCAAACATTACGTATTCAAAGAAAAGTTAAAAAACATTTTTTTACATTGAATCAAGGATATCAGCAATCAGATGGGTATCGCGACCAAAGTGCACTTAAGCGACAATATTATCAGGCATCTTATCATATCAACTATCATAAAGCATTGCAATTAAAGGCACTTGCATTTTATTCGGATCTGTATTATCAAACTCCCGGAGGCTTAACGTTGCAGGAATATCAATCCAATCCCCGGGCAGCTCGTCCGGCTGCAGGTTCGATGCCTGGAGCTGTACAACAGAATACGTATGTTCAAAATAAAATGATCTATGGCGGTATTGCACATGAAGCACGACTGGCAAAACATTGGCGTCACGTGATTTCAATTTTTGGAACACAGAATAATTTTGTAAATCCTGCAATTGCTACTTACGAAATTCGTAAAGAGGCTACATACGGAACACGTACGTATATTGAAACATCCAGAGCAAAATCTTATAAGTGCATATGGAATTGGAATCTTGGACTTGAATGGCAAAAGACACATTCCGACATTTCAAATTATCGGAACAATGCAGGGAATAAGGATACGTTGCAAATGCAAACGGATCTGAATGCGCGACAGTATTTTTTGTTCACGCAGTTTTCTTCTACTATTTTGAACAGACTTATTGTTGAAGCCGGTTTAAGTTTAAATAATTATAGATATACATATCTCTCCGCAAGCATAGATCAAGCTCAGAAGACTCACCAGTTCAAAGTTCAGCTTCTGCCTCGCATAGCATTAACGTATAAGATCCGTGAACAGTTGTTTTGGCGCGCATCTATAAGTAAAGGTTATTCTTCACCTACTGTTGCTGAGATTCGTCCGAATGACAATCTTGTTCATGAAGATCTTCAACCCGAATATGGATGGAATTATGAAACAGGTTTACGTTTTCAGAATAAACGATTGCAGGCAGATGCTGCCGTTTTTTATTATGAACTGAAGCATGCAATTGTAAGCCGCAGCGATGTAAGCGGCGTACAGTATTTTGTAAATTCCGGAGGTACAAAGCAGCCTGGCTTGGAAACGAAACTGTCGTACCAATTAATAAAGAAACGTGCGCAGGGAATTGTTCGTGCGCTGGAATTGAAAAACAGTTTTACCTGGTATGTATTTTCATTTAAGAATTATACTATGAATGTGGCTGATTATTCAGGCAATAGGGTAACAGGTGTACCTCGTACAACTGTTGTATCCAGTATGTATATTGAATTTTTGAAATCACTGTATCTATATATTCAATACAATCATACCTCAAAAATTCCTTTGAACGATGCAAATACAGCGTATGCTTCCGCATATCATTTGTTACAGGCAAAAGCAGGATGGAATATTCAAATGAAAAAAAACACGTTGAATGTATATATTGGTGCAGACAATTTATTAAACGAACAGTATAGTTTGGGAAATGATTTGAATGCGTTTGGCGGAAGGTATTATAATGCAGCAGCACTTCGAAATTTTTATGCGGGGGTAGCGTATCAGTTTTGAAATGATAAATGATAATAAAAAATATTTTGAAAAATAATTGTGTAATGGGCATGTCGAAGAGATATTTAATATTGGGTGTTTTTATTTGGGTAATTTTTTCAGGCTTCACCGATCCTGAATTTCCTGTATTACCAAGGCTTAAATCTGTTTTAGAATATAAAGAATGGGCAAATACAAATGGTAATTATGAAAAAAGTAAATGGTTGAAAACTAAAACGGAATATTATTTAAATGGAATGATAAAGTCAGAACTTCATCTTAATTCAAAAGGAGATAGTACAGCATTGATTATACATAATTTGAATAAAGATTCTTTTATTTTTGAAGATGAAAACTATAAAAAATCTATGGCAACAAAGCTTAGAGAAGAAACATATTTTTATAAAAACAATCAAAATTTGCCTTATATGGTAAGGATTGGTGGTGGTAACTATAAATATTATTATACATATGACAGTGATCAAAGAATTATTGAGATGAAATATATTGCTAAAAAGTATGATAATTATGAAACAACGACATATACCTATGACACTTCAGGTTTGCTGATTCATCAATATAAAAATATATTTTTGGGTACAATAAATACGATATATGAGTATGAATATAGATATACAAAAAATGAAAATAATATAATTGTAAAACGAGAAATGTTTTCTGTGCCTAGAATATCTATAAAAAAAGAAATACTTATAAATGAAAAGGGTGAACAGATATCTAAATATTTTGCAGATCCAATAGCAGATAAAGTATGTTTTGAAACTATATTTTTTAATGAAAAAGGAGAACGTCTTAAGAAGGAAACATATAATGAAAAAGGTAATGTAGATTTTATCTATACCTATGTATATCAATATTATTAAAAGTTGAATAGTTTTTAATTTACATTAACAAGATAAATTTGTATCTTAAGTAAGAGAGGAAATAATACTCTGAATTACTTAAAACTTACAACAGCTTATATGAATCGTTTTTTTAAATGGGTAGGCAGCATATTGAAAACCATTTTTGTGCGCCCGTTTGCCTGGTACTTTAGTTTAAAAACAGGGAAAAAGATCTGGGTGGGTTTACTTTCTTTTGTATTGTTGTGCATAACAGTTGCGCTTCTTCCTGTACTTTTATTTTACAGTGTGTCTACGGGCATGATTGGTAAAATGCCCAGCGATGAAGATTTGCTTGCTATTAAAAATTATCAGGCTTCTGAAGTCTATTCATCAGATAGTATTTTATTAGGACGATATTTTGTCCAAAACCGCTCGGATGCAACCTACGATGAAGTAACGCATTATTTATTTGATGCCATTATTGCTACTGAAGATGCACGTTTTTATCAGCACAAAGGAGTAGATACAAAAAGTTTACTGAGAGTGATTTTCAAATCTGTATTGCTTGGGAAGAACACAGGCGGCGGCAGTACGATCACGCAACAGCTTGCTAAAAATATTTTCGGCCGAAAAAAGTACGGATGGCTTACGATGCCTGTAATTAAAATCCGTGAAGCAATTATTGCCAATCAACTGGAGCGCTTGTATTCCAAAAAAGAAATTTTGATGCTGTATGTAAATACAGTTTCTTTTGGCGAAGATACATACGGTGTTACTACAGCATCGCAACGGTTCTTTAATAAAACACCGGATAAACTTGCGTTGGAGGAAGCTGCTGTGTTGGCAGGAGCATTAAAATCTCCTACCTATTACAATCCACGTACAAAACCTGAAAATGCGCTGGCTCGGAGAAATGTGGTATTAACTCAATTGAAAAAATATAAATACATCACAGCAGAAGAATTTACTGAATCAAGCCATAGGCCTTTGCTTCTTCGATATACCAAGCTGGATAATAGTGATGGCGCAGCACCATACTTCAGAGAATATGTAAGAAAAGAAGTAGAGAAAATACTAATGACTTACAAGAAGGCGGATGGCTCTGCATATAGCATCTATACAGACGGATTGCAGATTTATACTACCATTCATTCTCGTATACAACAGTATGCAGAAGACGCAGCAGTAAGTCAATTGAAACGTATTCAGCCCTTATTAGATCGGGATCTGAAACAGCAGGCGTTTTTCAAAATTCATAAAAAAATAGTGTCTCAGGAAATTCAAGCATCGAATCGATATAAAGCACTCGAGGCAAATGGACTTTCAGAAAAGGAAATTCTTTTAAATTTTCAGAAGCAGGATAGTCTGCAGATAAATACATTAAACGGTCCAAAGAATTTATACATTTCTCCGATGGATTCTGTAAAGCTTATGCTAAGCAGTTTACAGGCTGGCGTATTGGTTGTTGATCCGCATACAGGTGGAGTGTTGGCCTGGGTTGGCGGAGCAAATTTTAAGCAGGTTCAGTACGATCATATTTTAGCTCAACGACAAGCAGGTTCTGTTTTTAAACCGATTGTGTATGCACAGGCGTTACGATCCGGTGTGCAGCCTTGTGATTTTATTGCCAATCAGGAAATAACCTATACGCAGTATGATGACTGGACTCCTGAAAATTCAAGCGAACGCGAGAATGGTCGGTATTCCATGGCGGGTGCTTTGGCAAATTCCATCAACACCATCAGTGTAAATCTCTGTATGCAATCCGGAATTTCAAATGTGATTGCGTTGGCCAGATCGTTGGGTATTGAAAGTCCATTACCTGCCAAACCTTCTATTGCGCTTGGTACAGCAGAGATGAGTTTGTGGGAATTGACAGGTGCCTACACCGCTTTTGCAAACAATGGCAATAAAGCAACATTGAGATTTATAACCTCGATCGTTAATGAGAAAGGTGAAGAGATTATGAAAACAAAATCATCCTATAAAAACATCTTCACTGCCGAGCAGGCACATACCTTAACAAATATGTTGTGTAATGTGGCTGATAAAGGCACAGCACATGAATTACGCGATGTTTATGGATTAAGAGGAGCAATTGCTGCAAAGACGGGAACCACACAGGATCACAAAGATGGCTGGTTTATGGGATATACTTCAGGCTTATTAGCAGGTGTGTGGGTTGGTGCAGATAATCCGGCGATTCATTTCAGCGGAATGAATCAGGGGAGAGGTGCTGCTACAGCGATGCCCATTTGGGCAGGCTTATACAGACGTATTGCAGCGGATCCCCAGTTAAGATATCTTGTGACAAAATCCTTTCCGTATCCGAATGATATAACATGTGAAATGTATAAGGATGATACATTCATTCAGAAAATATTTCAACGGAAGAATAAAAAGAACAACGATAGTGGTTTGGATGAAAAGAATACAAGTCGTGTAAAGAAAAATAAAAAGGAGAGAAAGAAGGATAAATAAAATAAGTATTGAATAGGAAAGGCGTTGAAGTGATTTACTTCAACGCCTTTCCTATTTTTTTATCCCCCCGACAAATATTATGGTTTGTGTAATCTTATGCATTTAAATATGAATTGCATTCATTGAAAATTGTTTTTTTTAGACGAGACCCCAGCGGGGTCTCATGTTTATAGCACGTTATATCATAATCGTTTTTACGCACAATACCGAAGGTATTTTATCAGAAAATAATACCTTCGGTATTGTGCGTATTTTATTTTAATCTGAGATTCTATAAACATATGACCCCGACTGGGGTCATAACCCAGTTTTGGCAGTATCCGCTTTATGCAATGAATTTATTTTTAGTGTGTTTTTAATAACAGTATTTTTAAAAAGTGGTCGGAGGAATGTTGTTAACCACAAGTGGTCAGACGGCTTTTTTGTCCGTCCGACCACTTTGTATTTTAGAATAAATGACTCTTAATTTAATTGAAATTAATCGATCTCAATATTTTTGTTTCTATTGAAGATCCAGAAGATGATTGGAAAAACTAGTAACGTCAATACAGTTGCAGTGATCAGTCCGCCTATAATTACAATGGCTAAAGGCTTTTGAGATTCGGATCCAATTCCTGTACTCAAGGCTGCCGGCATCAATCCGATCGATGCCATTAAAGCTGTCATCACAACCGGACGTGTACGTACTTTGACAGCTTCCATGATAGAAGTATCTAAAGACATTTTTAAAGCAAGGTTGGCATGAAATTCTGAAATCAGGATCACACCATTTTGTATACAAATACCAAACAGAGCAATAAACCCAACGCCGCCGGATATCCCGAAGTTTGTGCCTGTAACATACAGTGCTATGATGCCGCCTATGATAGCAAAAGGTACGTTTACCAGTACCAATAAAGAATCTTTTATGTTACCAAATAAAATGAACAGTAAAACAAAAATGCCTATTAAACTCAATGGCACCATTTCACCTAAGCGGGCAGTTGCACGAACCTGATTCTCGAATTCACCTGTCCATCCAATGTTATAGCCTTGAGGAAGTTCGATCGTTTGTTTTATTTTTTTCTGTGCTTCTGCAATCGTACTTCCCAAATCGCGATCGCGTACAGAGAATTTAACACCAATGAATCGTTTTGTATTGTCTCTGTAAATAAATGCAGGCCCGGTAATTTTTTTGATCGTAGCAATTTCCTTCAATGGAATTTTATTTCCATGCAGAGTCGGTACTTTTAGGTTGCTGATATCCTGTTCATTTTTACGATATTCTTTTTGATAACGTACCCGGATATCAAATTTTTTCTCCCCTTCGTATTTCTGTGTTGCCGTTTTACCGCCAAAGGCCATTTCCAGTACTGCTTGTGCGTCGGCTACACGTACACCATAAGCCGCCATTTTTTCTCTGTCAAGAATAACGCTTACTTCCGGTTGTCCGATGTTTCTTAATATACCTACATCTTTGATACCTTCAATATTTTCAATCTGCTTCAATACTTTATTGGCGATCTCATCCAGTTTGTCCAGATCGTCGCCATATATTTTTACAGCATTGGATGCATTGATGCCGGCAACACTTTCGGCAACGTTATCAATGATTGGCTGCGAGTAGTTATAGCCGATTCCTTGATATTTTGAAAGAGAGTCATCCATTTCGCGCACCAGATCATCCATGGAGATCTTTCGTTTCCAATCATCTTTGTACTTTAAATTCACCTGCATCTGGACATAATAGAAGCCACTAGGATCGGTACCGTCATTGCTTCGGCCAACCTGGCTCAATACGCCATTTACTTCAGGGAATTTCTGCAGTTCTTTTCGTAACAATGCTGTTTGCTTAACTGTTTCCGGTAAGCTCTGGCTCATCGGAAATTTTGCTTCAACCCACAAGGCACCTTCATTGAGCTGAGGTAAAAACTCTGTTCCTAAAAAACGCGCTGAAAAGAATGTAACAACGATCACAGCAATTGTAACAGTTACAGTAATACGTTTATTCTTGAACGTCCAGTTAAAACCTTTTTCTACTATCCGATTCCAGAAATTTACAAATGGATTATTTTTCTCCCGTACATTTTTATTCAATAGTAAATGACATAAAACCGGTACAAGAGTAAGAGTGAAAATAAGCGCACCCATTAATGCAAAGCCTAGAGTATAGGCTAAGGGGGAAAACATTTTCCCTTCTACTTTTTGAAATGCGAAGATGGGTAGTAGGGCAGTGATGATGATCAGTTTTGAGAAGAAGATGGATTTTCCTAAATGCGTACCGGTCTTTTTAATCACGCCACCAATAGCAAGCTTGTTGTATTTCTCCATCCCGTTTTTATGGGCAATGTGATCGAGGGTTACAAATATGCCTTCAACCATTACCACGGCACCATCTATAATGATACCAAAGTCTACCGCACCCAGTGATAGCAGGTTGGCACTCATGCCCATTAATTTAAGGCAAAGGAATGCGAAGAGTAAAGAGAGTGGTATGATGATCGAAACGGTAAGGGTTGTGCGCCAATCCGCCATAAATAAAAACACAATAACTGTTACAAATAATATACCTTCCAGCATATTGTGCATAACGGTAGTCGTCGTGTAGTTCATTAAATTATCGCGATCGTAAAACGTTTCCATTTTTACATCTGCAGGTAAGATGCGATCATTTAATTCTGCTATTTTATCTTTTACACGGTGTAATACTTCCTTCGGATTTTCTCCTTTACGCATTACAACAATACCTTCAACTACATCGTCGTTTTCATTTAAGCCTACTTGACCCACACGTGGCATGGAGCTTTCGTGAATGTCTGCAACGTTCTTAACTAAGATTGGATTGTCGCCGGTTTCATCAATAATTATGTTTTCAATATCACTGATGCTGCCGATCAAACCTACACCGCGAACGACATACGCTTGTCCGTTTTTTTCAATAACATCGCCACCAATGTTTATGTTACTTTGGTTTACGGCTTCAAATACACGCAATGGGGTAATGTCGTATTTTGAAAGCCTGCTTGGATCAACATTTATTTCATATGTTTTTTCCTGTCCGCCGAAAGCTACAAGATCTGCCACACCCGGTACAGACCGAAGCTGTCGATCAATTACCCAGTTTTGTATCGTTAACAGATCGCGGGAATCCCGTTTATCACTTTTTAATGTATATCTGAAAACTTCACCTGTAGGTCCATACGGCGGCTGTACATCCGGAGATACGCCATCAGGCAATGAAACATTTCGTAATTGGTTGTTTACTTGTTGTCTTGCAAAAAAATCTTCAACGTCGTCATCAAAGATGATTTTGATAACAGATAAACCAAACATGGTAATACTTCTGACACTTGTCTTTTTCTGCACCGAGTTCATGGAGATCTCTATCGGTGTTGTAACAAAGCGTTCGATCTCTTCAGCACTACGGCCGTTCCATTCTGTAACAATAATGATCTGCGTGTTGGTTACATCCGGGAACGCTTCAATAGGCATGTTTTTAAATGCTATGACTCCTGAAATAACCAATACACCGATCCAGAAAAACGTGAACGGTTTATGAACTAAAGAAAAGGCGATGATATTTTTGATAAACTTGTTCATTGCTTAATCATTTAGTGCATCGTAGATCAATAATTGATTTTCAGTGATTACTTTTTCTCCGATTTCAATACCCGAAGAAATGTAGGTAATGTCGCCCACTTGTCTGAAAAATTCTACCTGTCTTGTTTCAATATTATTTCTGTCTTTGAAGATGAGAACGAAGCTTTTACTCTTATCGAAAATCACAGCGCTGGAAGGTACTGCGATCATCGTGTCTGGCTCGAAATAGGATAAATTAATTGTTGCACGCATTTCAGGTTTCAATAGATAATCGTGGTTCTCTAATTTTATCAATACTTTCATTGCTTTCGTTTCCGGGTCAATGATGTTGAAGATTTTATCTACCTTTCCGTAGAATTTTTTATCCGGATAGCTTAACGTACTTACGGCAGCGTCAATTCCTAATTTTACCAGATTGATATCGCTTTCGTTTACATTTGCAATTGCCCACACGTTATCAATTTCTGCAATATCAAAAATGTTATCGCTTCGGTCGTTACGTAACAACATGTTTTGATTTATTTTCTTCTGAATAATAAATCCATCTAAAGGAGAACGAACATCAAATGTTGCTCCGTCTTTTATATTATAGATGTTGTATGTTTCCTGAATACGGTGCAACTGCGATTGAGCCTTGTCCAACTGGCTTTTTGCTTCAAGTACTTCACGTTCCGTACTTAGTTTTCCTTCGTATAGTTCCTGCGCTACCTTTACATTATTTTTAGCAACAACAACATCGTTCTTCGCATCTTCTAATTCTTTTTCAAATCCAGCAACTTCAGTGCTTCGGATGCTGGCAAGCAGTTGACCTTTTTTTACATAGTCACCTAATTCTACATATACCTTTGTTACGTTCCCACCTACAATAGGAAACACCTCGATCATTTTATTATTATCGGCAGTTATTTTTCCATAGAAACTCAGTTCCATTTTTAATGGAAGTTCTTTAGCAAATTCTGTTTTTGTTGAAGCATACATTTTATCACTTAAAACGAATGTTTCTTTGAATTCTTCTGCAGGTTTTTCGCTTTTGCAAGCAGCGGCACATGCTGTAATAAGAAGAGATATGATTAACGGGCGCATACTTAGAAAATTTCTTTGTTTGTTATATAGTTCAAGCGAATACTTGCCATGATCCATGATTTTTTTACTTCACTCACATAAATATGTGTTTGATTAAAGCTTTCCATAAAATCGGTAAACTCCAGCAACGAAATATTTCTTCGTTCGAAATTGTGCAGCATACCAACATAGACAATGTCCATGTTTTCACTTACAGATTTGTTGATCGTTTCTAATTGATTTTTTTGATGCAGCCACAATCTCCACAACATATCTACTTTGCTTTCCAGCTGCATGCGTTCATATTCTTTATGCACACTTGCCTGCCTGGCTTGTGCAGTTGCAAGCTGAATATTTCCCCTGTTTTTATTCCATAAGGGAAGAGGTATACCTAATGTAAAATCGATTTGATTTTGAAATGCTCCACCACGCTGATCATACGCTACGCCGGCTGTTAAGTCCGGCACAGCAAGAGACTTTTGCCATTTCAGATAAATCTCCTGACTTTGGGAAACTTTCAATGCTGTTAGGTATTCTAAGTTGTTTGCTAACGCAACAGTTACTAAACTATCTTTTGTAATGGTTTTATTTTCATACTTCAAGATCAGTTGTTCTTCATTTACAAGCGGAATGATCGGTTCAAGTATTCCCGTAATAAGTGCAATGGTTTGTTGCTCCTCAATAATATTGGCATCCAGTATATTTTTTTCTTTTTTTAGATTCAATACCAACGACTGAAGACGAACAACATCCTTTAGCGGCACGTTTCCTTTCTCAGCCTGAATTTCATAGTTGCTAAGCAACGTGTCCAACTTATTAATCTGACCTTCGATAGTCGCAGCTTTTTCTTGGTCGTAGTAAATTGTGTAGAAAGTTTGCGCCAGTTCGAATCGTAAGTTTCGGATTAGTTGTTCAAATTGCAGTTCTGCAATTGCTACGTTCGTTTTTGCAAAATCTACTTCGTTTCTTTTTTTACCACCCATATAAATGAGTTGTTGAATGGAAGCTGCTTTTTGACCGGCAGTTCCCATATCAAAAAAGTTCTTGTCTTGCGGGTTATAGGCATTCGCTTCAACAAGCAAATACGGTTGATCCCATATTTTAGCTTGAATGACCGCAGCCTGTGATGCCGAGATATTGTATTGTTCTGCAATCAGGAGCAGGTTATTCTTTTGCATTTGCTGCTCGGCTTCAGCAAGCGTTGTGGGCTTCTGAGCTATAGCAATCATGCAATTCACGAACAACAAAAAGAAAGCTGAATACTTCATTTTGGTTATGAGTTATTAATTGGACGTAAATATGTAATAAGGGTCTTTAATACACCTTAAGTTCGACCTTAAAAATACCTTAAAGCGGAAAAGTAATGCTGAAAATGTTGATGTTAGAGTCGATTGCCTGATAGCTTATTGCGGCATTGTGTTGTGCTAAAATTCGTTGTACAATTTTTAGTCCCAAACCCAAACCGGATTTATTTTTTGAGTTTTCACCTCGCATGAACGACTCAAATAAATTTACCTGCTCGTTCTCAAGCACCGTCTGTCCGGTATTTGAGAACGATGCAATCAATGTATGTTCGGCAGAAGTAATAGTAATAGAAACTGTTTTATTGTCGGAGTATTTGTAAGCGTTTTTGATCAGATTGGTAAAGGCAATCTCAAGCAATGATTTATTGCCTTTGATCTCTAATGTATTGTCTTCTGAATCTGAATGTATAATATCCAGTTGCAATTTAATATCCGGATATACAACGCTTAATTTTTCTGCAGACTCAAATATCAATTCGTCTATGCGGCAGAGTTCGTTTCCAACCGAAGTAGAACTTTCGATTTTGGAAAGTAGTAGGAGAGAGGATATCAGATCGGATATCTGATTGACATCTGTTAAAATATTTTTTAAATAAGCATTTTCAATGCCTGCTGCATCGGTGTCGATGATCTTATTTTCAACCTGAGACATGATACGTGCTATAGGTGTACGCAATTCATGCGAGGCATGTGCAGTAAATTCTTTTTGTTTTTGATAAGAGATATCGATTCGTTGCAGCATTTGATTGAATTCATTTGCCAACAGGTCAATTTCGTCTTTTTTATTTTTTACCGGAATTCGTGTATTTAAATTGTTCTCGTTAATACCTTTGAGTGTTTGATAAAAAACATCTACCGGCAATAATAAGCGTTGAACTACATAGGTTGTAATGAACCAGCAGAGGACTGTAAAAACAACATACGTACCTATTAAGATATATAACAAATATTTTAGCTTTCTCTTTCCTACTGTATCTGATGCGGAGATCAACGCATAATAATCACGGGCATTGGTGTCATCATAAAAAATCCCAAAGACTTCCTGTTCTTGTTCTTTTCTATAAAAATGTTTGTGGGTTTTTAAATAGGTAAGATCTGTTTTGTCCCATTGAATCTTTGTGTCATCCAGACTGCTGTATATCAGATTCGAATTGGAATCAAAAATCAAAACCTTTTCATTGTATAATTTATGAATGCTGTTCTGGTCAATGATCTTTAATAAATGCTGATCAATTTCTTCCACTTCAACCAAAAGCTTTATCGTTGAAACTGCTTTTTCTTCAAGGCGTGTTTCAAATTCTTCCTGTCTGAAATCTGCAAATAAAATATAGACTACTGTTCCCGAGATCGCAAAGATTCCCGTGAAAAGGAGCGAAACAATAAACGATATTTTATTTTTTAAATTCATATTCTATACTTCTACTTTTAAGTAATAGCCGTAACCTACTTTTGTATGAATTAATTTTACTTCGTGGTTTTTATCTATTTTTTTGCGTAAAAAATTAATATAAACTTCTATCGTATTTTGATTTGTTTCAATGTGATAATCCCAGAGATCGTCTGCTATTTTATTTTTGGATATCACTTTGCCATCTGCTTGTGCAAGCAAGGTCAAGAGTTTAAACTCTTTTGGACTCAAATTAATTTCTGTTTCATTGCGGAAGACTTTCATTTCTGATACATTGATCACCAGATCTGCAATGGATATTTCTGTATTTTTTGATTGCGGAATTTCTTTTCGTCTCAGCAGTGATTTTATACGCACCAGCATTTCATCGAAATGGAATGGTTTAACTAAATAGTCATCCGCACCATTATTAAATGCAGTTACTTTGTCGTCTACTTCACTGAATGCAGTAAGCATAAGAATTGGAACCATGGTATCCGTTTCTCTTAAGTTCTTGCAGACTTCCAATCCGTTTATGCCCGGCACATTGATATCTAAGATCACCAGGTCTGGCTTGTTCAATTTGAATTGCTTTAATACCAGCGAACCATCGTAGACACAATTACATTCAAAATCATGTTTGCTAAGGAAGTTTTTAATTTCCTTAGAGAGAATGGGATCGTCTTCTAAGATAAGTATGTTGGACATACTGGATAAGTCAATATAGTTAGCGGATTAAAAGTACCTAAATATACATTATATTCTATGGATATTTCAAAATGCCAGTTTATAGCTATTTTCGAATGTCGTTTATTGATGATTCTTCAATTCAAAACGAATTTTCTGTGTCTATAGATATTCAGGAGAAAAAAACCATTAGAATAAAATAAAGATTATATTTCCGAAATAAAATTAAAATGTATCAGATTATGAAACACCTATTAATAATAACGCTATTATGTTTTATTAGCTTTAACCTATTTGCTCAAAATAAAGTATTAAAAGATGTTGCTGAAACACAAGAGATGTCAAAAAAAATTGTGCAACTTTTTAAAGAAGATAAAATTTCTAAACTTTTTTCAGAAATGAAGCCTTATTGGCCTATGCCTCAAAATGAAATGGATGTCACGGAACAGAAAACAATAAGCCAACTTAATTTAATTAAAGATAGATTTGGAAAAGCTTTTGGTTATACCAAGGTTAAAAATGAAGTCATTGGAGATTTTGCAATTAGAGAAACATATATTGTTCAATATGAAAACTCAGCAATCAGAGTCATTCTAACGTATTATAAAAATGAGTCAGGCTGGATTATTAATGCGTTTAAATGGGATGATTCTTTTCCGTTGGAATTTCGCTAATGTTTTTTCGCGTCGCATTTATACAGAAAGGATGTTAATTCTTGTCCTTTCTGTATATCTATAAAGCTTCTGAAGCTAATATTTTTTCTTTTTCTAAATTAAAATCAGCTCAACCGTATTTATTAGATTTATAAAGTGGATTGGAATGTTTTGCAACTATCTCATTTTTAATTCATTCACTTGCATTAATCAAAATTCATATTTCCCTTAAAAATGCTTAATTTTAAGATTCTATTATAATACGAAAGACATGCAATTGAGTGAACAAGAGCTGGTACGTCGCCAGGAACGTGAAGAGTTATTGAAAATGGGTATAGAACCGTACCCTGCTGAACTTTTTCCTATTAATGTTTCAACAAAAGATATTCATCAGAATTACGAAAAGACGAAGACAGATTATAAAGATATTTCCATTGCCGGTCGTGTGATGAGCCGCCGTATCATGGGGAATGCATCTTTCGTTGAGATACAGGATTCAAGCGGAAGAATTCAGGCATACTTCAGAAGAGATGACCTTTGTCCGGATGAAGACAAAACGCTATACAATACCGTATTTAAAAAATTAGTTGGTATTGGAGACATTATTGGTATTCAGGGCTACGTGTTTACAACACAAACCGGTGAAATTACGATACATGTTACTTCATTTAAAATATTAACTAAAGCACTGCGTCCATTGCCAATGCCTAAAGAGGCGGTTGATGAAAACGGAGAGAAAAAAATATTTGATGCATTCACCGATCCGGAACAACGTTACCGTATGCGTTACGTGGATCTGATCGTAAACCCGCATGTGCGTGAAGCATTCATCAAACGTACACGTTTGGTGAACACGATGCGCGACTATTTGAACAACAAAGGATATTTAGAAGTAGAGACTCCGATCCTGCAACCTTTGTATGGTGGTGCAGCAGCACGTCCGTTCAAGACACACCACAACACATTAGACATGCCGTTGTATTTGCGTATCGCAAATGAATTGTATCTGAAACGTTTGATCGTTGGTGGTTTTGATGGAGTATATGAATTCTCAAAAGATTTCCGTAACGAAGGTATGTCTCGTTTCCACAATCCGGAATTTACACAAGTAGAATTGTATGTTGCATACAAAGATTACTACTGGATGATGGATCTGGTAGAAGAAATGGTAGAAAAAGTTGCTATTGCATTACACGGAACTACAGAAGTACAGGTTGGTCAGAACACGATCAGCTTCCAGAGACCATGGAAACGTTTCACCATGTTTGAAGCAATCGAACATTATACAGGCATTAACATTGGTGAAATGGATGAAACGCAATTGCGTGCAACGTGTAAGTCATTGAATGTAGATGTAGACGATTCAATGGGTAAAGGTAAATTGATTGATGAGATCTTTGGTGCGAAGTGTGAGCCTTTATTGATACAGCCTACATTCATTACAGATTATCCGGTTGAGATGTCGCCGTTGGCGAAGAAGCATAGAGATAAGCCAGGTCTGGTTGAACGTTTTGAAGCAATTTGCAACGGTAAAGAAATATGTAATTCATTCTCTGAATTGAACGATCCGATCGATCAACGTCAGCGTTTTGAAGAGCAATTGGAATTGGGCAAACGCGGCGATAGCGAAAGTATGGTATTGGACGAAGATTTTCTTCGTGCACTTGAATACGGTATGCCGCCTACAGCGGGCCTTGGTATTGGTATAGATCGTTTGGCAATGGTTATGACGAACTCTGCATCCATTCAGGATGTATTGTTCTTCCCGCAAATGAGACCGGAAGTAGGTTCAGGAGGAACTTCTTCAAATGGCTTTGAAGGCGTTGATATCCGTGAAGAACTCGTTCCGTTGATCGAGAAGTTAGGTATCTCCAGCGTGGAACAACTTAAAAAAGCAAACCCGAATAAATTGTTTAACGACTTATGCGGCTTACGTAAAAAAATGAAACTTGAGATTGCAAATCCTACAGCCGATGAAGTGAAGGGCTGGCTGAACTAGTGGTCAGTAGACAATAAAAAGGAATTAAAAAGCGAAAGGCTTCAGATAGATATCTGAAGCCTTTCGCTTTTTAATTCCTGTAAAATATAATTAATTTTTATCGACTATGTATGTAAGCCTCTCTTTACATAGTACTCTTAAATTTATAGTTTTCATTTCTATCGTATAGAACCTAGTAACTAATTTTTTCCTATGTAACTCTTGTTACAAACTTTGGCAATCGGGTAGTATACTTTTGTATGGTAAAACAAATATACTATGTCAAAGAAATATTTATTACTTGTCTTATTGCTTGTACAGATGAGCGACATTTTGGCTCAACAGCGACCTGTTGAGCCTCTTCAATTAGCTGACGCGCTAGCCGATGCTTTAGAATACAATCAATCTATTGCTCAGGCTTCATTAGACCAAGATATTGCCAAGTCGCAATATGGTTCGAGTACAGCAGCATTTCTACCTCAAGTAAATCTATCCTATACCTCAACGCTTACCAATAACCCATTAATGGTCTTTGGTAATAAGATGGTGCAAGGAGTTGTTACTCAAAATGATTTTAATCCAGTGTTATTAAATAACCCTAGTGATTATCAAAATCATAATGCCATGGTTTCGATCGTTCAGCCAATTTTAAATCCTGATATTTTATTTCAACGCAGAGCTGCTCAAATGCAACAAGAAGTGTATGGCTTTAAAAAAGAACATACGAAGGCTTATGTAAGCTTTGAAGTTAAGAAAACATATTACCAATTGCTGTTGAATTATAATGCATTAGGAGTGTTGCAAAATGTTTTAAAAACTACCGAAGAAGCATATAAAACAGTCTCCAATTTTTACCAACAAGGTTTGGTATCGAAGGCAGATGTTTTAAATGCACAGGTCTTTAAATCAAGCATTGAAAGTCAGCTTCTAGAAACACAGAACTCTATCGATGGGCTTTCGGATCAATTAAGCTTATTAATGAATAAAGAACCTAAAACAAATTATACTGTTCAAGTTGATAGCAGTTATACAACTACATTGGATTTAAATTCTTTTCAATACAATGAAAAACGTGCAGATTTTATGGCATACAACAAAGCTGTTGAATCCTATAATAAAATGATACAGGCTAGCAAATTCGGAATCAGTCCGCGTTTAAATGCATTTGGAAATTATCAAGCCAACTCCAACACATTTGGATTTGGCAATGGGTCATACTTTATCGGTTTGCAAGTTTCTATGGATGTATTTAAAGGCTTAACCAATTATCATCAGGTTGCTACTCAAACCTATCAACGAAATAAAATGATGCTGGAATTGAAAACGCAGCAGATACAAACACAAGTAGATATTGAAAAATCTAAACGTGACTTACATGATATACAGTTGCGTATGCAGCAAACCAATACCTCCATTGAGCAAGCTAAAGAAGCATTGAAGCTTACCCAGGAAAGGTATAATGAGGGATTGGTAAAGACAACAGATTTACTTACGAGTCAAAATTTGCTTGCTCAACAGGAACTAGCACTTTCCAAACTTTACTTTGAATACAATGTCACGATTTCTTATCTGACATTCTTAACCAATCAAAATCAATAATTTCTTAACTACATACGAAATGAAAAAGATATTTTATTTGGCACTTTCATTAAGCATTCTATTTGCCTCTTGCCATTCACCAGAAAGTCCGCAAGCAACAAATGTGACGGCAGTACCTGTAACAATTTCAACTGTTATATCTAATAGTCAACACGTGCTAAGCTTATCTGGAAAAGTTGAATCAACAAATTCAGCAACCATTAGTACCCGTATGATGGGCTATGTTGAGCAAGTGTTGGTTGATGTTGGAGACAATGTTAAAAAGGGACAATTATTGGTTCGGATAAATAGTGCTGAATTAACGGCGAAGAAAGCTCAAGTAGATGCTATGATTGCTGAAACGAGTGCTGCATTAAAAAGTGCTCAAAAAGATGTTGATCGCTTCACTCGCTTACACGATCAAAAAAGTGCAACCGATAAAGAATATGAACAAGTTATGTTGCAATTCGAATCCATTAAAGCAAAAAACGAAGCTGCTATTCAAATGCGTAACGAAGTAGAAGCAATGCAACAATTTACATCCATCAAAGCACCATACGATGGACAAATTACACAGAAAATTACCCATGTTGGTGATCTAGCAAACCCTGGAATGCCTTTATTAATGATGGAGCAGCAAGGTGCATTATCTATTGTTACCATGATTCCGGAAAAAAATAGAATGTCTGTAAAAGAAGGAACTAAAGCACTTATTGAAATAATTTCTACTCATCAAACTTTTGAAACAGAAATAGAAAATGTGAGTTTGTCTTCAACAAATTCCGGTGGACAATATATCGCTAAACTTTCTATACCGGCAGCTTTTTCTAAAAGTGTATTTCCTGGCATGTATAGTATAATAACATTAAATAATGCAGAGACTGCCGAAGCAGGATTGTTTGTGCCAACAAAATGTATAATTCAAAAAGATCAATTAGCAGGAGTATATGTGTATTCAAATCATAAGGCGTATTTGCGTTGGTTGAAAATAGGAGAAGAGAAAGAAGAATATACAGAAGTGTTGACTGGTGTTAAGGTAAACGATACCATTATACTTTCAAGTGAAGCACCTTTGTTAAATGGTTCAATTGTACAAATCAAATAAGAAACAATCATGAATATGAACGAAGGATTATCAGGCAACATTGCTAAGATGTTCATCAATTCAAAATTGACAATTTTGTTGATGATTGCATTCTTATTGATTGGTGGATATAGCACGTACTTAATGCCACGTGAAGAAGAGCCACAGATAAAAGTACCCATGGCAGATATTTTCTTTTCGTATCCTGGGGCATCCCCTCAAGAGGTAGAAACGAAAGTTGCTATGCCAATTGAGAAAATGATTTCAAATATTAAAGGGGTAGAATATGTTTACAGTACATCCATGCAAGGTCAGGCTATGGTGATTGTTCAATTTTACGTGGGTGAGGATATTGAACGATCTATCGTTAAACTCTACAATGAAGTACAAAAGAACATGGATAAGATGCCTCAGGGTGTTTCAATGCCTTTGATTAAAACACGGGCAATTGAAGATGTTCCTGTATTAGGTCTTACTGTGTGGAGCGAACAATACGACGATATTCAATTAAAGGCAATTGGCGAAGTGTTAGTAAATGAAATTGAAAAGGTGCCAAATGTTACTGAAGTGAAATTAATAGGAGGGCGACGTTCAGAAATTAAAGTAGTTTTGGACAAAGCGAAGATGAGTCAAAAGCATATCGACTTCAATACAATCTCAAATTATTTGCGCGGTAATAATAATCAAAGTGCAGTAGGTAGTTTTTATAATAACGACACTGCCTTTACAGTTCAAACGAATGCTTATTTTACATCTATTGCAGATTTGTCGGAAGCAGTAGTTGGTGTGTATCAAAACGCACCAATCTATTTAAAAGATGTTGCAACAATTTCAGATAGTGGCGAGCAGGCTTCCCAATACGTATTTTATGGCAGTGGAAAAGCAACTAAGGATTCAATAAAAACCTCAAGTGCGCAAGCAGTAACGATTTCAATATCTAAAAAGAATGGCGCCGATGCGATGCATTTGGCTGAAGCAGTGTTAGCGAAAGTAGAACATACTAAAGGTTCGTTGATTCCAAACGAAGTTCATATTTCAACAACACGAAACTACGGAGAAACGGCTTCACATAAAGTATCTGAATTATTGTTACACTTAGTTGTTGCAGTTATCGTAGTGACATTGTTTGTTATGTTAGCCATGGGTTGGAGAGGAGGATTGGTTGTTTTTCTTTCTGTACCAGTAACATTTGCATTAACATTGTTTAGCTACTATATGATGGACTATACCTTGAATCGAATTACCTTATTTGCGTTGGTATTCATTACGGGTATTGTAGTAGATGATAGTATCATCATTGCAGAAAATATGCACCGACATTTTAAAATGAAGAAAATGTCGTTTATGGATGCAGCTATATTTTCAATCAATGAAGTAGGTAACCCTACCATCTTGGCAACCTTCACTGTTATCGCTGCAGTATTACCAATGGCTTTTGTTTCTGGTTTAATGGGGCCATATATGAGTCCGATGCCAATCGGTGCTTCCATTGCAATGATACTTTCATTAATTGTAGCCTTAACACTTACGCCTTACTTAGGCTTTATGTTCTTGCGAGAAAAAGAAAAAGCTGGAGACGACAAGCATTCACATGAAGTTGAAGATTCTAAAATCTATAAAATATACAAGGGATTTATTGAACCCATGTTAGAGAATAGAATGAAACGTTATGTCTTTATTTTCGGCACATTGGTGGTATTGTTAGCATCTTTGGTATTGTTCTATACAAAAAGTGTTGCTGTAAAGATGTTGCCGTTCGATAATAAAAATGAATTCCAAGTGGTGATTGATATGCCTGAAGGGACAAGTTTAGAAACGACCAATGCGTTGACACAAGAAGTAGCAAATTATATTTCCAGTAATCCTTTGGTGAAAGATTATCAAGGATATGTTGGTACTTCAGCACCAATTAGTTTTAATGGGTTGGTTCGTCATTATGATTTACGTAGAGGCGAAAATGTTGCGGATATTCAAGTGAACTTAATTGACAAAGGCGAACGTTCTGAGCAGAGTCATGACATAGCTAAGAGTATGCGAACAGATATTCAAAAAATAGGCAAAAAGTTTAATGCGAATATTAAAGTAGTTGAAGTACCACCTGGACCACCTGTATTGTCTACAATTGTTGCTGAAGTTTATGGTCCAAACTACGAAGAACAAATCAAGGTTGCCAATCAAGTTGAAACGCTTTTGAGAAATGAAAAGGATGTGGTTGACGTAGATTGGTTTGTTGAATCAAAACAACCTGAATATATATTTGAAATTGATCATAAAAAATCAATGGAATATGGAGTAATGCCTGTTCAAATTAATTCAATCTTAGCAACGGCACTAAGTAATTCAAGTGTTGGAGTGATGCATGACAGTCGTTCTTTCAATCAAAAGAATATAGTATTGCAAGTAGAAGATAAAAACAAAGCATCTATAACTGCAATAGAAAATATTCCTGTAACCAATCAGCGTGGCGAGGTATATACACTAGGTACTTTTGTGAAAGTTAAAAAAGGAACAACTGTACCAAATATCTATCGCAAAAATCAAAAGCGTGTTGTGTATGTAACGGCCGATATGGCCGGCGAATTGGAAAGCCCGTTTTATGCAATCTCATCTGTTTCTGAAAAATTGAATACCATCAAATTGCCTAATGGTTATACATTGAAAGAAGAGTATACACATCAACCTGTTAATGAAGATACCTATAGTATTAAGTGGGATGGTGAATGGCAAATTACGTTCGAAGTATTTAGAGATTTAGGTATTGCATTTGGTGTTGTATTGATAGTTATCTACTTATTAATTGTTGGTTGGTTCCAAAACTTTACAGTGCCTTTAATTATGTTGGCTGCTATTCCTTTGTCATTGATTGGAATAGTTTTAGGTCATTGGATGTTGAATGCATATTTTACTGCTACGTCAATGATAGGTTTTATCGCACTTGCCGGTGTAATGGTTCGTAATTCGGTTTTGTTAATTGACTTTATTGATATTCGATTGAAAGAAGGAATACCTTTGAAGCAAGCAATTATTGAAGCCGGTGCGGTACGTACCACGCCAATTTTATTGACTGCCGGTGCGGTTGTATTGGGTGCAGTAATTATTTTATTCGATCCAATCTTCCAAGGTTTAGCCATTTCATTGATGGGTGGAACCATTACATCTACTTTCTTGACGTTGTTGGTTGTACCATTACTTTACTTTAAAATGCTTAAAAAGAAAACAGTTTAATGCTTTCGAATTCAATTTTGAAATAAATTAATTTATCTAATATGAAAAATAGAATAATATTTGGAGTTGCTGGGACAATGATTTTGTTGAGTTTGTTGTTATTCAATCTTACAGGTCAAGAGAATTGGTTGTGGTTGGGAGTGTTTGTAGGAGCTAATTTAGTACAATCTGCTTTTACCAAATGGTGCTTACTTGCTACTATCCTTGATAAATTTGAGATTAAAAATTGATGTTGATTTAAATAAACGTAATTGATTGCTTAATTAGTAGGCCTTACTTATTGTACAATAAGTAAGGCCCATTTTTGTAGTATAAATTATATCTCAAACGGAGTGTTCCAAACCTTCCCACTTATATCTTCAACTTCCATGGAGTATTTTCCAATTGTAAGATTATGTAATGAGAAAACCACTTGTGCTTTTGCTCCTAATGGAACAACAAGACTATTTTTACCACTTGTTATTTTAGAGATATAATAGTTATGAATAGCATTTTTAGGTATGTTGGAAAGTGTTTCATGGTTAAAATTCTGTACGATTTCACCAGTACTGTCTTTAATTGTTATTCGGATAATAAAAGCACCATAAGTGTCAATACCTTGATCTCTGTAAAGTGAAAACAGTAAGGTGTTATTATTCTTATATGAAATATCCGAAACTACAATGTTGGGCTTTAATGATAGGTTGTGCAATTTGCCCCAAACACCTCCATGGAATGCCTGATTGGTATACAAAGTTAGAATAAGTGAAAATCCAGCGATGGATAAGGCAGTCCATTTGAAATAGTTCGAATTTGGAAATTCAATATTTCCTGAGCCAATATATTGAAACCATTTTTTAGTTTGCAGCAATGGGAACTTAGTAAGCAGCAATCGATCCAATGAATAGGTGTCAGATCCTGCTATTAGCATTGTCAATCCAGAAACAACTCCAAATACGCCAATCTGCCACTCATCTAGACAAGTACTTCCTAGCCAGCCTGCTCCAAATAAAATACCAATGGAAAGTATAAATACGCCTAAAGATGCCAATCGAGTTAATAGACCAAATAATAATCCTAACCCAACCAACGCTTCTATGATTGTAAAAAAAACGAGAAAGGGCTGCAGTGTTTCAGGATGTGTAATTAAATAGTGAATCGTATCCTTAATGAAAATTGCATTCGGATAAAAGTGATTAAATTTTTCTCCAGCATATCCCAAACTATCTGGATCTAATTTGTTTTCAAGTATGAGCCTACGCCAAAAGGCTGAAAAGAAAAGCCATCCCGTAACCCATCTCATACCAGTAAGTAAAAGTGCTGTTTGATTGAAGCCTGTACTTAAATCAGTTGTATGTTGTGCTGCTTTATATGAATTCATGTCGATCAATTTTAAATATGTGAATTATAGTTCAACTGTTTTATAACCGTTTGATTGAACATCAAACATATAAGTAAGTCCGTTCGGGACAATGTCAACTCCATCAACAAGGCTGTCGGGATGGATATTAAATTGCTTTAATGACATACCGCATATTTTATAGGTGATACCTGCTTTCTTACCTGTTTCAATCTGTTCGTTTTGATCACTACTTTTCACAAATGCCTCAACAGATTTTCCACATGCCATAACAACAAAGTTATCGCTATTATATTTACTGGTTTTGCTTAGGGTTTCAGCCGTGTTTACTGCTGCCTTTAAATGGTTCGGCTGACTAATTAACACTGCATAGTTGTTTTTTGTAAAGACAATTTGTGAAACAACTTTTTTGTTAGTAGTTGCTTGGGTTGCTTGTATATATGCAAAGAGTAACAAGACTGAAAATACAAGTATGTATTTATTTATACGTAGATTTTTGTACGTACTATAAGTTAGGAATTCCATATAGAATGAAGTTAGAGAATGGAAATATTATAATGTGTAATTATTAGGCATAGCATATCTATTATAAGTATATTTTGGAAATACACTATGCTCGTATAATTAGAATAAATTATTAAATAAAATTAAGCCCAAAGGCTTATACAGGGAGGGGGAGAGTTGATATTGCTAAAACGTACATAGGTTATTATTTTGTATGTAGTTTTCAGTGATTCATTCGTAGGAATAAAAAATAGTATCGAATAGTGATTGCTTATGTGCGCATCCGCAAAACAGAATGAGACAATTTTCTTTACTGATTTTTGGTGGCTTGATAGTTGTGTTTTTGAATCGGAGGATGTTTTATATTTTAATAACGTTTCCTTTCTTCCAAATTTACATTTCTTTTTAAATTCAATTGTATTAAACATGTTATTTAAGCCAGGAAGCGCATAGGCCGACTGATTCATCAAATAGATGCATAAAAACAAAAAAGAAAGAAATCGTGTCATGTACGGTTGAAGTATATATACAATATAACGATAATATTTTTATATAAGTATGAATTATGATTCGACGCGGATAAATGAATTATGTTACTTTTGGATATTTTAAAAAGGAGAGCCTATCGATTAAATGTCGAATGACTCTCCTTTTTTACTGACTACTGTCCGTTGCGGCGGAACTATCTACTGACCACTTACTCTGGCACCAACACATACTCGTAATGCGACTCTACCGTGCGTTTGCCAAAACGTAATTTGTCTTCTTTGATTTCATATACAACGTCGATGTCTTTAAGTGATTCGTCGTCTTCTTTAATTAATTTACTTCCATCATCAGACACCCAAATACGCATTGTTAAAGTATTGTCTGGGCGAATCCATTCTGCACTACTGTCTTTGTTGATACGCAAACGTAAGTTTTCAAACTTCTTATCGTTTACAACCATTTTTCCGTTTTGATAAAAACGCAATACCTTCCATGTTTTATAAAAGTTGTCTTTATTTATCAAAGAAGTGCTGGTAGCTGTATCAAGCGAAAAGAAAACTCCAATCGAAAAGAAAAGGAGAAACAACAATACGAGTAAGAATACAATTCTGAATCGTAACAGTTTTTCAACGTATGGATTTGGTTCTTTGCTCATATTTTGAATGAATCATCCACCCGATAAATGTAAAGTGGAATTATTATAGTAATTTTAAAGCTACCTGCTTTGGAGTAAATACGGAAAAGAGGAGAATTATGTTAACGAATGTTAAAGTATATTACTATTCTAAGGTACGATTTTAAATAACCTTTAAGAAATTAGACGCATGAAAATACTAGGTCCCGACCATTTTAGCGATTATGAAATGATAGATTCAGGCAATTATAAAAAGCTTGAACGCTTTGGATCATTTATTTTGTCTCGCCCTGAACCCCAGGCTGTATGGGATACGCAGCTGCCTGAGAAGGAATGGGACAAGCGTTTGCATGCCGAATTTGTGCGGGATAAAGCCAATCCGGAAAAAGGTGTTTGGAGCTTAAAAGATTCCATGAAAGAACAATGGTTTGTAAAATATAAATTCAATAGTTTGAATTTAAAATTCCGATTAGGCCTATCTTCGTTTAAGCATGTAGGCCTATTTCCGGAGCAAGCGCCCAACTGGAACTACATCTATGAAAAGGTGTCGCAAATGAAGACACCGAAACCAAAAGTTTTGAATTTATTTGCCTACACCGGTGGAGCTTCTATTGCAGCACGTGCAGCTGGAGCAGAGGTGGTGCATGTAGATTCAGTAAAGCAGGTGATCAGCTGGGCACGCGAAAACATGGAAGCAAGTGAATTGACAGATGTGCGTTGGGTAGTTGAAGATGCATTGAAATTTGTAAAACGCGAAGTGAAACGCGGCAATAAATACAACGGGATTATTCTGGATCCGCCTGCGTATGGCCGCGGACCGGACGGCGAGCGTTGGATCATTGAAGAACACTTAAATGAAATATTGAAATTGTGTGCGGAATTATTGGATCCGCAGGAACACTTTTATATTTTGAATTTATATGCGATCGGTTTTTCAGCAGTGATCGTTGAAACCTTGATCCACCGCATCTACGGAGATGTAAAGAATCTGGAAATAGGAGAGCTGGTGGTGGAAGATTCATTCCATAAAAAATTACCGCTGAGTATTTATGGTAGATTTAGTAATATCTAAGTTGGCAGTGGTCAGTTAACAGTGGTCACTGGCTGCTGTTTCGAGTTTTAACTGATATAGGATAGCACAGCCTACGGTTTTAACCGTGGGAATAATCGTCATCAGCAATAATATTTAAAAGTTGGCGCAAACATTTGCTTGCGCTTCTTACTAATTACCAACAAAATTAAACATTAATTACTGACCACTGTCTACTGTTTACTGTCCACTAGCATGGAGATTTCGAAAAAGAAAATCGTATATAAAATTGGTAAGCCGCTGCGTAAGTATCTTACACAGTTTGATCGCGAGCAAAAGGTGCCTCTTTCCTACACGGATCTGACGCGCTTTACAAGTCGGGTATCGCAGAAGGATCGGTATGGAAAAGATACCTTGTGGGACAGCGTGTATTATAGCAATGACGATATGGTTGAGATCTATGATGGATTAAAACGCATCTATGCATTTTTAAAAATCGGTGGTGACTTAAGTGTGACCGAACATTTATTTATCGATCGGATTGATCTGTGCGTGTATGGAAATACCAAACCTTTCCGCGTGCGTGTGGTTAATCGTATCAACGACAACTACGATTATTTTTATGTGAAGGTCGCGGACGCCTCTCGTATCTACGGCTTGGAGCTGGAACATATTTTATCTCCCAACAACATCAGTTACATTGTGGACGGAGATACGTTGATTGAAGATCACATTGTTGGGATACCTGGAGACATGTTCATCAAACAATATTTAAAGCTGATGAGTTTGAATCGCATTCGTTTGGCGAAAGAATTTGTGAAATTTAACGAACGCTGTTTCATTCGTTTGCTGGGAGATATGCATTCAAGCAATTATGTAATTGAGATGACACCCGATTTTGAAGAGTTTCATTACCGCATCCGTGCCATTGATTTTGACCAGCAATGCTACGAAGGACAGAAGTGGGTGTATTTACCACAGTTCTTCAAACAGAACAATGAGCTGATAAATATTGTTAAAGATGTATTAAGCGAAGAAAGTATTCAGCAATATCAATTTGAAGAACGCGCGATGATGGCGTCTCGGTTACGCGCCAATAAATATAGAATAAAAGGATTATGGGATGCCGTGATTCGGGATACAATTGCTCCTCAGGATCATGTAGAAAAGCTTAAAAATGAGTTGGCAAAACATTACAATGATCCTGATTTTCTGAAGTGTAAGCAAATGGGGGCCATTATCCGGACAAGCTTATATCGATTACTGAAAGATACGCGTGTGCGTAAAAAATAGGTTTTTTTTATTGCAATGCTTGTTTCAAAACTTAAAGATATGTACTTTTGCACTCCCCAATAAGGGAATTGGCTTCGTAGCTCAATTGAATAGAGCACCTGATTACGGCTCAGGAGGTTTTAGGTTTGAATCCTAACGAGGTCACGAAAAGCTTCACAGAAATGTGAGGCTTTTTTTATGTCTTTACTTCATTTTTGCCTCGATCTCTGGCACTCAGATCGAATCTATTATATAATTCAGCGTCTCGTCTCTTCGCTTAACAATGGATAATCTAAAAGCCGCTTAATTTCCTCATAATTCAAAATATGTGATTTTTATTTATGGCCTGAGACAGTCAAAACAGGCACTTTTAAAAGTTTTTTTTGCTGAAAAAGGTTCTATTGAGCTTCGAACTATTGTATCAAAACGGGTTTGCATTATGATGCATATTTCTTTTGAAGGTTCTTACTGCCAAACGATGTACACGATACATATACGAAAAAAAAATGATTGCATGTGGTTCATTATTTAGATCATACTTGGTAATCAGTTGTTTATTCAGTTTTGTTTTTTGAGAAATAGAATTAAACAAATAAGATTGTTTTGATGTAATCAAATACTGTGAAGATTAATCCAGTTCTATTCGATTGGATTAATCTTAGATTAAACGAAACTAAGTAAAAGCCGCAGAACCCTTAATTTTAAAGGGATTGTACAATATTTTCTTTCTTTCTTTTCATAATTTGTGTTATCTTTGAAATTACTAACCTAAATTTTAAATAGTATATAATATGGCTATAGGAGCTTCTTCAGCGAGAGTGAGCAATGTGTCTAGCGGTTCAAACCAAAATTATGGCACTGCATTGTATTCGTTAATGGTGTTGTTTTTCATGATGGGCTTCATTACTAGCTTTAATGATATTTTAATTCCGTATTTAAAAGTAATGTTCAAACTGAACTTTGTTCAGGCGAACTTAATTAACTTATGTTTTTTTGGTGCTTATTTTGTCATGTCGATTCCTGCCGGAAAGCTTGTGGTAAAATACGGTTATAAAGCCATTATGATTTTAGGTTTTGTGATTGCAGCCGTGGGTGCATTTTTATTTTTCCCTGCAGCAGATTACAAAGTATACGGCCTTTTCTTAGCTGCATTATTTATTCTTGCAACGGGTATTACCTTATTACAAGTTGCAGGTAATCCATATGTAGCTGTTTTGGGTACACCTGAAACGTCTTCAGCACGTTTAACATTAACACAGGCATTAAATGCATTGGGTACTACGGTTGCACCAATGATTGGTACAAGCATAATTTTAAAGCACTTGCCAGAGTTGCCAAAGGAAATTAAAGATCAAAAAGATTTATCTGCATTAACACCGGAGTTGGATAAACTGTTAGACTCTATTTTAGCAAAAACAGATTTATCGTATTTAGAAAATATGTATTTGTTTATTGGTGGTACGTTATTGGTAATCGGTGCTGCATTGTTCCTGATGAAATTACCGTCTATCGGTCATGGTGATGGAGAAGTAAGTACTGAAGGTTTAGTGGAAAAGTCAAGCATCTGGGGATATCGTCATTTGGTATTGGGTATTGCAAGTATCTTTGCTTATGTAGGTGCTGAAGTAGCAATTGGTAGCCACATCGTGAGTTACCTATCTATGGAAAATGTTATGGGCTATACGGAATCTGTTGCAGGTGACTATGTTAAATATTATTGGGGTGGTGCAATGGTTGGCCGTTTCGCCGGTACATACATTTTGAGTAAAGTAAATCCCGGTAAACTATTAGGTTTCTATGCGATCGCTGCTATTTCGTTGGTATTAATTTCTATAGCATCTTCAGGTTACATTTCTATGTGGTCTCTATTAGCGGTAGGTTTATGTAACTCATTGATGTTCTCTACCATCTTTACCTTATCCATCCGTGGCTTGGGTAAATTTACAGAACAGGCTTCAGGCTTGCTTTGTACAGCGATTGTGGGTGGTGCGGTCTTGCCTTTATTATTCGCAGCAATTGCAGATGGTACACATGGCAATCTTAAACTTGCATTGATCGTTCCGATCGTATGTTATGCATACATTTCGTTCTTCGGATTTAAAGGACACGTTCCTGAAAATAAGTAATTCGTATTGATATGAATTTTGAAAGTCTCCCTACTCCGATAGCTATCGGAGTAGGGAGACTTTTTTTATGAACTGTTTTTCTTATAAATTAAAGAGTAAAATAAAACTACATCCATGAATACATTCAAAAAGTTAATTCCAGCATTGGTAATTTTTATCTTCGTTTTAATCTCGTGTAACGATACAAAAAAATCTCAGGAGGAGACCACTGAAATTACAAAAGAGGTAATTCAAACAGATCCCGTTGCAACAGCAGAAGTACCTATAGTTATAGATACAACGGGCATATATAAATTGAACAACGCCGAAGCAGAGACATATATCTTAGGAATGGATCGGGTACTATCTAATATAAATAAATCAATAGACGAAGATGATGTAAGTAAACAATTTGAGTTTACGAGAGAAATGGAAGCGCTCCAGGAGAAGCAAATCCCTATTCAATCTTCATTTAACAAAAAGGATCGTGCTTTATTCGACACATATGTGCAACAAATTCTGGATAGAATGGCTGCTATTTTGAAAAGAATAAAACCCGTAGAGTAATCAAACAAATACCATTAAATAAGTACATTCATAAAGAATATAAAGTCATAGATACTCAATGAAACAAATAATTTTAATCTTAGCCATTCTTCTCATTTCTTTTTCATCTTTTTCTCAAGAATGGCCGGATCTGTATAACAATGTTCGTAGCAAATTTAAATTTAAAAGTATTTCTGTCAGGGTTCATAGTATTGAGGAGCTTAAAGAATACGACTCATTAGAAGTTTCACGGATTGAATATGATAAAAATGGGAAGGTGATTTATCAGAAAGAATTTATGTTATTTGATGTGATGTTGTATTCAGAAGAATCTAAAAATAAATTCAATGATAAAGGACAATTGATCGAGCGAATTGAAATTAAGACAGACTATCCACAAACAAAAGAGGATTCGTCGCTTCTAAGCTTCTCAGAAATGAAGAATCCTTCAACAAAAAAATATACCTATGAATATGATATCAAGGGGAATCTTATAAAAGTGCTGGAGTTTCTTAGTGCAGAAGATAAGGCACCTGCTTTGATCTCAGTTTATACATACAACGAAGATGGTAAAAGAATTAAAGGAGTCTTTAGCCATATTAAATTCCCGAAACAAACAAGTTCGTCTAATAGAATTGAAATGTATGAATATGATGCAAAAGGCCTATTGATACAGGTGAAGATGAATTGGACAACTTCTGACGTAAGTTCTCTAAAGACGATAGAGTATGATTCAATTGGAAATAAAGTGTTTGAATTAATACGACATAATAATGGAAGCGGTAATGTTATGCAGTATCAGTATCATAATGGCCGGCTAATGTCAATTGAAAGATTTAATCTCGGTCAAAAAAAATGGTTTAGTAAAACCTTGTATGAATACTCTGAAGCAGGATACAAAATAAAAGAAATAACAAAAAATAATTCAGGAAATGAGTCAATGGAAACATTTGAATATAACAAACAAGGTCTCTTGACAAAAGAATATTGGTATACCGATACAGGTAAGAAGTCTTTTTCATTTGAAACGTCTTATCAATTTTATGAATAGTCTGCTCTTAACTATAAGTATAGTGCAGCAAAAGGAGACGAAGAAAATTAAATTTGATATCGTAGAAGTATATTGACAATAGGTATTTTTAAATAAACCAACCAAGAGAAATGGAAAAATTAAAACCAAATGATAAAAGAGCGACTACTGCTATAACACTAATATGGATCATATTAGGATTGGAAATTGTGATGCTGATTTCAGGATATTTTCAACACGAGTTGCTGATGACAATTCAAAATGGGGGCGAGGTTTCAGAGGAAGCAACAAGTGCAAATGATGACAGAGAAATGCTGATTGCGGTTGTCTATTTGATCGTAAACATTATTTCTGTTGTTACATTTATTCAATGGTTCAGACGTGCATACTACAATCTTCATTTAAAAGTGAAGACATTATCTCATACAGAAGGGTGGGCAGCAGGCGCTTGGTTTGTGCCGGTTATTTGCTTGTTTAGACCTTATCAAATTATGCAGGAATTATATAAAAAAACCCAAAAGTACCTTAGCAAAAAAGGTGTGGCTATACATACAAATTTCTCTACGGCTTATTTAGGTGTGTGGTGGGCGCTTTGGATTATAGCTAATCTCATTGGACATATCGCGTTTCGTTTATCAATGAGTGCAGCAACAATTGATGAATTTGTAAGCAGTTCACGGATTAGTATGGTTGGGAATGTTGTAGGTATTCCGCTTGCTTTGCTTGCTATAAAAGTGATTCAAGATTACTCTAAAGTAGAACCGCTGCTTAGTCAAATAAAAGAAGAAGCGCCGAATATTGCAGAGGATAATGCTGCAACTACAGAAGGTGATGAGATCGTATAAGAATGAAAATATCAATCACAAAGACATCGCATAAGTGGATTTCTGTTTGACGGTGTTGGAGTTCATTAAAACAGTAGATCGTATTGTGTGTGGCCTTTACGTAGTTTCATGTGGCAGGTGTCAATAGATTATTTTAAACAATAAAAAAGTCAATAGTAGAAATATGAAAAAGTATGTATTTATTTCAATTGTATTAAGTGCATTAACACTTGTTTCATGTTACCATCCCATAACAGAAGCCGAACGACTGGAATATGAACAGAATATATCTAAGGCAAAAGCATTTGTTGAGAGTTTAGATCAAAAGGATATATATCCTGAGAGTAAAAAGAAATATAAAGATGCTCTTCAGAAGTTGCAGGAGACAGATGCAGATGATCTGGAGCGTATGTTTTTAGATGAACAGGAACTTGTTTTACAGTCATCGCAGCAAGCAGGTTTACGATTGGATTCTATCAAAGCTTTTGTGCTCTCAGATGCACAAACTGCACGTTATGATACCGTGCGTACAATGCTTATAAAGATTTCGCAACAAACAATAGATCGTTTTACACAGGAAGCATGCCCTACGGTAAATGAACGGGAAGCATTTATCTTTGAAATTAATAAAATCAAGAAGTATACAGCAGCACAATACGTTGCGAATTCTGTTTATACAACTGCTACTTTTGACGAAGAGATAGATGTATTTAATAAATTTGGTTTAATGATGTCTATCAATGAATCCGTCGATCAGTTGAATACGATGATCAATAAATAATGCTTTAATAAAATATTAAAAATCAGTCTGTTCTGGTTCTTTGTACACAACAACAGAATCAAGTATAAATACGTTGCAAATCGTCTTTCATACTCGTAACTTGCACCATGCAATATCAGAATGATTTAATATTAAGAGCTGCACGCGGAGAAGCGGTTGAACGTACTCCCGTTTGGTTGATGCGTCAGGCAGGTAGAATTCTTCCGGAATACCGTGCTGTACGTGAAAAATTAAGTGGCTTTATAGAATTGTGTACAACACCGGCATTGGCTGCAGAAGTGACCATTCAGCCGGTTGATATATTGGGTGTAGATGCAGCCATTATTTTTTCAGACATTCTTGTGATCCCGGAAGCAATGGGTTTACCCTATGAAATGCAGGAAAGTAAAGGACCTTTCTTTCCAAAGGTAATTACCTCTTCAGCCGACATTGATAAACTGCTTGCAACCGATGCCGCAGATCATTTGAAATACGTATACGATGCCATCGAACTTTCTGTAAAGCAATTAAACGGCCGTGTGCCCTTGATCGGTTTTGCAGGTGCTCCATTTACCATTCTTGCGTACATGATCGAAGGACAAGGTTCTAAGACGTTCTCTAAAGCGCGTCGTTTCTTATATACAGAACCTGTACTTGCACATCGTCTGCTGGAAAAAATTACCTTAGCTACGATAGAATATTTAAAACGTCAGGTAAAGGCAGGTGCTGCCATGTACCAGATATTTGATTCCTGGGCAGGCGTATTACCTCCGGATCAGTATAGAGAATTTTCGTTGCGTTATATCAAACAAATTTGCGAAGCAGTACCGCAAGTGCCACGTACGGTGTTTTCAAAAGGAGCATTTTTTGTGCGCGAAGATTTTACTGATTTTCCGTGCGAGACCGTTGGCTTAGACTGGAACATGGATATTGCTGAATCCAGAAAAATTATTGGTCCAGGCAAAACCTTGCAAGGTAACATGGATCCGTGTGCTTTATATTTATCGGAAGATCAGATTCGAGTGAAGACTAAAGAAATGCTGGATGCCTTTGCTGGCAGCAGACACATTGCCAACCTCGGACATGGTTTGTATCCAGATACAGATAAAACAAAAGTGAAATGTTTTGTAGATGCTGTGAAAGAATTGAGCGTTAAAGCATAATTTTTTAAATGAAAAAAATATACAATCTCTTATTGAATTACGTTCGATACGAGTTAAAAGCAACATATTTAATATATCTGTTGCTTTTTTTAATTCCGGCAACAGCGCTCAATTATTATTTCAATTTCGAAAGTGGAATTTTAAAAAGCTATAGAGGCGAGTGGTATTATTTTATACTATGTTTTTTTTATTATGCTATACCTTTATTTTATGCGGTAGGGATCTATGTGTTTCAGTTTAAGAAAACACACTTGTTTTCAGATAAACGTTTTTTGCTTTTACTTGTAGTGTTTCCATCGATATTGGCTTTCGACGAATCGTTTAATATACATACAAAATTATTAAATGAAGTAAACGATGAAATACTCAAGTATTACCTGAAGAAAACGGTGAATCAAAGCATTCGCTTTATTACCTATTTTCTGCCTGTTTTATTTTATTACATTTATTTTGAAAAGGAAAACAATAATTTTTACGGATTGAAATTAAAACGATCAGATCTGAAACCTTATCTGTTTATGATGTTTGGTGTGATGATGCCGCTAATCATCTTAATATCGTTTACAAAAGATTTTCAGGAAGCGTATCCGGTTTATAATATGTCGCAATACAAAGATCAGCTACCTGGCACTTACGTACAGCAGGTGTTGGTATTTGAAACCTTATACCTGTTTGATTTCTCCTACATCGAATTATTATTTCGTGGAATGATGATCCATACACTCTATAAATACATGGGTGTAGAATGTGTGCTTGCAATTGCAACCTTGTATTGTACGTTTCATTTCGGTAAACCTGTTGTTGAAACAGCAAGTTCGTTTTTAGGCGGAACGATTTTGGGCTTGCTATCGTTACGTACACAGTCGCTTTATGGCGGTATTATGATTCATGCAGGAATTGCATTGATGATGGAAGCCGCTAGCTTTGCACAACAACTCTATTGATTGAATGCGTATGAATATACCTCTTGTTAAACCATATATTGCTGCTGTAATTGTTGTTTGTATCTGGTCGGGTTGGATCACCTTATCGCGCATGGGCGTGCAGACGGCGCTTACACCATATGATCTTACCTTACTTCGATTCGGCACAGCTGCACTTATAACCTTGCCCTTTAGTTTACGATACGATTGGCGTTCGGTAAAGTGGAATCAGATCTTATTGGTTGCTCTGGGATGTGGATTTCCATATACCATGTTTTCATTTATTGGGTTAAAAACTATTAAAGCGGCAAATGCAGGAGTATTGGTAAATGGGATGCTTCCTGTGATTGGATTGTTCTTTACTTTATATTGGTTTAAAGAAAAAGTTTCCTGGATCAAATATGTTGCGATCTTCATTTTGTTGATTGCGAATTTAATGATGATGAATATCTTCGGATCATTCTCTGCCTCGAGTCTATTAGGCATAGGTTCTCTTGTGAGTGCAGCCATTGCATTCTCTACTTACATGGCGGCTACAAAGCGCTGGGGATATGGAATGAAAGATGTGATTGCGTTTGTTCCTTTAGTGAATGCTGTATTATTTTTACCGATCTGGTTGTGTTTTCCCTCCAGTATTTTAGCTACCCCATTATCGGATGTACTTATTCAGGTTGCCTATCAAGGGCTATTGGTAAGTGTGCTGGCCCTGGTTTTGATAACGTATGCCGTGAGTAAGTTGGGTTCGGGTACCATGTCTGTATTTTTGTCGTATGTGCCTGCTGTAACAGCTTTGCTGGCTTTTATTTTTCTACATGAATCTTTATCCATACCAGAACAGCTGGGTATTGCGTTATGTTCTATAGGACTGATTGTTTACACGAAAGGATGAAAATAATTATGAATTTTAAATTATGAATTTTAACTTAATGGCAGTATTCAACTTTTACATTAAATATTTTAACCTATTATGAAACACCGTAACTTTTCAATCGCTGTTCTTTTTATTTTGTTATTAAGTGCATGTCACAAGAAAGCCAATGAGGTTGCTCCTCCGATTATTCCTCCGGGCGATCCGCAAAATGTCACCACTTTCGCTGGCTCCGGAACAGCAGGCTCTGCTGATGGGACTGGTATAGCCGCATCTTTTAGTGGGCCGCGTGGCTTAGCTATGGATGGTTCAGGAAATATATATGTTGCAGATTTTGGGAATCATTTGATTCGTAAAATAACATCCGCAGGAGTGGTTAGTACATTTGCAGGTACGGGTAGTGCCGGATTTGTTGACGGTACAGGTACTGCTGCGTCCTTTAACTCTCCCCGTGGCTTAGCTGTAGATGCATTCGGTAATGTTTTTGTAGCAGATTGGGGGAATCATACTATCCGAAAAATCACTCCTGCTGGAGTTGTAACAAAGTATGCAGGTACCGGTAGTTACGGGTCTGTGAATGCTAAAGGTACATCGGCGTCTTTTAATAGTCCGGCTGCTGTTGCGTTTGATCGTGATGGGAATTTATATGTAGCGGATACGGGTAATGATTTGATTCGCAAGATAAGTCCGGCACGTGTTGTAACAACATTAGCGGGTTCGGGTAGTTCCGGAAATAGTAACGGAAACGGCACAGCTGCAACTTTTAACGAGCCTTTTGGAATTACAGTACAATCTTCGGGTAATATTATTGTTGCAGATAGATCAAATCACCTCATTCGTAAAATTACACCTGCTGGAATTGTTACTACCTTAGCCGGTTCTGGTACAATAGGATCAGCAGATGGCGTGGGTACTGCGGCGAGCTTCTATAATCCATACTGCATTACTGCAGATTCCTATGGAAATCTGTATGTAACGGATTGGGCAAATAATCTTATTCGAAGAATTACTGATGCCGGAAAGGTAACAACGTTAGCTGGTGGCAGTAGCCAAAATGCAGCAGATGGGAAAGGTGCAAATGCGAGTTTCAATTTTCCTACCGGTATTGTTGTTGATTCGCAAGGGAATCTATATGTGTCCGATTCAAATAATAATACGATACGTAAAATTTCATATTGAAACTATTTATCAAGCTGAATGCGATATGTTGTTTTAATAGTTATTAGTTTCTCCTGTGTGCAGAAATTTCACACAAAGCATCTAATCCCGCAGCATCTGCCGAACGAGGTTCCGGAACTTGTGGTAACACAATATTCAGATGACAGAAGTGGGTTTGAAATAGACAGCGTTTCCTATGGATCGATGAGTTGTGTAATATCCAGTATTCTGGTGAGTAAACATGAGATCACGAATAAATATTTTTGTTACTTTTTGAATGTAGATTCTATTCGTACAAATTCATTCCTGATAAAAAGTATTATCGATCTTTCTCATCCGGAAAGTAAGATCGTATTAACCGATGGCATATATTATCCTGTTAAGGGATATGAAGATTATCCTGTTGTATTGGTTAGCTGGTGGGGAGCAAAGAAATACTGCACATGGCTCACGGAGCATGTAAATAAACAAAGAGAAGAAAAAGGTTTGTATCGTCTTGCTAATTATCGGTTGCCTGCTGAGTTTGAATGGATGGTTGCAAGTAATGCAAATGGTACATGTAGATATCCTGTTGAAGCAATCTGTGATAGTGCAGGTTCAGAAAACGCAATATCACAGGTTGCACACAACGTAACACAGGATGCTGTAAATGCCAGCGGTGTCGCAGGTATCAATGAAAATGTATACGAATGGACAGACGATGATTTCTATAAAATGGAATACATTATGGATTTTAGTATGGCTGTTACCTATTATTCGGAAGAAATTGATGATGCTGTAGTACGCAAGCATGGCTATATGGGTGAAAGTAGCTGTGGAAGATTTTCACGAAATAAAGATGGTTTTTATTCCGATACAGGTTTCAGAATTGTACAAACATATATAGGAAGAAGTTCGGGCGTAGAATTCTGATTATGAGAAAAGGTATTTTTGTTTTAGTTTATGTTCTGTTCTTACTTAGTTCCTGTACACGGCAACCAGTCAATAGTTCAATGTATAGGCACGTACCGGGCGTAGTTCCTGAGCTGGTTTTTATTGAGGGCATGAATTTTCTAATGGGTAATAATTGCGAAGGTACCTCTTCCAATCCGGATTCAACCAGTGTATATATAGGTTCATTTTATATGAGCAAACACGAAATTACCAATAAGGAATTTTGCGATTTTTTGAATGAAGATTCTATTCGTACTAATGCGGATCTGATAAAAGAATCCGTTGCAATTGGAGCGGGGCAAAATAAAATTAGTTACAACGGTGAAAAGTATATGCCTGTTAAAGGATTTGAAAATTATCCTGTTGTGATGGTGAGCTGGTGGGGAGCCAGAAAATACTGTCAATGGCTTACGTTATTTGTAAATGCACGCAACGCAGAAAAAAATAAACCCTATGTTCCATTCTATCGTGTGCCCTCAGAGTTTGAATGGGTATATGCAACTGCTCTCAGTAAAAAGCAAAAAGACTTTGTTGTACGTATGTGTGATGAGGCAGCAGATATGCCAATTGATTCTGTAACTCTTGTACACAATATCAAACAGGATTCCTTAATACACACGGGTGTTACAGGCATGAATGAAAATGTATATGAGTGGACGGACGATAATTTTTATGCTAAACAATCTGTTACAGATTATAGCATGCAGTCTTTTGACAGCCGGCTGGATTATACAGAGGATGCAGTAGTTCGTAAATATGGTTTAGGCGTTTCAAATAATGGAACTAAATCATGTGGACGAATATCAAGACTGCGTAGCGGTTTTTATTCCGATACCGGTTTTAGAATCGTGCAAACATATCTGGGTAGAAGTTCTGGCTTTGAATTTTGATTTGAATATTTTTTATAATTTGCAGTATAATTGAAATGAAAGTTAAGCATGAACATAAAACGAACGATTCGAGAAGAAGAAAAAGAGATTGTAAAATTTCTGTTAGTGAAAATAAATTCAAATGAAGCAGAATACCCCATTTCTGATACGGTTGAAGAGTACGAAGGAAGCCACATGGGCAGTATCAATTTGAATAATCCAAACACAGATCAATACGATAGCGATCTAATCCAGGCAGAATATACAGATGCAGATAAAATTCCTGTAGTACTTTCTCTTACTAAAGATAAAAATGGAAAGCTACTGGATCTGGATTTCTGGAAATCTGATTTTTCAGCATTGGTGAAATATCCGAAACCGGAAGAGTTGATGTTTGTTTAAAAAAGTGGGCAGTTGTCAGTGGTCAGTAAGAAATTGTTAATGCAATGTATGTGTTACACAGTAACGGTAAGAATATTCGTCAGACTACTTTTTTGCTGTCCGACGCATTGTTGATTTCATAAATAGATTAAATAAGAAAGGCCTTGAATGATCGATCATTCAAGGCCTTTCTTATTTATATCAGATATTTTTATTGAATTTTAACCACACGCTGTGTGAACACCAATCCTCCTTGGCTTACTTTAAGAATGTATACCCCATTCTCTAATGCACCGATTGAAATGGTTGAACTGTTCTGTATTTTTTTAGAAAGAACAACATTACCCACAACATTATATACGTCTACTTGAATTTCATCTGATACCGAAACCGATGCAGGGAAATCAATGCTTAATTGATCCTGTGTTGGATTTGGTTTTACATTCAGGCTCGGAGTGCTTTGTGAAGAAAGTACGCCTGTGGTGATCGATGTATTCTTAACATACTTTGATAACAAACGAATGTATGCAGTTTGATAACCCAAACTTGTTTCGGTTATCTGCCATGAGTTTAATGGCCAGCCTGAGTTAAAATCTTTATATGATTTTTGTTGAGGTTGTCCTTTGGGCGGAGTAAGAGACATGGATGTGCAAAGAGCTGTATTGCTAGTAGATCCGCAGTTTGAGTTGCAGCAATTGTCCCAGGCATAATTATTATTGGCACCTCCCATTAAAAAGCCCGGAGGAGGTCCGTATGTGGATGTTCCTACGCGATCCCATAATGTACTTCCATCTGCAAACCAGGTGTGATACATTTCATTTGCACTTTGCTCTGCGCCATATGTAGCCATGTTGGTAAGATATACAAGCTGCAGTGGATTTACTCCATGTATGTAATGCAGATATTCTTCAGATGCTTTTAAATAAAGATCGTTGTTACTTGCATTGTCAACAGTGTGCGCATTCAATTCCCAAAATAAATTTCCATAATTCGATTTATATTGGTTCGAACCCCAGTTGTAATCTTTTATAAATGATCTGTAGGGGTCGGATTGATTTGTAAGTGCATTTGCAAAATCGCCTGACTTATTAATTGCAGTTACCGTCTTTGTACGAATGTTATTTGCAATCGTAGTATTGATGCCTGGCAGTGATAGATAGTACATCAGCAAACTTTGGGACTCCAAAAAATACTGACTAATAGCACTGCTCCATGCTACTAAAGGCATGTCGGTGTAATTGCTTTCAAAGTATGTTAAATAGGTTGCTTGACCGGTCAGATCATATAAATAGAGAGCAGCACCTAACTTAGAAGTTTTTCTTCCGAGATCATCTGTTTCCTGATTACCTGCTGCAACAGTAGGGGAGCTCGTTGAATTATTGAATTGCACATTTGTATTTGCATTTGCCCAGGTCCACGCAGCAATGGCTTGTGTTTGTAGCGTTGCAGCGTATGCAGTATAAAGAGTAGGATTAGCCTGTTTGTATATTTTTGAAGCTAATGCAAACGCTTCGGCACATTTCAATGTAGCCTGTGTTGTGGCAGGTCCATATTTACTTTGTCCGGTTGCCGCAGATGGGGGAGTTCCACTTGCAGAGCCTAATACAGACAAGCATGATCCATCACTTTGCTGCATACGTAATAAATGATCTATACCCCATTTTACTTCATCAAGAATATCGGGTACTCCATTGCCTGATTCAGGAATATTAAAGTCGTCTGTAAATACCGTTGGGTTTTCTTGGTAGGCAGTTAATAATGTGATTACATAATTCGCTGTCCATGGAGTATATTTATTCAGATCACCGGCATCATACCAACCACCATGGAGATCTTTTTCGGTTGCAGCAGATGTTAAATTATTATACAAGCGTGCATTTTTATCCTGCAATGCACCTGTGTGACTTGCTGCATCTGTCCAGCCCGTTCCTGCATAAGGTGCCGCCTTTGCAAAACTCGAACGTTGATAATACAACATACGCATTGCAGCTTTTAATACGTTTTTATAAACTGTATCTGCAATTACAAATTCAGCCGAACGCACATTTTGTGTAACATCCTTCACATAATATTTTCCGGGAGTTGCATAAGAAGTAAAATCAAACCACCATGCTTTGTCGCCGGAGCTTACGTCTGTTGTACCACTTTTCCATTGAACAGGACTTGCTGTAAATACAGCAGCACTCGTAGTTGCATTGATCAATGCATAATTTGAACTGGGAGTAAATGCATCTGACGCATCGTAACCAGTTTGTGGATCTCTGATAACAGCGACTTTATTCGCTTCCGGTAAATAACCAAATTGGTCAACTACAATGTACGGACTGAAAGATTGCGCGGTGGAAAGCAGGCTGAGCATAGTGAATGCAGTACCTGCGGTAAGTTTGGTAATTAGTTTGATCATATTTTATAATTAAGGTATCTGTAAAGAGATTCGGGTGCTCCTTAAGAATATCTATACGGAGAAATATATTAATTGGATTTTATAAATTATTTATATGATAAAAATAGGTGTATTTATCTGTAAAAATCGAAAATGTGTACTATTATACGGGGTTTTGAATTAAATAAGGCAATCAATAAAACGAATAATTACCATTGAGTTCAACAGAGTCGGTCCAGGCGGGCAGCTTACTGAAAAAAGGAGTATTGTAAATAAAAGATAATAGGATGCTTTCTTTGCCCACATGAAGTTTAGCCGATACAATAAAACTTAAACTTTTATTGTATTTATAACAGCTTCCCATCGAAAAGACGTCTCTGTATTCCAGCATTCCAAAGACATTAATATCATCACTGTAGGTTGGTAAATATCTCCAGAGCATTCCGGATTTAAGATTTATAAAAGGGGAAAGTTTGAATGTATATTGAATGTAACTGTTATAGTATCGTTCGTATTTGACCGGTGCTGCAACAGGATTGACAATGGAATTTAAAAGTTGATTTACCGCAATTCCTGCTTCTATTTTTTTAAAATTCACAGACAAACCAATGGCAGCATCCGGAGCCATAGAGTTGCCATTGGCAGTAGAGGAAGGCGCTGTAAAGCCGGTTTGTGCAAAACCAATAGCCAAGCCGGATGAAAGGAACAAGTCCTCACCTAACTTTATTTTATATGCATAGTTTGCATATGCTCTTGTCCGGTGAATATAGGGGCCATCTTTTTCATTGTAAAAATACAACCGTATTACATGATTGTTCGGTTTTGTATAATTCAATACACGTGTAGCAGCAAAATTGAATGTAGATATTTTGTTTAATGCACCGGTACGTGTTTTGTATGCGAAATTCAGATCCATTTTTGTATCTGCAGGAACATAGGCCGGAGAGACCAGATACATATTATTAAAATAAGCACCAAACTGATCCGGATATACCGCATTGTTCTGCCCGAAAACAGGTAGATTCAAAAGCAGGATAAACAAAAAGAGGCAGTTTGTATAAATTAAATTCATTGATAGCCGTACACTTATCTCAAAAATATATTAATTTATTGAAATTTCGTTACTTATTTAATTCAGGAAGGTATTTTAAATTAGAGTGGACATACAGGACGAGAATAATATAGTTGCCTTGATAAAAAAAGGCAAAGACAGAGAGGTTGTGCCGCTTTTGTATAAAAAGGTGTATCCTCTTGTGGAACGTTTTATTGTTCGCAACTCCGGAAATAAGGAAGATGCTTCCGATATTTTTCAGGACGCGCTCTTGCTCTTTTATAAACAGATCATGCACAATCTATATGATGAAAAATATAAAGTGTATGGCTATCTATATAAAGTTTGTCTGCATAAGTGGATCAACAGAGCAAAAAAAAATAGTAAGATCTCTTTTGTAGATGAAATCGAATCGCTGGATATTCCGGTGTTTGAAGAATTTTCTGAAGAAATAATAGCCAATCCGGATGAAAATATCATTCGTAAACTGTTTAGTCCGATTGGCGAAAAATGCATTGAATTGTTAACCTTTACTACCTATACCAGCTTGCTGCTGGAAGATATTATGTTGCGGATGGAAATGAATTCTGTAAGTGCAGTGAAGATGCAGCTGAAACGTTGTAAAGAAAAATTGCTGAAACAGATCGATGAGAATCCGGCTTTAATAAATCAATTAAGAAGATAATGAGCTTTCAAGAAGAAATATTTGATAAAATTGAAGCTTATCTGAGCGGGGAACTGGATGCAGGTGAAAAGACTGCATTCGAGAATCAAGTCGCAGCAGACGATTTATTAAAGGCAGAGGTTGAGAAACATAAAGTTGCAAACGCCCTGATCATGGAGCAGCGCTTGCTCTCTGTCAAAAATATTTTTCAGGAAGAACGGATTAAAGATTCCGGTTCAAATGGTTTATCTAAACCATTTGGTTTTATTTTATTGGCTGTTGCTGCAATTGGGATTGGTACTTCTGTATATCTGTTGAATAAAAAGGACGATGTGATATCCTCTAAAAAAGATGAAAATCAAAGTAATCAAATTGTTTCAACAACAATAACTCCGGATAATAAAAACGTATCAGGGAATAAAGAATTAACTACGAAAGATGCCTCACAGTCTGTTGCAACAACAACTGACAATGGTTTTCATAAGCAGCAGATTCAGCAGATGGAAGAACAGTTGCGTGTAGATGAAAAAGGAACGTTGTATATCGATTCTTCTTCTATTCAAAAAACGGATGTACGTCCAGTTACACATGCTGTTAAAACTATAGATGAAATAAAAACCGCTCCAGACCCTTGTGCACATGTAACTATACAGGCAAACATTAAGCCGAGCCCTAGCTGCGATTATAAATCCACAGGTAATATTCTGGTGTCGAATATCAATGGAGGTACAAAACCATATTCGGTTTCTATATCTTCAAGCAGTGATGAATCGGTTGTAAATGGGGAGTTGGAGAAAGGTGTATATCAGGCTATCGTACGGGATGCAAATGGATGTACACATAAATATTCAAACATAGTTGTTGCTGAAAAAGATTGTCCGGTTGATTATTCATTCAATCCGTTTTATGGAGATGAAGAAATATATATTGGTCCAAGTGGTGTAGAAGGACAAATAGAAATATATGATAAAGCAGGCGTATTGTATTATCAGCGTGCGATTCATGCAATGGTAGCATTTAAATGGTCGGGAATGGGAAATGGCAATCAAATTATACCAGGTTATTATATCTTTGTGATTAACTATGCAGATGGAACTTCTAAAAGAGGTTCTATTACAATTGTTCAATAAATGAAAAAGTGGATCTTACATATTGTATTTATACTTATATCCTTTGCAGGGTATGGAAAATTAGTGCCTATACCGGATCCAGTATTTTTAACTTTTCTGAAAGGCAATTTTGGTACAGTAATGAATGGCGACAATCTTGATAGCAATCTTGCTGCTCAGATTACGAGCAATATTACCTGCACCACCACGGGTATCACAAATTTAGAAGGCATTCAATATTTTTCTAATGTAACAAAGATCAACTTCGCGAATAATACGATTGTTTCAATACCATCTTTATTACCAATGACTGCATTGGAAACAGTTCATCTGTATGGAAATCAGATTTCCGCGGCACCAGATTTTAGAGGTATGCTGAATTTGAAAACAGTATTGATGTATAGTAATCAATTAACACAAATGCCGCTGTTCGGTAACAATCCAATCATAGAGGAGATTATTATTTACAAAAATAACATCTCAAAAATTACAAGTCTGTCTGGTGTGCCTTCATTATTAAAATTGGATGTAGGGGAGAATCAATTAACAGAACTTCCGGATCTATCTGCAAATGTTAATCTGGATCAATTGATTTGCTGGTCTAATCAACTTACAACCTTACCTTCCTTAACAAAACTTACAAAGCTTACGCGTTTAAATGCAGGTAAAAATAAATTAACACAATTTCCCGATCTGTCAGCGAATACACAGCTTTCCATTTTTGCAATTGACAATAATTTATTGACATCTATTCCTGCAAATTTTATTGGGTCCCCCAATTTAACCAGCGTAAAAATATATAATAATTATTTTACGTTTAAAGATCTAGGTCCATATGCAGGTATATTAACTGCTTCAAATATATACACGTATACACCCATGCTTTCACCGGTAGGGGATACACTGGATGCGTATTATAATGAATCGGTAGCAGTGCATTCAAATGTTGACAATATAGTAGCAAACGTCACTTATACATGGTACGAAGGTACTACAAGTATTGCTGGTACTGGTACAACAGATGATGCTGTTACCATATCACAAACAAGTGGCAGCGGTGTTACGAAACGTTATGTGTATGCGCAGATTACGCATCCATCTCTCACAAGCTTAACGCTTACAACAGATACCTTTCTTGTTCGATTCAATCCATGTCCGGCCTGGTCCGATATTTCGTACAAAGCAAGCAAAACAGATTGCGGCAATTCAGGATCTCTTGACATCGAAGTGCAAGGATTCGTTGCTCCTGGTACTACATATGAATTAACAAGCACGTCATTTGGTACGACTGAATATTATAATGTAAATAAAATGACAGGCTTGATTGATACGGCATATAACTTACAGATCAATTTTTCTACTGCATGTATTGCCAATTATCCTCTACCTTTAGAAATGCCGGTTGTTGATTGCAACGAAGCATTCATGACGCCAAATAACGACGGCGATATGGATACCTATTTATTTACAGGTAAAGGCAGTCTGGTTATTTATGATAAATATGGAAAAGAAGTGAAGCGCGCAAATCTTCCGTATGAATGGGATGGATACGGTCAGCGCGGATTGGTGCAGCCTGGATATTATATTGTTATTATAAACGGAGGCAAAGAACAGATTCACATAAGCGTATTGTATTAATTAAATTGTTGTAAATAAAAAGGGTTGAATTCATTATTTGAATTCAACCCTTTTTATTTTATGAATGAATCAGACTAACTGATAATTTTTAATTTCTCCGCTTCCAGCTGCAACAATTTTTTATCGATCGGTACTACACCAACCTGCTCACATACCAATCCGCCTGAAAGGTTTGATAATGCTGCAAGTACAGATGGCTTCGTATGTGCAGCAGCACACAATGCAGCTACACTGATTACGGTATCACCCGCACCCGATACATCGGCAATTTCTCTATGATGTGCAGGGATGTGTAAGTGTTCGGATTTGTTGGTCCAGTAAACTCCTTTTTCTGATAAGGTGATCAACACACTGTCACAGGTTAACAAACGCATCAATTCCTGAACTGTTAGTTCAAGCTGTTTGCTGTCGTTTAAGTTGGCATCTGTTTTAACACCTTCTTTTAATTCTTTTCTGTTCGGCTTAAATAAGCTGCAGTTTTTATAATGTAAAAAGTTGCGTTTTTTTGGATCAACTACGGTTGGTATTCCTTTTGCATTTGCTTTATCGGTTACATACGCAATCAGTTCTTCGCTTAACACACCTTTGTCGTAATCTTCAAAAATAATAACATGTGCTTTATCAAGAAGTGAGTCAATGCGTGCTTTTAATAAGCTGAGTTCAGATGCATTTGTTATACGATCATCTTCTTGGTCTACACGCAGCATGTGGTGCGCATTGGAGATGATACGGTGTTTGATGGTTGTTACACGGTCTTTGCTTGAAACAATTCCTTCCGTTGGAAGATCATTGTCTTGCAGGATTTTAAAAAAGTCAGAACCATCTTTATCATCGCCTACTAAACCGCATAGCAAGGGAGTAGCGCCTAATGATTTAATGTTCAATGCTACGTTAGCGGCACCGCCTGGTCTGATTTCTCTTTTTTCTACATGAAGGATGGGTACAGGAGCTTCGGGTGAGATACGTTCTACTTTGCCCCATAAATAAGAATCGATCATCACATCGCCGATGATCAACACATTAAAAGTACGGAAGACCTTAAAAAGGTCTTCCGCTGTATGGTATTCAATTACTTTAGTTTTGCTAAGCATTCTTTAATGCGTTTGATTGCTTCAATGATGTTTTCGTCAGACGCTGCAAAAGAGATACGAATGTTATTTGGAGAACCAAATGAATCGCCGCCTACAGTAGAAACAAATACATCATTCAAGATAAACATAGATAAGTCGCTAGACGTTTTGATAACTTGTCCGTTAACAGATTTACCTAAGTACGCGCTCACATCCGGGAAGATGTAGAATGCACCTGCAGGTTTGTTGATTTTCAAACCCGGAATTTCTTTTAATAAACCAATGATCAAATCACGTCTTCTTAAGTACGCTTCTTTCATTTTCAATGGTGCAGATAAATCACCTTGTAAGGCAGCTAAGCCCGCACGTTGAGTGATAGAACATGTACCTGAAGTAACTTGTCCCTGAAGTTTTTCAGTTGCAGCAGCAATGTATTTTGGAGCAGCAATGTAACCCAATCTCCAGCCAGTCATTGCGAAGCCTTTAGAGAAACCGTTTACAGTTACTACCTGATCTTTGATTTCGTCGATAGAACCAAGACTGAAGTTTTTGCCTTCGAAGTTAATATATTCATAGATCTCATCTGCAATCGCTACGATCTGAGGATTCTTTTGTAACAATGCACCAATTTCACGTAATTCTTTTTCTGTGTATACAGAACCAGATGGATTACATGGAGAAGAATACATGATCGCACGTGTTTTTGATGTGATCGCTTTTTCAATCTCTGCAGCAGTTACTTTGAAATCGTTTTCGATTGTTCCTGTTAAAATAACAGATTTACCTTCTGCTAATTTTACCATTTCAGAATAACTAACCCAGTATGGCGCAAGGATGATAACTTCCTGACCTTTATCAACGATTGCCTGAATTACGTTTGCCAATGATTGTTTTGCACCTGTAGATACAACAATGTTTTCAGCTGTAACCTTGATGTTATTTTCTTTTACTAATTTTTCAGCAATTGCAGCACGTAGATCTGCGAAACCTGCAACCGGGCTATAGGAGTGGTATCCTTCGTCAATAGCTTTCTTAGCTGCATCCATAACATGCTGAGGAGTCTTGAAGTCTGGTTCTCCAACACTTAAGCTTATTACTTTATTGCCTTGAGAAGCCAGTTCTCTTGCCTTTTTTGTCATCGCTAAGGTTTCAGATTCTGCTAAAGAATTTACAACCGTTGAAAGCGTTTGAGGATTCGTAATTGTTGTCATGAGTTATGTTTAACTATTTTTTAAAGCGGTTGTAAAATTAATACATTTTGTTGGTTTATCTGCTAAGAACCACAGAAAGTTTTACCCCATTGTTTGAAGTGAGTATGTATTTAACTTTCTTAATTACAATATTTTAACTTTTATTTTCCTTGAATTATAAGGGCACTTTTCAGTAAATACCACAATATTGGCAGGAACACATAAAATTGAAATCAATTATAGATCCATTCGGTGAAAGCATATCCGAAACGGCTGATTCAAATTTGATTTCGCTTACATACAACGAATCCAAAATTCTACTATCTTGTCAAATAATTTTTAACCGAATAATCGTAAACAAAAGCGTTAACCGTCAGCCAACTTCAATGTTTAAAATAGGTATAGATCTAGGTGGAACGAAAATAGAAACCGTTATACTGAATTCCGAAGGGGCAGAAGTATATCGCAATCGTGTATTGACATTACAGGAACGTGGCTATGCAGCGATCATCAACACACTTGCAGAATGTTATTCGAACGCGGTAACAGTTATTGACAACAAGCCACATACATTTGGAATCGGTACACCAGGCTCTATTTCTCATAAAACAGGTCTGATGAAAAATTCCAACACACTTTGTTTGAATGGCAAGCCGATCCTCAAAGATCTGCAGCGTTTAATAAATCGTCCGGTTGCAATTGAAAACGATGCCAACTGTTTTGCGATGGCTGAAGCTGCTGTTGGTGCAGGCAAAGGGCATACAGTGGTTTTTGGTGTCATTATGGGCACGGGCTGTGGAGGAGGAGTTGTTATTCATAATAACGTATTAAATGGCTTACAATCGCTGGGCGGAGAATGGGGGCATATGACCATTGATCCGCAGGGACCGCAGTGTTATTGCGGAAAGAGAGGTTGTGTGGAAACGTATATTTCCGGAACCGGGATCTCGGATCGCTACTATGAATTAACAGGCAAACGCTTGCCCGCTATACATGTCTTAGAAGCTGAAACTGCAGAAGCATTACAGGTAAAAGAATTGTTTTTTGAACAATATGGACGTGCACTGTCAAATGTCATTTCAATAATTGATCCGGATATCGTTGTATTGGGCGGCGGTTTATCTAATTATTTGCCTTTATATGCAATAGGAGCGGAACGGGTAGGGAAATTTATTTTTGGCGCAGAATTGGATACGCCTATTGTGAAGAATAAAACGGGCGATAGTGCAGGTGTACTTGGAGCCGCATGGATTGGTATTTAGTTGTTTTAGAACCCAAATGGCATTTTTGCGGAATTATATCTTTAAACTTTGTTTATTCTTCATTAACTTGAACTTGTATTGAATGATCACTTTTATGAAAAAAATAGTTACCACTGCACTTTTACTCTGTTTGTCTTGGATTGCTTTTTCTCAGTCTATAGAGTTATCAAATGATTTTAGATTGGCAAGCCCCTATCACGAACCGGATGGTGCCAATGATGTAGTTCGGTTGAAAGACGGAGATTTTGTAACCATTGCAAAATTAAAAGGCGGAATTTCCGGCAAATCGGATTTTGCTATTGAACGCAATAATGGTTCGTCTTTTAAAGTAGTCTGGTCTACACTGATCAGTGTGTCTGCTTCAGAAGATTTTAAAGATTTATATTTTAATGGAAAAGATCTTGTATTGCTTTCTGTTATCCATCTTGAATTAGAAAAGAAGACACAATTAGTAGCTTATGGTTATGATGTGAAAACAGGTTCAATGATCTGGACAAAGGAACTGGAATCTTACACCATTGCCCCTTATATAGAAGTTGAACACAGAGGCTCAGTAAAAGAATCATTTATTGATGTGATCTGCGAACATACCAGTCCGAGTTTTGTAACACCGTTTGAATACAAGCACAATGTTCGTTTTTCTCCGGATGAAAGTAAGTTTGTTTCATATGTATTTGATTTTTCTCAGCACACACTTGTAGCCAGCGTAGCGGTTTATGATAATGCAGGAACTGTATTGAAAAAAGGTAAAGTTACGATTGATGCAGGGTATGTAAATCATGGCATCTTTGTAAACAACAGAGGTGAATTGTTTATTGTGAATGTAAATGGTTCCGGGAAAATAAATATCATCCGATTGAATTTAGATACGCATGAATTTCAAATTGTAGAAATCGCAGGATCCAATTATAAAAAAGATGAATTGATCACGCAGTTGATTAGCGATGATAAAGTTATTGTAGGTGCAGTAGAACTGTTTGAAGAAAAACTTGTAGGTGTAACGTATGCCATTGCTAATTTTGTTACACTGACATTAGATAAACATGTTACAGACAAATTTGATGCAGCTGTTTTTTCAAAAGTGTCAGAAGCAAGAAAGGCATTAAAATACAAAGGTGAAGAAAACTGGGTAGATTATGATTTGTCGCATATGTTTGTTTCAGAAACAGAAGGTGTAATTCTTGTTCTGGAAAAGAGATCGCTTTATGCAGATGGGTATCCGCACATTTCTCCAACAGCATTTGATAAGAAACATCAGGTTGAAGTAAACGGACATGTTCATGCAGAAGGCATCCTGTTATTTTCGTATGGAAAAGATGATGTACGCAAGTGGGTACAATACGTTGCTAAAAATCAAGTATATCCTTCTACCGATGGATTGAATACGATTTCATACGTAATCGACAATTCACATCATACAAACATCCGGATTATGTACGCTACTTCGGAGTCTATGGATGGATCGGTTACTACAATTAACCTAACTCATATTGATCGAGCTTCAGGAAAAGTTGTTGAACAATCAGTTTTGCCGAATGAGTCCAAATTGATGATCGTTCGTGATTATACGATGTGGGAAGAAAATGACAAATTAATTGTTGTAGGCCGCAAAGGAATAACCGGAAAGGCGAGTGCAATTGTTCGCTATAAATTATAATATAAATGGTATTCGTCGGACCGCTTTTTTGTAGTCCGATGAATAAACTATTTTTACTATATCTTTAATTAAATGAATTACTTTTAACAAACTGTTTTTAAATATATGTCACAAACAACTCAATCGGTAAGCGAAGACGTAGCTGTTTTTTTTCAATCAAATAATTATTTTATTGATGAAAAAGTAAACATGTTCAAATTCGAAAATGCCTACAATATCTATAATGAAACAGGTGATCACATCGGCGCAGTAACTCAGCGTTTGTCTACCGGTGAAAAATTGCTTCGCCTTCTTTTAGATAAAAAAATGCTTCCATTTAAATTGGTTGTGCAGAGTCATAATGGCAATGTACTTACTACCATACAACGTGGATGGACTTTCTGGATGTCTAAAATTGAAGTATTGAATTCGGATAATGAAGTAATCGGATATGTAAAACAAAAGTTTAAATTTTTTAAACCTGAATTTCAGATCTTAAATTCTTCGGAGCAATTGATCGGTACAATCACAGGCGATTGGAAAGCATGGAACTTCGATATCAAAGATGCGTCGCAAAAGCAGGTTGGTACGGTAAGTAAAAAATGGGCTGGGGCTGTGAAAGAAATTTTCACTACGGCAGATAAATACAACGTTGCCATTGACCCTGCATTTTCATCATCTCTTGAACACAAACAAGCAATTGTATCGTGTGCAATTACAATCGATATGGTTTTAAAAGAAAGCAAATAAATAATCCTTCAATCAAATAATTTTAGTTTATGAAAAAGTTAATCGTATTTTCTACTGCCTTAGCACTAATTTTTGCTTCGTGTAATACATCTAAATCACCAAGTACATCTACAGCAAAAAATGTAGATCAAGCTTCCGTTCCGGTAACATCCAACACATCTGCAGAAGAATCTGATCTTGGTGGTACATGGGAATTGGTTTCCACGATCAGTGAACCTACTCCTTTTAAAGACCTGTATCCATCTGTAAAGCCAACCATTGCATTTGATGCAAGACCAAAACAAGTATCCGGTACCACAAGCTGCAATACCTATACAGGCTCTTATAGTTTAGATGGCAAAACAATTTCATTCGGAAATGGATTTGCATTGACTAAAATGGCGTGCCCGGGTAACGGCGAATCAGTATTTATTGATCGCATCCGTAAAGTGAATAAATTCTTTATCAAAGATCAAACAACATTGATGCTTTTACAGGACGATGTTGCTTTGTTGGAGTTTAAGAAAATATTAGGTCCAAAAAGTTATTAATAATAACATAGTTTATTTTAAGGTCTTTTATATTGCATGAACATGATCCTTAAAATCAATTGAACGTATAAAAAAGAAAAGGCTTTTGGTTTTAAAATCAAAAGCCTTTCTTTTTTTGATAACCGAACCATACGATCGTTGGAGTTAATCAAATGTCTTCAATGTTATATATAGGAAATGGATCAACTGCAATATGACGGAAACAAAAAAAGATTGGTTTTTATCACACCTGCATAGTTTCAGAGCTTTTGCGATTATATGTATTGTTTCCGGGCATGCAGTATCTGCAATGTATGCAGCGGTTTATCGCAGGTATAATTGGTCGGATCCGATACTCATTGTAAATGAATTAATTTTCAATCACTGTACATTATATTTCGCGCTAATTTCCGGCTTGTTGTTTTCGGCTATTCTAAGCGAAAAAGGTTATAAAAAAATTTATACCGGCAGGATCTTATATGTTTTTCTGCCTTATTTATTTTTTACACTTTTATATAGTTTTGTAAAATTTCATCCGTACAATCTTATTTATGTTGATGCAAACCGAATAGATCTTGATTATCAAAATCTTTTTACGAATCTCATGTTTGGAGGTGCAAATTTTGTATTGTGGTATATGCCTGTTTTGTTCGGCTTATATCTACTCACTCCGCTTTTTAATTTGTTATTTAAAAAGCGAGCAAACATAGTTATCTGGATCATTATATTATTTCCATTAATCAGCTCTTCTATAAAAATTCCATTTATATATGGAGTGGTCATGAGTAAAATAATTTATTTTTCCGGAGCATATGTGTTTGGAATGTATGTGGGTACTAATATGGAAGCCTGTTTGGACTGGATGAAAAAAAACATGAGCTACATTTTACTAATTGCTGGAATAAGCACTGTTGTATTGTGGTTTCTACATGATTATGGGATCAATAAGGTCAAAGGTATTTATGTGCAGGATGCTGTTTATTACATTCAAAAAAATTGTTTGGCTGTTGCACTGATTGTGTTCTTCAAGAGTTTCGGAGAAAAACAGCCTGTCTGGTTAATGAAAGTTGCGGCCTATTCAACTCCGATTTATTTTATACATGGCGCAATTGTGTTTAGTTGCGCTTCCCTGTTTTTATTTATTGGCACAGATAGAACGTATGCTTCTGTATGCATTGTGGGAGGCGCAATTTTGTTATCGCTTTTTACAATTATCTTAAGTATGTTGATTGCCGCTATTATTAAAAAGGTATTCGGTAAAACATCCCGGATGATCATTGGTGCGTGATATTAAAGTTTAATCAATCAATAATATATGAAGCTTCCTAAAGATTTTAAGGTATTTATTACTGCAGATAAAAGCGTGCATGTTATTCTGAATAACTATGACGGTAATTTTTTATCCTTTTTAATTATTGTTTGTGCTGCACCTTTGTTTATAGCTACAGTACTTCTGGCTTTAAATATGAATATCCTTTTTCTTATTACATTCATTTTGTTGGCTGCAGTAATTTATTGGTGTGTGTATCATTACAAAGACAGGACAAAATTCATTTTTACTAAAGAAGAATTTATTGTTATTGAAGGGATGTATCAAATAGAAACCTGTCGTGTGAGATATAAGGATATTATACGTACAGAAAAAATTGTTATAGCCGGTTCTAGCTATCAAGGTTCCAGGACAGGAAGTACGACTATTAATCATCCCAATTATGAATTATATCTTCATACAAATGATGAACGTTTACTTGTTACCAAACATGTTGGTCCCAATGGACAAGCATATCTTGATCATCTGATCCATGAACGGATGGCAGCACGTTGAAACAGCTGATTCAATAAATAGAGTTTAAATTTTTATGAAGCAGAATCAAGTTTGTTACTTTCGTTTAATTCCAATCACATTAGGTATTTCCCAGTATACAGTGTTGTTGTCGTTTTCATTAAAACCTGTTTCATAGCTTCCCATTTTCTGAACCATTTTTTTTGGATGATTTAAATAGAACGATGCTTCAGGTCCACCTTCCAGGTACATCAAACGCTTGATATGTAAGTCCGAATGTAAAAGCATGTTTGTATAATCTAATACTTTATAGGGTGAACGGCAGAAGATAAATAAAATATTTCCTGAAACATCTTCTCCCAAAAGAACCATGCTCCATTTCTTTTCAGAAGCCTGCCACGTAGCTTTGCCTTCACAGTTTACCATACGTATTCCCTGACTGAATGAAGTGTAGTTGCTTTTTGCAGCAGCCCAATCTTCACATGTTAGATCTATAAGTGTTGCTTTGGGTTTGGATGTATCTTTAGAGTTGAATGCAAAAGCGGTTTTATAACTTGAATTTAATGATGGGTTATTGATATAACTTCCGTTTTTCATATAGCCTGTACCGGTTTGGAAATTCCCTTCCAGCTTAAACATACCGGCATTCACTGCTGCGATTAGATTATTCTCTTTACAGATCTGATCTATCTTTTTATTTCCGGTTTTTTTCTGCTCCATGCATTGAAGTTCAAAAGCAAAATACTTCGGATTAATTTTTAATACATCAATTCTTGAATCCGCACAAATCGATTTTACAGGAGCTTCCATCGATGTATAATCCAGACCGGTTTCGAGATTCTGCCATTCAATAATTTGCTTTTCAGAAGATGTTGCAGAGATGCAAATCAAGGAAAGGAGGATAAAGTAAGCGTTTTTCATACAATGTGTTTGGTACATAATGGCGAGGTTCGAAAAAGTTACATTAAAAAATCAATAATCTTTTTAATGGATAGATAGGTTTTTAGGCAATTTTCCTTGCAGCCTTCGTGATTTATTTTTCATATAATCTGTATCTTTTGGTGTAATTTTCATTATTGTGGTATCAATCTACTAAACGATACGTGGTATGTCAAAATACTTAATTGTAAATCGGAAAATTAATTTTGCTTTATTTTTACTTATAGTGAGTACAATACTTTTTTCCTGCACGGATAAAAAAGAATACAATATGGAGCTGACATTTCAGCGGGAAATGACGGCTCAATCGTTATATGAAAATGATCGGATTGTGATTCGTATTGAAAAGGAGATAGTAGATAATGGCAGACGTCCAATAGAAGTTGCGATTCTTGATCATGTGCAGCATATTACAAATGTTCGGAATAAATATATTGATTCGATGAAGCGTGTTGATGTATTAATGGAGAATATAAAACCAATTGTACAACTGGCTGCTAATGAAGATAAGAATACACTCGCATTATTGAATTTTTATCAAAAGGCATTAGAAGAGAAAAACGATTCGCTTATTTTTCAGAAGCTTATAAATGTGTATTTAATTCTTGAAAAGAAAGCGTTAAATGACGAGTTGATCAAAGTTTCGGGATCCTGCCATTGGGGATTCCCGGCACCTCATGTGATTAAAACAACAGATACTGTTTCCGCAGGGCAATCGTATGAATTTACAGTAGTGCCTGATAGGTATGATCATAATGAGACCTATACAAACGACGATTGTCAGATTACTGTATTCAGGAATGATGTACCGGTAGAAATAAAGCCTGTAATCAATAAAAAAGGTTTTTTATATACGATTGCATTTACTCCTGCAGAAACCGGTACATATAAAGTCAAAGGATTATTTACACAACGTTCGTATCATCATTCCTATGTTTTTATGAATGTATTTACAGATAGCTTTGTAGTAAAGTAAGAGGGGATAGTACTTTATACTTTTCGATTATTGGTGTGGTGGTTGGCGTAAACTGCAAACCACTTACAATAACCTGCTCAAAGAGTATTAAAATCCAAGGGAATTGAATATCTTCATTAAAAAATATATATGATTTTCAATACAAGACAATGGGTGAAGCCCGAAGATCTGAATCCCAACGGAAGTTTGTTCGGTGGTAAATTGTTAGCCTGGATCGATGAAGAATTAGCCTTGTTTGCTATTGTTGAATTAAACAATCCGCGGATTGTTACAAAGTTCTTATCTGAAATTGATTTCAAAAGTTCGGCGAAGCAAGGCGATATTATCGAGATCGGAATTGATATTGTAAAATTCGGAAGAACATCTATTACGCTGACCTGTGAAGCACGAAACATCATGACAAAGGAAATTATTCTTTCGATTGCTAAAATAACAATGGTAAGTCTGGATGAAAATGGTGTGCCGACTCCGCATGGTAAGACTGCACACCAAGGCGTTTGATAAAGATCTTTCGTCAGACCACTTTTTTTGTGGTCCGACGAATTGTAGTTCTCTAACAAAACGATAACAATTAAAAAGATAAAAACCTTTAGCTATGTCTATACACTTTCCCGAAAAATCTATTTTTATGTGCGATGGCAGCAAATGCGGGCGACATAAGGAAGTGCGTAGATACATTAAAGATGCCATTAAAGAACATCACGCAAAAGACAGAATAGAGATCTTTAAAATGGAATGTTCCGATCGTTGCAAACATGCACCTGTGATGTTTGTACAGCCAACGAATCAATGGCATTCGGATGTGACGATTGAGGATGCTGAAAAAATTGTAAAGGATCTGCTGTTATAGAAATGCTTGGTTCTGATTGGTCAGACCACTGAGCAAGCAAACAATTGGTCAGACCACTTAGATTCGCTCAAATCTATTGATTTAATGTACTCGAGTGGTCAGACCAATAATCCGAGAGCAATCATGGTACATAAAAAATCCCGTCACACTAATTAGCGTAACGGGATTTTTAATTTTTTATCAGAGTCGTGGCTTATTCTTTACCACCGATCTTAGCGATCTCTTTATCAAGTAAGAATTTACCCGCAGAACTATTTACATCAATAACTTCGAATAATTCTAATGCTCTTCTTGCATTTTCTTCTTCTTCACGTTGTTCTTTTACAAACCACATGATGAATTCTTCTGTAGCAAAATCGCTTACTTCGCGGCATTTCGCTACGATCTTGTTGATCGAAAGAGATACAGCAATTTCACTTTGCAACGCTGTTTCAAATACGCTTTTCAGATCGCTGTATTCCTGTGTTACTTCACCAATAACAGGAGTGATCGCTGTTCCGCCTACATCGTTGATGTATTTGAAGATCTTAAGGAAATGTGTACGTTCTTCTTCTGCTTGTCCGTATAGATAGTCAGAAGATTGTTTGTAGCCATTTCTTTCAAGCCATGAAGCCATAGCCAAATATTTATTTGAAGCTTCGGCTTCCATTTTACACTGTGCGTTCAAGATAATTTCGATCTCTTCTTTTAAAGAAGTACGAAGTCTAACTAAATCTTTCATCTTAGTTCTAAGTTAAAATTCAACACTGATTGTATTGTATATACAAGTATACTAACAATATTGATTTTAAGTTCAATATTGCTGATAACCAACAGGAATTTGTAACAAATCTAAATTAGAAACTAGCGTATTACAAGTGTGCCAAGCGTTTCGTGCAGAACAGAATTAAGTTCTAAAGAGAATTTTGTACCGTCCAATAAGTCACGAAGCTGAACGATTTCACACAACGTAAGCTTTTGTGCAATTCCGCTTTTAGGCGACTCGATCCATTCAAAATCGTAATCATCTGAAAGGTTAAAAATCATTTCGTGAATGTTTATTGTCTTAACAGTACGACGGAAAATAAAAAAATCTTTGATCTTAAACGAAGCACTGATATCGCCAAATTGCAAACAGATACGGTCTGTAACATCGCATTGGAAAGTAGTTCCTTTGCTTGTTTTGTATAATTCTGTCATTTGGGCATTAAAATGGTTCGTCATGATGATTTGGATCGTTTTCTTATGTAAAAATAACAAGAAATGTACTGAATACCTATACTTATTTATTATTAGTCTAAATAAGTATAGTGAGGTGTATTTATTTGAAAATAAGTATTTTAAAGGTGTTTTGAGAAACTTTTAGGTGGTATTAAAACGAATAATTAGCGCTCATTGCGGTTAAAATAAACCTAAAACAAAAGGCCGGTCTTTAAATCAGCCTTTCTTAAAAATTTCTCATTCGTCAGACCACTTTTTTGTGGTCCGACGAATTGACAATAAATAACAAAAGGCCAGTCTCTCAACCGGCCTTCTATCTTAAAACTTAAAACGTATTACTTAAAACCTAATTAATTCTTCTCAGACAACTCCAGCCATCTTAGCGTTTTATTCTCTAATTGATTCTCCAACTGTTCCAGTTCCTTCGACCATTGTGCAATGTTTGCTCCTGAATCCGGTGTAGAAAGCTTTTCGATCAATTCGGTTTTCTTTGCTTCACTCGCTTCGATTTCTTTTTCAAGATCTTCAAACTCCTTTTGTTCTTTGAAAGAACGCTTGGTAGATAGCTTCGATTCTTTCTGCGCCGCTACTTTCGCCGCCTCTTTTACTTCAGGCTTGCGCGACGTTTCAATCGCTTCTTCCACTTCGTAACGGTAATCGGTATAGTTGCCATTGTATTCACGCATGACACCTTCGCCCTCAAAAATCAGCAAGTGATCAACCAACTTATCCATGAAGTAACGATCGTGAGAAACGATGATCAGACAGCCTTTGTAGTTCTCTAAATAATCTTCCAATACACTTAATGTAGAAAGATCCATATCGTTGGTAGGCTCATCTAAGATTAAGAAGTTCGGCTGACGAACTAAGATGGTAAGCAAGTGCAAACGTTTTTTCTCACCACCACTTAACTTTTCAATAAATTCATATTGACGGGAAGGTTCAAACAGGAAACGTTTCAACAGCATGGATGCCGTTAAGTCTTCGCCGTTACCGGTCTGGAACTGTTCTGCAATTTCTGTTACCAGTTCAATTACTTTTTGTCTTGGTTTAAATGTTAAGCCTTTCTGCGTATAATAACCTAAGTGAATGGTTTCACCTGTAATGATCTCTCCGGAGTCGGGCTGTATCGCACGGTTGATCAGCTGCAGCAAAGTTGTTTTACCGCTGCCGTTTTTACCAATGATCCCAAGCTTTTCATTTTTTCTAAAAATGTAATTGAAATCAGTAAGAATTTTTTTCTCGCCGAATGCTTTGTTTACATGATGCAGCTCAAGGATCTTATTTCCCATTCTTCGGCTGCTGAAATCCAATTGTACATCACCTTGTCCGGCTTCTTTCAATTGATCTCTGTTGCCTTCCATCGAGTGAAATGCTTCGATTCTGTATTTTGCTTTTGTGCCACGCGCCTTTGGCTGACGACGCATCCATTCAGCTTCCTTGCGCAAGGTGTTCGTTACTTTTTCTAAGGATGCTGTACGGATCAATTCCTCTTCCGCTTTGCGATCTAAATATTCCGGATACTTGGTGCGGTACATTTGAATTTTACCACCTTCCAATTCAAGAATTCCATTCGCTACTTCATCTAAGAAATATCTATCGTGGGTAATAAATAATAATGTCTGTTGTGAAGCTTTCAATAATTCTTCCAGCCATTCGATCATGTCCAGATCCAAATGGTTGGTAGGCTCATCCATCAACAATACATCCGGTTCCTGTAACAATACACGTGCTAATGCAACACGACGTTGTTGTCCGCCCGAAAGATTTTGCACTTCCAGATTTGAATCCTGTAAACCTAATTTTGAAAGAATGCGTTTTGCTTTGTCTTCAAACTCCCACGCCTGTAAGGCATCCATCATCGTGATGGCTTTTTCCATGTCGTCGCTGTCAAGCGTCTCCATAGATTTTTCGTAGAGCATGATCGCGTCGCAAATATCTTTACGACTTTCAAGCGCAACTTCTATAATTTTTTTGCCCGTAGGTAAAATCGGATCCTGTTCTAAATATCCAACCGTAGCACTTTTATGAATGGCAATCACACCCGCATCTGCATGCTCAATGCCCATCACGATTTTAAGCAGAGTTGATTTGCCTGCGCCGTTTCTACCAACGATGGCAACTTTTTCACCCTTACTTAAGCCAAGCGTAACGCTATCAATAAGTTTTTTATCTGTAAATGTTTTAGAAAGATTGTCAATGGAAAGGATATTCATAATTAGTAAACAGTGGTCAGTATTCAGTTGTCAGTAGCTCTGGCGCCAGTCTTAGCGATAGCGGGACTGGTGCCGTTTATTTTGTAGTCTTTGACTACGTTTTGTTTTTAATAATATATGCAGTCAAAGACTGCCGAATGTTAAGCACTAGTCCCGCTGCGCTAAGACTAGCGCTAGGAAAGATCAGTAAACAGTGGTCAGTAGTCAGTATTGTTTATTTGTTGTAATGAATGTAATTTTTATTGCGCCGTGGTTGTGCCTTTTCGGCCAACCACTTGTTTGATTATTCTCTGCTGCTCTGGCGCCAGTCTTAGCGATAGCGGGACTGGTGCCGTTTATTTTTGTAGTCTTTGACTACAGTATTCATTTAATTAAATCTGTCACATAAATGTGACAGCAATGAAAGCAAAGTCTTTGTCATTTTAAAGTATGAATTCGTTTTCATTGCCGTTGGCTTTAGCCAACGTTTTTTAATTGTTTTACACTGGCGCAAGCATTAGGCATTAAGCCTTTTGCTTTACTTGAAGAGTTTCTTCTTCCGTATCTCCAGCTCAAAGTCCGCTACCACATTCATGTAATGAATGTATGCATCGTGCGGACTGTTAAACGGACTGAAGTAGGAATGCACTTCGCCGTCGCTCATTCCTTTCGTGCTCATATAATAGAAATGATCCGAGGTCTGAAGTTTGTTCCATTTATCGGTATGCTTTCGGATCTGCATTTTCCGGATCAATGGTTCCAGACTATAAATCTTTTCTATTGCTTCTTTCTGCATGCTATTTAAATACCAGGCCGAAAGATCTTTTTCAACATCTGCCCAGGAAATCGTTTCGTGGGCATCGTACACATCGTGAATTTCCATCGTGTCGATCACTTCGGAAGGATTCATAAATTCGAGTCCATAGTCATCAATCAACACACCCGGCAGTTTACGCAGGAATGTAAAGATACCGCTATTCTTCTTCTGATGCTCACCAAATGTTTCATAGTCGACATAAATAGTCGCATTTTCATTCTTTTTCAGCGAACGTTTGATCCAGGAAGCATATTTTTCGACCGTTAGCGGATATCCTTTCCAGTTTTTATCGGAAAAGCGAAAGGCAAGGTCGTCAGATAAAATGCAGTTTCGAAGGATAACAGGGAAGGAGGTATGTGCCGGACTATATACTTTGTTCGTACTCATCGAGCCCAGCAGCTTCGGAATGCCTTCCGTGATCATTCCTTTTAAGCCAAGTTCTTTAACTGTCGCGGCAATTTCGTTGTTGTGTATGAGTTCTGTATTGCGGAATACTTCCGTTTGATAACCAAACGTTGCACGGATTAATTTGCGCTGCGCATCCACCTGTTCAATAAACGATTTTTTAGAAAAGATGCTGCTTAAACTATGATTGTATGTTTCGGCAAGAAACTCTACACAATCCGTCTTTGCTAATTCGATGAACGAATCAATAACATCCGGTCTATATAATTTGAACTGCTCGACCGTAATGCCGCTGATGGAAAAGGCAACACGAAATAAGCCTTTGTGTTTCTTTATTTGCTGAAGAAGAATTTTATTTGTTGGCAGATAACAGTTGTCAGCAACACGGTCAACAACTAATTGATTGTGCCCTTCGTCTTCGTAGAAATGATTTTTACCAATATCAAAAAATGTATAAGGTTTGATTCGAAAAGGCTGGTGTACCTGAAAACACAGCGTAACAGAACGCATATCTCTAAGCTAAAAGTTCGTTATAGACTTCCTGAATTTCTACCGCTGCATGTTCCCACGTGCAATGTTCCAGATCGAAATGTGCATTGTCTGAAATCGTTTTTGCAAAGGCAGGATCTTTTAACAGCATTAAAATATAATGCGCCATTTTATCTACGTCCCAGAAATCTACTTTTAATGCGCCGATCAATACTTCCGATACACCCGATTGTTTTGATACCACACAGGGAACACCAAACTGTGCTGCTTCCAATGCGGATAAACCAAAAGGTTCAGATACCGAAGGCATGCAGTATACATCGGCCATAGCAAGCAGATCGTGAATTTTTTCTTTGCTTAAGAAACCGGTGAAATGAATGTTTAAGCCTAAATGCTTATGTGCACCTGTTTCGATCAGTTCTTTTAATTTATCTCCTGTACCTGCAACAACAAAACGTGCAAGAGGATATTCTTTTAATACTTTTGAAGCGACTTCAATAAAATACTCCGGGCCTTTTTGATGCGTGACCCGACCGATAAATAAAACTATTTTTTCAGGGAAAGGCTTTTCAACTTTATACGATGTTATTTTTTCAACACCGTTGTGTACCGAATGAATCTTACGGGGATTGATTCCGTAATGCTGCACGGCAATGTTGCCTGTGTAATTACTTACAGGTAAGATAGCATCTGCCATTTCCATCGCGTGCTTTTCAACCTGATACACCCAGTTGTTTGAATTGCCCTGGTTACGGTCATACTCAAGCGAGTGTATATGCAATACTAAGGGTTTGCCTGTACGTTGTTTGATCTCAACGCCCGCAAGCATGGTCATCCAGTCGTGACAATGGATAACATCGAAGTCCCATTCCATGCACATGTCGGCACTTACAGATGCATACTCAATTACTTTTTGTATGGTATCGTCGCCGTATAAATGATCAATCTGAAAGGGTTTATAGAATTCAGAACGTGTAACTTTTTTAGTCTTGGATTTTTTAACCTGCTTCGTTTCTGTTACAGGTTCAGCAATTGTTTGATAGGGAGCAATGTTTGCAGGAAGTGTGTATACATTTTCAAGTTCTGCATAAAAATCGGTCTGAAAATCTTCCCGGATGCGAATCCGTTCTTGTTGATTTAATCCAATAATATCAACCTGTTTGAGTGCGATATTCGGATCGCTTTTAGGCAGGATCAGGGTCAGTTCTACGTGTTTTGATAAGGCTTTACTTAACCCGAGGCAGGCAACGCCCAGACCTCCGTTAATTATAGGAGGAAATTCCCAACCCAACATCAAAACCTTTGTTTTTTTCATAGCAACCCCAAAAGAACTCCAAAGCAAAATGTATTCTAATACTTAAAAATACATTGGACAGAGCTAAAAACCTATCAATATGCGTTAAACTTCCAAAAACTAACGGATTCTATAAAGTTCTTGAAACATTCGTCTGCGATTGTAAGAAAAATGCAATTATTTGCTTCGCAATAGCCTTTTTTTTATCCTATTTTAGGGAATAGAAATAGACGCATGTTTTAGAAATAAGTATCGTATGGAAAGTTACATGAATATTAACCACGACAAGCAGTCCTCTCAACAGGATGCGGGAGTGGTAGAAAGATGGGAGAAGATTGATAATCGGTTTTATTTTTATGGACAACAAACGGTGCTGGAGGTAAAAGTATTTTCAGATGTAGTTGTACGATTTAGGTTTGCAGCATTGGGTCAGTTCGCCAGAGATTTCTCCTATTCACATGCGTATACATATCAGGGAACGATCCAGCAATTGGAGATCAGCGAAGAGGAAGAATACTTTACCATCAAAACATCCAAGATCGATATTGAAATTCAGAAGGTGCGCATGCTCATAAAAATTCTGGATAAAAAAGGATTGGTAATTTCTGAAGACGAAAAAGGTTTCCACTGGGAAGAACATAAAAAGCACGGCGGCGAAATTGTTTTCAATACGCGCAAAGGTCAGCCAAGCGAGCATTTCTATGGCTTAGGCGATAAGTCAACCGATACCGATATTCGTGAAAAGCGTTTTGAGAACTGGGGAAAAGATACCTATGCCTATGGCAAAGACTCTGACCCATTATATAAAAACATTCCATTCTTTATTGGCTTGCATCGCAAAGTAGCCTACGGTATTTTCTTTGATAACTCCTTCCGTACGTATTTTGATTTTGGTTTCGAACGTAAGAACGCAACATCGTTTTGGGCACAAGGCGGTGAAATGAATTATTATTTCATTTATGGTCCGGAGTTATTGTCGGTTGTTGAAACCTACACAAACATGACCGGTAAGCCGGAGCTTCCGCCATTATGGGCGCTGGGCTTTCATCAATGCAAGTGGAGTTATTATCCGGAAAAACAAGTACGTGAAATTACAAGCGAATTCAGAACACGTAAAATTCCATGCGATGCATTTTATTTAGACATCGATTACATGGATGGCTTCAGATGCTTTACCTGGCATCCGGAACATTTTCCCACGCCGAAAAAAATGATCGCGGATTTAGAGAAGCAAGGCTTCAAAACCGTTGTGATCATCGATCCGGGTATTAAGATTGATCCGAACTATTGGGTATACAAAGAAGGTTTAGAGAAAGGCTATTTCTGTAAACGTATGGATGGCCCGTTGATGAAGGGATCTGTATGGCCGGGCGAATGCAACTTTCCGGACTTTACACGTGCAGAAGTACGTGAATGGTGGGCAGGTTTATTTGGCGACTTAATGGATACAGGTGTGCGTGGGGTATGGAACGACATGAACGAGCCGGCAGTATTTGAAATCGAAACATTCCCGGATGATGTGCGTCACGACTACGACGGCGATCCATGCTCTCATAGAAAAGCACACAACGTGTATGGCATGCAGATGGCGCGCGCAACGTATGAAGGTGTGAAACGATTTGACGATAATAAACGTCCGTTTGTGATCACACGTTCCGGTTATTCGGGCTTGCAAAAATATTCGTCTGCGTGGACGGGCGACAACGTTGCGTCTTGGGAACACTTATCCATTGCGAACAATCAATGTCAACGCTTGAGTGTATCGGGCGTTTCGTATTGCGGTTCGGATATCGGTGGATTCATCGGTTCTCCATCCGGAGAATTGTTTGTGCGCTGGATTCAGTTGGGAATCTTTCACATGTTCTGCAGAGTACACTCTTCCGGTGATCACGGAGATCAGGAACCATGGTCCTTTGGCGTGGAGTATGAATTGCTGACAAAGAAATTTATTGAATTGCGTTATCAATTGTTGCCATACATTTATACAACATTTTACCAGCACGTAGCAACAGGAATGCCTACGCTACGTCCGCTGCCGTTTGTAGCGCAGGAAGATTCTGAGACCTACAACAGACAGGATGAATTCTGCATGGGTGATAATTTATTGGTATGCCCGATCCTTGCAGAAAAAGTAGACGGTCGCTGGTTGTATTTGCCGGAAGGTAAGTGGTATTACTATTGGGATGATCAGGTGTATGATGGAAACCAGGAAGTATGGGCCGAAGCAGCATTGGATCGGATTCCATTGTTTGTAAAAGCAGGTGCAGTAATCCCGATGGCACCAATCATGCAGTATGTAGGAGAGTTTGATCCCGATCAATTGTTCCTGCATGTATATGTGGATGCAGCAGAACATACAAGCAATCTCTACGAAGACAAAGGCGATGGCTACGAATACACAGAAGGTGTAAGCGCATACAAAACATTTGTTACATCATCAGATAAGAAAACATTTACGATCACGCAAGCTATTGAAGGAGCATACAGTCCGGTATACAACAGTTATGAATTAACCATTCACGGCTTAGGCTTCAAACCAAAAAGCGTTGAAGTAGACGGCGAAGCGGTACACATCGATGTGATCAATCCGGACAACAACTTCATTCGTTTTGATGCGAGTAAAACGTTTGCGAAGATTGTGATTAAAGGGTAATTCCTATTTATTAATATTGTTTTCAGGCGACTTTTATTGCCGCTTGTTAAACCTCATTCGTCAGACCACTTTTTTGTGGTCCGACGAATTTTTATAATACTCACATAGGCATAACTGGAATGAATATATTAGGTGGAATATTATGGTTTGCTATGTTAACACCATTCATAATAATCCCCTTGGTTTGGCACTTATCAGATGCCAATAAAATTATTAAGATGATTGTAGGGGTCGTGTTAACGTTAATAATATTAGCCGCATTTTATAATATTAGTTTGTGGTTAATTTTTGGAGACGGGATGGGACCGGAGCAATAAAGGCAAGCTCTGTAATATAATCTATCATGATAATCATCTAAATCACAAGAATCATAATTCAGACAATTAAGAATATGAAACCGCACTTCTTACTTTTATTTTTTTTCGTCAGTAGAATAAACTGTTGGTCCCAAACTGAATTTGTCAAACCCTGGCTTGATACCACGCGTCCAATCATACTTGATGTCTATGAAGGCAATGAGTATGATATACAGCATGTAAAAAAAGATAGTAGAATAAAAGCTATTATTCATAAGATGTCCGAAGAGAGTGAAGCTTCATTCAATAAAAGACGAAAGGAAGCTTATGACAACAATTTGTTGTTCGGTTCTTATTGGCTTCCAAAGTATGATACAAACGGAACGAAACAAGCAGACGCGTATTTAAAAATGATTGGCGATTCAGCCTGGAAGAAAGAGTTTATTGCATTGGATTTTGAACAGCATAAAAAAACGAAGCAATTTATTTCCCCCTATAATTCGTATTTGTTTGTAAAACGGATTTTTGAACAAACAGGCCGCTATCCGCATATCTATTGTGGTTTAAATAATATTGACAAGCTTATCAATTCGGAATACTGGGAAACATTTAAGCTGTGTAAACTCTGGCTGATCGCATTGCCCGCAGATGGAAGTATTGCGCATGTTTTCAAAAAAGAGAAGATGTGGGCAAGCTATTCTCTATGGCAATTCAGTTGTGAGATCAATTGTTGTAAAGGTGCAACCAAACCATGTTATTATAAGGCTGAAGGTATAGACTGCTATATGGATTATGATGTGTATAATGGAACGCTGGAAGAATTGATCAATAATTGGGGGAAATAAAAAGAAACAGTGAAAATGAATAATAATCCAGAATTTGAAAAAGCATTTGCTGATCTAAAACAAATAGGGACACGAGTTCCATCTGCTAAAAAGACGTATGGGTTATTAAAAGAATTAAATGCCAATACATTAGATGCTCAAAGCGATCTTCTAATTAAAGAGCTTCATAACATCAACTATTCTTCCAATACGAATGATTATTTTTATTTCTATTTTCCGCTGGTTAGTTATATTCTCTATTATAAACCCCAATACGAATCCGATTTATTGAAATATGTAATCGGCCCGAACTTTGCAAATGGTACAACGGAAACGAAAGGCATGATTGCAATGATTACCGGAGCGATGAACTATAAACTTTCTCAGGATGAAAATTATTTGACTCAAGAAAGTCGGGATTGGGTTATGAATGAATTGCCAAAACTAGAAGAACAAATAGATCGGGAAATAAAGGTTTGTTGGAAAGAATTAGAATAAATAAAAGAAGTGAAAGGTTTTAAGCTCTTCAGAAGCAGTATATTCGTATCGTCGTAGTTATAACAGTACCTAAACAACACATACAATGACACATTTTATTCTTACGTTGCTTACATCCATATTTCTTTTAAGCAATCACACAGTTGACGATGACTGTAAATGTTCGCTGAAATGGGCTTGGTTGGGTATTGATACCGAGGTAGGTCTTAAAGATGCGCCGCAGGGGAAGGTTATTAAAACGATCAAGAACAACCCTAAGAAAGAATATGCTGTCATGTTTGAAATATTGGAAAATAAAGGGGATTGGCTAAAAGTAAAGATGCTGGCACCGGATGAACCAGTTATAGGGTGGATCCTGTCTTCCTACACGGCTGCTCATACAACAAATTATTCCGGTGCATTATATCAGGTATATCAGCAACCGACAGTGGATTCCAAATTGTCGGGTATCATAAGAGAAGAGACTAAGGTAACTATTTTAAAATGCTGTGGTGAGTGGACGAAGATCCGATATACCTCCGAGGGAGAAACATTGGAAGGGTATATAAAAACGAATTTATTGTGCGGCAATTTTTATAGTACCTGCGGATGATCTGTAGAACATACGTTTTAATCTGTAGATGAAATTGGTGGTACACAACCCATGATGAGTATCTGTAACAAATGAGATTCAAAGAAGACATAACAGCGAGGATACATGCAGACTTTGGAGAAGATTTCAACAATGCATTTGAAATCCTTAGAAGTGCAATTGAAAAAACAGACGATCTCAATTCAGATAGAATTATTCGCTGCATTATTTTTTTAGCTAAGGGAAATATAGACGCATTGCATAAATATATAAAAGTTGCAACCGTTGACCCAAGAGATATAATGCTATGGGCAGAGTATGAGGCGTCAAATAGTTCTGCAGATCACAAAAGACTCAGAGATTTTGATAAAACGTTTGAAGAAAATTAATTGGCCCAATTATCTTCGCGGCTCTTCGGAATTTGTAATTCCGAAGCCCGATAAAAAGGATTTGTAATCCATGTTATAATACAGCGATTATATACAGATGTTCGGTTTTGCAAACGATAGCGATTCATGTTGTCTATATCAACCCCTTGTATTGTCTATTTAGCACCCTTTTAAAGTAGTACTGAGTCGATACATTTGTATCATATATTTTATGAGAACATTTCAGACCTGAATTAAAATCTATAAACGGACTGGATGTATTTAATAGATCTATAAAACTATGGTTGATATAAAACACAAACTGGTCATAAAGACATCGCCTGAGGTTGTTTACGATGCCGTTACTACACAGCAGGGCTTAGAAAGCTGGTGGGCAAAAGCAACTGAAGCAAAGCCGGAAATCGGTTCTGTAAATGTTTTTATTTTTGGCACACTCAGAAACGAAATGCTTGTAACTGAACTTGTGAAAAATGAATTCGTTGACTGGAAAGTCATTGTTTCAATTGATGAGTGGGTAGGTACTAGGCTCACATTTGATCTGGAAGAAAAAGACGGAAAAACAATTCTTCGCTTTACACATGCCGGATGGGAAGCTTCAACAGATACGTATGCTGAATGCAATTACGCCTGGGCGCGTTTTATGAACAGCCTGAAATCCTATTGTGAAACAGGAACTGGAACGCCGTCTTAAACCGATCATTTAATATCGCTGCTATTTTCGATTTTATAAAAAAAATAATCGGAACTAAACTCGAATACACGGCGTGTAAAATAGATACATTATGAATAACTACGAAAAATTTTATCAGTTGCACCATTCTGAAAAACCTTTTGTACTTGCCAATGCCTGGAATGCTAAGAGTGCTCAGGTAATTGAACAGAATGGATTTGATGCGATTGTTACATCCAGTGGTGCCATCTCAAATTCTATGGGTTATGAGGATGGAGAAAAGATGCCTTTCGGCGAACTGCTTTACATTGTGAAAAGAATTACTGCGTCCACAAAAATTCCGGTGTCTGTTGATCTGGAAAGAGGATATACAGATGATGTGAATGTATTAACAGATAATATTCAGCGATTGATTGATGCGGGTGTTGTTGGGATCAATTTAGAAGATGCGCAAGGAGAAGAGGTATATTTAAAAAAACTTGCTGCTGTTAAAAATTACCTTGAAAGAAACAATCAGAAGCTTTTTATTAATGCACGGACAGATGGCTTTTTACAAAAAATGGATTCTCCGCTTGAGCTTACCATAAAAAGAGCAAAGTTATACCAGGATGCAGGAGCAAATGGATTGTTTGTACCTGCTGTATCTGATCCAGATACAATCAAACAAATTGTGTCCTCTACAACACTACCCTTGAATATTGTGGGCACACCTAAGCTTTCATCTTTTGAAACATTAGCAGAATGTGGTGTTAAGAGAATAAGTATGGCTGTTTTTCTTTATAAAGCTACGTATAATCAAATGAACAAACTTGCGTTTGAAGTTAAGTCGCAACAATCCTTTGAGCCCTTGTTTTAGTTCGAATCTTTTATTGGTTATATTTAAATGACCAATATACACATTCAAACAGATGAAGAATATTCCGACATTATACGAATGGGCAGGAGACATGCCAACATTTGAAAATTTATTTGCAAAATTTTACACCAAAGTTTTAAAAGATGATTTATTGGGAGAAGTTTTTAAAAATATGTCGCCTGATCATGTAAAACATGTGGCGCACTTTGTAGCAGAAGTTTTCGGTGGCGATAAATTATATACGACTGAAGATGGCGGAAGTCATGCACATATGATCGGCAAACACATCGGTAAGATGTTGACCGAAGAAAAACGTCAGCGTTGGGTACATTTACTTTTACAGACTGCTGATGAAGTCGGACTTAAAAGTGATCCGGAATTCCGTTCCGCTTTTGTAGGATATATTGAATGGGGAACAAGACTTGCAGTTATTAATTCGACGCTCACAGATAATCCAATGCACACCAATGAACCCATGCCAAAGTGGGGTTGGGGTGAAACAGGTGGTCCGTATTTGTCTGATAAAAATTAAAATAAAAAAACAGTCCCACAAATTTGCGGGACTGTTTTTTTATTTACGATTGACAATATAAGAAGTGTGATTATTTTTATCGGATCACCGTAATGTTCGTTACTTTTTTGTTGTTAACAACGATCACATAATATCCGGCATCAGCCAATGTGCCATCCGCTTGTGTGCCATACCACACCGCAGGTGTAGTTAGCTGCAGAATAGTTTTGCCTTCGATATCAATAATTTTTGCCGTGCCGGTTTGTTCAATAAAATACGAACTCATTTGCAGATCACCATTTGGAGTAATTACAGGGTCGCATTTTGCAGGTTTTTGTATCACGGCTGTCGTATCTATGCCGCAACCATTCGCATCTTTGATGCTGTATGTATATTGTCCGGGCGCAACCTGTGTAAAGTCGCCGTTAGAGCTGGATAAGGCAGGTTGTGAATTTAATGGTGTCAATACATATTGATACGGAGCAACGCCTCCCTCAAGCACTACGGTTGAATTAACAGTAGCACCATTGCTGCATTCGTTCATTGGTATGCTGAAACTATAGGAAATAAGATCTATACAACTAATAACCGATACATCCCACATACGATGTGTTAATGTTAATGCCGGAAGAGCAGTATTGGTGATCGAAACATAATAGATTCCTGCATCGGTTGTTTGTGCTGCAGTCGTAATTGTTTTTTGATTCGTTGTTGTAGTTGGGATAATAGCTACACCATTTTTATACCAGGTATAGGTACTGCCTGTGACACCTGCATCTTCTGTAACGCTTAAAGAGAGTGGATGCAACAGACGTGTAGGTACTTTTGTATACACACCAATACTATCCTGCGGACTGTAAGAAAAGTCGAACAAGCCCATTGAAGAAAGTGGCAATAAGTCTTCGAAGGTAAGTTGATTGTCAGCGATTTCTAAAGCGAACAATGGCTTATTGGTTAATGTTGGCAATACAGACAGATTGTTTTGGAATGCATATAAAAGATTCAGTGTGTTAATGTTTTCTAAAGCAGAAAGGTCTGAAATGGAATTTCCCCAGCAGAATAGTTTTTTCAATTGATGCAGGTTTGCCAATCCCGGAATGGTGCTGATGCCGGTTTGATGGCAGTGAAGTTCATTCAGATTATAATTTGGACTTAAATCAGGTAAACTGCCTAAGGATGGATTTATACCAATATTTAATATTTTTAAACCAACCAGGTTGTTGATGGGAGGCAAGCTTGTTAATTTATTGTTTGTTGCAATTAATGTATTTAACGAACCAAGCGAGTTTAATGCAGGTAAGCTTGTTAATTTATTATTTTGTACTTGTAGCTCAATAAGATTTGTCAATGCAGAAAGATTTGGCAACGACGTTAATTGATTGTTGTACGCATATAGGTATTTTATTGAAGTAGTGGAGATATTTGGTATGCTGGTAACATTATTACCGGACACATCAATTTTGTATGTAGCAGAAAAATATTGAAGTCCTGTCAGATCAGATATGTTCGCGCCGCTAAGAAGCAAATCACCTGTGAAATTTTGTGCAACACCAATATTTAATTGATTCCCCGAAATAAGAGATGGGTTGATGCTTTGTAATCTATTTTTGAAGTTGGCATCCGGAAGAGTAACAAACGGTTGAGCAACTGTTTGAATAGAAACAGCTATCATAAGCAGTACAATGCTTGCGATCTTATAATGTAAATGTTTCAATATGTGCGTAAGTTGTTTCACGTTATCTGACAATAGTTACTTGTCCGTTTTCTTTTTGTCCGTTTGTGTATTCGATNAGGTAAATATACAAACCTGCTGACAAATATTCTCCATGCTGACCGATTCCCTGCCATTCAAATTCTCCGCTCATGATCTGAGATTTATATACCTGCGTTCCGGCCATATTCAGGATGGTAATGGTATAATCTGCATTGTCGTTTCCTGAAATCTTCCAGGTTTCACCTTTTTCAGGGGCAAATACATACGACGTTTTCTTACAATTCTTTTCAGTAATCGAAACATGGAATTCTTTCGAACAGCCATTTTTATCTGTGATCAGAATGGTATGTGTACCTGCAGATAGATAGGAGTAGGATTCTTTTAATGCTTTAGCCGCTGTATGATCCAATGAAAGTGTATATGGGGTTGCACCACCACGTACCTGAGGAATAAGAATGCTTCCCGTGCTTTCATTTGTACACGTAGGTTTCGAACTGATGTCTGCGGAAATCTGTGTAGTCAAACATGGATTAGCAGGCGTAGCTTTTTCTTCAGGCTGTATTGATTTAACATCCGGCGTTGTTTTCTCTGCAGGAGTATGCTGTTGTATGTGTGTTGCAGGTGCACCAGTTGTTTGCGGTTCGGTCTGTACGGTTGCAGATTCTTTTGCAGCAGAAGGATTCGCAGCCTGTATTTCTTTTTGAGCGGTATATGGTTTTGAATTCTGTGTGATAGGCGATTCAGTTGTTTTGTCTGTTGCAGATACAGCAGATGGACTCGTTGAAAGAATCTCTTTTGTATCTGTTGGTTTTGGTGTAACTGAATCGTTACGTGTATAGCTATAGATAACTGCAGAGCCGGTTATTAAAACAACTGCAGCAACGGTGTATAACGACCATTTCTTTATTGAGTCAGCCGTATCGATCTTGTCAATATCCTTTGTCATCTGTGTACGCAGATTGTCGTACGAAGCACCAACAACAACTTGGTTGGTTAATTGTTGAAAGGAAACTTCTTCAGCGAATGCAGGATCGGAATGAACCTGAGCTTCAAAAGCGCGCAGAGCTTCACCTTCCAACTTGCCGTTCAAGTAGGAGTCTATCAGGTGATATGTTTCTAACTCTGGTCTCAATTTCGTAATAATTTAATGAGTGATGGATCACTCTTTACTAATTTGGTTAAATATCCTTTGCATCGGTAATGGTTGGTCTTTGCAACATCGTCGCTGTTGTAGCCCATCAATTCAGCAATTTCTTTCATCGATCGTTTTTCATAGATCACATACGACAATATTTTTTGACACTTCTCATCCAGTTTGTCAAACACTTCTTTCATCGCTGTGCTTTTCTCCTTTTTGATCAGATCGTCAAGCATGTTCTGATGGTCTGATAAGGAAGCGAATTCATCCGGTGAATCGTAGTGGGTCATCTTTTTATCCCGTCGTACTTTATCGATCCACAGATTGCGTGCTACCGAATACATAAAAGCATCGATAGAACTGGCTGCATTAAATTTATCCGATCGGATCTGATTGAATAAAATGATCACCGTATCCTGAAAGATGTCGTTTGCATCTTCTTTACTGCCGTTATTACTGGTGATATAATGCCGTACTTTTTTCAAACTGACATCATAAAGGTATTGAAGAGCAACAGATTGCGCCCCCGTTCGAATACTTTCGATGATGATTGCTTCTTTTTCGTTCACTATACTAAAATTACTACGATATCATTTTCAAAAGGTAAACACTTTTTATATTTTAAAATACACAATTATAAAAATATAGTAACTTGTACAGGAATTTTAGGACAAAAAAGTGAGAAAAAATATTTTCTTCTGTTTTAGTACGGTCTTTTTATTGAATCTTGCATTCAAATCGCATGCTCAAACGGGTGATGATAACCCCATTATTTTTGATCAGTTTTTTCAAAATTACTATTTATTGAATCCTGCCAGCAGCGACAGTTCAGACAGGGTTCAGGTCTCTATCGGTAATCGTTCGTTGGTTGGTTTATTCGAAGGGGTGAACCGCTTGTATGTAGATGGAAGTCTGCGCTTAAAACACAATGAAGCAAGTTCACAATTCAGTCGCATCGGAATCCTGGTGATTGCATACAACGATGGAGCATTTATAAAACGTACTCGTGCCTATGCCCGTTATTCCTGGTCTACACGATTAGGTGCTCGATCTTCTCTTTCAGGTGGTATAGCAGCAGGGGCGGTTAATTATTCTTTTCTGGGTTCTCAAGCAGGTGGCGGCGGTGCATCCACTGCTTTTGATGTGAACATTGGTATGTGGTATATAAGAAGGAAACTTAAAATCGGTGCTTCGTATCAGCAAATGACGGGTTCGGCGATCGCTCCGGTAAATCAAAAGTTTGAACTGAAACCCTATATAAATTTAAACGCGATCTATACTACGTACATAAGTCCACATGTTGCCTTATCCACGCATGCCTATGTTCGGCTGCAGTCAAAAGAAAAATATGACGTACAGCTGGCGCCGGTATTTTTGATAAATGAACTGTTTGAGACCGGCGTAAATCTGAGATACAAAAGAGGAGTAGCAGTTTTATTTGGTCTTAAATCGATCTCGATCGGACAGGGGAACCTGAGGTTTATGGGTTCATTTTTATTCAGTACGCGTAAGCTGGCAAACAATTTTGACAATGCATTTGAATTGTCTGCAGGCTATACATTTTAGTTTTTTTAGTCCTGTTAGGGACATTAATATCTGTAGTAAAAATCAAACCGGATCCAATACGTGCAAGTCCCATCGGGACGATATATTATAAGCATTTATTAGTCGCTCCTAGACGGAGCTCCGTGCATGAAATAATTATGTGAGATAGATTTTCTACAGATATTTTATCCCTACGGGATAGACTTCATCAATTGCTCGTACACCTGTTGATACGCTTCCGGTGAAATGGATAACGCACCCTAAAAAAGATAGAACCATTGGCAGGTCGTATATCCAAAAGAAGTCCATATAGGTATAGGATTAAATAAAAATATATCTGTGAGTTAAAAAATAATGCGATAAAAATCAATGTTTTAGTCGCCTTTTCTTAACCATTCCGCCTCGCGTATCTTTTACATTTGTCATGATTACAAATGCATTCGGATCAATTTTTTCAATTTCAGTATTGATCTTACTAATCTCTAATCGTGTGATGATGGTATAAATAATGTCCAGATCATCTACATGACCGTGTTTACCAAAACCTCTTTTTCCTTTATATACCGTAACACCTTTATGCATGTTTGTTGTGATCATTTCTCTGATCTCTTCGCTGTGTGCTGATATTACGGTTATACCTATATATTCATCAATCCCTTCTATCACAAAATCAATTGTTTTGGATGCAGCTAAATAGGTGATCATTGAATACAATGCAGTTTCAATAGAAAGCGTATAAGCGGCAACTGAAAAGATCAATACATTAAAACTGATGATAACATCGCCCATCGTAACACCAAATTTTCGGCTTAAATAAATAGCCAGAACTTCTGTACCATCAATAACAGCACCTCCACGCACAGAGAATCCAATACCCGCACCTAAGAAGAAACCGCCAAAAACACTTACAAGTAGCTTGTCGTTTGTTATTGGTGGAAAGGTAAAGAAATGTGTAACAAGAGCTAAAATAGAAATGGCTATTCCGGTTTTGATAGCGAATTTTTTTCCTACAACATTGTAACCGAGAATAACAAAAGGAAGATTTATAATAATAAGTAAACTGGATAATTCAAGCTTGGTTAATTCTGTTAAAAGCAACGCAATGCCTGTTGCACCGCCATCAATAAATTGAGTCGGCAATAAAAAACTTTTCAAACCGATTGCAGCAGAAGTTATACCCAGTGAAATAAGTACAATGTCTTTGATTACTCTGTTGAGGTCAATTTTAAAAATGCGGAACCCTTTGGCCTTTTCAAAAGAAGAATAAGATTCCTTTGATTCGTACTTGTTTTTTAAAACAGAGTTCTCAATTATTTTTGAAAGAAATTTATTCAAGGAAGTAATAAGTTTTATGTAATAAGTTTTAAGAATTCCGTTTCAAGTTTTGGAAGTAGCTTATTATAGCTTTCTTAATACTTAAAACTTTAAACCTAAAACTTAAATCGGTTCCTGCTGACTCAAACAGTGAAAGCTTCCCAAGCCCCAGATAATATCTGTAGAATTTAAACCGGTAACTTTTCTATCTGTAAATAACTGTTGTAGGGTCTCCAATGCAATGTCGTCGTTCTTATCCTTAAACGTAGGTACGATCACATGGTTGTTGCTGATATAGAAATTCGCATAAGACGCTGGTAAGCGTTGGTCGTCATAAACGACCGCAGAAGGCATGGGTAATTCTACAATGTTTAACTGCTTGCCATTTTCAAGACGCATTTTATGCAGATCTTTTAAATTATCTTTTAGAATATAATAATTGTCGTCGCTTTTGTTTTCTTCAACAACCGTTACAACCGTATCTTCATTTACAAAACGTGTGATGTCGTCAATGTGTCCATCGGTATCATCACCAACAATACCTTCTCCAAGCCACAGGATATTTTCAACGCCATAATATTCTTCCAGATATTCTTCGATCTGTTCACGGCTTTTACTAGGATTACGGTTTGTATTTAATAAGCAGGAAGTAGAAGTTAATACTGTTCCCCGCCCGTTGAATTCAACAGAGCCCCCTTCCATTACAATGCCGGGATGATGAACCGGAATGTTATACATTTCAGCGATCTTGGTCGGAATAACGTCATCCAAATCAAACGGAGGATACTTACCACCCCAGGCATTATAGCCCCAGTCAACAATTATTTTTTTTATATCGGCATCCGGATTTATAAGGAAGGCCGGACCGTGATCCCTGCACCAGGCATCATTGGTAGGGAAATGATGAAAGAAGATCTTCGACATATCTGCACCTGCTTTTTCAATAAAACCTCTTGCAAAAGATTCCATTGCTGCATTGGTAACATTGATCCGAACTTCTTCTCCTTCAGAAATTAATTTAATGAATTTTGCATACTGAGGGAAAATGCTGTCGAGCTTTCCTGGCCAGGAAGCTTCTTTATGAGGCCAGCTCAACCACGTAGCTTTGTGTTTATACCATTCGGCAGGAAAAAAATAGCCATCTTTAGCGGGAGTATGAGTATTCATAATGTGTTAATGTTATTTGTAATGAGGATTTATCTCAGTGAATTTCGTAAAACTAGATCTAACAAATATACAAAAGTACGGTAAGTTTCCACCTTCTATTTTAGCAGGAATCGTGTTCAAATTGTTAAATAAAAAACAAAAAATAGGAGATGTTAAAATATGGTTGCCGTGGTTGTGTCTTTTCGACCAACCACCAGCTAGTTAGTGGTTGGTCGAAAAGACACAACCACGGTAAAGTGAGTTGTTAAAAATAAAAAGCATAAAAAGAAGGTGAGTTAAAATATTTAGAAGACCTTTGCGTCTACAGAGAATAAATAGGAATTTATGAGAGGTAATTTAAATTTAGTGTTAATACTCTTAGGCGTTTTTTTGCTTATAGATTGGTACGTGTTTTCAGGTGTAAAAGCATTGACAGAGCTGTTGCAGCCTTCAACCCGAAAAATCATTCATCTTGTCTATTGGGGATTCACTGCATGGTCCATCCTTACATTGTTCCTGATGTTTTCGGGTGCTTATACGATTTTGCCTGCCTGGTTAAGAACGGCAACGCTGGTTGTAACCTTTATCTTATTCCTGACAAAAATATTTTTTACTCTTTTCTTATTGATAGATGATTTTCAACGTCTTATACAGTGGGTGTACAGTTTGTTTCAAAATAATTCTGCTGCTCAGGCTGCCGGTAAAACAATTTCACGCTCAGATTTTTTATTGAAAGTAGGCTTAGCTGTTTCTGCTATTCCGCTTGCAGGGATGGCTTATGGAATCTTTTTTGGCGCACATGATTATACCGTTCGCAGAAGAAAAGTAGTGCTAAAGAATTTGCCGAAAGCATGGAATGGCTTGAAGATTGTACAGCTATCGGATATTCACTCAGGCAGTTTTTATAATAAAGCTGCTGTTGAAAGAGGCGTTGCGCTTGCGATGAAACAAAAACCGGATATTATATTCTTTACGGGTGATCTGGTGAATAACGTTGCTACAGAAATGGATGATTACATAGATGTATTTGCAAAGCTGAAAGCACCACTAGGCGTCTATTCAACTTTGGGTAATCACGATTACGGGGATTATGCTTCATGGGAAACACCGGAAGCGAAACGTGCAAATTTGAATAAGCTCATTGGTATACATAAACAAATGGGTTGGGATATTCTGATGAATGAACATCGCATATTAAAAAAAGATGGCGCTGAAATAGCTATTTTAGGTATTGAAAATTGGGGCGCGAAAGGAAACTTTCCGAAATATGGAAAAATGCAGGAAGCATATCCAGGCACAGAACAGGTGCCTGTAAAGCTTTTGTTATCGCACGATCCAAGTCATTGGGATGCTGAAGTACTAAAAAAATACAAAGACATTGATGTTATGTTTGCCGGACATACACACGGTATGCAGTTTGGTATTGAGAAAGGTGGACTTAAATGGAGTCCTGTTCAATGGATGTACGAACAATGGGCAGGCTTATATGAAAAGCAAGGGCAATACTTATATGTAAACAGAGGCTTTGGATATATTGGTTTCCCCGGTAGAGTAGGAATGGCACCGGAGATAACAGTGATGGAACTTGTTAGTTGACAGTTGTCAGTGGTCAGTAAAAAGGGAGAGGCTTCAGATGTTTAATCTGAAGCCTCTCCCTTTTTATGTTCATCGAAATGGTAAAAAAAAAATTACTGAATGTTGACTGACCACTGACCACTGTTTACTGACCACTGACTACTTTAATTATTAGCGCCATCAATTTGGTTTTTGTTTCAGTCTGAAAGCGTAATACATGTAAATCGTATTTTTCGTCTTCGCCTTCAGGCTTATCCATAGATTCTACTTCATCGTGATATACATTGATTAAATATGTTGCCCAAATTTTAAAATCTTCCACAGAATTTACTTTAGGGAAACGTTCGTTGTCGTCAAACACATATTGTATGTGACCGTTTTCATACATAGAAAAAAATGGTCCGGCCAATACGTCGTTTATACGCTCAAGCTCTTCCCACATGCCTGAATACTTTGTAGTCTTAAACTTCGGACGGTGAAATGCGTCCCAAAAAAGTTTTCTGTATTCTTCTATGTCTGCTGAAGTATGCATGTTAAATTATTGTTATTAGAATGTGCAAGTTACTGTTTTATAAATAAATATTTTTCTAAAATTAACCGCAAAGGCCTCAAAGTTTTTTCGCAAAGAACGCAAAGTTGAAAAATAAATGACAATGTAAATTCCGGGGTCTTTGTACTAAGTACGCTGTACTTCATACTTTTTCTCTAGAACCTAGCACCTAGTAACTGGAAACTAGTATCTTTACGCTTTATGCATAAATGATATGAAACGAATTTTAATTACAGGCGGTGCGGGCTTTATAGGTTCTAATTTAGCGGAGGCATTGTTGAATAGATCAGATGTAGAACTGGTTCGTGTATTGGATAATTTTTCTACCGGATACCAGCATAACATAGATGAGTTTTTAAAGCATCCGAAATACGAATTTGTGGAAGGCGATATTCGCAATTACGAGGATGTATTAAAGGCGGTAAAAGATATTGAAGTGATCAGTCATCAGGCTGCACTCGGTTCTGTACCGCGCTCATTGAAAGATCCCATGACCAGTAACAATGTGAATGTATTGGGTTCCATGAATGTGTTTCATGCAGCAAAAGAATCCGGCATCGATCGGGTAGTGTATGCATCTTCATCGTCTGTGTATGGCGACGATCCTTTATCACCTAAAGAAGAAGATCGTTTGGGAAATGTATTGTCGCCTTATGCGGCAAGCAAGCGCAGCATTGAGATGTATGCACGGGCATTCAGTAATGTGTATCCATTTCGTTTTATCGGCATGCGTTATTTTAACGTATTTGGTCCGAGACAAAATGCACAAGGTGCTTATGCAGCTGTGATTCCACAATTTATTACGGCAATTTTAAAAGGCGAACAGCCAACTATTTTTGGGGACGGCACGCAGACCCGTGATTTTACCTACATCGACAACGTGTTGCAAATGAATATTAAAGCCTTGTCTACAGATAATAAAGATGCATTTAATAAATTTTACAACGTTGCATGTGGTTCAACTACATCATTAAACAGGGTGTATGAAATTTTAGCAGGATGTGCACAGTCAACGATCAAACCTATATATGCAGAGCCAAGACAAGGTGATATCAAAGACAGTTTGGCAAACATTTCTTTAGCGCAGCAACATATTGGTTATAAACCGGAGATTCAAATCGAAGAAGGTTTGGTGAAAACATTTGAGTGGTTTAAAAAACACAACCACTAACAGATAATTTTGGGGATGTTATATAGTGTGTTTGAACATATAATATTCAAATAAGAGGAATATCCTTACATTAGTTAACATATGTTAATTTATCTTGTGTATTCATATAGTTGAATATTGCAATATGAATATTTGAATAATTTAAATTGTTTTTAGAAGAATTTTTAGGGAAGTAGCCCACTAAATGGTTAATGTAGTTAATAGTTTATATTTTTAGGGTATTAATAATTAGAAGATTATATCAATTACTACTCCCAACATAAATTTATTAAACTCTTTCATACTATGCTGTCATACAACTTTTCTAACTTTTATATTCTAAAAAATGTAAAAAGTGTATTTTCTATAACAGTCATTTTAGGGCTAATTTTATGTTTTTTATTACAGGCTCAAAATGCTGAAGCCAAAACAACTTCTACTATAGGTTCTGGTACCTGGGGAGATGTTACTAAATGGTCAAATGGTCTACCTGCTGATGGGGATATTATCAATATCAACAATGTAATGGATTTCACGAATGTGAACGTTAATATCGCAGCAAATACCACATTTAATTTTAATGCCGGAGCGAGCGGATCATCTATTCCGCTTTCGTTGGGAATGTCCAGTTCAACTTCTGTGTTAAATATTTATTCAAATGTTTCCTTTGCAGGAGGTATAAACTTGAATGCCGGTACGATCCATGTATATGGTGGTGCAACACTTACCGTTACCAATCAAATCAATCAGGCAGGTACTCTTATTATCATTGATTCAGGATCTAACTTTAATGTTACAGGGAATTATACAAATAATGGAGGGAATATTAACGTTGATGGTTTGTTAGCAATTACCGGAAATTATGATGGACAGAACTCTGCCGCAGTTGTTATAGGAAATGGAGATATTACAACTACCGGCCATATGATTGGTATTAACAACAGTTCAATTTTTGGAGTATTAAATCCAACATGTTCCGGTGTTCCCGATGGTTGTGACGGTAGAAATCTTTCAGGTTCCGGATGTTCAAAAACAGCTACGGTGACTCCAAATACAACTTCAGCGTGTAGTGGTGCTACGATTAGTTTTACATCAACAATTGATAACGTAGGAGGTTACAATTCTGTTGTATATCAATGGCAATCAAGATCGATTGGAGACAACTTTTCAGATATATCCGGAGCAACGTTAAGTACATATTCTGCTGTTCCAACTATTTCAACATTTTATAGAATAGTAGTAAAAACGAAGCAAAATGGTGGAGACCCGTATTGTTATACATATAGTTCAGGCGTTCTGATTAATATAAGTTCTTGTAATAATACCTGGGTTGGAGGAGCAACAGGGAATCAGACGAATTGGTTAACGGCGGCTAACTGGTCATTAAATTCAGTACCTACTTCAACACAAGATGTTGTAATACCAGCTGGCAGATCCTACTATCCAATTATAACGGGTGCTGTAAATGCGAAAGCTGTTGTAATCGATTTAGGTGCTGTTGTTACTATAACGGGAAGCGGAACATTGAATGCATATGGAAACATACTAGCGAATGGTACATTAACAGCAAATGCGAACAGTACGATTGTTATGAATCAAGGGGCAGCTCAGAGTGTGTGGGGGGCTGGAATAACGTATCTGTATAATCTGACTATTAATAATTCAAGCGGAGTTTCTATATTATCAGCTATGAAAATAAAAGGCACCTTAAGTTTAACTAAAGGACAGTTAACAACTTATTCGTATTTGACTATAGATATTGATAGTGGAGGAAATATCGGTTATGCATCTACGGATGTAGGTTCTATTGATGGTGTAGTTACTGTATACAGAGCAGTCAATAACATTACTTCTCATTATATATCCTGTCCGTTAAATGGTGTAACTGCAAATGATATAGTAGACGATATTCAGGTTATCAACCCTGCAAGTGGCAATACCCGTCTGTTTCAATTTAATAATACTTCTTATAAATGGGTTGGAGTTACAGATATGAATACTACTTTGTCTCCATCTAGTGCGTATAGCTTGTGGTTTGGTAATGCTACATCTCTTGATTTTACAGGAACGTACACACACACTGCGAGCTATTCGTATACAGGACCAAATGTAGCAACTCAATTCATGCTTGTATCCAATCCGTACCCAAGCACTTTGGATTGGGAGGCAGCTTCAGGCTGGACAAAAAGCGGAGTAAATAACGCTATTTATTTCTGGAACCCAACAACAAACTCCTACACCAGTTATATACACGGACAGGGCACAAATTCAGCAACACAATACATTCCTGCAATGAATTCGTTTTTTGTAGCATACAATGGAACTACTCCGTCAACAGCAACAGTTGTAATGAATGGCTTAGTTCGTACGCCAACGTCTGCGTCTATGTGGCGTGCAGCTTCAGATGAAACAGTGCGTCTGACATTGAAGAGTACTACTGCAGCAGACGAAACATTGATCCGTTTTAATGAAGATGCAACGAATGAATTTGACAGTGATCTGGATGCCTTTAAAATGACAAATCCAAGTACTGTTCCTTCGATCTATACGGAGTTTGGTTCAACGAAATATTCGATCAATTCGATTGCAGATCCATCTGCAAAAGATACAATCGCCGTATATACAAAAGTGCCTGCAGATGGAGATTATGTGTTGAGCATAACGAGCAGCAATCCTTCTATTGAATATGTTTTGGTAGATAAGAAATTAGGAACTGAAACGGTTGTAACTACACGTGATTATTCTTTTACGGCATTAAAAACAGACGATCTGAATCGTTTCGATCTTCAGTTGCGTCAATCAATCACAACGGGTGTGAAGAATGGTACAGGAACTTCCAGCATTGGTATCTTATCCAGTCCGAACGGTTTTTTGGTTAAGAGCACACTTTCAGGAACAGGTACTATTGAAATATTGGATGTAACCGGAAATGTTGTGAAAGTATTGTCGAATGTATCGCTTTCAAATGGCAACAATTTCTTTACTCCGGAAGTAGCAGCAGGTTTTTATCTGATCAAAGTTACTATGGATAACACGAGCTATATAGATCATGTGAGCGTCATTAAACAATAACATGATAATCGGTTTTTAATTTAATTAAGTATATATAAATAAAGACACCCGCTGCTTAAGAGCAGCGGGTGTCTTTATTTATACCATCTTCTGAATATTGATCGAATAATTCAGACGTTTTTAATAAGCGTTTTTATTGATTTTTATTTTTATTTATACATATATTATAAGTCATTTTTTTAGGTTTTTTTTTATTAAGTTGTTGGTTTTTAATAAAATAACAAATTTGATGTTTGCACATCTAATATAAACCTTCTAATTCCCTCTATAACATACATTTTGATACAGAAACAGCGAATTTTTTGAAAACCGAAGTTAAATTCAAAACGTTCATATTTGCAACTTAACACATGTTAAGTGTTTAAAGTGACAATAATTGAGAATAAAATCAATTGATTATGGAATCAAGAAGAGGCGGTTTATCGAATTTAGTGAGAGTAGGAAGAGTAGTTTTAATGGTATTCTTTACAAGTTTAGCATTTAATTCGTTTGCCCAGTTAACATCTACAACAACACAAACAATTTCAACAACTCAAACCTATACAGGGGCAAGTACCATTATATCAGGAAAGGTGACTGTTGCTTCGGGTACAACCCTTACTTTTAACGGTTCGTTGACTATTGGTACAGGTGGTACTTTAGAGATCCAAAACAATGCAAAAGTTATTGTGAATGGAACTGTAAGTATTGGGACGAGTGTAACAGGAGTGTTAACTGTACTGAATGGCGGTCTTTTAACAGTAAATCCAGGTGCTTCAAGTGGAACAGCTGCTATAAGCCTTAATACTACGTCTGCAACCGGTTTAGATATTCAATCAGGAGGAACGGTAATTGTAAATAAAGGTACAACTTCGATAATAGGTCTCTATGAAACAAGTTCTTCGAATGTGAATGTTGCTGGTGCGCTGCAAATCCGCGGAGGTGGGCTTAAAATGGATAACACGGCGAAGTTAACTTATTCCGGCAGCGGTAACGACACCATCATTGGTGATCCGAATGCTACTGCAGTATATTTTTCAAACTCCACTATATTAACGGTAGGAGCTAATGTGAACTTATACATTAAGGGAGATGCTAAAAATGATTCGAATGCGAATTTTGCGATCAATGGCAATGTAGCTGTGAATGGGAATTACCAATCCGGTAATAATACAGCAAACGTAACAGGTACAGGTACCTTAACAACTACCGGATCTCTTGATGCGGATAGTTATCAAGGTACTGTTTTTGGACAGCATTACAGTTGTGCAACAGGACCATGTGCCGGTAATAATCTTATTTCATCGAGCAATACAACTACATGTAATGGTGGTACTGTTGCCATGACCGGAGTAGCTTATGGCGGAGCTACATACCAATGGTTTGTAAGTACAACGAGCGCTACCTCAGGATTTTCAGCAATTTCAGGTGCGACGGCACAAAATTATAGTACTACAGGTTCTTCTACTGTTCAGTACAGTTATTATAAAAGACAATATACGCTTAGCGGTCAGACTTATAATAGCAATACGCTTACAATCACATCCAGCTATTGGCAGAGTTCTTCAACAGTTCCTGCAATAGGAGGTTCAAGTTCGGTTTGTTCCGGAAATACAATAACACTTACAAATACATTAAGTGGAGGAACTTGGAGCAGTAGCAATACCAGTGTTGCAACCATTAGTTCATCCGGTGTGGTTACAGGTATTTCAGGAGGCACATCTGTTATTACGTATGCGGGCCCGTCAAGTGGCTGTTATACGGCAGCCACAAAAAACATTACAGTAAATGAAGCTGCTACGGTAACAAGTATTTCTTCATCGGGTACGTATACTGTACCGGCAAATGCAAAGGTTGTATCTATTCAGGTATGGGGCGGCGGCGGCGGCGGTTCAAAAGGATATACAAATTTGAAAGGAACAGGCGGCGGCGGCGGCGGATATTCTCAGCAAATCGTTGCAGTGAATCCGGGTGATGCGATTGCTGTAACTGTTGGTGCAGGCGGCCTTGGAGCAACAACTTCAGGTAACGGAAACACAGGCGGAACTTCCAGTGCAACGGTGAATGGTTCAACAATATCTGCTACGGGTGGTTTTTACGCAGTATCTACAGCTACACCTTCCGGTGTAGGAGGTCTGGGTGGTTCAGGTTCAAACGGAGCATACAACTATACTGGTGGTGGTGGTGCGGATATTAACTTACCATACCAAAGTAATCCCGGTGGTGGCGGTGGCGGTAGTGCCGGAACAGGAAGTAATGGTGGTAATGCCGGAGGTACAACTCCAGGCACAGGTACACCTGGTGCTGCAGCTGTTACAGGTGGTGGTGCTGGTGGTAATGGATCATCAGCAACGAATGGCGATGGTGCTGTTGGTGGCTTCCCTGGCGGCGGCGGCGGCGGAAGTGCCGGATCCGGAAATGGTGGAAATGGTGCTAACGGCCAAGTTATTATAACTGTATATTATACAAAAATTGCATACAGCGCACCATCTTTCTGTAAATCGTCAGGTACTGTATCTCCAACTGTAACAGGAGCAACCGGCGGAACTTATTCTGCTGCATCCGGATTGATCATTAATTCTACTACAGGTGTAATCACTCCGAGCACTAGTACTGCCGGTACATATACCGTTTCTTATTCTACTGCTTGTGGTGTTATTTCATCTACAGTCGTTAAAATTTTAGCTACGCCGACTGCTTCAGCGGGCGGAAGTCAAACAATATGTCAGGGAGCTACGGCAACTGTTACAGGTGCAAGCTCCAGCAATGGAACAATTGCATGGACAGACAATGGCTTAGGTTCTATTACATCCGGTGCAACTACAGTAGCACCTGTATATACTTCTGTAGCCGGAGATGTGGGTACAACGGTAACATTAACAATGACTGTTTCAAATGCAGCATGTAGTGCTACTGCAACGTATTCTGTTATTGTAAGTGCATGTACAAATACATGGGACGGTTCATCCAGCACTGCATGGAACGTGGCTGCGAACTGGAGTCTGAATGCGATACCGACTTCTCAAAATGATGTTGCAATTCCGGCTACGCTTACATCGAACAGATGGCCGGTAATTGCTAACGGTGTAACAGCAAACGCTGCTAAAATTACACTTAGTTCCGGTGGCACAGCTTCCTTGATAATCAATTCGGGAGGTATCTTAAATGCATACGGATCTATTTCGAACAGCGGAACATTTACTGCAAATTCAGGATCAACGGTTGCTTTGCTNGGTACAACNNCACAAACACTTACNGGNATTTCAANNTTNTATAATACTANNGTNAANAATGCNGCTGGNGTAACGATCGCGAGCGGAGCAGCAAATTCGATTACACTAAAAGGTAAATTNTCTTTGACTTCAGGTGTATTAACAACCAACGGTAATCTTACAGTTGATATTGATAACGGCGGTAACATTGGTTATGCATCCGGTGATGCGGGTTCGGTAAGCGGTAATGTTAAAGTATTCAGAGCAATCAATTCCATCACGACACATTACATTTCCTGTCCGTTGGATGGTGTTACTGCAAATGACCTTGCTGATGATGCACAGGTAATCAATCCGGCAACAACTAAAACACGTTTGTTCCAATTTGATAATACAGC
>NZ_KB903663.1 GCF_000379725.1 Cytophaga aurantiaca DSM 3654
GTTCTAAAAGTTTTTGTTCATTAGATTTAGGCATAACTGAGTCGCTTTTATTGGACATGTCAAAGTTACCATATTTTTTCAACCATGTTGCAACCGTGTGGCTACCTTGAATTCCATACTTGTCGTGGGCTTCTTTTACACTTATTAAACCCTGCTCAATTTCCTGAATTACAGCTAATTTAAAGCTATAGCTGTAGTCTTTTGAACTTCTTCTAACATACTGTTTCTCTGATTCTTCTTTCATAACGTTACTTTTTATGTATCGCTATTTCAGGACGAGACAATATATTCATAAAAAAAGGTCACGATAATTATCGAGACCTTTTTTTATGAATGAAAGAATGAAATTTATGCAAAAGAATTATTTGCCATTTGGAGGCGGCAACTGATTCAATATTTTTTGTGCCATCTTCGGAACGTTGTCGCTCACTATTTGATACACATAACAGTTGTTTGAATTGTAATGCACTTTAAATTTATCTCCGGCGATCTGTTTTCCATTTGCATCAAAGATTGAATAGTGTACAATAAATGTTCTTTCGTAGTTTAATGCAGCACGATCCAGACAGTTTTGATAATTCGTTTTCACTTCAAACTGATTAATGAAGATGTAATAATCAATGCTGTATTTCTCATTAAAATATTTGAAGAAATCCGGATTTCTAACTGCCACACCAAAGTACTTGCCGTTATCAGCAGGAGTAGAATATTGAGTCGGCACGTCGTTGTTGCTTCCGGTAATAGTACCTACCGAATTTTTTATCCAGTTTCCACCTTTCTTACTTGGAGCTGTAGCAGTAGCAGCAGAAGCCTGAGCATTTTGTGATTCAATAGAATTCGGATTATTTATAGATGCCTGATAATTATACGATACAGATGAATAAATTTTATTCAGATCTGTTAATGAATCATTATTCTTACCGCCTAATAAATGGATCGTTTCATAACCTGGTGCAATCAGTAATGTATTTAAACGTCTTCTGAATACCTCTCTTACTTTTGTACGCTGCATATTTGATTTTCCTGCAATTTCATCATCCGCATCAGAGAAATATAAATATGGATCGAAAGGTACTACCAGAATCTGCTTACGGGAAGAATCATATGTATATGGTGTTCCCAAATCATTAAATGGCGGAGCATATGTGCTTGTACTTACCAATACAGGCTGATCTGTTTTGATTGCAGGAGTTGTAGCGGGCTCAGTTGTTTTGGGAGTAGTCGTTGTAACCGTTGTGGTAGTAGTAGGTGTTGTAGGTGTCGTTGTCGTCGGATTCGTAGTTGTTGGTGTTGTAGGAGTAGTTGCAGTAGTTGTATTATTATATCCAACAACAATTTCCTGACCTGCTTTCAGATCCATATTATTCAGCTTAAGCAATTGCTCAACCGTTGTATTGTATTTTTTAGCAATACCATAGTATGTATCACCTGGCTGAACTTTATACACCTGTGCATCTGCTGGGGCTGCCTTTGGGGGTTTCGCCATTGCTGATGGATTGTATGGAATATTAATGACCTGCCCTACTTTCAATCCATTTTCCAATTCAGGATTGATCTCAAATAAATCGGATAATGAAATACCATACTTTGTTGATATACCATAGATCGTTTCACCGGGAGATATCAGGTATTGAATATGAAGTTTGTTATTCAATTTGGTTACTCCAATTGAATCTTGTACACCTGCGTTGCTTATCAACGAAACCAACACAAGTAAAATCGGTAGTGCAACTTTTTTTATCATCATAGTAATACGGTATAACACGGTTTATTAAAATAAATGTCGGATTGCATCATTGGAAATAGCATACAACATTAATGTTAGCAGAATAACCATTCCCACTTTCTGCGCATTTTCAAGAAACTTATCGGAAGGCTTTCTTCCTGAAATTATTTCATACAATATGAACATAACATGACCGCCATCCAATGCAGGAATCGGAAGCAAATTCATAAACGCCAATACCATCGATAAAGTTGCCGTTAAACTCCAGAAATGAGACCACTCCCACTTAGGACCATATGCATCAGCAATTGAAAAGAAGCTACCCACAGAATTGGATGCTTTTAACTCTCCTCTGAATATTTTTGAAAAGGCTTTAATCTGATCTGTGATTACTTTAACAGAATTTACAATTCCTTTAGGTACCGATTCTAAAAATGTATACTGACGCGTAGTCTCCTGCAATACATGTATAGGAGCAAGTTCAATACCGATCATGCCTGCGCTATCAACCTGAATAGATAAATGAGATTCTTTTTTATCTCTTATAATTGCAACATCAATTACGTTGTTTTTATTTTTTGCGAATTCTCCTTTTAATAAATGAAAGTAAGGAACCGCTGTACCATTGATGGACAATATGGAATCTCCGGCTTTCAAACCACCTTTCGCTGCTCTTCCATCTTTAATTACTTGTCCGACTTTATATTTATAAACAACACTTATAAATCCTGAAGCATCTTTTTCAGCGAGTTTATCAAGTACATTACTAGGCACGGGAATTACTTTCTCTTCACCATTTCGAATAATGGTAATGCTGCTATTCTCATTAATCAAGGTCTCTGCAACTTCTGAAAAAAGCACTGCTTCCTTTCCGTTTACAGCTTTAATACGGTCGCCTGTTTGCAATCCGATCTCCTTAGCAATAGGCTGCGCAACAATGCCGTATTTATTCAGTTCCTCAATACGAATATCTTCTTCTCCAACAATCCATAACAAACCGATACTAATAATAAAAGCAACAAGCACATTTACAATTACGCCACCCAACATCACGATCAATCGCTGCCAGGCAGGTTTGCTTCTGAATTCCCATGGCTGAGGTTCAGCTTTCATGGCTTCGGTATCCAACGATTCATCCACCATTCCGGAGATCTTAACAAAACCTCCTAATGGAATTGCGCCAACAGAATATTCCGTTTCTCCTTTTTTAAAGCCAAATAATTTGGGAGGAAAACCGATTGAAAATTTTTCAACCCGCATTCCAAAGAACTTGGCTGTAAGCATATGCCCTAATTCGTGCACTCCAACCAAAAACGACAAGCCCAATATTAATTGTGCTGCCTTAATTATTAAATCCATGTATTTTCCTAAAGCTTATTTAATTTTCATCTGCGTAATAGTGCGAGCCATTTCTCTGGTATTACGATCCGTTTGTATGTAATCATCCAAGGTCGGTATAGCAATATACGGTACTTTTGCCATACATTCAGCAATCAGGTCAGGCATTTCAAGAAATGTTAATTCATCCTGCAAAAATTTCTCAACAGCAATTTCATTTGCCGCATTCAGAATGCAGGCCATATTTCCACCTTTTCTTAATGCCTCGTACGCTAACGATAAATTTTGAAAGGTATCTGTATCAGGCTTTTCAAAAGTTAATGAAGGATAATTCAGAAAATCAAAACGCGGGTATTCAGAAGGCAAGCGCTCCGGAAAAGCCAATGCATATTGAATGGGCAGCTTCATATCCGGTAAACCCATCTGTGCTTTTATGGAACCATCTTCAAATTGCACCATCGAATGTATAATGGATTGCGGATGCACAACCACATCAATCTGATCTGCATTCAATCCAAACAACCACTTCGCCTCGATCACCTCTAAACCTTTATTCATAAGAGATGCAGAGTCGATTGTGATCTTTGCTCCCATGCTCCAATTCGGATGTTTCAGCGCTTGTTTTTTTGTAACCTGTTCTAATTCTGCACGTTTTTTCCCTCTGAACGGGCCACCTGAAGCGGTTAATATAATCTTCTCAATGGGATTCATTCCTTCTCCGGGTAAACATTGAAAAATTGCTGAATGCTCAGAATCTACCGGAAGTATAGCTACTTTATGTTTTTGTGCCAGGCTGGTAACAATATCGCCTGCCACTACTAATGTTTCTTTATTTGCCAATGCAATGTGCTTGCCAGCCTTAATTGCATGTATCGTTGGCATAAGTCCGGCGTAGCCTACCAAAGCTGTAAGTACAATATCAATCGTTTCCATTTCAACAACAGAAACTAATGATTTCGCTCCGCAATATACTTTAATATGTAATGGATCGAGTGCAGCTTTAACAGCATCGTACAAGGCTTCATTGCCTATAACAACCACATTGGGTCTGAATTCTGCAGCTTGCTCAATTAATAACGTAGCATTGTTTTCAGCTGTCAAAACTTCAACTACAAAACGGTCTTTATTATTTCGAATAACATCTAAGGCCTGTGTGCCAATCGAACCGGTCGATCCAAGAATTGCTATGTATTTCTTATTGGGGTCTTTCATCCTTCGGATTAATTCAAAATTGCATTAACAAAATTTCTATCATTAGACAAACGCGGTGATTTATTTTGTCCACCCAACTTACCCATTTTTTTCATTCCATTGATAAATCCACCTTCTGTAACAACGGTAATTACAAGCGGTCGCAAGACATTACCAACAATAAGATCTTTATAATAAATATTTCTTTTCACCATTTCCTGATCCAGATCCAATGCAAATTGAGTCGGGTTTGCAGGTTTTGAAATAAATTCTATAAACCATTCGTGATATGGCAATCCCTCTGCAGGCGTTACTTGTGGAGCAACTGTAAATTCTGTTACAGATGTTTCGGGATGCTTCTCTAATGCAGCTTTTAATGCCTGTTCTACTTCTTCTCCAATAACATGTTCACCAAATGCAGAAATATAATGTTTTACCCTTCCGCTAACAACAATACGATGTGGATTCTTTGAAACAAACTTTACAGTATCGCCAATAGAGTATCCGAATAAACCTGCATTTGTAGACATAATCAATGCATAGTTCACACCAAGCTCTACCTGTCCGATGGTTAAACGTGTTGGAGACGCTGTACCATATTCTTCCACAGGTACAAATTCATAAAACACACCGCTGTTTAACAACAACAGCAAACCTTCCTGACTGGGTTGATCCTGAAATGCGATAAATCCTTCAGAAGCCGGATAGGTCTCAATGGTATCAATATCTTTACCAATACTATCCATTAACTTTTTCTTATACGGAGCAAAATTTACCCCACCATATACCAACAATGAAAACGAAGGAAATACATCTTTTATTTTTTTACCTGTACGTTTATGAATAGTATCAAAATACATTTGTATCCAAGGCGGAATACCGCTGATCAGCGACATCTCCTGATCGATTGTCTCGTCTACAATGCGATCCAGTTTTTTCTCCCAATCATCCATGCAATTGGTTTCAAAACTTGGTAATTGATTCCCACGCAAGTATCCGGGAACATGGTGATTTACGATGCCTGACAAGCGGCCGATATAAATACCGTTTTTCTTTTCCATCACCGGACTTCCGGATAAGAAAATTAATTTCTTATCTAAAAAAGTAGACTTGCCTGTGGAATATACATAATTCAACAACGCATTTTTTGCTCCATTGATGTGATGCGGAATCGACTCTTTTGTGATTGGTATGTATTTAACACCGGATGTAGTGCCGGATGTTTTGGCGAAATACAACGGAATGCCAGGCCATAAAACATCCTTTGTTCCTTTTTTAACTTCTTCAATATAGTTTACAAATCCTTCGTATTCTCTGATCGGCACCAGACGACAATAGTCCTCATGTGTGCGAATAGATTCGAAATTATGATCTATACCAAAAGCAGTTTTTTTTGCAGATGAGAGTAAATACTGAAGCACATCATTCTGTGTTTCAATCGGTCTTTCGGACCAGTATTTTTGCTTTTTGACAACCTGCCGTGCCAATAGCTTGCTAAGAATTGAACGTATACCCATAATTTATAATAGCAAGTTAAAAAATATATAGTTAAATACATTCTTCTGCAACCTTAAAGCTAAATATGTTGCTTTATTGTGCCCCTAATCATAAATAATTACTAAATTCATGAATTATTTCTACCTCAGAATTTCACACATATTCAAAGCAATTTATCCTAATAAAGTACTCTTCGTATTACCGGCATTCTAAACAATGAAATTAATTTATCGTACGCTTATTATTTTTTTAGTTCTTTGGATAGGTTTGTTATTAATCACATTCAATAAACACCTAAGAAGGGAGCCAAATACGTATCACAGCGAAATATGGGCTGACAAAGCAGGCTATTATGTGTATCTGCCGGCTACCTTTATTTATCATTGGCAAGGAGATTCTATTCCGGAATCCATTCATAAACAAAAAGGTGACGGATTTAAAATTATTGGCAATCATGTTGTTACTAAATATCCAATGGGTGTTGCAGTAATGATGTCTCCTGTGTGGCTTGTAAATCATTATTTTATAGCAGATGTTAAAGATGGCTTTTCATTTTCCTATACGTTAGTTTCATCAGTAGCAGCAACATTTTATGTACTGATCGGCCTCTTTATCAGTTATGCCTGTTACAAAAAATATACAACATCAATACGCTCTTTATCGATTTGTATATTGCTATTCATTTCCACAAATTTATTTTACTATACCGTTCTTGAAAATGGTATGTCTCATGCATTTTCGTTTTTTTGGTTTTCTCTTTTATTATTTGTGATACTGGATATTAAACAAAGAACATCCATCACCTACAAAGACACCTTGTCACTTGGCATCATTACAGGTTTCATCATGCTGATACGACCGATTAACTGTGTATTCTGTTTGCCCTACTTTTTGATCTTGGTAATTCAAAATCCAAATATCAAGTCAACGATTAAAGAGCTTTTATTTACTACCAAAAGCCTTTTAATATACCTTTTGGCTATACTCATAATTACACCACAAATTATTTATTATAAGTCGATTTCATCCATAAAAGCACCTTACAGTGGCGAAGGCTTCTCCTATTTAACAAGTCCTAAAATACTAAGCGTATTATTTGCGCCGGAAAATGGCCTTTTCCTATATACTCCTATTGTATTATTTATATTCGTTTTGTTATTTATATACAGAAAATCCATCCCCTTTATAATACCAATATGTGTATTATTCAGCCTTGTAGTGTATGTATACGCCTCTTGGTCTAGTCCAGAATTGGGTTGCGCTTTTGGCTATAGAGGCATGGTAGAATTTTATTCGCTTATCTTTTTACCATTCGCATTCATAAATGTATCGAGAAAATTAAAATTTACATTTATCTTTATAGCTGTGCTTTGCACACTTTATACATTAAAACTTAGTCTTTCCTATGATGGCTGTTTTGGAGGCAGTAATTATTGGGACTGGAGTACGTATTCAAAATTGTTATTTTCAAATATAAAATAAAACATGTCTATTCAAACGCTCTCAATCGTAATTCCTGCTTACAACGAAGAACGCACCATTCATTTAATTCTGAATAAAGTGCTTGCTGTAAAACTGATGAACAACATTCAGAAAGAGATCATTTTAGTAAATGATTGTTCCAAAGACAATACGAAAGAAACAATTGAAAAATATATTGCAGATCACACATCTGAAAACATCGTTTTATATAACCACGAAGTGAATAAAGGTAAAGGTGCAGCTTTACATACAGGTATAAAAAAAGCAAAAGGAGATTATATTATTATTCAGGATGCAGATCTGGAATATGATCCGAATGAATACAATGCGCTTCTACAACCCATACTGGACGGCTTTGCGGATGTTGTTTACGGTTCCCGTTTTATTGGAGGAAAACCGCACCGCATTTTATTTTTCTGGCATACGATCGGTAACAAAATGCTGACAATGGCAAGTAATGTGTTTACCAATCTGAATTTAACAGATATGGAAACATGTTATAAAGTTTTTAAAGCAGAAATCATTCAACCTCTTCCTTTACAAGAAGCACGCTTTGGATTTGAACCCGAAGTAACTGCACATATTTCTAAGATTCCCAATATCCGCATTTATGAAGTTGGTATTTCCTACTATGGAAGAACTTATGAAGAGGGTAAAAAAATTGGAATGAAGGATGCTTTCAGAGCACTTTACTGTATTGTAAAATATAATTTATTCAAATAAGTGAAGTGAAGAATACGGAGTTTTTATTCAAAAAAATTGATAATGAAGGTATAGAAACATTAACCGTATTGGCCAGTGCGAATAAACTTAACATGTGGTTTTACGATACGATAAAACCTTTTTGTACTGGAAAAATATTAGAGATCGGATCCGGGATTGGCAATATTTCTCATTTTTTCATTCAGAATAAAAATGATATCACCTTATCTGATCTAAGAGCAAATTATTTAGAATCATTAACGAACCGTTTTCCGGACTTTCAAAAAACAAATTTCCATTCCTTAGATTTAGTCGATGTTGATTTTGACACAAAACACAAAGACAAATTTAATTCGTTTGATACCATTTTTGCGCTGAACGTAGTAGAGCATATATTTGATGACCAGCAGGCCATTAAAAACTGTTATAAGCTCTTAAAAAAAGGAGGGCGTTTAATCATACTTGTTCCCGCATATCAATCGCTTTATAATCGCTTTGATAAAGAACTCCAGCATTACCGTCGATACAATCAAACAACATTAAACACGTTGTTTATAAATGCAGAATTCAAATTAGAACACAATCAATATTTCAATGCTATGGGAATAATGGGTTGGTTTATATCAGGCAGAATATTAAATAACAAATTACTTCCTGAAGGCCAGATCAAATTTTACAATACGTTTGTGCCCTTCTTTAAAATTATTGATAAAATTTTGTTCAAAAAAATTGGTTTGTCTGTAATGGCTGTTGGGAAAAAATAAGTCTACCAACATTTATTTGCTCATATATATCCGCACAACATTATTTTCAGAAACCCTTTTGGAATATTCTTGTCTAAGATTTTTAAAAAGTGGATCATCCTTTTTGATATTGCAATCGACATTCATGAACCAATCTTCAGTAACCACCGCATAGCGCCCTTCAGGCTCACCTTGGTGTTTTAATGCTCCAATTCTCTTATACTTTGTTTCATCGAATACATCACAGCCCCATAAGGTCATAAGCGGAATGGATGAATAATAAATCACATCTGCTTTCATGGTATCTATTTTAATATCTTCAGGAATTTTTTTCATTGCAGCAGTTTCAGGATCCTCAACAAATTCCTTAGAAAATTTCCATGCACTTTTATTACTTGTAAAAGGAAACATAACGAGACAAACAATACAAAAAACTGTTACAATTTTTGCTTTATCAAATTTTTCCAGCAATTGGTTCAATAAATATAAAACCATCAATAAGCCTATTGGAACAATAGAAATTAAAACTCTGCTCATTCCAAACGAGTGAAACAATCCGAATTTCCAGAAAACCACATGTGCCAGAAAAAAAGAAAAGAATGATCCGAGCAACAAAAATTCAATCGTATTCAATCCTTCTTTAAAATTATCGACCAAACGACTGACCAGAATCTTCATTAAAAGAAGCGTAGCTCCCCAAAATAAAATCGTAAACGGAATACCCGTCATATAATAAAATTTACTAAAAAAATCCCCCCAGTTGCCTGAGCCATAATTATCAAAGCCATGATTCGCTGTATATGGATTGGTTGTAAATACCCAAAATATACTTTCGTATTGAAATATAAAACCTAAGACAGAAATGCATGCCAGTCCGGTCAGCATTAATAGCACATTTTTCCATTTATTCAACGCCAGCAAAAATACCGCAACAACTGTCATTGAAATAAATCCTTCACTTCTTACAAAAGGAAGAAATGAAATCGCTACAGCTGCCCAATGATAACGCTCAATAACGATTAAATATACCGTTGCGGTAAGCAGTAATGCATACAAAGGTTCTGTTAATCCGGAGTTTAGTGCTAAGGGGAAATTTGGAATGAAAAATAGCAAAAGCGCGCAATACGGAGAGATACTCCATTTTAATTGATGAATGATCTGAGCTACTAAACAACACGTTATTACTCCAGTAAGGGTATTAAAAAACGTGATACCCTTCCAGCCCAGTTGAGCAAAGGGTGAAGAAAGAATCGTAAAAACAGGTTTACCCCAATTATCAAATAACAACTGCGGGTGTTTCCATGAATAATGAGCAATAGCATAATGCGTGATACTATCTCCATTATCATATGTATTGTCGATTACCAGCCACAATATAAAGCCAATAATAGATGCCGCACCTACAAATATTTTAGAGTCAAATTTCCTATTTCCACTATTGTACATCTTAAAAAAGATTTTTTTAAATTTAAATATTATTTATGCGAATTCATATTTAAGTTTAGTGCAATGAAACATATTTTAACTCTTGCAATTGCTTTAACAGCAGGATTTATAGGTGCATTCCTATTTCAATCCACGCAGCCATCTGAAAATATAATTTCCGATGCTCCAAGCTATTCTACTCATCCGGTAGCCTACACTCCATCGCTTGTTAATACAGCTACGATGGATTTTACTGCTGCATCTGCAATCAGTACTCCAAGCGTTGTGTACATTACTACTGTATCTGCCAACCAAAACTCCAACAACTGGTTTGATTGGTATTTTAATGGGAATGGAAATAACTTTGTTGCAGGTTCTGGATCCGGTGTTATCTTTTCACATGACGGCTATATTATCACAAACAATCATGTGATTCAACGCGCAGAGAAAATTGAAGTCGTACATAATAAAACCACTTATCAGGCTAAAATAATCGGAACTGATCCTTCATCGGATTTAGCGGTATTAAAAATTGAAGCAGAAAATTTACCCGCAATCACATTAGGCAATTCCTCTTTGGTTAAGATCGGTGAATGGGTATTAGCCGTTGGCAACCCCTTCAACTTAACATCTACCGTTACAGCAGGTATTGTATCTGCAAAGGGCCGCAACATAAATGTAGTAAACAGCCGTTTCCCGATTGAATCATTTATTCAAACAGATGCAGCGATAAACCCTGGCAATTCAGGCGGTGCGCTGGTTAATACCAAGGGCGAACTTATTGGTATCAATACGGCAATTTTATCACAGACCGGAAGCTATACAGGATATGGTTTTTCTGTACCTGTTGATATTGTAAAAAAAGTTGTATCCGATTTGATCAAATATGGCGTTGTTCAAAAAGCATTTATCGGAGTTGAAGTAAATGAAATAAATTCATCTATTGCCAAACAGCTTGATCTATCTAGCCTTGACGGCACCTATGTAACCTATTTGCAAAAAGACGGAGCAGCAGAAAAAGCTGGTTTATTAAAAAATGATATCCTTCTGAAACTAGATGAAAAAATAATCGAATCAAGAAGCGATTTTGATGAATACATTGCTTATAAATCTCCGGGAGATAAAATAAAGATCGCATATAAACGCAATAACACTTTAAAGGAAACATATGTTACTCTTACAAATGAAGAAGGAACAAATGGCATTGTAAAACGTGAGCTATTCTCTTCTACAACCTTAGGTGCCGACTTCAGCACGATTCCTAAAGTTGAAAAAGATAAAATGGGATTGCAAAATGGTGTACGTATAGTAAATGTAAGAAACGGTCTTATAAGCAGACTTGGTCTGCAGGAAGGCTTTATCATTACAGCAATTAACAGAGCGCCGGTAAGCGACCCAAATGAAGTCATTCGCATTCTTGAAAACATTCGTGGGCAGGTTATTATTGAAGGCATTGCCAGCAACGGAGCACGAAGCTTTTATCAATATTATTTTTAAATTAAAAATTAACCTAAACTTTTATTCCAATGAAAAGAAAAATTGTATTGTTCACTTTATTAACGGGCGTTCTAGCATTAATGAGCTTCACGCACACAGACTTTCAAAAAACACTTGTTGGAAAATGGGAATTGCAAACAATTGAAAGCAACGGCAAACCTCCTATGAGTACAAAAGAAATATTAGGAGATATGTTCTTAGAATTTAAAAGTGATTTTACCTACATCGAAAGTACTGGTGGACCTGACACTAAAAAAGGAACGTGGAAGATTACAGATGGTGTGTACCTTCAAATGAAACGGGATAATCAGGCAGACTTTCAAGAAAAAGAAAAATTAAAAGAAATTTCACCAGACAAAATCGAATTGACACATTCAAACAAATCGAAATTTGTTTTTGCTCGTGTAAAATAACTTTTACCAAACTTCTGTTAAAAAGAAAGAGTGATGTTATTATATTAAGCATCACTCTTTCTTTTTAGGGCATAAAAAAACCGGCATGGCGTCCGGTTTTTTTCAATTAGAGGATTTATCTCTGACAATTTAAAATTAAGCCGATTTGATTTTTATTTTTTTAATCAAATCCTGCATCGTTGCTCTGAATTTTTTATCTGTATCCATCAAATCACTTACAGAAGTCAATGCATGAATAACTGTACTGTGATCGCGGCCACCGAAATGATTTCCGATAGATTTCAGTGACATGTTTGTATATTCTTTTGCAAAATACATTGCAACCTGACGAGCGATAACGATTTCTCTTTTACGAGTTTTATCTTTCATCTGCTCAATGGTTACTGCAAAATATTCTGAAACGAATTTCTGGATATAGTCAATGTTTACTTCTGTCTCAACATTCTGAACAATATTCTGAATGATCTGTTTTGCAAGCTCTAAGTCAATCTGACGGCCGCTTAACGTGTGTTGTGCAATCAATGAGTTCACTACACCTTCAAGGTCACGCATGTTTGTATCAACACTGTATGCCAAGTAATCAATCACATCTGGAGCAATTTCAATTCCTTCAAATTGCATCTTTTTACAAATGATCGCATTACGTGTTTCATAATCCGGCACTTGAAGATCCGCACTCAAACCCCATTTGAAACGAGACAATAAACGCTCCTGTAAGCCTTTAATATCTTTCGGTGCGCAATCACTTGTAATAATGATTTGCTTACCTGATTGGTGCAAATGGTTGAAGATATGGAAGAATATTTCCTGTGTCTTTTCTTTACCTGAAAGAAACTGAACGTCGTCTAAGATCAATACATCTAAGCCCAGAAATTGATTTGTAAACTCCTGAGACATGTTGTTTTTCATTGATTCAATGAATTGGCTCAAGAAACGCTCAGAAGGCATATATAATACCTTTTTATCTGCATGGTTTTTCTTGATCTGATTACCAATTGCCTGAACTAAGTGTGTCTTACCTAAACCCACATTTCCGTATACCAAAAGAGGGTTAAAAGACGTAACACCAGGCTTATTTGCAACTGCCAAACCAGCAGAGCGAGCGAGCTTGTTGCAATCTCCTTCTATAAATGTATCAAAACTATAATTTGCATTTAGTTGAGAGTCTAATGGTTGAGCTACAGAAAGCGATTCTGCCTTAGAATCTTTAGAAACTCCCGGGTTAACTGTTCTTGAAATAATACTGCCTTTATGTAAGATTGGTCCTGAAGATTTACGATTTAAATCACTTTTATCCACCAAAATCTGATATTCAAGTCTTCCTTCAGCACCTAATTGTTCGTCAATAGCTTTTCTTAACACATGTACATAATGCTCTTCCAACCATTCGTAAAAAAACTGACTTGGAACCTGTATTGTTAAGACATTATTAACTAACATCAAAGGCTCAACGGGCTCAAACCATGTTTTAAAACTTTGGTCTCCAACACATTGTCTGATATACTCCAAACAACTGTTCCAAACTGACTTACAGTCTCTTACATCAATCATATCCTAAGGGTGTTTAAAAATTCTAATCCCACTTTTTTGAGGGGATGACAAAGATGTGAAAAAATATTTTAGTAAAAAATTACTGTTATCACTTGACTTTTTCACTAGTCAGAGCACCACTAATTTAACAATTTCGAAACATTAAAATTCTTTAAATAATAATAAATATTCTTTTTATTATCCAGCAATTTAACATATGTTAATAACTATGTTATCAATTATTATTTAAGTGCACAACAAAATTCAGGTATGTAATAATAGCTATTGACAATATGAGATTTTTATGAACGACTGTGGAAAAGTACAATTTATAGAATTAAATCTGAGCAAAATTCAGTTCTTTATATAGAAATCTTTCTTAACTCTATCAAATTAGTATATAATTAATAATTGAGATCCCAAATTCAGTTTAATCACCTTATATTTTTACTATTTTTTAGTCTACTTAACCGTCATTTTTCCAAAGAGCAAAGAACTATCTCCGTAACTCAAAAATCGGTAATTGTTTGCCAAGGCTGAATCATATATTTTTTTCATCGGATCGACACCTATAAAAGAAGCGACCAAACAAAGCAAGGTACTTTTAGGTTGATGAAAATTCGTTATCAATGCTTTACATACTTTAAACTCATATCCGGGTTTAATAAGCAAAGAAGTTCTTGCAGAAAAAACGTTAGCGTTTCTTTTAGATATGAATGCAAGTAAATTTTCCATAGAATCCTTTAACGGCAAAGGATTCAAGGAATATGCATCCCATTGCTGAAGTTCAGGAAGTACGTCCGATCCTTCACTCAAATCATTTGTTAGCTTACAACCCAGCCAATACAGGCTCTCTAAGGTACGCATGGACGTGGTCCCAACAGGCACAATAAATTTATTATTATCATCTGCACACAAACATTCAATAATTTCTTTTGAAACTGTTATGTATTCGCTATGCATCGAATGATCTTTAAGAGAATCTGTTTTAACAGGCTTAAAAGTCCCCGCTCCTACATGCAGCGTAACTTCTCTGCATTCAATACCTTTTGATTTTAAGCTTTCAAAAACCTGTTCTGTAAAATGCAGGCCCGCTGTTGGTGCAGCCACCGACCCTTCATGCTTGGCATATATAGTCTGATAGCGTAGTTTATCGTTCTCTTCTGTTTTCCTCTTCATATAAGGAGGCAAAGGCAAATCTCCTAATAAAGAAAATATTTCTGAAAAGGTTATGTGTGTTAAATTCCAGGAAAATTCAATGATATAATAATCGTCTTTTTTATCCAGTTGCTTCGCATGAAATATTAATGCATCCCCTGATGGCAACATTACATTGCGCTCCAACACTGGTTGTTTCCAGCGTTTTGCATTTCCAACAAAACATTTCCATACCACAGGTCCCTTAGCACTCATACTTTCAGCGGGCCCGCCTTCATTTGGCTCAAGACTGAATATTTCAACTGCTGCACCTGTGGAGGTTTGAAACAAAAAACGAGCTTGCACCACACGGGTATTATTAAATACCAATAAGGAATTTGAAGGCAAGTGATCTGTTATAGAAGTAAATAAATCATCAACGATTTTTTCGTTCTTATATACCAATAAGTTCGATTGATCTCTTATTGCTAAGGGATATTCAGCAATACGTTCAAGCGGTAAGTCGTAATTATATGTTTCTATATTATCTGTATCAATCTTCATATTCTTAATAAACATAAGGCCCTCGTTGCTTGATAGGTTGATTCAGTGGTTTAGCGCTCAAGTATACAAAGCGGGCATTTGTGCCACCTATAATTGTATATGTTATGCCTGATTCTAAAAAATAAAATTGACCGGCAATCATTCCTGCATTTTTTATTTGAATAAATCCTTCGATCACATATACAAATGAAGTATATCCTGCTATTGGAGAAAAAATAATAGAGTCGCTTTTTAACTGTACATCCAGATAAGATAAATCGCAACCACAGTTCACGGTAAGCGAAGAACCTTTCCCTGCAATCGTGCGCACAATGCGTGTACTATCTTGTGTTGATTGAATTGGAAGAATATCTATCAGTTGGTAAGTTGCTTGTGTTTGCTTAACAGCCGTTGGAATATTCAGCCATAACTGCAATCCTTTATTGGCATTTGTTGTACCGGGCATTTCAGAATGAACCAATCCCTTTCCTGCAGTAAACCGCTGTGCCTGTCCGGCAATAATTGTATCGTTGTTACCAATATTGTCTTTATGTACAAAGCCACCTGCAATCATATAGGTGATTGCTTCAAAACCTTTGTGCTGATGAGCAGGAAAACCTGCAGGAGGTGATACATTAAAATCATCTAATAAAATAAATGGATCTGCGTGTTTGAATGACGTACCAGGAAACAACCGCAATACTTCCGCCCCTTCCCCATCCATAGCTTCTGTTGCAGTATATACGCGACCAGTCTGTTGAGCCAACACAGACGTGCTCAATACAAATGACATTAATAATGTATAAACAATTATAAGCTTCATAAATCTATTTTAGCAACAATCCAATTTAAACACAAAAGCCACCCATATAATTCATGGATGGCTTCTTAATTTATTTTGTATACTTATTCCTTCGTTCGCTCTTCGAATATCTGCATAATTTCCGGAGTCATGCCTGTTGACGAAAAGCCTCCATCATGCATCAAATTTTGCATGGTGATCTTGCGGGTAAGATCTGAGAACATCACAATCGTATAATCTGCACATTCATCTGCGCTTGCATTACCTAATGGAGACATCAGATCTGCAAAATCATAAAATGCTCCGAATCCGGAAATGCCTTTCCCAGCTGTAGTTTTTGTTGGTGATTGTGAAATCGTATTCACGCGAACTTTTTTTAATTTCGCAAAACGTGCTCCATAACCTCTTGCAATGGATTCAAGAGTAGACTTCGCATCAGCCATATCTGTATAATCCGGAAATGTACGCTGTGCTGCAACATAGGTTAATGCAATGATAGAACCATATTCATTCATTGCATCTTTTTTCTCTGCAACATGCATGATCTTATGAAACGACAATGCCGAAACATCCAACGTTTTCAAAAACCAATCGTAATTCAGTTCACCATATTCTTTCCCTTTTCGAATATTCGGACTCATACCGATTGAATGCAAAATAAAATCAATTTTGCCTCCTAATATTTCAATAGACTTATCAAACAAATTATCCAATTCTTCAATGGATGTAGCATCTGCTGGTATAACCGTTGCCCCACATGTTGAAGCCAATTTATTGATCTCCCCCATACGCATTGCTATGGGTGCATTTGTCAATGTAAAAATAGCACCTTCTGCATGTGCCCGTTCTGCTACTTTCCAGGCAATTGAGTTTTCATCCAATGCTCCGAAAATAATTCCTCTTTTACCTTTCAACAAATTATAAGCCATTCTTGTATTTTTTTATTGCTAATTCTATTCTGATAAAACAAAAAAATTAATTACTCATTAACATCTCCTTGGCATTTTTCAGTGCTGTTGCAGTTGGATTTTCTCCTCCGATCATTTTTGCAATTTCACTGATGCGTTCAGATTCTTTTAATTCTTTCATGCGGCTAATAGAACGCTGTCCACTGGCATCTTTGTAAACAAAATAATGTTTATCACCCATTCCCGCAATTTGTGGTAGATGCGTAATAACCATTACCTGATGACGTGCAGACATCTCACGAATCATTTTTCCCATTTTAATAGAAACCTCTCCGGAAATTCCTGTATCAATTTCATCAAAAATAATTGTTGGTAAAGCAACTTTATCTGCAAGTACATATTTAATTGCCAACATCAATCTCGAAAACTCACCACCTGAAGCAACTTGTTTCAATTCTCCTGGAGCAACACCTTTATTCGCGCTAAACAAGATATTTATTTTGTCTAAACCCTGCATCGATGGCTCATCCGGATTCAGTTGTATTTGCATCACTGCATCTGGCATGGACAATTCCTTCAACAAATTTTTAACTGCAGCTTCTAATTTAGGAGCACTACTTCTTCTATTTGCAGACACAGTACTTCCTTCTTTCAGGACTTCATTGTGTAATAATGTCAACTCTTTACCAAGCTTCTCAACTTCTTCGCTTAACTGGTCCGTAGAAAGCACTTTACTTTCAAGGGAATTCTGCAATGCAATTAATTCTGAAACCTCCTGAACCCGATGCTTTTTCAATAAGGTATTTAGCTTATTCAACCGATCTTCCAACGGAGCAATCAAGTGAGGATTATATTCTACCAGGGCAGATTCTGCGTCTAGCTCAGCTTCGATATCTTTCAATTCAATGTAAACAGATTGCATACGGTCTGCCAATGCTTCATACGCCGGCGACCACTGTTTAATGGATTGGATTTGTTTGTTGTAATTCTGTAAGACAGACAATACACTTTGTTCTGAATTATTCAGAGCAGATAAGGTTGCTTCAAGCTTTTGTTTAATATCTTCCGCATGCTCAATCTTTTTCAACGCTGTTTCCTTCTCTTCTAATTCACCCTCTGTTAAGTTGGCATCATTTAATTCAGAATAAATAAATTGGTTGTAATCAGATTGCGTTTGAAGTTCTTTTAATGCTTCCTTCTTACTTGCTAATTGTTGTTGCGCATCTTTATATTTTCTGAACGTCTGCTGATATTTTTTTAATGCTTCCTGATTTGAAGCAAAGGCATCTACGATTGATAATTGGTATGCCATACTGCCCAATAACAACGTATCGTGCTGAGAATGTACATCCATTAAATAGTCGCCTAATTGTTTCAGAACATCTAAGGTTACAGGCGTATCGTTCACAAACGCACGTGATTTGCCTGTGTTCGAGATCTCACGTCTGATAATGCATTGCGCAGAATGATCTAAATCGTGTGACTCAAAAAGAGATTCTAATTTATAGGTACCTATTTGAAAGACGCCTTCTATCACACACTTTCCGGCAGCATTCAATAATACTTTTGTATCTGCACGGTTTCCCAATAATAAACCTACAGCTCCTAACATGATCGATTTACCGGCACCCGTTTCGCCGGTAATAATATTAAAATTTGAAGAAGGGCTTAACTCTAAGTCTTCGATCAGCGAATAATTTTTGATACTTAATTGTTGCAGCATGTTTCTTAATAAGATGAAACGTTATCTGTAATGATTTCAGCAATCTGGTCTAAAGCAACAACGTGCTCGTAATTTCTAAAATCTTTAAACAGGCAGGTATTATTTTTTAATTGTCCGATGATTCCGTAAAAAGTTGATCCATTCAGCAAAACAATAGCAGCCTCAAGTCCTGCTAATTGTGGTAAAGATAAACGTATCTGTGGGCCACTTATTCGTGTTAAACGCTTACCCATATTTCTTTTATTATTTGTTTATAGTTAGATACATATTCACACTAACGTGTTATTGCCGAGTAAAACTGTGTATTTAACGGATCTAATTCGCGCAACAAATCAAATGCTTGCTGCTTCAATGCAGCATCCTGAGAATCTCTGAATATATTAATCAACTCATTTCGTTTTGACAAGAAAAATGTTCGGATTAAAATAGAATATGGCACCAGTTTATTTACTTCTTTAATTGCTTTAAACATATCTATCACCTTTAAACGAGCGGCTGCAGGATCCTTTAAATACGTGTCCAGCGCAAGACGATGGTAAATATAACTTTGATTTCTGTACGGCACCATCAACTGGCTATTCAAATTATACACCAATGCAAATCGGTTATTGGGATCTCCGCTTGTAGCCCACCCACCACCAGCTTCAACAGAAACATTTGCAATATTATACGCTTTTTCTACAAATGCCTGTCCGCCTAGTTTTCCAAAAGTGTCGTAATCCGTTGCCAGAATTACATTCGCATAAAATGCCAGCATGGCCGATAGATTTGAACTATACATATTGTCATTGTAATTGATTGGTTGTCCAACATTCAATTCAAAATTAAAATACTTATCAAAGAAATTAAGTGTAGTTGTCTCATAAGATGTACCATATACAGGTCTTGATGCTTGTATCTGCAATGTTGCTTCATATGTTGGAGAGCCTGGAGAGCCTTTAGTAAGCATAATAGAAAAATTGCAACGAATACGTTCTTCTGCTAAATATTCATCTGTAGACCATCTACGATCATTCAGAAATCTTGAAATGACTTGCTTCATATCATCAACAGTAGCACTCTGCATATTGGGAAGCTGGGTTGCATCAATCGTAACGTTAGCTAATAGTTCCTGGCCATGTGATTGAAGAGAATAAAAAAACAATACGACACATGTAACTTGTAAAAGGTATTTTTTCATATTCCCATTATGTATGTTAAAATTTCCCTGGCAATTATTTCTTTACTCTGTAATGTCGATTCGTATGCTGGCTGATGATTTGAATAAATCGTTATCTTATTCGTATCGCCGGCAAAACCTGCTCCTTCATCGTTCATTGAATTTAACACAATTGCATCAAAGTTTTTTGATTTCATTTTATTCAATGCATTCACTTCCTCATTATTTGTTTCAAGAGCAAAGCCTACAAACCGTTGATTCTCCTTTTTATGTTCGCCGCAGATCTTCGCTATATCCGGATTCTTTTTAAGCTGAATGGTAAAGGTATCTTCCGTTTTTTTAATCTTTATTTTTGATACAACTTCAGGAGTATAATCCGCTACTGCTGCTGCAAAAATAACAATATCCTGATGGTCAATAGATGTTTCTACTGCTTCAAACATTTGCTGCCCGGATACTACTTTTTTAACTTGAATATCCGCAGGCAGTCCAGCAAGCAGAGGGTCACTAACCGGCCCGCAGACAAGTGTAACCGTTGCTCCCATCTTCCATGCTTGCATTGCCAACGCAACGCCCATCTTACCTGAAGAATGATTACCTATAAAACGAACCGGATCAATTGCTTCGTATGTTGGACCTGCTGTTATTAATATTTTTTTAGATCCCAAAGGTGCTGTATTACCAATATACTCTTCAATAAAACGAACAATGTTCTCGGGTTCTGCTAATCTCCCCTGACCAATTAAACCGCTGGCAAGTTCACCACTTTCAGCATCGATTAATACAACATTATTGTCTTGTAATTTCTTGAGATTTTCTTGAGTTGAAAAATGTTTGTACATATCCAGATCCATGGCTGGACAAACAAAGACAGGACATTTTGCAGAAAAATAAATGGCTAAAACCAGATTATCACAAATGCCATGAACCATTTTACCAATGGTATTCTCTGACGCAGGTGCAATCAATATCAGATCAGCCCAAAGTGCAAGTTCAACATGGTTGTTCCATTCTCCCAACTCTCCTTCTGTAAAGGAATGTAATACCGGATTTTCGGATAATGTTGAAAGAGTTAATGGGGTTATAAAACCAAGAGCAGAAGGCGTCATTACAACACGCACTTCTGCTCCTTGTTTTTTAAGAAGTCTGACAATTAAAGCGGACTTGTATGCAGCGATGCTTCCGCATACTGCCAACAGAATTTTCTGTCCGCGTAAAGTCATATTCCTTTTATTATTTTTCGTCTTCTTTTCTTGGTGTTGCAGAAGCAATACCTGTATGACGGAACATAATTTTATCTTCTAGAAATTCTTCAGTAGCCAATGTTGAAGGTTTTGGCATTCTTTCATAATACTTAGAAATTTCAATTTGCTCACGGTTTTCAAAGATCTCTTCCAAATTGTCTTCTTTAGAAGCAAACTCTGCTAATTTAGAATTCAATTCTTCTTTTATCTTGATAGAAATTTGTCTAGCACGTCTAGAGATTACCACAAGTGATTCATAGATATTGCCAGTTTTGTCAGCGATCTTATCGTTGTCTCTGGTTACTAAGTTTGCGGATACAATTGGTGATTTCACTTTATTTATTTGCGTTATATGAAAGTACTTATTTTGTGGATTTCAATTCTTCTAAAGCCTTACTAATTTTGTCGTAATATTCAGTAGCATCTTTAACATGTTTACCATCCGGAAATTTATCTATATACAATTGATAATATTCAACTGCCTGATAATAGCGATCTATCTGAACTTTCCCTTGTACACTGTTTTCAGCTAAATGATACTGCGCTTCAAACCGTGTGAAGTAGGACTTATCTAAATAAGGCGAATTCGGATAATCTTTAATAAAATTACTGATGGCAACTACTGCTGATTTATAATTTCCAACTTTATGATACATCATTGAATGCTCATATGCCTTGTGCATCAATTTTGTATTCAATTCTGTGTAAATCATTTCACATTCTTTCAAATACGTTGTATTTGGATAACGCGTAGAAAACACAGATAATGCTTTTAAACATTCGTATGTACTTTGCTGATCAAGATTATAATCTGCTGAGCTTAAGTACAGCGAATACACATGCATATACATCGTCTCTTCTACAAATTTACTTCGAGGATATGTTAAGTAGAAATCCTTAAAGTAGAATGCACTCATTATGTACTGCTTCTGCTTAAAATAATTATTTGCCAAATAATACAATGCCTGCTCTGATTCTGCCTTACCTTTTAATATGGGCGAAACTTCTTCAAGTAATACACCTGCTTTGTATGAGTCATCGCTATTATAATACTCTATTGCTTTAGCCAGCTTTTCTTCCGGCGTTCCGGTTTTTTGTATACGGCTAAACTCGCTGCATGCAACATTTAGCATGAGTGTTAGAATACAAATAGAATATGTGAGTAATCTCTTAAAAGGCATAGCTTGCAAATATACAAAATGATTTTTGTTAAACCAATTCAAAATTAAACACTTAACTAATTGATTATAAATTCGTTCCAATCACACTGGTGCGCGTTGGACGCTCTTTAAAACGCCATTTAAAGCCTTTCAGCCTGGTATCTTCCTGTTTTATTTGCTGAGGCGGAATAAATTCGGCGGTTGGCTGTGTCACATATGTTATGGTACTCAACTTATCATCGGCAAATAAAACCACAATGGATCCTCCTTCGGCTTTATTTAAACCAATCAGTTTCTTTTCTTCTTCTAACGCATAATAAATGCTTTCCGCATTTCCTTCAACCAATATTTTATTGATGTGATTATTAGCAAATGAAGCCGTGATCTGACGGCCTCTGATTTGATTGAAATTGTCAAGAGTATCTTTTGAAATAACGAATGCATTTACACGCATATACATTTTATGCATCTTTCCATTCTTTTGTACCATCCAGATAGAATCGGCCACCAACTGATTTTTTCCATTCCACAAGACAGGATTCCGATAGAAATAGATTGTTGAATCATAAAAATTATATACCAGTGAATCACATGTTGCCTGCATGTCTTTACGAAACATCTGAACATGATAATAGGCCTTAAGTAATTTAACCTTATTCACTGTATCGTTGATAGATACTAGTGTATCCGCTTTTAAAAACAAGGTATCTTTTTGTGCAACCTGATACATCAATGGATTTCCTGTAACAATTGAATAGCCTTTGGTACCTGTATACTTTGCCTTTTGTCCTAAAACAGTTATGCTGTCTTTTTTATTTTCAATCCTTACATTTCCGGTAACAACTCCCAGTTTTGTTTTTTCTTCGTAGTCGATTTTATTGCCTGAAATTTTATTATCACCGGAGAAAACCTGAGCTCTTCCTCCAAAATACATAACTGCCGTGGACGTATTATATGAACCTTCCTGAGCTACGATTGTCCCGTCTTTAGTCGTTATTTTAGTCGCTCCCCGAAATGTTGCCAGCCTCGACAGTGTACTGTATTGCAAGGTATCTGCGTCGAGTAAGAAGCCTTGTCCGGGATTTGTGATATGGACATTACCTTTAAATGTAAATACTTTTGAGCTGGTATTATAGATACCGATTTTGCTGGTTAGATTATTTCCTTTATCGCTGACATTTGCGCCTGAAAAATAACTTACATTTTTTAAAACACGATCGTAATTAAGTGAAGACGTTTTTAAAATGGTTTGTTTATCTATGAGTATAACATTTCCAATTGCTTTAGCCTGTTTGGTATTGCCATCGTATTCGAGCTTTGAACAGGTCAGTGTAAGCGTATCCCCCTGCACCAGACGCACGCGTCCAAATGCTTCCACATAATTTGTCTTTGCATATTGAAACGCAGAATCACAATACAAAAACATTCCGCCTTGTTTAAAAATAACATTGTCTTTTAATTTCACATAGGGTTCTTTTCCTTCATGACCTTCTAAAGATCCTGCCTGAACCAATTCAATTTTTTCCTGCTCTGTCTGAGCAAAACATGTAATGCTATTCAAAATGATGAATATCAAGGCCGAGACAATACTTAATTTTCGAAACATGGACGTAATAATAATTACAAAAATAATTAAATTGTATATTGTAACCTATGTTACACGAATTGCGCCAATTTATTTCAGAGAAACAACTTTTTTCTCCAGATGAGAAGATTTTACTTACAGTAAGTGGTGGAATCGATTCGATTGTCCTTTTTGATCTATTTTTAAAGGCAGGTTTTTCTTTTGCTGTTGCACATTGTAATTTTTGTCTGAGAGGAGACGAATCCGACAAAGATGAACAGTTCGTTTCCGACCTGGCGATCCGTAATGGTATTTCATTTCATGTAAAACGTTTTGACACTAGTTCTTTTGCATCCGACAATGCATTGTCTATTCAGATGGCAGCAAGGGAGTTGCGCTATGCATGGTTTGAAGAACTTGCCCAGACATTTAAATACGATCGCATTGCAACTGCACATCAACTAAATGACATCATTGAAACAACAATGATTAATTTAAGCCGTGGCACCGGTATTGCAGGCTTACATGGAATTCCTGAAAAAAATGGCAACATCATCCGTCCGCTTTTGTCTTCAAGCAGAACTAGCATCCGGTCTTATGCAGAAGAGAATAATTTAGAGTGGCGCGAAGACAGTTCAAACATTGAAGAAAAATATGCCCGGAATCTTATCCGGCATCAGGTAGTTCCGGCTTTAAAAAAATTGAATCCAAATCTGGAAGAAATTTTCAAACAGAATACTGAACGTTTTAAAGGCACCGAGCAACTATTTAAACATCACATTCAACAATATCGAAAGGAATTATTAGTTCCAATTCTTAACGGACATAGTATCTCTATTGCCAGTATTGATGCAACTCCTGCTCCATTTACAATTTTAACTGAACTTCTTCTTCCATTTGGTTTCAATTTTGTTACCATTCAGTCAATCTATAAAAACAGATTCCAAGCATCCGGTGCTGCTTATTATTCACCTGCGTTTCTACTTCAAAAGGACCGGGAGGATTGGTTCCTGACTACGATTGAACAAATATCCGAATTTGAATTTACGGTGTATCCTGAATCTACTCTTACCGTCCCAACAGGTACAGTCCATTTTCAAACAATTAGTATTGAATCTTTTAAAGGATTCTCCAATGCTCAAAACATAGCCTACATAGATGCCGACAAGATCGACTGGCCGCTAACCATACGAAACTGGCAGGACGGCGATAAGTTTTATCCCTTTGGTATGCAGGGAATGAAAAAGGTTAGCGATTTTTTAATCGATTTAAAAGTACCCGTTTCCCAAAAGAAAAAAATCTCCATTCTTATTAATAAAGGTGAAATTGTATGGATTGTGGGATTTAGAACCGATAAAACGTATAAAATAACAGATTCAACAAAGAAAATTCTCATTGCAACCTTTTCACCGCTCATTCAGGACTTAGACAATATAATTTGAACGAACTAATTGAATATTTTTTACTAATTTGGAATCCTAAAATAATTGAATTTAACCAAACATAAATTATGAAAGTAACAGTAGTTGGTGCTGGTAATGTTGGTGCTACTTGCGCAGACGTATTAGCATACAGAGAAATTGTAAACGAAGTTATTCTACTTGATATTAAAGAAGGTGTAGCTGAAGGCAAAGCTTTAGATATCTGGCAAAAAGCTCCAATCACACAGTACGACACCAAAACAACAGGTGTAACAAACGATTATTCTAAAACTGCAAATTCTGATGTAGTAGTTATCACTTCAGGCCTTCCTCGTAAACCCGGTATGACGCGTGATGACTTGATCTCTACAAATGCTGGCATTGTTAAATCTGTTACTGAAAACGTTGTTAAATATTCACCAAATGCAATATTAATCATCGTATCTAATCCATTAGATGTAATGACATACTGCGCACACATCACTTCTAAGTTCCCAAGAAACAAAGTGATCGGTATGGCTGGTGTCCTTGACACTGCTCGTTACCGTGCATTCTTAGCAGACGAAATCGGCTGTTCTCCAAAAGAGATCCAAGGTATGTTATTAGGTGGCCACGGCGATACAATGGTTCCACTTCCTCGCTACACTACTGTTGGTGGTATTCCGGTAACAGAATTAGTTGCAGCTGATAAATTGAGCGCAATCATCGAACGTACTAAAAACGGTGGTGGTGAATTAGTAAAATTAATGGGTACTTCTGCTTGGTATGCTCCAGGTGCTGCTGCTGCTCAAATGGTTGAAGCAATTGTAAAAGATCAGAAAAAAATTATTCCGGTTTGTATCAAATTAGAAGGTGAATACGGTATCAACGATTGTTACCTAGGTGTACCTGCTGTAATTGGTAAAAACGGTATTGAAAAAGTTATTGAATTGAAATTAAATGCTGAAGAAAAAGCATTGATGGAAACTTCAAGAAAAGCTGTTAAAGAAGTAATGAGCGTATTAGATACAATTAACCAAGCTGTTTAATACAACTCCTCAATAAATAAAAAAGTCATCCCGATTGTTATCGGGATGACTTTTTTTATGCTTAGAAAAGTAGAATCTACTTTTATTCCTGAATAATAATTTTTTCAGAAACGATGCCCTTGTCTGTATACAAACGAACAAGCAATAATCCTTTAAATGTTGTTTTGAATTCAGTTGTAGCGAATTCTTCCGTTTGACCAGAAACGTTGCTTACAACTATTCTGTTAACAACTACATTATTTGCCGTTACATGCATTTGCCCATCGTTAGAAGGGTTAGGGTACAGGCTTAAACCAATATCAGAGGCTTTGGTAATTGCAGTTGTAAGTCCTGAAAGATTATACTTGATATTTCCAGTGTACACACCACCTGTTGAATTAGACGATGAATTGCTTGTGATGCTCATCGTAACTGTTCTATTCGTTCCATTAGTAGCAGACGCTGAAAGGTTAACCGTAAATGTTTGTGTAGCTCCTGCAGCAATTGTTCCGGTTAAAGAAGATTCGTTAATAGTAAAATCCGAAGCACCGCTTCCTGAAAGAACAATATATTTCCCTGATACCTGAGTCAATATAAGAGCGGCAGTGCCGGTATTTTTAATACTGACAGTAACAGGCAAATAATCTTTTAGATTAATTGGAATAGTCATATAATTTGTAGCATCAAATGTTGAACCGTTGGCAATTGTTTGAGTCAAGGTTGAAGCCGAAGCTGATATTTCAATTACCTGAGCATTCGCCACAAAGCCTAGTGTGATCAATGAAACGAAGAGGCTGATTTTTTGTATAATTATTTTCATAGTATAATTGTTTGAATTATTAATACAAAATACACAGTTTTGGTAACCAATTCTAACGAATCAACCTTTTTTTCTTTGCCATAAAAAATGGCCTATTTCATCAAAATGTACATTGTACGTTTCTTATCGGTAGCCGTCTCATAATTAATTTCATCTACCCTTGAAAAACCGGCCTGATCAGCATATTCCTTCATTTCTGAACTCAACGGGATATAACATTCTATTTCGCCAAAATCAGTTGTTAGTTTTATACGCTGCTGATCTATGTGATCGGCAATTGTTTTAATACCAATCCGCGGTATATCAATAAAAAGCTTTCCTTTTGCACTCAAAACTTGAAAGAGGTGCTTTACAACTGCCGCCTGCTCCTCTACAGAGAAGTCAATAATTCCCGACCACATCCAAAGCGCCGTGTCGATCTGGTTTTCAAATGAAATATTGTAAATATCACCTTCAATTACCTGCACACCATTTAAATATTTTTCGCGCAAATACTTACATAATACCGGGCTTTGCTCAACTGCAACGATTTTCCCTGCATGCTTTTTCTCAAATAAAAAATCCAGACACCGCCCATATCCCGCTCCTATTTCAACAATATTTTCAGAGGGTTGTATATATCTATATGCAATCTCCAGATCAACAAAGGTGTTAAAGCCACCTGTCTGAGCCAGTGATTGAAACGTATCAATTCCAATCTGGTTATAAAAATTAAAATTCTTCTTATTAATGTTTTCCATAAAATTGTTACAATACATTTCTCTATGCGCAAATTATAAGTACGCCCTTACAACGAGACTTATTAGCAAAACGTATGCCTTATTAAATTAAGAAGGGATTATTTTTCTATTATAGTTAAATACAAACTCCACTCTAAAAAGTAACTCTATGCAAGCGGCTTACCATCAGCCATTGTCATTTCGTTTAACGCAATTTTCACTAAATCATACAAAGACCAGATACCCAATCCTCCTAACGTAAGAAATTGAAAAATCCATGACTTATATCCCATCATAAAACGATGTCCTCCGGCAAAGCCTAAAAGCAAACAAACTACATACATCCGAGTTCGGGGTTGAACAGAAGGTGTTTTTAAGTAATAGGGTAAATTTATTATTTTCTTAAACATAAAATTAATGTACAATCTTACAACGCTCGTTTTTTAAAAGCTCAATATCATGCTCTTCAGAATGAGGTTGCTCGCCTAATTTTTTCAATTCTTTTTTGTAGAAGTCTTTTATTTCTTTACGCTTCATCGCATCCAGGAAATTTTTAACTTCTTCTTTTGTTTCAAGAATTAAACCAGGCACTTTTTTTATTAGATCGTTTTCATCTTTTGACACCATCGTAAAGTAAGACGTATTGGTATGGCGTACTGTTGAAGTATGAACATTCTCAGCGATTACTTTTATACCAATTACCATAGAACTGTTCCCCACATAATGCACAGAAGCAATTAATGCAACTAACTCACCTACTTCAATTGGTTGTAAAAAATCAACCGTGTCAACAGAAACTGTTACGCAGTATCCTTGAGAATGTTTGGATGCGCATGCATAAGCAGCTTTATCCATCAGCGACAGCAATATTCCTCCGTGAATCTTTCCTCCAAAATTTGCATAAGAAGGAATCATCAACTCGGTTATGGTTGTTTGTGAAAAACGAGCCGTTTTATAAAATTTTATATCTTCTGTCATGTTATTTCAATCGTTTCTCCAACTCAATTTTTATATCTCCTAACGAAGCTAATAACTGGTCATACGATTTAATGACAAAATATTTTTCCTGAAAATGATTTTTTACATAAGGTGTATCCATGATGATGGATACATTGTGATCATACTTTGGTACACCAGCATTTAACGCATATGAAGCCTCATTACGAGAAGTAATCATATGTGCACCATAAATACGTAACGATTTATTTACTTCCATCAAGCCATACTGAATCGTATGCCAATACACACGTTTCAAATATAAAATAGCTTTTGAATCATGGATATACTCCAACGCTAATTCACCTAGTTTTTCAAGGTATAAGCAATAGTCAGGCAAATACAACAACGAAGTATGTCCGAATACATCATGAAAAATATCGTATTCATCTTCCATTTTATCAACTTGATCGATGCTTCGAACCCATGTTCTGCAAGGATACAATTTTTCAGCAAGCATACTGATGAATTTGGTATCATCTACCATATCTTCTAATGGTACAATTCTCCAATCCGTATGCTTGGCAAGGTGTTCATTAATTTCATCTACATTGGGTACACGGTCTCCCGGTAAACCAATTGTCCGGATTCCTATCATTACAGTTTCGTCTGCAACATCTCCTAAAAAATTCAGGATTCTACTATAAGCAGTAGCCCAAATTTTATTTTCTTGTTCGGTATAATTATGAATCTGTTCCATCTAATGAAATTATTTACTTTCAAATTTAAGGAATTGAAGTGGATTTACCTTTTAATTCAATGATATGTATATAATATAAATATTACTTTATTCTCAGCTTTTTTGTTTCAAATCACGTTATAATACACCAGATAATTGTATATTTATAGTTCAACAGTTTCATTTTATGACTTTTAAGCGACTTTTCAAAGAGAGTTTTTTGGTAATGGCGTGGATATTGAGTTTTATTTGGGGCATCTCAAATATTCCGATCAATGCCGATGTTTTTAGCCCAATCTCTGATGCATTTAAAGATTTTGAGTTGACAGATATGTATTTCTCGCACTTTAAAGAAAGTGAGGGAGTGGAAGATAATATTGTTTTAGTCAATATTGGCAACCTTGATAGAGGGGGCGTAGCTGAATTAATCAATGTTTTGAACCAATACCATCCCAAAGCAATTGGCATAGATGCTTTTTTCAGAAGTCCTAAGGAACCTCAGTTGGACTCTGCGCTTGCACAAGCATTTTCAAGAACAACAAATCTGGTACTGGTTTCTGAATTGATTGAAAATGATTCGACTGGTAAGGTAGAAAGCATTAAATATTCAAATGAAATGTTTATGCGTTATGCGCAACCAGGTTTTGCAGATATGATTGCTCAGGGTAAACATAGTTTGAATACTGCGAGAGATTGTATTCCTAAAGAAATTGTAAATGGCGACACATTACTATCGTTTCCGTCCAAATTGGTCAGTATTTATGCTCCGGAAAAATTAAAAAGATACATTGCCCGAAAAAATGATGTCGAATCGATAAACTATCAGGGCAATATTAACGTACATGTCGAGGGAAGCACCGAAAACTCCAAAAATGTGTTTACTGCATTGGATTGGTTCGATGTTTTGGATAAGAAATTCACTCCTGAAACCATACAGGATAAAATTGTTATCATGGGTTTTATGGGTGAGACCATTGGTCAAAATAACTGGCAGGATAAATTTTGTACGCCATTAAATAGCCAATATGTGGGTAGAACTGCTCCTGATATGTATGGAGTTGTTGTTCACGCCAACATCGTATCCATGATTTTGAAAGAAAAATACATCAATGACATGCCTAACTGGCTGAACTGGTCATTATCATTGATACTTATCTTTATAATGGTATGGTTATTCAATTGGTTGTATTTAAATACTGCTGAATGGTGGGATGGAATTTCAATGATTTTATCGCTTATAGGCGTAATTCTGCTTTCTGTAGCGATGGTAATGATATTTGATTTCTATAATTATACATTTAACATTGCATTGGCATCTGTGGCATTATTGTTGTCAGGTAACTTAATAGAATTATACTGGGGAATCATTAAACCCCTTTATATGAGAACAAAAGAAAAAATCGTATCTTTAGAAGACCAAAATAATACAGGAGAATCGTTATGAAAAAATTATCACTTTTAATCGTAATTTTTGCTACTTCAATTTTATCTTTTGCGCAAGATGAAATTTTCAAAGTATTAATTACTAAAGGTAGCAATAAAGCAATCGTTGCATCTTCAACTACACCTCAAGACTTGATCGTTGGCAAAAAACTATATGCTACTGATAAAGTTGTTGTAGCAACAGGTGGTTACTTAGGCTTATCTCACAAGAGCGGTAAAACCATAGAACTAAAAACAGCTGGTACGTATGAAGTTGCTAAATTAGTAGAACAAGTAAATACACAAAATGCGAGTGTAAGTTCTAAATATGTTACGTATGTAGCAGGCCAAATGACAGCAAACAATGAAGATCTTGCTGCTAATCGTTACAAACATATGGCTGTAACAGGTTCGGTTGAAAGAAAAACAGATAAAATCAAGCCAATGGCACCAAGTCAGGCAACGGTTTTGGATGAATTGGTTATTCTTAAATGGAATTTGATCAAAGTCAACAATGAGCCTGCTAAAACATACGTAGTTACATTTACAAACATGTTTGATGAAGAATTGTTAGTTAAAGAAACTAGTGACACACAACTTGTAGTTGATCTAGCTAAATTAAACTTGAAGTCTGAAAAGAACATCGTTTGGTATGTAAAAGTTAAAGAAGCTCAAACCATCCGTTCCGATAAATACAATCTGCAATATGTTAGTGATGAGAAAAAAGCTGTTGAATTACACGATCAGTTTGCTGCATTAAAATCAGAGCTTTCTGAACAGACTGCATTAAATAAATTATTGCTTGCATCATTCTGTGCGGAGAACAAATTAACATTAAATGCAATGGAATATTACGAGGAAGCTATTGCTCTTGAACCTGAAGTTGATGAGTTCAAAGTGATTTATGGCAAATACCTTATAGATTCAGGTTTAGCTAAAGCCAGCAAATAAAAGAACACACTTATTATTTATTAGCATAAAAAAAACCTCTCGTAATGCGAGAGGTTTTTTTTTATGCTAATAAATAAAATAGTTAAACCATCTTTTTCAATTCTTTAATAGAATCTTCAGATAAAGGTTTTGTTATAAAATGAATTACATAATCATTGTCTACAATTCTATCAATGTCTTTTTTATTATCTGAACTTGAAAGGACAATAATTTTACAGCTATTTTTTATTGATTCAGGGAAGCTTTCAAATTCAAACAAAAACACAAAGCCATCCACAATTGGCATATTAATATCTAAGAAAATAACTTCAGGTATCAGCTCTGGATTATTCTTATTTGCCTCTAGATATTCTAATGCTGTTTTACCTGAGTTTTTTACTATAATTTGTTTAGAGAAATTTCCCATTTCTAAAACGCGCCTGTGAATGAAATTATCCGTTTCATTATCATCAACAAGCATTACTAATTTTTTATACGTTTTCTCTACTTCCATCATACGAACGTGTTAATAAATTGGGTAATTCAACGGTAAAGGTTGTTTCTTTGCCAAAGATAGAATCTAATTTTATTTTTCCTTCGAGCTTATCAACCGCACTTTTAACAATATATAAGCCCAGTCCTGAACCTTGTGATTTTTCTGAAGCTCTAAAAAACATCTCAAATATCTTGCTGTGAAATTCTTCAGCGATACCCGAACCATTATCATAAATTTTTATAATAGCTCGTAATTCAGAGACTTCAATTTCAATGTTAATATAAGGATTATTACTTTCAAAACTATGGTACTTGTATGCATTTGACAATAAATTGCTAATTATTGTCTCTACCCGATTGCTATCTGAATAAAATGCAATTTCTTGATTGATTGATGTTTCAATACGGATAGAAGTCGCATTTTCTTCATACTTTAAACTGCTATCTATCTTAGAAATCAGTTCATTAAAATCAATGTATTCTTTCACAATCGCCATTCGGCTGTTTCTGGAAAATTGAGTTAAATCTTTTATAAAAACATCCATATTACGGATGCTTCTAGTCATCATTTCTAAATACAATTTTACCGTTTCATCCGTATTCTCTTTTTGAGATAAATTAATCAACCCAAGCATAGATCTCAATGGAGCCTTTAGATCATGTGAAACTTTATAGACAAAACTATCCAATTCATAGTTTGTATTTAGCAGTTCATTTTCTGTCTCTATGCGCGCACTGATATCATGACAATTTACAATGATCCCATTTATTAAGGGATCGTTTAAAAAGTTAACGGCATTTACTTCGCAATGAATAATTTGACCAGTTTTATGGATCAATTTCAAATCATTTATAGCATAGGTAACGCCATGATTTTTCAATACTTTTTTAATTGAGACCCGATCCCGAAGTTCAATAAATGTATTGGAATTTAAGCCCAAGACTTCTTCAACTTCATACCCAAGCATTTTTTTAATAACCGGACTTACAAAAGTTATCTTAAAATCAGAGCTTAATACAATGATGATATCAAAAGCATTTTCTACCAGGATTTTAAATTTCTTTTCTCTATCAATCAGCAATCGCTGTTCAATTACCCCTTTTGTTATATCCCGGATTATTGCCTGATGCGCGCCATCATCAAATAAGCGTACACTCATTTCGCCATAAAAAGTCGACGTATCCTTACGAACAAATTCCTGTTGTACAACTACTCCTTTCTCTTCAATAATATTTGAAGAAAATGTCTGAAACAAATCTGCTTTTGAAACGATTAATTCATGAATGGGTTTATAAACCAATTCTTCATTTGTATAGCCAAAAAGGATGCATGCGCTTGGATTGGCATATGTAATCTCTCCTTTATTATTTACAAGATAGATCGCATCAGATGCTTCATTCAACAGTACTTCATATTTGCTCCGCTCAATCCTGAGTGAAGATTTTCCAATATGTATAGCTCGTTTTATGAAGGATTTGATACTACTTAGCATTGTTCTCTATTTAAAGTAATATATTAACAAGATACCTTATGTATTAAGGCAAGAGTATTTTTAATTGTTGCCCAAGACTTAAACTATAGTCGGGCAAATTATTCCATTTCTTTATTTCATCTACAGTTACATTATATTGTTTTGATATTTTATAAACTGTATCGCCAGCTTTAACAATATAAAGTATTTCTTTAGATGCTGCTTCCTTGGATTCCTTATTTTTATATCCGACAATTAATTGTTGATTCACCTGTATCGCATATCCTGTTAATTGATTCCATTCTCTGATGCTATCTGAATCAATTTGATACATTCTTGAAATTCCAAATACGGTTTCGCCAGGTTGCACTACATGATATATTGCATTGGTACTTATATTTTCAGACTTAGGAATTGCTGTAACAACAGTAACCGTAGTCTTTTCAATCAATTCAACCTTTACTTCTGTTACCGGTTTAGGTTCTTCCTTTACAATAGGCTTGGCAGCTGCTTTGTATTCAACCGGCGTGTCCTTAGGCCTTGTACTTTTCAACCATAGTACTCGATTCTCTTGAACGAATTGTTTTTTATCTAATCGATTATGCTTTCTGATAGATGCTGTAGTGATCGCATACTTCTGTGCAATCGAATGTATGGTCTCTCCTTTCGAAACTGTATGGTAAGCAACCAAAGCTTTACTACGTTTCAACTGCATATAATAAAAATCTCCTGCGGTTACCGTTTCATATCCTTTCAATTCATTGAAAAACATAAACGATGATTTTGACATACCCGCCTTAACAGCCAAACTATTAATATCATCTCCTTTGCCGGCACGAATGGCTTTGACTTTATTGATCAAAACAAAAATCGGGATTTTTAATGTATCCTGAAACGTTCGTATATCCGGAAATGATTTTGGTATTACCAAAACAACAACCTCCGGAGATTTAGGATTTACCACTACAGGTGAATCATCCGGTTTGTCATCAATAACCGGATTGGTACCATGTGCAGAAGGAACAATTACTATATACTCTTTATCGTTTGGCACATGTCCAGTCGTACACCATTTGTTGTATTCTTTTAACAATTCATAATCGACCTTTGATTGATTGGCAATATCCTGAAGAGACTTATTCTTAATACCTTTGTATTCGATCAATGAAAAATCCGGATGATTTGCTTTACCGATCAGATCCTGATATGCTATTTTGTATGCTAAAAAACGAATTACATACCAATGCATATCTTCATCAATTACCATCGTTCTGGCACCAACATTTTTTGTTTTAACATGAGATTTCACGCCACCCGGACCAACATTATAGGATAGCAAAGCATACACCCAATTATCTAATAACAGGTTGTTTTTTTTGAGATAAGTTGCTGCTCCTTTCGAAGCATATGAGATATGTTTACGCTCATCTACATTCGCATTCACTGTCATACCAACTTCAATTGCTGTTTCTTTTTTAAATTGCCAAAAGCCAACCGCATTTGAACTCGAAACGGCATCCGATACAAGACTTGACTCCTGAAGGGCCAAATATTTAAACTCTTCAGGAAATCCTGCTTCATGAAAAACATGTTCAATGATTGGAAAATATAAATTAGCGCGATCAATTTTTTGCTGCAGATATTTACCGCTGCTGTAGATCATTGTTACATCTGCTTCAATTTTTTTCTTAGCAGAAGCACTCAATTCCAATTTCATACCCGCAAAATCAATTACATCAGGCACAGATGGCTTCGTAAATGTCTGGGCATTGCTTAACAACGTTGCAATACTGAATATACTAACAATTATAATTCGCAACATGAACGACTATTTTTTTCTAATTACAGTAATACCATCTCGTACAGGTAAAATTACTTTGTCTACCCGAATATCTTTTGCAATGAATTCATTGAACTCATGGAGATTTTTTGTGTCCTTATCTTTATTGACAACTTCAGGTATTGCAACCTTCCCGTTCCACAATGTATTATCTACAAGTATAAAGCCTCCTTGCGGAACTTTATCAAACACCAAATTATAATAGGTTAAATAATTGTGCTTATCTGCATCAATAAATACCAGATCAAATTCCCCTTCTAACGCTGCAACAACTTTTGTTGCATCACCAATTAAATAAGTAATAGCTGAAGATTTTTCAGATTGTGTAAAATATGCACGAACACGATCTTCCAACTCCTCATTAATATCAACTGTGATCATCTCTGCACCTTCAGGTAACCCTTCTGCCAGACATAACGCAGAATAACCTGTGAAAGTACCTATTTCAAGTATCCTCTTCGGACGGATCATATGAGATAGCATAGACAATACCCTTCCCTGATAATGGCCGGATAACATGCGTGGCATTAATACCTCTGCATACGTTTCTCTATTGACTTTTTTAAGCAGATCCGATTCTTCTGAACTGTAAGCAGCAATGTATTCTTCTATAACAGGATTTGTAATGTCTATCATTTCACTTCAGGTTCATATATCAATTTACTCATGCGTGCAGGATTCATCAATTGATTTGCCAAATCAATAATCACATCTGCTGATATACCATCTATTTTTTTAATGATCTGATCAAAAGAATCTATCTTTCCAAAGTCAAGATAACTCTTACCCATCATCTGCATGAAGTTACTATTGTTTTCTTCAGCCATGATCAGCTGTCCCTTTATCTGTTCCTTCAACCGATGTAGCTGTGCAGTACTCAATTTTTTTCCTCTTACTTTAGCTACTTCCTTATGAAATACTTCAAGTGCCTTATCAAACTGCTTTGCTTCTGTAGCAAAATAAAAACTGTATACACCAGTGTCTATGTAAGAAGTAAAGTTGGATTCAATGGTGTACACATATCCTTTCTTCTCTCTCATGGCCATGTTCAGCATAGAAGTCATGCCTGGACCAGCCAGTAAATTAGACAACAAGAATAAGCCGAGTCTACGTTCTTCTTTTATATTTAAACCAAGACCTCCAATAACACAATGTGTTTGCGAGGCATCAATACTTTTAATGATTGTTGTAGGTTTAAAGCCTTTATTTTTATCTCTGACTTTTACGATGTGATGCGCCTTTACAAAGGGAATATATTTATCCGCAATCGATTTTACTTCTGAAAAAGAATGTGGAGATAAAACCACAAATGCTACACGACTTGTATCGACATTCTTTTTCAGAAATTTTATTAAATGATCTTGTGTGAATGCATGGAGTGTTTTTTCAGTTCCTAAAATATTATACCCTAATGAATGATCCGGAAAAATAATGGATTCGAACTCATCTTGAATAGCGTCTTCCGGATTATCTGCATACATATGCATTTCTTCCAATACAACTTTTTTCTCCTTTTCAATTTCCTTTTCAGGAAAAGTAGAGAAAAAAGAAATATCCGTAAGAACATCTGCAGCCCGCTCTAGATGTGTATATGGTAAAGAAGCATGAAACCAGATTTTTTCTTTTGTAGTATAGGCATTCAAATCTCCTCCTACCTCTTCAAGACTACTTAATATCTGGAACGTTTTTCTTTTTTCTGTTCCTTTAAAAGCCATGTGTTCCCAAAAATGAGCGAGTCCTTGGCTTTTCAAATTTTCATCTCTACTACCTACATCAAATATATACCCGCAATGAGCGATGCGTGTAGATAACACTTGCTTGTGCAACAACGTTATTCCATTCGGATATTGATGAACATTAAATTCTTTTTGCATGCTTAATTCAGTGAGCTATATATGCTCGTAAACAATATTATTCCCAAATAATTTCCAGTGTTAGAAATTCGTCTGCAACAACTGTTGTGCGCGCCACACCTTTACCTCTTTTTATTTTAAGTTTACCATTTTTAACAGAGATTCCTGGTCGGTTGATTAAATGAATTTTCGGTATCCATCTTTCAATTTTAATGATCGGGTTTTTCCGATCGCCTTTTTCAATAGAAACAACTTGTTGATTCATTACAATCGTTTCATTTTTCTTATTGAAAACTACTAAATCTACTGATATCGTTTCGTCAAACGTATATTTATATAAATCTTTAGATACAGTAATTGATACAACGTTATCAAACTTCTTTAATGTATCTTTAGAAAGCTCTAATGCCCGATCTGCTTGAGGAATACCATATCCTATATAGTTATTTCCATAAGGATATAAATGAGCAGACTTCTGAATAATATTTTTCAATTGTACGTTTGATAACGTAGAATCATTTTTCATTAAACACGCAACAAACCCAGCAATTGCAGGACATGAAAATGAAGTTCCGTTTGGAGAATAACAGGAAACATTTGGTTTTAAGTACGGCAAATTTTCCGGGCCAATACTGCTATACGATATTCTATCCCAATTTAACGAATTGGTAGCCCCTACTGATAAGGCACCTTCAGCATCTGCAGGTGCTGAAATAATACGCCAGTTGGTGTCGCCTTCATTACCGGCAGATACAGCTAATAATATTCCTTTTTGACTAAATGCAATTTGTGCGGCTTTGGTAATACGTGCAGTTTTACCATCCATTTGTTCCTCTGTATAATTGTCATTGGGGTCATCCATTTTGATTGCATAACCAAGTGAGGTACTTATCAATCGAACACCAACACTATCCATCCACTCCATAGCCATGATCCACATATCTTCTTCACCACGATATTCTCTATCACCATTCTCTGTACGGGCTAAATAAAATGATGCATTCACAGCCATACCGTATTGTGCCTTAAGAGTTGTATCATACCCGGCAATCATTCGTACTACCTGACGACCATGATCATCTGAAGACGTAGCTGCTTTTGAAATTAAATCCGTTCTTGAACGATCAATAAAATCTCGTTGTCCCAGTATTTTTTTATCTCTTACTAAATAACTTGTAGCCGGATCTTCATGCAGCTTATGAAATCCTGCATCTATAACACCAATTGTAATATTTGTGCCATCAATTCCATTTGAAGTAAATGTTTTTGCTTTCATCTGTTTCATTGCAGGATGCATTAAATCCGGTGCTACATTAATGTCTGTAGATGATGCAACCAAATAAACCCCTACAGGTTCTACAGAAGATACAAATGTCAATTGTCTAACCTGATTAACTTGTTCCGGAGCAAGATATGCAGTAACTGCATTCAACCACTTAGAGGTTGCAACAACTGTTACATCCAGACTGTTTAATGTTGAAATATTGGATGTTGTTACAGGTACATCTGTATACTGAAAAAGTGGTATATGCTGTATTGTTCTATTCGAAATCGTTTGTGCACTTAAATTATTTTCGTAATTATATCCACTGAGATCTTTATCTTTAAAAGAAATCCAATATTTTTGAATTTGGGCATTTCCTTGAAAGAAAAATGCGATCAAAAGAGAACTCACTATAATCGCACGTTGAATCGTTTGCATATACGTTGATTTATTAATTACTTCAACTATAAATTTAGTTAAAATGAAATACACCCCCATCGATAATAGCTTATTTATTCTCAATAGAAAGAAATTAGCAGAGAAGTTGCAGCCTTTATCTATCGCTATTTTTCATTCAAATGACATCTATCCTACCAATGCGGATGGCACCATGCCTTTCAGGCAGAACAATGATTTGTTTTATTTTTCAGGAATCGATCAGGAAGATACAATATTGCTGATCTTCCCTGATGCAGAGGACGCGCGGTATAGAGAAGTATTATTTATTCTGGAAACCAACGAACATTTGGCTATTTGGGAAGGTCATAAATTTTCTAAAGCTGAAGCGCAGAAGCTATCTGGTATAGAAACGGTCTTTTGGTTTCATGAATTTGAAAAGATATTCAAACAATTGATTTACGAAGCAACGAATATTTACTGCAGTCAAAATGAACATGGCAGAGCAGAAAAAATCATTGATACACGCAACGATCGGTTTATACAATTTTGCCAAAAGAATTATCCCTTACATGCATATAAACGCCTCGCCCCTATTACAAATGACTTAAGAAGTAAAAAGGAACCCCAGGAAATTGAGACCATTCAAAAAGCATGTAACATTACAAAGCTGGCCTTTGAACGCATCCTTAAAACAATCCGTCCGGGCATCAAAGAATATGAAATCGAGGCTGACATTATCCATGAATTTATCCGAAACGGATCAAGAGGACATGCTTATCAACCCATTATAGCATCCGGGGCAAATGCCTGCGTGTTGCATTACATTCAAAATGACAATATATGCAAAGACGGAGAATTGATCTTAATGGATTTTGGTGCTGAATATGGCAATTATGCTTCTGATCTGACACGTGTAGTTCCGGTAAATGGCAAATTCAATCCCCGACAAACAGAAGTCTATACTTCCGTTTTAACTATTTTCAAAGAAGTTAAAAAGTTGATCAAACCAGGCGCTACATTACAGGAATTGAATACTGCAACCGGCGAGATAACTACTAAAGAATTGATTCATTTGGGTTTACTTGCAAATGAAGAAGTAAAAGGCAAAAATGGCAATCTGGCGTACCGAAAATATTTTATGCATGGATTTGGGCATCATTTGGGTTTAGATGTTCACGACGTACATGTAAAAAATGAACCGTTGAAAGAAGGCATGATTGTAACATTAGAACCAGGAATCTATATTCCTCAAGAAGGTATCGGCATACGGTTAGAGAATGATATTCTGCTTACTGCTGATGGAAACAAAGATTTGATGGAACACATACCCATGGAAATAGCTGACATAGAAGCCCTAATGGCTTCTTAATTTGAATGTTAGAAATTTCCGTTTTTTTCACGTTTTTTTTTCAAAAAACTACAACCTAGGGGCCAAAATCTTCGTTTAAAATAGAGTATTAAGGTTAAGGCGCGACTTAAATTCTTACTAACCGAAACAGCCATGAAAAAATTAATTACATATTGTTCCATCCTTGCAGTATTGATTTTTGGATCATCTTTTAATCAGCCAGATGCTAAAAATTATTATGATACTGGTTTAGCAAGTTTAAACCAGAAGGACTATATAAAAGCTATTGGTGATTTCACCAACGCTATAAGTATGAATCCTAAATTTGGAGATGCTTATTATTATAGAGCATATTCAAAAGAATTATTAGGTAAGAAGATGGGCTTTGTTAGTTCTGAATTGTGTTCAGATCTGATTTATTCTATGGTTTATGGTAAAACTGAAGCTTCAGATAAGATTAACGAGTTATGCACGGGGGAATGCTTTAACATGGAATCTGCTTTTGTTGAACCTGAAATTGTTTATTGTGCTGACTTCAGCTCTCAGGTATTAACAGATCTACCTGCAAACATTGAAAGTCTTCATTATTTGATCAAGCTTAATATGTTCAATAACAAATTAGTGACATTGTCTCAATCTTGGGGACATTTAGATAAGCTAATTTCATTGGATTTGGGTAGCAACAGATTAACACTTTTACCTCCTGTTATTGGTAAAATGACTGAATTGAAGGAATTGAATCTGAACAAAAATTTACTTCCTACGCTACCTGCCGAAATAGGAAACTTGAAACACCTTAAAACATTAACATTGAGACAAAATGGTTTAAAAACGTTACCTCCTAATATTGGGTCACTTACTGAACTTGAAGATTTAGATTTAGCATTAAATATGTTAACGGTTCTTCCTTCTGAAATCGCTTATCTTAAGAATTTAAAGAAATTGATCTTAGTTGGTAACGAGATTTCAGCTAAAGAACAACAACGCATTAAAACCTTATTACCAAATACAACTATTGCATTTGAATAAGGATCAAAAAATAAGACATAAAAAAAGGTCCCGATAAATTATCGGGACCTTTTTTTATGTCTGTAAATAAAATTATGCTAAAGCAATACGAACGAATGCAGAAACAGTCAAACCTTTATGGTGACCATCTAACATTTGAGCAATTGACTTAGAGTTATCTTTAACAAATTCCTGGTTCAACAATGTATTGTCTTTGTAGAATTTATTCAATTTACCTAAGGCAATTTTTTCAAGCATCGCTTCAGGCTTACCTTCTGCTCTAGCTTGTTCTTTACCAATTTCAATTTCACGTTCAACAGTTGCAGCATCAACGCCGTCTTTATCTAAAGCGATAGGCTTCATAGCTGCAGCTTGCATTGCAACGTCTTTACCAGCTTCAGAGAAATCTTTTCCGCCTGTGTTTTTTAACGCTACCAATACACCTAATTTACCGTTTGAGTGAACGTAAGGAACAACTTGCTCACCATCAATAGATACATAAGAAGTAATTGCTACTTTTTCACCGATTTTACCAGTAAGGTCAATGATGTGATCCTGTACACTACGTCCATCAGCTAAAGCTAAAGAAGAAAGTTCTTCAGTAGTTTTAGGATTTTTAGCAACAGCAACATTTAAGATAGCTTCTGCTAAATTTTTAAAATCTGCTACTTTAGAAACCGGTTCAGTTTCGCAAGCTAAAGCTACTAATTTACCGTTTTTGCCATCTGCAGAAATAGTGATTCCTACGATACCTTCAGAAGTAGTATTTTCAGCACGAGCTGCAGATACTTTTTGTCCTTTTTTACGAAGAATGTCAATAGCTGCTTCAAAATCTCCACCTGATTCAGTAAGAGCTTTTTTGCAATCCATCATACCTGCTCCGGTCATTGTTCTCAGCTTATTAACTTCAGCTGCCGTTATTGTTGACATGATATAAATGTGTTAGTAGTTATGAATTTGATTTGATTTTAAAAAAAATTGAACATTGGAGGCCAATGTTCAATTTTAAATATGCTTTAGAAAACTAATTATTGAATCTCAGCCTTATCAGAAGCTTTTTTAGATTCTTCGTCTTCTTTTAATTTTTGATCATCTTTTTCTCTTTTTCTTTCAGACAATGCATCTTCAATTGCTGCACCGATAGAATGTGTTAAAATAGAGATAGATTTGAATGCATCGTCGTTAGCAGGAATTGGGAAATCAACGATTGTTGGATCAGAGTTTGTATCAACAATAGCAAAAACCGGGATACCTAATTTTTTAGCTTCAGCAATAGCAATGTGTTCTTTTTTAACATCAACAACAAACAAAGCTGCAGGAAGGCGTGTCAAATCAGCGATACCGCCTAAAACTTTTTCAAGTTTTTCTTTTTCACGACTTAATACAAGTCTTTCTTTTTTGTTCAATGAAACGAATGCTTCATCCTTCATCATTTTCTCCATTGAAGACATTTTCTTCAATGATTTACGAACTGTTGCGAAGTTTGTCAACATACCACCTAACCAACGTTCAGTTGCGTAAGGCATTTTTAATCTTTTAGCTTCAGCAGTAACAACCTCTTGAGCTTGTTTCTTTGTAGCAACAAATAAAACTTTACGTCCAGAACGAACGATTGTTCTTAATGCTGCATTTGCTTCATCTAAGCAAGATATAGTTTTATTTAAGTCGATTAAATGGATACCATTCTTCTCCATGAAGATATATGGTGCCATCTTTGGATTCCACTTGCGTGTAAGGTGACCGAAGTGAACGCCTGCATCCAATAAGTCTTTATATTCGATTTTCTTAGCCATCGTATTATAAAATAGAGAGAAATATTAACGTTTACTGAATTGGAATCTTTTACGAGCTTTTCTCTTACCGTATTTCTTACGTTCTACCATACGAGAATCTCTGGTCATTAAACCTTCTTTTCTCAAAGGAGATTTAAATTCACCATTTACTAATACAAGTGCACGAGCAATTCCTAAACGGATTGCTTCAGCTTGGCCAGTAACGCCGCCGCCTTGTACATTTACTCTGATATCATATTTTCCGGCTTCAGCTAATAAGTTAAGAGGGCTCTCAACAGATATTTGAAGGGGTTCCGTTTTAAAATATGTTTTGAAATCAAGACCGTTTACTACAATAGAACCTTTACCTGATTGTAGGTAAACGCGAGCTACTGACGTCTTTCTTCTTCCAATGGCGTTTAATACTTCCATCTAAACAATAAATTACAGTTGAATAACTTTTGGTTGTTGTGCTTCGTGTGGGTGTTGAGTTCCTTCAAACACGTGTAAGTGTCTGAATAATTCTCTACCGATACGATTTTTAGGCAACATACCTTTAACAGCTCTTTCAAGAACTTTTTCAGGATATTTTGCTAATGTTTCTTTTGGTGTCTGAAAACGTTGACCCCCTGGATGACCAGTATGTGATGTATATACTTTGTCATTCATTTTATTGCCTGTCAAACGAATTTTCTCAGCGTTGATGATGATGACATTGTCACCACAGTCTACGTGTGGAGTATAAGAAGGCTTATTCTTTCCTCTTAAAATCATTGCAACCTGGCTGGCAAAACGACCTAGTGTTTTACCTTCTGCATCAACAATAACCCAGTTCTTCTGAACTGTAGCTTTGTTTGCAAATGTTGTTTTGTAGCTAATGCTATCCATTTTCTTTAATCAATAAATAATTCGCCCTTCAATTCAAAAAGGGATACAAAGATACCTGTTTATAAAATTAAATGCAAACCTAGTTCAAAGAAATCACGAAGAATACTCTTCTAATTTTTTTACCAGCACCTGAAAATCCTTCGGATAGGGTGCTTTTATGTCCAAAATTTGCTCATTAATATCTGTAAATATCAGAGAATTAGCGTGTAATGCAAATCTCTGTATAAGTGGCCGCTCCTCTGAATCTTTTTTCAAATTAAATTTTTTTCTTTTAATTTCTGAAAGATAAAGCGGTTTCCCTCCGTAGGTTTCGTCTCCCACAATTGGAGCACCCAGGTGAGAAAGGTGAATCCGGATCTGGTGCATTCTGCCCGTAATGGGTAAACAACGCACCAAAGTGGCCGCCTTAAATGCCTGAATCGTAAAGAAGATCGTTTCTGCTATTTTGCCTTTCCCCTTGTCTATTTTGACAATGCCTTTAGGTAATGCCAGAATTGGCAGGTAAACATCTACCCCATCCAGATCATGCGTGCCATTAACAACAGCATGGTATTCCTTTGTAACATTTCTCGATTCGAACTGCATGGACAAGTGTCGGTATGCAGCAGGATTCTTAGCAACAGCTAATACGCCTGAAGTCTCTTTATCAATACGGTGGCACAACTGTGCATCCGGCCAATATTCCTTTGCGAGCCTGATAACACTGATCCCCTCTCCGGTACGTTCATCTAAAGAAGAAATAAAAGGCGGTTTATTAATAAAAAAGTAATCATCGTTTTCAAAAATGATCCATTCTTTAATATCAACCTTTTTCATTTATTACTTTTCCTTTCTTTAACCGGAATTGAAATTCCGTCCCTTCATTAATTTTACTTGACACGGTGATTTTGGAATCATGTGCTTCAAGTATGTGCTTTACAATAGATAAACCAAGACCAGATCCGCCTTGATCTTTGGATCTGCTCTTTTCAACTCTATAAAAGCGTTCAAAAATACGATTTAAATGCGTCTCTTCTATACCCGGACCATCATCTTTTACAGATATTAAAACAGAATCGCCTTCAATAACATATGAAAAAATAACTGTCCCGTTGTCTTTTCCATATTTAACAGCATTGACAATCAGATTGGTAACTACCTGTCCGATGCGCAATTTGTCGGCATATATATAACAGGACTTCGGAGCGTATTTATTGAATTTTAATCGTGTGCCTCGCTTTTCAGCCGCATCCTCTAATTGTTCAAAAATATCCTCTGTCAATTTCCGGATGTCGAAACTCTGGAAATGCATCTTGATCTCACCAATCTCCAATTGAGAAATGGTGATCAGATCTTCCACTAGAATATTTAATCCATCAAGGCTATACGCGGCTTTCTGGAGAAATCGATCTCGTACCTTAATGTCATCCATGGCGCCTTCCATAAGCGTATGGACAAAGCCTTGTGCAGCAAATAAAGGAGTTTTTAATTCATGAGAAACATCCGCTAAAAATTCGCGTCGGAATGTTTCCAGTTTTTTTAATTCTTCAATTTCCCGTTGCTTTTGAACGGCAAAATCTGAAAGTTCCTTACGGATCCGGACAATCGGATCCGTGGTATTAATATATTCGTTGTGTTCAGGATTGGGTTCCTTCTTTTTATATGGACGAAGTAAATTTGAAATATCATCCAGTTGTTTGTAAAGAGTCATGCTTAATAATATATAGCACGATCCGGTACTTGCAATAAAAAGAACCAGCAACAATATTTGCCAATGCTTAACAGCAGGTATTACTGAAAAGAAATAGAGCAATAAAGATGTTACAAGTGTTACAAAAGCACCAATAAACAGTGCTACATTTCTAGGATGCGTCATTTAATTCTTGCAATTATTCATCAATTGCAAATTTATACCCAATTCCTTTAATAGTTGTTATGTAGTCTTCACCAATTTTCTCTCTAATCTTACGAATATGAACATCTACCGTTCTGGGAACTACATATACATCCGTTCCCCAGATATTTTTCAGAAGTTCGTCTCTATTAAATACGGTGTTTGGACGGTTTGCTAAGAAGTATAATAATTCAAATTCTTTTTTAGGAAGAATAATTTTATTTGCTCCCTGCATTACGGTGTAGCTTGAACGATCAATAACCAGATCTTTGATAACAACACTTTCTTTTTCAGTGGTAGCTTTTGAGCCTCTTCTAAAAAATGCAGACACTCTGCTAATAAGTGCTCTTGGCTTTATAGGCTTGGTAATAAAATCATCTGCGCCTGCTTCAAATGCTGCTATCTCTGAAAATTCTTCTGAACGCGCTGTTAAAAATATCACATACGATTCTTTCAGTTTGGGTATTTCTCTGATTTTACGGCAAGCCTCTACTCCATCCATCTTTGGCATCATGATATCCATTAAGATGAGCTGAGGAAGAAACTCTTTCGCTTCCTCAATGGCTTTAATTCCATTATTTGCCGTGCGAACGTCATAGCCTTCCTTAGTTAGATTATATTCGAGCAACTCGATTATATCCTGTTCATCATCTACAACTAAAATACGACTGTTCGCTTTCATTTTATATTAAGGTTTATTTAATAATTCTGCCAATTTAGCTTTCAACTCTTCGCCGCGAAGATTTGTTGCTATTAAATTTCCTTCCTGGTCTATCAGGAATGTTGCCGGTATACCTTTTACATTATACAACTTAGCTGCATCTGATTGCCAGCCTTTCAAATCAGACACGTGATTGGGCCATACCAAACCATCTTTTGCAATTGCGGCCAACCACTGATCTTTATTGTTATCTAAAGAGACACTAAAAACAGTAAAGCCTTTATCCTTATATAAATTATATGCGGCAACTACGTTCGGATTTTCTCCTCTGCATGGTCCGCACCAGGATGCCCAGAAATCAATCAGAACAACTTTTCCTTTCAATGAACTTAATGAAACCTTATTGCCATTGGCATCTGCTGATACTATATCCGGCACGGGCTCTCCAATACCAGCCGCTCCTTTAGGCAATTTAGATTTAAGTTCTTTTGCTAATTCAGAGGAAGGATACTCGCTGATATATCTGTTGCATAAGCCCTTCGCATACTCCAGATCATTTTGAGAAAATAGAGGAATGATTGCAGCATAGAACACCTGCTTATTATCTGAGCCCGCCGGGCATGCTGCTAATAATTTTTCAGAAGCTGCTTTCCATGCATTCAGATCCTGCGGTACAAAATACTGAAAGTAGCTTTGTACTTTAGAATCCAGCATATCGCCTGCTGCATATTGTTTGTCGGTAAACTCTGCCGGAGTAAAAAGCGTTTCGGCTGTTTTACCTTCATACATGAACATTGAAATTACTTTCGTCATAAACGAGCCGGGGTATGCCGTTGAGATCCGAACCATCTCTGCATTATAGGCCTTATTCAAGGAATCACTTTTGGCTCTTAACACAACCACATATTGATTGAACAATTCTTCGGTCATGCCCGGCATTTTTTGCAAATCCTGAGCAGTTTTATTTAATGCCTCATTTTGTGCATTCTGAGTCTTATTTACTTTGCGATACAAGATATACGCATCGTTTTCTTTCGATTCAGTAATTGAAATACTGCGTTCAATATCTGGATTGCCAGTAATAAGAATGTTTTCATAACCTGCGATAATTGTAATAGCACTCACCTTATCGAAGCCTACTTTATAGAAACCTGTCGGAATTACATCTTTATATTTAAATTCAAAAACACCTTCTTTATAGTGTGTTGAATCATATACAGATATTGTAGTACCTAAATATTTATACAAATAAATTGTAGAGTAACCCGTTTTTATAAGTTTTCCTTTGATGCTGATTGGTTTTGCGTTTGCAACCAAGACCAAAAACAAAAAAGCAACTAACGAAATGGCAACTCTTTTAATGTATTTCATGCGTTTCAAATTTATATATAATTCAATAGAGATTACCCGTAAATTAAGAGAATTGGACAATAATAACAATTCCTTAATTTGCGGGTAATGCAAATATAATCTAAAGGGTGACTATTTTTTTGTAAAGACAATGGGATGCTTTAAGCCTGAGAAGCTTTTCAATTCAACTTCCACTTTACCGACAAACATATCCGCTTCAATCTTAACCGGAATTTTATTTGCGTCATCAGACAACCACATACGAATAGAATTACCGCCATCAAACATTTCATTATCCGGCATTACTGGTTGAATTTTAATTGCATTAATAACCCCATGACTCGTCTTTACACGGTCCTTGCCAGCATACCGTACGGTAAAATCATATAATTTATCTTCAAAGAATGCTTTCATTGTGATGTTCGTACCAACAGCCATTTTAGAATAATCCAGTGTACGCAAATAATATGCGCCACTAACTATGTCCTGTAAGTTACTGGATATAACGTATGCAGCAGTAGACTTCTTCAGCTCCTTACCGCTTTCTCTAATCACATTTGCTTTTTTATTTGTATAATCAAACATAACCATTTCTTTTAAACGGTATGAATTTTCAACAATGTCGCGCATACTTCTTTGCGGTATATTGGTAGCCGTATCAATATAGCTGATCCATTGGTCGCGCACATGCATGGCAAGATCGAAGGTACCTGTAGTTGATCCAATAACAGCAGTCTTATAGCAAACCTTATTGTTAATCAAATATAATGTCGGGTCCACTTCAATGCGTGCCTCACCGGCATTCACAAATCCATAATGTAATCTATATACCAATGCTTCCTTAGGGCCATAAGGCGACAACGCAGCTTCCGGCGCCTGCGATTGAAATGTAAAAGAGGCAATTGCAAGTACGATCAACGAAAGTATACCGAAACGTTTCATAATGGGTATTAGATTTAAAGAATATAGTTGGCAGTATACAAAACACATACCATTTATTATAATTTAATACATTTTTAGAACAATTCGTGTCATTTTAAATAAAAATCAACACAAAAAAGTGTTGATAAATGATTCGTTGAGGTGCCCATAAAAGTTTGTATCTTAGTAAGATAATAGAAAATTTTAAAATAAATACTAAAATAGTTAGTAAAAAGTTTGCTAATTATTTTAGTATTTATTAGGTTTGTATCGTCGGTTAAGTAATCGGCTTTATTAAAGGTTAACTGAAAGAGTAGAATATTTCATTTAACAGTTTCTAAAAACATCTTTAAAACTATTAAAATCATTGCCATGAGTAAAAATGCACCTAACCCAGTAAATGAAAAATTGAAAGCATTACAGCTTACAATTGACAAACTAGAAAAAACATACGGTAAAGGTACCGTAATGAAATTGAGTGATGAAGTAGTGATGGACGTTCCTGTCATTTCAACAGGCTCACTTGGTTTGGATATCGCTTTAGGAATTGGGGGATTACCTAAAGGAAGAATTGTAGAAATCTACGGGCCAGAATCTTCTGGTAAAACTACGCTATCAATGCATTGCATTGCTGAAGCTCAAAAAGCTGGCGGGATTGCTGCTTTTATCGATGCAGAACATGCATTTGATAAAACATACGCAGAAAAATTAGGCATTGATACTACGAATCTATTGATCTCTCAACCAGACAATGGTGAGCAGGCATTAGAGATCGCAGAGCATTTGATCCGTTCTGGAGCCATTGACATCATTGTGATTGACTCTGTTGCAGCTCTTGTACCAAAGGCAGAAATCGAAGGCGAAATGGGTGATAGCAAAATGGGTTTACAAGCTCGTTTGATGTCTCAAGCATTGCGTAAATTAACCGGAGCAATTAACAAATCAGGATGTTGCTGCATTTTCATCAACCAGCTAAGAGAAAAAATTGGTGTAATGTTCGGTAACCCTGAAACAACTACAGGTGGTAACGCTTTGAAATTTTATGCTTCAGTACGTCTGGATATCCGTCGTATTGGGCAGATCAAAGAAAGTGCTGACAACATTACCGGTAACCGCACAAAGGTTAAAGTAGTTAAAAACAAAATGGCGCCTCCATTTAAAGTAATCGAATTTGATATCATGTATGGTGAAGGGATTTCTAAAATTGGTGAAATCATTGACCTTGGTGTTGAACTAGGTATTATCAATAAGGCAGGTTCCTGGTTCTCTTACAACGGAACAAAATTAGGGCAAGGCAGAGATGCAGTAAGGACTATATTCCTTGATAATCCGGATATGCAGGATGAGATTGAATTAAAGATCCGTCAGAAAGTACAAGTAAGCGGAACTCCCGCTGCCATGGAAGCGACGAAAGAAGAAGAGCTCGAAGAGGAAGAAGCATAATCTTCCCCTGCGAATTCTACCGCAGGAATTTCTCATGGCAAAAGGCATCCAATCAGAAATGAACGGATGCCTTTTTTGTTTGACTGCATTATACTTTTCAGTTTAAATATATTTCACTAAGCTGGTGGCCAGAAAAGGCACAACAGCGAGTTGAGTCGTGGTTAGCTAAGAACGGAAAACGCCAACAGAAGTAAAAATTTTTATCAGAATGCTAAAATACACGACTCATTGGTCGTGCTGCCAGCCCTACTATTGCATTGCATTTGATTTTGCACAACCTAAGCCTTTCCAAAATTCTTTGGGATACTTCAATGTTATTTTATTCTTTGTTTCATTGGAGAACGAAGGGTATTCATACTTAACATTTAATTCATATACCGAATCCATGCTTTTGTATTCAACGAACTGGAATAACGTCGCGTCTAATGAACCCAGATACTGCAGCTCAGTCAGAGATGCCGGATATTTTCCATTTCTTAATTTGTGAAGTTCTATAGCACCTAGAGCCTTTTTGAACTCCTGGTCTGCAAACATTTGCTGCCCGGCTTTCATATTCGCATCCATTTCTTTTTTCATACTATCCGGAACGCAGGATGAAACAGTTACTATTAAACAAACAACGAAGAAAATCAGAATGCTGCTACTTTTTTTCATGCAATTTAATTTACTCTAATGAAATATTATTGTGTTGTCATACCCATCAGACATTATAAGCTAAAGTTACTTATATAGCGTGCATTTCAAAATTCCTTTAAAAAATTCTTTAGTTTCTAAAACATAAAAGCCCTTTCCTCTCACAACCGTATCAATTGCTGGAAGTTTTTGAGTTTGAAGATTGGTTGTCCATTTGAAAAATTTATACAACACCTTTACTCCTGCTTTTGTACTCCAGTGCATTAGACCCTTTTCAGGTATTGAAAAATCCGTTATATAAAGCAATCCATTGTTATTCAAATGTTGTTTAAACCGACCAACCAAGAAGGTTACATACATATCATCAAACAGATCTAAAAAATAATTGCAAACAATTATATCGTACTTTTCAAATGAAAAACATTCCGCACCTTCGTGAATAAAGATAATGCGATGTAATTCATTTGGAAGATTTGCTGCAATACGTTTTTGAGCAGACTCAATCATCTTTACAGAAGCTTCAACATAGGTAACCTGTATCGTTTTATTTTCTTCTAATATTTTTTGAAGAAAATAACCCGTACCTCCTCCTAATATCAAGCACGTAGCTTGATTCGAAAGATGCGATAAAAATGCAAGCTGACTTTTATTTATTTGATTGAACGAAAAAATACCTGCTATTGCATCGTAGATAGGCGCAATGCGATCGTAACCTTTATTCATTATTTGTTTGTTTCATCTTACCTGAATTAGAGTTCAACAATATATTATTTTATTTTAATCTTACCTGAGATATACAGATTAATAGCATCCTGCAAAATCTTTTCAAGCTTTTTAATCGGCAAATTCTTTTCTGCATCAAACAACATTATTTTCATACGCGAACGTTTCTCTTGTATAAGCTCCTCATACAGTAAATGTTTCCCTTCAACCATTCCAATATAAGGTTGCTTATATTTTTTATGTATCCATAAGTATGCAAACATTTTCCCCTTATAACAAAAAAATGGCATTCCATATTTTAGTGTAGTAGTTATATTGTTGTTCTGTGCAAGTATCACATTGCGCAATGCCAATAAGCAACTTTGAACAGGCTCTTCCTGTTGTAAATAAAAATTGTCGAGCTCTTTCATAATACACGTCTTAGGTTTAATGTGATAGCCAATGCTGCAAAAAATATATCCTCTTAATACTTTATAATCTGTAATTATTTTTCTGATTGTCTTTGAGCTTCACTCCCGATATTTGCTGCGATCGCATTTCATGCAACAGATATGAAATCTTTGCTACCGCCTGTTCATAGCTCAAGCCAGCAGGCTGAATATTTGAAACACAATTTCTTTTTTCATCTGTATTCCCGCTTTTCGGCTGATAGGTAATGTATGCACCTAAACTTGTAGGTGCGCTTAAACCCGGACGTTCACCTAATAAAATCATTGAGATCCGTGCATTCAATACTTCTCCAATCGGATCCGAAATACCTACACGACCTTGCTTCACCAATATCACCGGAGCAATATTCCAAAACGAAAGATCTTTTAATAATAACTCAAGAAATGGAATTGCATGTATGTTCACGGCATCGGCAGACAAACCATCAGCGAAGATAATGCACAAGTCTGTTTGTTCTATCTGCAATGCCTGCAGTTGTTCTTTGCTCTGTGCATGCAATAGTCTACCTTTATGCGGATGACGGATATAATCGTTCCGATCCAGTGCCTGACTATTTACCTGTTGCACATTAAAACCTAGCTCGAAAAGTTTTTCATTGAAGTATTCCGTTTGTACTTCTGATTGTACGGCATCACGCGCCATCGCGTGTGCTATTCGCAATTTCAATACTTCAGAAGTAGTCATAGCATTCCCTGCGCGTCCCGTTGCAATACGTGCATGTGTGTATTTTCGCAATTCGTGCCAATGATCTTCCTGCATAGCTATAATGTCAATCCATTTAAGTCGTCTAAAAAACGCATGCTGTTTTTTGCACCGGTAATTTCATATCGATCATTCATCATACCCATTCGTATCAGCCATGCTTCAAACTCCGGCGCAGGTCGTAGTTTCAATAGTTTCCGAATGTATAAGGCATCATGAAAAGATGTGCTTTGATAATTTAACATGATATCATCCGAACCCGGCACGCCCATAATAAAATTACAGCCTGCTGTACCAAGCAGTGTTAACAAGGCATCCATATCATCCTGATCTGCATCTGCATGATTGGTGTAACAAATGTCGCAGCCCATTGGCAAGCCCATTAGCTTTCCGCAGAAATGATCTTCCAGACCTGCACGTATAATCTGTTTTCCATCGAATAAATATTCCGGACCAATAAAACCTACTACAGTATTTACCAAAAATGGATCAAAGGCACGCGCAACTGCATAGGCGCGCGCTTCCAGCGTCTGCTGATCAACCCCATGATGTGCATTAGCTGAAAGTGAACTTCCTTGTCCCGTCTCAAAATACATTACATTATTTCCGATTGTCCCTCTACCCAGCGACAGCGCCGCTTCGTAACCTTCCTTCAACAAGGAAAGGTTTATGCCAAAGCTGCTGTTTGTTTGTTCTGTTCCTCCAATAGATTGAAAAACCAGATCCACAGGTGCACCTTGCTCAATGGCAAGAATGGTATTTGTGATATGACTCAACACACAGGATTGTGTTGGTATATCGTATTGCTGACGCACTGTGTCAATTAATTTTAATAATTGAATTTGTGTAGCTACGTGATCGGTTGCGGGATTGATTCCGATTACTGCATCACCGCTTCCGTAAAACAAGCCATCCAGCATGGAAGCCAGAATTCCTTTTATATCATCTGTCGGATGATTGGGTTGTAAGCGCGTAGACAAGCGTCCGCGGAGACCAACTGTATTTCTGAAACGTGTAACAACTTCACATTTTGAACTTACTAAGATGAGATCCTGTACGCTCATGATCTTGGATACAGCAGCCGCCATTTCCGGTGTAATGGCTTTTTGTAATGCAGTCAGCTCTTCTGCTTCCGTATCATTACTTAACAGAAAATTACGAAAATCGCCTACGGTTAAATGCTGTATAGTTTTAAAATTTTCCTGATCATGTGTATCAAAGATAAGACGTGTAACTTCGTCTGTCTCGTAAGGGATTATAGGGATTTCTAAAAAAGTGGTCAACGGTAAATTTGCCAAAGCCATTTGTGCCGCAACCCTTTCCTGATAGGAAGATGCTGCAACTCCTGCTAACTGGTCTCCGGATCGCAATGGCGATGCCTTCGCCATTAGCTCAGCTAAGGTGCTAAATGTAAATACATGTTGATTGACCGTATGCTTATACATGCACTATGTGGTTTACAGTACCCATGCAGACGTATTAAATATGACGGGATTAAGTGAATTAACCAAGTTTGTACTGTTAAATAATCAACTTCAGCTCCCTGAAAAAAGGGGAAATCAAATTCATGAAATGGTGTAATCAGAAGCTAGTGGCTCAATTACTTAATAACACTTCCGGATTTTTTCCTGAAATCCCACAAAAAACAGTATCTTTGTGTCTTATATTTTATACTTAAAAATTTAATACCGTAATATTAAATGAAATTATCAGAATTTAAATTCGCCTTACCGGCGGATCTTGTTGCACAGCACCCCGCTGCAAACAGAGATGAAGCAAGAATGATGGTTATCAACCGCAAAACCGGAACCATCGAACACAAAATTTTCAAAGACATTATCAATTACTTCGACGAAGGTGATATCATGGTTATGAACAATACCAAGGTTTTCCCTGCTCGTTTGTATGGTAATAAAGAAAAAACGGGTGCAAAAATTGAAGTTTTCTTATTACGCGAATTAAATGCTGAATTGCACCTTTGGGATGTATTAGTAGATCCAGCTCGTAAAATTCGTGTAGGGAATAAATTATACTTTGGCGATAGCGATTTAGTTGCTGAAGTAGTAGATAATACAACATCACGTGGTCGTACCATCCGCTTCTTGTTTGATGGAAATTCAGAAGATTTCGCAAAGATCATTGAAACGATTGGAGAAACACCATTGCCACGTTACATCAAACGTCCGGTTGAAGAGGCTGACAAAGATCGTTACCAAACCATCTTTGCTGAAGCTAAAGGAGCTGTAGCTGCGCCAACTGCAGGCTTACACTTTACAAAACAGGTAATGAAGCGCATGGAAATCAAAGGCATTAACTTTTCTCCATTAACGTTGCATGTTGGTTTAGGTTCATTCAGAACAGTTGATGTTGAAGATCTGACGAAACACAAAATGGATTCTGAAAATTTCATTGTTGGTGAAGAAACTGTTAGAGTGGTAAACAAAGCATTGGATTCAAAAAAACGTGTGTGTGCCATTGGCACTACGTGTATGCGCGCATTGGAATCTTCTGTTTCAGCAAACAACCGTTTGAAGCAAAATGCAGGATGGACTGATCGTTTCATCTTCCCTCCATATGACTTTAAAATTGCGAATGCAATGCTTACAAACTTCCACATGCCGGAATCTACATTGTACATGATGGCTTGCGCGTTTGGTGGTTATGATTTGATGACGAAAGCTTATAAAACTGCCATTAAGGAAAAATATAACTTCTTAAGCTACGGTGATGTAATGCTGATCATCTGATATAAGTGAGATCACACATAATAAAAAAGTCATCCCGATAGCTATCGGGATGACTTTTTTATTATGTGTGATCTGTTTTGCTTAACTGAATTCTACTTCTACAATCGCTATGGTAGGAATATGAATACCGCCTTTCAGCGTAATATATTGCTGATCTGCCGACCAGATCGTAGTATGCACCTTCATTAATTTCTTATCTTCTGTAAAAAACGTCATTTTCACTTTCCCGTGATATGCATTTCCCAATCGTTCTGCCTTTTCTAAATATATTTGTCTTAATCTTCTTTTTACAGGATCTTCTAATACGTCTATTTTTGAAAATAAAATGGATGATAATTCTTCTTTTTCTATTAGCGTTGCTTCCTGCTGCTGTATTTTTTCCATATTGTTCGCCCTCATTTTACAGTAATCCAATAATGTGTATTACGGAATTAAACAATTATTGTTACTCTATAGTTTGAAATGAAATAAATAAAAAAGGGATGTTTTTACACATCCCTTTCAATATAGAAATTAATTCTGAAGGAAATTAGTATCCCATTTTAGAATTTGCATTGAATGAATTCAAATCTTCAAATGCTTTATTTAAACGAGCTACAAATGTTTCTTCACCTTTACGTAACCAAACACGTGGATCGTAGAATTTCTTATTTGGCTGATCTGCACCTTTAGGGTTACCGATCTGACCTTGTAAGAATGCTTCGTTTCCTTTGTAATACTTCAATACACCTTCCCAGAATGCCCATTGCAAATCTGTATCAAGGTTCATTTTAACTACTCCGTAACCGATTGCTTCACGGATTTCTTCCTGAGAAGAACCAGAACCACCGTGGAATACGAAATCCAATGGATTTTCTTCTGTACGACCGTATTTAGCTTTGATGAAATCCTGAGATTTTCTCAAAATTTTCGGCTCTAATTTCACGCTACCAGATGTGTAAACACCGTGTACGTTACCGAATGCTGCTGCAATTGTGAATTTATCACTTACTTTCATAAGTTCTTCGTATGCATAAGCAACTTCTTCAGGCTTTGTATATAATTCATCCTGGTGAATACCAGAATTGTCAACGCCATCTTCTTCGCCACCTGTAACACCTAATTCAATCTCAAGTGTCATACCGATTTTGCTCATACGCTCAAGGTATTTTTTGCAGATTTCGATGTTCTCATGTAGAGGCTCTTCGGAAAGATCCAACATGTGAGAAGAATACAATGGCTTGCCATGTGCTTTGTAAAATGCTTCACCAGCAGTCAACAAACCGTCGATCCATGGAAGTAATTTTTTTGCTGCGTGATCTGTATGTAAAATAACACCTACACCATACAATTCAGATACCTGATGTACGTGGTGCGCACCAGAGATAGCACCTGCAATAGAAGCTTCCTGATTTCCGTTTGGTAAAGATTTACCAGCATAGAATTGACCACCACCGTTAGAGAACTGAACAATAACAGGAGAGTTTGCAGCTTTTGCTGATTCCAATACTGCGTTCACAGTACCAGTACTTACTACGTTTACTGCAGGGAATGCAAGCTTCGCCTTTTTAGCATCTGCAAATAGATTCTGAACCTGATCGCCAGTGATAACGCCAGTAAGCGCTTTGCTTTTTACATTTTCAACCATAATATTTTGTTTATTTCTTTGTAGTTGGATACATTTCTTTCCCTCCTAAAAGGAAGTTTTAAATATACAAAAAAAGCATAAAACCGACCACCAAATACCCTTAAAATTGCTTTAAATGTAATAAATCCTTTTTTTTTTGGATTATACCCATACTATTTATAAACATGCTTATAGCTTTAATTCCATGTTCTGCACCAAAACAAGCGCTTGTCATTTAGCCAGAATACTTACTACCTTGCAGTAGATCTATGCGTATCCTCTCAAAACCCGTTTTATGTAATTACTACGTCACATACCGGTGCAATGCCACCTGCAATTTTTGTGACATCTGGGAAAAACCTTCGCCCTATGTAACCCTTGAAACTGCGGAACAAAATATCCGCGATCTGAAGCGCCTTGGTGTTAAGGTTATTGATTTTACGGGTGGAGAGCCGTTGCTGCACAGAGACATCGATACACTCTTGAGCATTGCTAAAAAGCATGGCATGATCACAACGCTTACAACAAATGCACTGCTGTATCCCAAATGGGCCGAGCGTTTGAAAGGTTTGGTAGACATGCTGCATTTTTCGCTGGATTCGCCGGATAAAGAAGTCCACGATACATTACGCGGTGTTGCCTGTTTTGATTTTGTAATGGAATCCATACAGATCAGTAAGCAATTGGGCGAACGTCCGGATATTATTTTCACGGTCTTTGATCACAACATTCATTTGATCAAACGCATGTATGAAGAGATCTGCTTGCCGAATAATTTAATACTGATCTTAAATCCATCGTTTGAATACAATCAGGTTGAAGTCGGAACAAGTTTGAAGAAAGAAGATCTTGATACGTTAAGCTATTGGGCAAAGCAGAAGAATATTTACATCAACGAAGCATTTATTCAATTACGTCTGGATGGTGGGAACCACGTGGAATCACCTGTTTGCAAAGCCGCATCCTCAACGTTAGTCATTTCTCCTGAAAATAAATTGGTCCTTCCTTGTTATCATTTGGGTACTGACGCCTTTGATATCAACAACAACTTATTTGAACTCTACCATTCAAAAGAAGTTAAAGCCATCATTGCACAGGAAGGCAAACTTGATGCCTGTGAAGGATGTACGATCAACTGTTACATGCAGCCTTCTTTCGCAGTAGAAGTTAATAAGTATTGGTTTAAAGCATTGCCCAGTACGCTGAAGTATAGTTGGGAGAAAGGCACGTGGAAGCAGTTGTTTAAGTAGATTGTCTGAACCGCTGATTTATTTGATTTCAATGATTGATATGATCTTATAGCAATTAGCAGCGGTTGTAACTCGTATTTTTTAAGACTTTAGTTCTCTCCCAATTCCTTCATTATATTCATTCACTTCATTATATTTACACATATCAATTTATACGCTAGCACATGAATCTTCGCATCTTTTTTGATCCTGTTTCTATTGAACTGCAACCTTCCGATTTATTAGAGCCATATATATTTGCCAATACCATTAGCTATTACAAAGATACATTTCCGGAATTGTCTGGTGTGCATATTGCACTGGTAGGTTTATCCGAAGAGCGCGGTTCTACAACCAATCAGGGTGCAGAAAAAGGAGCGGCCGAAATTCGAAATAAATTATACAGACTCAGAAGAGGTACCGGCAGCAATAACATTGTTGATCTTGGCAATTTGCGCGTAGGTATTAATGTGGAAGAAAGTTATCTGCGCATTAAAGAAGTATGTGAATATTTATTAGAACTGAATATTATTCCTGTGCTTTTTGGCGGCACACATGATCTGGATTTAGGACAATATCAAGCGTACGCAAATACGAATAAATTAATAAGTGTGTTGAATGTGGATGCACACATTGACATGAACATTCCAACGGAAGATATCAGTAAAACACACTTACATCGTATTTTACTTCATGAGCCAAACTTCCTTTTCAATTTTTCTCAATTAGCCTATCAAACCTATTTAACCGATCAGGAAACATTAAATGTTCTTGAAAAACTTTACTTTGAAATGTATCGCATCGGACAGATGCGTGAAGGCTTAGAGGAAGTAGAACCGGTTATTCGTGATGCCGATATGTTGAGCTTTGACGTTACTGCGATCAGAAGCAGTGATGCGGCAGGCAATGCAAACGCACAGCCATTCGGATTAACGGGTGAAGAAGCCTGTCAGATTTGTTGGTATGCAGGATTGAATTCAAAACTAACCTCTGTTGGTATTTACGAATACAATCCGTTGTTTGATGAACGCAAGCAAACAGCGTCTGTTGTAGCAACTATGATCTGGTATTTCATTGAAGGATTTTACAACCGTAAAGACGACACTGATTTTGCAGGTGATAAGTATGTTCGTTACATCGTTCCAATGCAAGGCGAACCATCGCTGTTAACATTCTACAAACATTTGCAAACGGAAAAATGGTGGATGGAAGTTCCCTTCCCGAACAACAAACATCAGTACGCACGTAACTCTATTATTCCTTGCTCTTATTCGGATTACTTAACTGCTAACCGCGGCGAACTACCATACCGTTGGATCAATACACATGCTAAACTCATCTGATCCTTCGTCTCTAAAGGAGTACACCAAAAGTCAGTTGGCTTTACGCAACGGACAAGACAAACCGGAGATCTGGTGTGCGTATAAAGGATTGATCTACGATGTTTCGCTTTCGAGATTATGGCGCAATGGAAAGCATTATGAACACTGGGCCGGACAGGACTTAACAGACGAAATGGAAGACGCACCGCATACACAAAATGTCTTTGATACATTTACGGTGGTAGGACGGCTAGTTACTAAGTAGTTTCCAGTTTCTAGGTACTAGACTTTAGTCTCTTGGCGCTAGTTTCAAGTAACTAGATAAGAATATAAAATTAACAAATAAGACAAAAATACTAGTTACTAGTCTAGCAACTAGTAACTAGCACCTAGTAACTAAACACACATGATTGCAATCGTCGATAGTGGTTCTACAAAATCAAACTGGTTGTTCACCGGGAAAAAATCGGGGGAAGATTTTTCCATTCGCACTACCGGTATAAATCCATATTATCAAACAGTAGAAGAAATTCAGGAAGCATTACAAAAAGAATTGGTCCCGAATCTTCCGCAGATCAGTTTGATCACAGCCGTTTACTTTTACGGAGCCGGTTGTGAATTACCTGCACAACAAGCAGTCGTTGCACGTGCTATCTCTCCCCTATTCAACAATTGTACCGTACATGTAGATAGCGATCTGATCGCTGCGGCACGTTCGGTGCTTGGCGATGAAGCAGGCATCTGCTGCATTAGCGGGACTGGATCAAACACCTGTTATTACGATGGAAAAAAGATCTTAAGAAACATCAATTCACTTGGATTGTATATGGGCGATGAAGGCAGCGGCGGTTTCTTAGGAAAACTATTGGCACGCGACTACATAAGAGAATCTATGCCGCCTGATATACGTGGCCGCTTTGAAGTATTCACCGCCGATCGTAAAAGTGATATCATGGATAAAGTATATAAAAAACCTTTTCCAAACCGTTATCTGGCTTCGCTTGCACCGTTTGCGATTCTTCATAAATCTGACCAATATATAAACGAATTAATTGAAGAAAATTTCCGTTTGTTATTTGACAACTGTATTTGCAGATATGAAAATTTCTCAACACTACCTGTGCGCTTTATCGGTTCTATCGGCTTGCATTTAAAAGAAGCATTGGAAAAGGTTGCTGCAGATAAAAAAGTACATATTGATAAAATTGTTGATGACCCGATGAAAGGGTTAAAAGAATATCATTTGAAACACATACTATGAATATAACGGAATCCTCTTCGAACTATTCAAACCTGGAACAGATGTCTGTTACAGATTTATTAGCAAACATCAATAAAGAAGATAAAACAGTGCCGCTTGCGATAGAGAAAGCATTGCCGCAATTAGAAGCGCTGATCCATTCTATTGTACTACGTATGAAAAACGGCGGACGATTATTTTATATCGGTGCCGGTACCAGCGGCAGACTGGGTGTTGTGGATGCCTCGGAATGCCCTCCTACTTATGGTGTACCGCAAGGCATGGTCGTTGGAATCATTGCAGGTGGTGACAGTGCCATACGCAAAGCAGTTGAATTTGCTGAAGACAACGCAACACAAGCTTGGTTGGATTTAAAAGAATATGATATTAACACAACGGATACAGTAATAGGTATTGCAGCATCCGGCAGAACTCCTTACGTGATTGGCGGCTTAAAAGCTGCAAAGGAAGCTGGTATCAATACAGGTTGTATTGTTTGCAATCCGGGCTCTGCCGTTGCTGCAGCCTGTGACTTCCCTGTAGAAGTAGTAACCGGACCGGAGTTTGTGACTGGCAGTACACGTATGAAAGCAGGTACAGCACAGAAGCTTGCCTTAAACATGATCTCTACTGCTGTCATGATACAGTTAGGAAAAGTGAAAGGCAATAAAATGGTGGATATGCAATTGAGCAATCTGAAGCTTGTTGACCGTGGTGTGCGTATGATCGTGGAGGAATTATCCATTGATGCAGATACAGCAAAAAAATTACTGGAAGAAAACGGAAATAACGTTCGCAACGCAATAAACGCATACAAGGGCCATGCATGAGATTGAACCGTTTTATAATTGGGAAGAAAATTATTCTTCAAACGAAGATCCTCGATCTCCTTTTTATGAAGCGGAATACAATACCGAAGCTTATACCAATGCCATTTATGGATACTACATTCATCCATTATGGGATTTCATTGGTTCGGAAACATTGTATGTAAAAATACTTTTTGCTGACTACGATGAACAGATCGCTGTTATCGAAATGCTCGGCGAATGGAACGACACCTTACACAACGACATCATGCATCTGAAGCGCAATGTCATTGATTTATTAGTTGCAGAAGGAATTACAAAATACATTCTCATCGGCGAGAACATTATGAACTTCCACGGAAGTGATGATGAATATTATGCTGAATGGTTTGAAGAAATTGAAGATGGCTGGATCGCTGCTGTTAATTTCAGAGAACACGTATTAGAAGAATGGAAAAAATTCAATCTTGATTATTACATTAATTTCGGCGGAACACTTGAAGTGTTGAATTGGAGAACAATGAGTCCGCAGGTATTTTGTAAGGCAGTAGAAACGCTGATTCAGAAGAGACTAGGATAACTTTATTAAAACAAACAAATCACAAAACACAAATTCCAAACGAATAGTGAATGCCGTTCGTTTGGAATTTGTGTTTTGTGATTTGGAATTTGTTTCTATTTCTCCATTACAATGAATTTTTCTCTTTTCATTCTTGTAATTACAGCATCCCATATTTCATCAATCGTTCTGTTAATATCTACCGGATTTAATGTAGATGTTACACCCGACCAAAGTAATTTATCCTGTGAAACTGAAAACACGTTTGTTTCAACGATGTAGTTTTTATCCTGTTGATAATAACCCGGTGAATAGAAACCTCCGTAGTTCATTCCGTACCAGCCGTAGTAGCCGCCTTGATACGTACCAGGCACATAGGAAGTACTGTTTTGTATGTCTACTAAATGCAAGGTCAACACACCATCATATCCTTCTTTTTTTACGAATGCTTTAAATGATGCTTCATCCATATTTTGTTGATCCGGACCAAGGTTCATATATGAAGTTCTAAAAGCAGGATTTTTTGCAGCTATTTTATCTTCCGCAATTCTTCTTGTTGTTTCATCTTTAAAAAGAGCAACTACCATTACTTTTTTAAATTGTTCTTTTGTGTATGTCGCTCCCGGTGCTTTCCAGCTGCTCTGCATAGTTGTAGAAGAACATCCGGCTAAAAACAATACCGTAAGGAGTATAAAAATCTGCTTCATATTCAATGTAAGTTAAGTTGTATATATATTATTTATTAAATGTCATTATAACATAAAGGTACATAAGTCATTGCGCTAGTCCAATAGTTTACTTTTTTTTCTGGTTGTCCATTTCCAGAATTTTATCACGCATTTCTTTACTATCCCAGGCATGATCGTTTGCAGACGGCACTATTTGCCTATCGCTTTGCAACAACTCTTCCTGTAATGCAATCTGCTCGCGCACATCCGAAATATATACCTTCATATCTTTTCGGTTTTTAGACAATGTGCGTAATGCAGCTTCATCGTATTTGATAAAATTTTGCCCTGCACGAAAAGCTGAATAGGTTCTATAGCCTAATTTTTTCATTACATCCACGCCCAAACGAATAGACGTATCCAAATGCTCGCGGTAAATATTTTCGACTCCTTCATCCAATAATTCATACGTATCCATTCTATTTTTAGAACGTACCATGATCTCTAAATTTGGAAAATGCTGTTTAACAATTTTAACAATCTCTAAATTGGTTTCCGGAGAATCAATAGCAATGATAAGTATACTTGCTTCAGCTGCTCCTGCTGCTTCCAGAATATCTACACGCGTTGCATCTCCATAAAAAACATTGAACCCCATCTTCCTCAATAAGTCTACTTGATCTGAACTATTGTCCAGCACCGTCGCCACAACTCCATTCGCACGCAAAAAACGCGCAAGTGTAGTTCCGAAATGTCCAAAGCCTACAAGCAATACATTGTTTCGTTCTTCAATACGATCTGCTCGTTTTGTTGTTTGTTCATTCTTTGCAGCACGCACTTTTGGTAAGACCCATTTATCTAAGACAATCAACAGCAATGGACTTATCGTCATGCTGAGTGCTGTTACAGCCATCATCATGTCTGTTTGTTCCTGCGTTAAAATATTGTGGCTTCCGATAAATGAAAACAATACAAAAGCGAATTCACCTACCTGAGATAAGCCAATTGCAAAGATTAAATTTTGATCTAAACTCAGTTTTGCTTTTTTACCTATCAGGAACAATACAATGGCTTTAATAAAAATCACAGCACATGTTAATACAGCTACTGTTCCCGCATGTGCATACATCAAATTAAAATCAATGGATGCTCCTACGGATATAAAGAACAAGCCCAACAACAAGCCCTTGAAAGGTTCCAGATCTGATTCGAGTTCGTGCTTAAATTCGCTATTCGCTAAAATAACACCTGCAAGAAATGTTCCAAGCGCCGGACTCAATCCAACCTGCTGCATCAACAATGCAATTGCAACAACAATTAACAATGCACTCGCTGTAAACAGTTCACGCATGTGTGTTTTAGCAATCAATCGCAGCATCGGCACAATTGCATATCTTCCAACCAATACAATTACACCAACGGCAGCAAGTACAGCACCCGTCTGCAGCCACTTCGGTAATTCTTCAATACCACCTGCCCCATGTGTATCTATGGAGTTTGTAATAGGAAGAAATACAAGTAGAGGTAGAATTGCCGGAATTGGAATAACGGCAATATCTTGAAATAATAGCACCGCAAATGAAAACTCACCCGAAGGCTCTTTCATCAATCCTTTCTCTTTCAACGATTGTAATACAATTGCAGTGGATGACATTGCAAATGCAAACCCAATTGCCAATGCACTTTGCCACAGCAAACTCGCCGCAATACCAATTGCCATTACAACTGCAGTTGTAATCAGCACTTGCGATAAACCAACGCCAATGATCTGCTTGCGGATCTTCCAGAGATGTGCGGGCTCTAATTCCAAGCCAATTAAAAAGAGCATCATCACCACACCAAATTCGGCGAAGTGCATAATGTCTTTCCCTTCATGCCCGATGAAACCCAATACAAACGGGCCGATCAGCATGCCTGCTATGAGGTAACCCAAAACAGATCCCATTGCAAACCGTTTCGCAATCGGAACACATATTACAGCTGCACTTAAATAAATAACAGCCTGAAATAAAAAACCATTTCCCATAATACTATTGTTAAACCGGTTTCATACAAATTTCATTTAAAAACCTAATCTCATTCATACGAGATTCTTCAAAAGTACCTTCCGACATTTTCGTTAATAAAATAACATACTGTTTAGAAAAGCGCTGTAATTCCTCGTCTGTTAAGCGATGTGAGCCTTGCACTAAAAACGGTGGAAAATATTTCATCTTACACAAATACGCAGTCTGTTCAAACGGTCTTAAATATTCCTGTATGGTAAAACGATTATGCCCTTCTGCATTATAGGTTGCATTTGCTCCACCGGTAGTCATCACGTTAAAGACGATCTTATCTTTCAACGCAGTTCCTCCCGGACCATATGCCCAGCCAAACTCCAATACCATATCCATCCACTGCTTCATCAACGGTGGACAGCTATACCAATAAAAAGGATGCTGCCATATAATAATGTCGTGTTCCAGCAACAATTGTTTTTCGGTTTCTACATCGATATTAAAATCCGGATACAATTCATACAAATCATGAAAGGTAATATTCGCTGCAGAGGGAATATGTTTTAGTAAGGTGTTATTCGCTCTGGATTTCTCCATTCGCGGGTGAGCGAAGAGGATTAATACTTTTTTCATAAATTGTTTATTTATAAAATAGATTCAAGAATTCCTCTCTTAAATCTATTCGTCTTTCTTTTTTATTCTTCCGTTCTTTTGCCTTGATGCAAAAGAACCAAAAGATCAAGGCTGATTTCAAATAAGCTAAAATTTTGGTTCATTCCGCTAACGCTGCAAAACCGTCTTGAAAAAAGACTAGTTGCAGCGTTCAAAAAGCTCCATGAACCAAAATTTCTTAACGCAATTTGAAATGAGGCCGGTGAGGAGTGCGCTATTTATACGAATAAGATTTTAATTCAGTTCATACTAAAGCCTCATCCCCAGCACTTCTCCTGAAGAGAGAAGGGAGTACGTACTATCAACTTCACCACTATATCGATTACACATCCGAGCTACCTTTCTTCACTTGCATTGCCTTTGCAACCGTGTATTTTCGGCCAGTTGCGAGTTGCAGACAAAGTGCGCGTTTTTGTTTAAATGCTTCAATTTTAAACAAATCATTTTTTATCAGGAACACATCGCCGACTTTTAAATCTTCAAGGAAAATATATTCATGCGCATCTTTATCGTATCTGCTCAAGACCTTCATTAATGCCACATCCCCACATGAAGAAGCGGAGGGTTCGTTGAACATGTGCAAATGCAACGCGAGCAATACATCTGCCGGAAACACTTCCGGTTTTAAAATGGGATACATAACTTCTTTAAAAGCAGATTGCCATTCTTCGCCATGAGGCTTTACAGACAAACCATGGCGGATGGTAGTTACCAAGTGTGCTACTTCATGTAAATAGGTTACTAAAAAGGAATAGGTATTCAATCCCCGGTTTACGGTGATGGTATGCTTTTTTGTTCTTGGGTCGAAGGTGTAATCACCGAGTTTTGTTTCTCTGTCGCGGCTGGCTTTAAAATGGAACCTACCCAAACGCCATAGTTCTATAGAGTAGTCAATTGCTGCAAGCGGCAAATGGGCACGAAGTATGTCCGGGGTAGAACGCATGCCCTAAGGTACGAAGTATATAAAAAAGAAAAAACCGCTCATGGAGCGGTTTTTTCATAATTCAATGGACCGAAGTCCGGTGAATTAGTGAGCAGCTTTAGTAGTGTCAACTTTAGCTGAATCAACAGTAGTTACTACAGGAGTAGTATCCATTGGAACAACTACAGCAGCTGAATCAGTAGTAACTTCTACTGGAGCTTTTTCTGCGCAAGATGCGAAAGCAAATACTGCAGCAACAGATAATAATGCGAATACTTTTGTCATGATTGTAATAATTTATAGTTTATTTTCGTTTACAAATTTAGTACTTTTTTCAATTATCCAAGACATCTGCATCTTTTTTTTATTTAAAAGCAGATATTTTGCGATAATTTCAATAAAGCCCCTTTAAGTTTTATGTATTATTTTTTTCTGAATACAATAGAAACCGGAACTCCTTCAAAATCAAAATAGTCCCTGATTTTATGTTCCAGGAATCTACTATACGATTCTCCTACGTACTGAGGCAAATTACAGAAGAAGGCAAACGTCGGCGATTTCGTTGGAAGCTGTGTAATATATTTAATCTTAACGTATTTTTGTTTTGTTGCCGGCGGTGGATTGTACTCAATTTCCGGAAGAATCTTATCGTTCAACTCAGATGTTGCAATACGCTTACCTTTGTTGTCATAAACCTTCATAATTGCTTCAACTGACTGGAATAAACGCTGTTTGTTCAATACAGAAATGAACATAATCAACGGATAATCAATTGGTTTTAACGCCTGACGGATGTTTTCCTGGAATTCCTGAGCCGTTTTTGAGTCTTTTTCAATCAAATCCCACTTATTTACCAGAATCACAATCCCCTTCTTATTATTATGGGCCATCCAGATGATGTTCATATCCTGAGATTCAATACCACGTTCGGCATCGATCATGATCACACAAACATCCGATTCTTCCAATGCTTTTACTGAACGCAGAATGGAATAAAATTCCACATCTTCTTTTATACGGGATTTCTTACGAATACCAGCCGTATCAACAAAGATGAATTCTTTACCAAAAGCATTATAATGTGACGTAATGGAATCTCTTGTTGTACCTGCAATGTCTGTAACAATGCTGCGGCTCGTTCCCAACAATGCGTTTACATAAGAAGATTTTCCGGCATTCGGACGACCTAATACAGCAATTTTTGGAATGCCTTTATTTGGGTCTTCTTCGCCGTCATCTTTGAAATGAGAAATTACTTCATCCAGCAATTCTCCTGTACCTGTACCGTTTTGAGAAGAGATCGGCCAAACTTCACCCATACCCAATTCATAAAACTCTGCACTCATGTGCAAACGATTGTGATTGTCTGATTTGTTTGCAACCAAGATCACAGGCTTTTTAGAACGACGGATTTTATTTGCAAATTCTGAATCTAAATGATGTACACCTACATCCGAATCAACAATAAATAAAATTACATCTGCTTCTTGAATTGCAATATCGACCTGGTCTCTGATCTGTCCTTCGAAAATATCGCTTGAACCTGTTACATATCCTCCTGTATCAATAACAGTAAAGAATTTACCGCACCATTCTGCATCACCGTAATGACGATCTCTTGTTACACCGCTCTCATCGTCCATGATGGCAACTCGCGCTCCAACCAACCGATTGAACAGTGTTGATTTACCAACATTGGGTCTACCAACTATGGCTACTATATTTGACATATTCTGATTAATCTAATTTATACCCAAACTGACGCAAGTAAAATTCTTTACTTCTCCAGTCTGGCTCTACTTTTACAAATGTTTCTAGGAAAACTTTTTTGCCGAAGAATTCTTCCATGGATTTACGGGCCTGGGTCGCCGTACGTTTCAAGGCCTCACCACCTTGTCCAATCACAATTCCTTTTTGAGATTCGCGCTCTACAATAATTACTGCTTGTATGCGCAACAAATCTTTCTGGTCTTTGAAAGATTCTATAAGTACTTCCGAACTATACGGAATTTCTTTGCTGTAATTTTTAAATATTTTTTCTCTGAAGATCTCTGAAGCGAAGAAACGTTCAGGTTTATCTGTCAGTTCATCTTTATCGTAAAATGGTGGATGCTCCTGCAAATGCGACAACACCCATTTCAATACCATATCCGAATTGAAGTTTTTCAATGCTGAAACGGCTAAGATGGAATCTGCTTTCGGAAATTCAAGTTTCCATTTTTCAATCAAGGCATCAATTTCTTCCTGCGTTGAAAGATCTATTTTGTTCAAGACCAATAATACCGGTACTTCTACATTGCCCAAACGCTGCAATACCAGCGAATGGTCTTCCGGATCTTTTACATCCAGCACCCACAAAATCATATCTGCGTCTTCCAGGGAGAAGTCTACAAAACGCATCATGGATTTCTGAAGTTCGTATTTAGGCTCTATAACACCTGGAGTGTCAGAGTAAACAATTTGAAAATCAGGATCGTTGATGATACCCATTACCCGGTGACGTGTGGTCTGGGCTTTAGGCGTAATAATAGATAAGCGCTCCCCTACCAGACAATTCATCAAGGTCGATTTGCCGGCATTTGGTCTGCCAACAATGCTGACAAAACCCGCTTTATGTGTTTTTGTGTTCTCCATTTGTGTTTGTAATCCACAAAGGTACAAAAAAGATTTGGCTTCAGCGTTAACTTATTAGGTTTGAATATGATATAATATGAGGGTTTTCCTACATGGAAGAGGTTTTAAGTAGTATGTTTTAAGTTTTAAGAATGCTTCGCTAACCTACCTTAGAGTTGGCGAAGAGCTCTAAGGATAAGAAGAGTAGATCAGAGAACCTCTTCAGTACTTTCCCGGCGAATCTCTGTTATAGAAACGCAATATCATTTTCCCGAAAATAAAAAACATCGCCATTACAAGCACAGCTGCTAATAACATTCCGTTTTTCAAAATAGCTGCTAAGCCGTATTGAATCTGAATTAATACCAAACTTATGACAAACTGAATAAACGCATACACAATGTTTCCCGCCGGACTGAAGCCAAAAGGACCAAGGAATTTTGTTTTGGTTATTCCCAATATAAAATGCGGCATAGCATTGGCCAGAAATAACCCGATGAAGAAATCGATGATGAATTCGTCGCTCATTTTATCTTAACTATTTTTTCTTTGTGTGAAATAAACATTACGTTGGGCATTAGAAATGCAAAACATTCTGCACCCTGTATAATTTCTTTCAGCCAGTTACTTTCAAGCTTCGTTATTTTTAATGGTTTAATTTCATTAAGCTTAAATTTTAATTCTATATGACCAACTGCATACACACCTGCTTCCGGCTGTGCAGCAATGGCAGCATCCTGATTACAGATCAGTTCGATTAATTTTGTCTTATCAGAACTTATTACATTAAATGCTGAAGGAATATTCCAGGAATCTGCAAGCGTTACTTCCGTATGTAAATCAGGTGCATTACTGCAACCCGATTGTATTTCTGTTATGATACGTTGTTCTTCAGTAATGTGTTTAAAACTATGTGGTAAATGCGTCTGCAAAACACTGCTGGCGATTCTACTGCCTAATGCATATGTGCGCTCATTCATGCAGTTTTTGATAAAAAATATTGCCGGTTGTTGTATTCCGAAATCATGTATATTTTCTACATAAAACCGCCAGTTGCTTTGAACCGGAGATGCGAACATTTTTTTAAACCGATTAAAAAATGATGGACGAAAATTTCCATGTTTGTAAGTAAGAACGGTCAATAGTACGTTTCCTGAGTACGTTTGTAATTTAACTTCTTTCGGAATAGGTGTCGGATCGCAGTCTCCGGTACCATCCAATTCAGGTATACAACATCGGTTATATCGCTGACTAATTCTAGTTGTGTAATTGGATAAAACAGCATACGTTTTACCTGAATAAAAAAAATATTATTCAGCAAGCGATTCAGAAATGCACCATGAACCGTTTTTCTTGGATAAATAAATGGATCGTGCTGAAATGTCTTCATTACACGAATGTACATATTTTAAAATGTTATTTTCCGTTCATCTTACCGACTAAGAATAGAGTGTTTATATTTTTTAAGAGAGCAATAAATTATTGCTAAAGAGACGCAATAAATTGCGTCTCTACTTTAGTCGCGTCCAGGTTTCAGTGCTGTATAGAAAGCCTATGTATCCGCGCATGCTTAATGTACCGTCATCGTTCAGCCACAATTTACCGGTATATGTTTTACCATCTCTGCAATCGTAAATTTTGCCTCCTGTATAATCTCCGTTATCGTAGGTAAAATTCAAAAAAGTAAGCGACCCCAACAACGGACTGTTCCGCTTGGATGCGTCCGGATTTTTGCTGTCTACTTTTGGTTTTCCTGTTGCCGGATCATTTGGTTCTGCAAGCCAGATGATCTTTCCATAATACGTGCCGCTGGCTGTTTTATAGATTTCTACATGCGCCTTTTTATCGGCAGAGAGCCATGTTCCCAGTATCTTGTCGGCTTGAGCAAATACGGATGTTGTTATACATATAAAGAATAGAATACTTAATAAACGTTTCATAGCTGTATGGTTTACGGTTTATTATAATATACAAAAAATACTGGTCTATTAATTAAACGTATAACAGATTATTTTGTTATAGCCATTATCAATTAAGGCCTATAGGCGGATTAAATTAAATATAAAATGTTTTATGCCGTAAATATTCTAATCAAAATCCAAATTAATACTACAGCAAAGAAACTGTTGAAAATATACGTATGGATCCGATGATATTTCATTAATCTTAACATCGTTCGCTTTTTCTCTTCATCTGTTATTTTATCATATATGTGTACTAACATTTTATAAGACTTTCTGCGAAATGGCTTTGGATCATAGAGTGCAAATGAATCTTTGTTTTTTACTCCCCAATAAAATAAAACAAAATTTCCTAAAAACCCCGCTGCAAAAAGGACGAGCATTAACGTTTCAATAAAAGGTAATATTTCAACAAGCTTACTATTCATTCAAATATTATTTTTTGCATTGGTTCAGAATACATTCAATATAAAATCACGTAAGGGCTCCACAACTTCAATAATAAATACGTGATGAAATAAAAGCGGCATCGGTAAGATCAACCAGGCAAATACCCATACATGTGAGGCAACAGCATTCGACACAATCAGCTTTACAAATGCTACTTTTCCTTCAGCATACATTGCCAATCCATGCAATACAAAATATAAAAAAGGCAATCCGTAGCCCATCTTCACAGGAAATGAAATTGCAATTTCATGCAGCATTCCGGATACAAGAAACGAAGCAATCATTGCGAGCGGAATTCCATATGATGTTTTCAAAGGTTTGTATACAACCATTGCAGTCATTTCAGAAAAGGCCATGTTCCAGCGTTTACCCCAGAATTCCTTCAAGGATGTTGCCTTGTATGGAGAACGGAATAATTCTTTTACATCCACGCCTGAAAAGCGCCAGGATGCTGTACTCAGATTTAATATTCCAAAGTGCAATATGAAACTTAAACCAACAAGCATAACAAGTTCATATAAAAAATAAATATGCGCATAATACTTTTGTAGATATACAGAAGCAATTAAAAGAAGTAGTCCAATTATAATTCTTGAAATTCCTTTTACTACGAAAGCTATCACTCCATCTAAAGGCTTTGCGGGAAATACTTCAAACAAATTCGGACGCATGCCAAACCAGCCCAGTGAAAACGCCAGCCATTGAAGAACATTCAATCCAGGTTTACCTCTATACGCTTCAACCATAACAATTACTTTCATCGAGACCAACTGCAACGTTGCGATTGCAATCATACGATAGGTTGGCGATTCGTTCGTTGTAAGTAGAATCGAAAAAACAGCCGTGCCGATTACAATTGTCCAGCCGACGATTCTGGCTGTTTGAAGGTTTTTTATATATGGTATAAGATATCCCGTATATAAGAGAAATATGGCCCACGCAATTAATATTCCTAAAATCAAATCCATGAGTTGTTATATAAGAATGCAAGAAAATAAACACCAGTAAATAAAATAAACAATCCTACTAAAGCAATTTCACCTAAAGTAAAAAACAACCCTTTTGGAGCATCGGTAGTATCAAAATAAAAGAACTGAATAGCTATACGCGTCAACCAATATACACTGATGAAAAGCGTAATGCATGAAGCGAGAAAAGAATGATTGAGCAATTCCTCCGTACCCCAAATAGATATTAAACCAAAACAGATATTAATAACTAAAATGTATGCTGCATAAGTCCAGAACATTTGTCGGATCAAGGGTTTAACCTTCGCCAGTTCTGAATTCCAGTTTAATACCTTGGGAATAATGGTGCTGCCAATGCCCAAAGCGAGATGCAGGATACCACAGATAAAAAGTAATGTATTTAAAATTGATATGCCCATTCAGTGGAATTATTTGTTCGATATAAATATAGCATATTTCAGATATTCATTATCAATATGGTTTACTTAAGGAATAAATCAAATGTTCTACAGATTACATTCATTCTAAAACCTCGTCCCCAGCCCTTCTCCTTCAGGAGAAGGGAGCGTTGCTTCGTAGTTAATTAAAATACACGTATTCAATCAGTGATTTAAGTAAAAGACATTGTATCCATTATTTAAAATCATTCATTTGATTCGTCCGTTAAATCCAAAACTTCCCTACCTTTACACCTATGAATCAATACCCGATTGCAGATATTGTTGATGAGATCAAAGCATCTTTGAATCTGCAAACAACTCTTATTTTACAGGCGCCTCCCGGTGCAGGGAAAAGTACCATCCTTCCCTTAGAGTTGTTGAAATCAGATTGGCTTGGAGACAACAAGATCATTCTTCTTGAACCCAGACGTATGGCTGCACGAAGTGTTGCGCAGCGTATGTCAGATCTTCTGGGGGAAGAAGTCGGAAAGACCGTTGGTTATCGCGTACGTTTTGATCAAAAAATTTCAGCACAAACACGTATTGAAGTTGTAACCGAAGGAATTTTAACACGACGCCTGCAGCAAGACAATATGCTTGAGGGCGTAGGCATGATTATTTTTGATGAATTCCACGAACGCAGTTTACACAGTGATCTGTCGTTGGCTTTATGTAGAGATCTTCAGCAAGTGTTACGTGAAGACCTGCGCATCTTAATTATGTCTGCAACTTTAGACGGAGAGCAATTATCTTCTATCTTAGACAATGCACCAATCATTACAAGCAAAGGCCGACAATATCCAATCGATGTTCGTTACACGGCCATTGATACCAATGCTCCTATCAGCGGCGAGATAACAAGCGTAATACATAAAATCGTAAAAGAAGAAACGGGCGACATACTGGTATTTTTGCCCGGTGTACGGGAGATCCAGCAAACAGCAGATGCACTAAATGAGCGATACAGCGATATTGCCATTCGTCCGTTATATGGTGAACTTAGTTTGAATGCACAACAGGATGCTATTAAACCTGATACACAACAGCGCCGAAAAATCGTACTCGCTACTTCCATTGCTGAAACAAGTTTAACAATCGAAGGCATACATATTGTCATTGACAGTGGTTTGGCACGTGTTCCGAAGTTTGATCCAAACAGCGGAATGACAAAATTGGAAACGGTGAAAGTTACACGTGACGCGGCAGATCAGCGGGCGGGTCGCGCAGGCAGACTTGGTCCAGGGATCGCTATCCGTTTGTGGTCGGAAGCAACACACAATTATCTGAAAGCGCAACGTGTGCCTGAAATTGTTGAAGCCGATCTTGCTCCGCTTGTGTTAGAACTTGCACAATGGGGTGTCAAAAATATTCAGTCAATGACCTGGATAACCCAACCACCAACAGGTTCGGTTGAACAAGCACGGACATTGCTTCAGGAATTACAAGCCTTGCAAGACAATGTAATCACCGATGAAGGAAAGGCATTGGCAAACTTACCTACACATCCGCGTACGGCGCATTTATTGCTTAAAGGAAAAGAAAATAATATCCTTCCGCTTGCCATTGATCTGGTGTGTATACTGGAAGAGCGCGATGCTTTAGGCAAACATGCTGGTGCAGACATTACATTGCGTGTTGATGCCTTACGTGCATGGCGTGCAGGCAAACGTTTCCAAGGCGACAAATTTATATTTGAACGCATTGAACGTTCTGTACAATCCTGGAGAAAGATATTTTCTCTTAAATCTTCTGAGTACGAATTTGATATTGATTCTATTGGTTTGCTCATTGCAGCAGCCTACCCCGAACGCATTGCAAAATTAGTAGACACAGCTTCTGCACGATATAGAATGGCGAATAGCCGTAATGTTCGTCTGCATGAAAACGATGTGTTGGTAAAAGAAGAATGGCTGGCTGTTGCGCATGCAGATGCCGGTGTTGGTGAAGGAAGAATTTATTGGGCTGCTCCCTTGAATCCATCTATGCTGACGGATCGTATGGAACAGCAGGTACGAATCCGTTGGGATGAAAGCAAAGGTATTTTGCTTCAGCAGGAAGATACCTGCATTGGCAGTCTGGTTGTCTCTTCAAAGTCCTTAAAAGATATTGATGAAACGCTTCGCTCCAACGCATTGTGTGATGCTGTACGCAAAGAAGGGTTTAAACTTTTTAACTGGGACGAAACCTGCGAGCAATGGCAGGCACGCATTCTGTCGTTAAAGCATTGGCGACCAATAGAGTCATGGCCGGATGTGAGTTTCGATGGATTGCTATCAACGATTGAAGAGTGGCTTCCGTTCTATTTAAAAAATGTTAAGCGCAGAGAAGACTTCAAAAAAATTCCATTGTCGGAAGTTTTAAATACCATACTTCCTTGGGAACAGTCGCAGATACTTGCTAAACTTGCACCTACACACATCGATGTTCCCAGTGGTTCTGCCATTACACTTGAATACAAAACAGATGCGAGCTCCCCGGTTTTATCTGTTCGCTTACAGGAGTTATTTGGTTTAACGGATACACCAACGGTGAATGAAGGAAAAACAAAAGTTATGATCCATTTACTTTCTCCGGGCTATAAGCCTGTGCAAGTAACACAGGATCTAAAAAGTTTTTGGGCAAATACCTATCCGGAAGTGCGCAAAGAACTGCGCATGCGTTATCCCAAACATTCGTGGCCGGAAGATCCATGGAACGCAGAGGCAGTGCGTGGTGTTAAAAGAAAAAACAGTTGATCGTATTCATGCGTCCCTTTATTACAATTATTATTTCAGTTGTCTTGAGCTTAATAGCAACCATTGCTTCTGCTCAAAACACGTGGCTATGGGCTGAATCCATTGACAGATCAAACACGTGGAACGACCCGTATTATAAGCCTTACAATACAGCCGACAAGTTACTTTCGTATCGTGACGACTCTGCCATTTATTGTACGGATTGCAGCCTTCCAAATTTATTATGGAAAGGTATTGAAGCAAATAAAATAGCAATTTATCAGCTTGACAAAAAAAGCAAATTAGGTGTACAAAAATTAAGTGCTGCAAAAACAAAATTACTTGCTCAAGTAACTGCAACAGGTTCTGTTGAAACCATGCAGGATCTATTACACATTTCTGAAATAGCAATTTATCGTCGCCCCGACACAAGCAATACAACACAACTTAACAAATTATCTATAGAATGGATCGCTTTAAAAATTCCGTTTATCAGAGATACCATTTCACTTTATTTAAAATCAACTGAATGCTTTACCTATTTAAAATCGAATGAATGTAAATGGGTACATCCATTAAATCATCAAACACGATTGAGTATCACAGATGCTCTTATTCAACGCAATTACATCATTCGCGATTTCACGATTGTATCTGCTCCAAATCTTAAAGTACTTCCCAATTATAAAAGCAACTTACCACCACTTGCACAAGCATTAAAGAAAAATGACACACACGATTCAACAGGGAGTCTGGATGTCAATAAAGATAATTTATTGATTCGATTGCAAGCAATCTACAGTGCAGATGTTATGTCTGATTATAACAGAGGATTTAACAAAGCGCATCTCGTAGAATTTATTTTACAACTTCATGCTGAAAATAAAATAAAAGGTTACACATATCATGAAGCAGGATATTTCACTCCCATGCAGACAAAGGATCTCAGAAATCATTTATTGGTTGAGACAATGGATGAAGAAGACATTACAATTAAAAGATTTCCTCCTACTGCTTTAACGCAATTGCATACGCTAAAAACTTATACAAAAATTTCAGCGTCGGATCGTATCACCAATGATTGGTTGATCTTTGGTCTGGATAAAGAAATCTCATCGACCTTTAATAACAGGTATGCAATTGCATTCAAATATGAAGATGTGTTAGCCGCTTTGTCCACAACAAATATAATGTGGTACAATGGAAAAAATGAAAAAGACAGCATGCGTTTAGATGAAGCCTTACGCAAACAATATATTGCATACAATGATATAACTACTTATTCTGTATATGGAGATATCATTATGTCATTTACAAATGATTTTTTTTATGAAATTAATTCTTATGGTGCTGTTGAAGTTTTTTTACAGGAATATGCGCACATCGTTTCAAGTGATTTTAAAAAATCACTTGAAAAAGTTTTGAAAAGAGAAACAGACACTTCAGTTGTAACATATCAATTGAAGTATGCTTTTACATCTTCAGACAATTCAGTACTTACAAAAAATACATTATTAACAGATGCACTTCTGGACGGAATCCGAACAAATAGTATACATGTATACAAAGATGAAAATCTTAGCCAATTAACAAACGCATCATTCGTTTTAAACAAGCTCGACAAAACGCGTTTCTATAGAACAGGCAATCGAAAAAAGGACAGTATTTATATCAGTAAGATTCCGGTTGAAGATCGCTTTATAAAAAGTTCGGATTTAAAAGAATTTACACTTAGCAGTAATTATACAACGATTAAGAAAAAATCAATCAATCAAGGTTTTGCTTTAGGTATCTTCATTCCCGCTGAATTAAATCCGCAGTATGAAACAGACACTTTGTGTTATGTTTCATTTACTGAGTTTGCGCTTTTCCTTCAAAAAAATAAAGCGTATAAAAAATTAAGTCAGCAGTTTAAATCTCTTTTAAACGAACGTACGATTCTAACTGTAAAGGACTTCTATGATATCCTTTTATACGATGTAGATGACAGAGATTCGGTGTTGCCGGATGATTTGCCGCTGTTTGTTAGAGAGCGGATTCACCCATAAAATAAAAAAGTCCCACGATAGCTATCGTGGGACTTTTCATTCAGTATATGTTACTGAAATTATTTTTTGAATGTAGTGTTGTACAATTCAATGCTTTCATTCACGATACGGAATGCTTCTTCTCTTCCTAAGAAATCTTCAACAACAACTTTTTTGTTTTCAAGTTTTTTGTAGTCTTCAAAGAAACGTTGAACTTCTAAAATTGTATGTGGAGGTAAATCTTTGATATCGTTGTAGTGGTTTACAGAAATATCATCTGCAGCTACAGCAATGATCTTATCATCACTTTCTCCGCCGTCCAACATACGCATTACACCAATTACTTTAGCATTTACAATACAGAAAGGAACAACTTCAACCTGTGAGATAACCAATACATCCAATGGATCTTTATCGCCACAGTATGTGCGAGGAATAAATCCGTAGTTAGCAGGATAATGTACAGATGAAAAAAGTACACGGTCCAAACGCAACAAACCAGATTCTTTATCTAATTCATATTTCGCTTTACTTCCGCTGGGAATTTCAATAATACATTGAACTATTGCTGGAGATTCTTCTCCAAAGGAAACGTCATGCCAAGGATTCATATTTTTCTACTATTATTAATATTGCAAATTACGAAAAAATATCACTTTTTGATACTATTCTTATTGCTTGATTACAAGGACATTGTCATCAATTGGGCATTTTATAATGTGAAGCAATGATTTTTTCGAACCATTTTTTCGGTACTAACCTTCTAACCAGAATGGAAAGTTTTTGCATGGGCTTTCCTACCAAATAATTCACATCCGGGTTTGAGCTCTTTATAATTTTTTCAATAGCTCTTCCCATTAATATCGGATCTGAAGAATGCGCAACCTCTGCATTGATCATTGCTTCAATCCGATTGATTTCGTTTGTGTATACAGAGCCGGAACGGCCTGCATGAGCAACTCTGCGATTTTCACTGATGCTTGTAGCAAAATCACCCGGATCAACCACACAGGCTTTTACACCATAGGGTTTCAATTCCATACGCATTGCTTCAGTAATCATGTGTACCGAGGCTTTGGTCGCGCTATAGATACCTCTATAAGGCAAGCCCATATACCCAGCTATAGAACTGATGTTGATGATCAAACCCGCTTTGCGTTCACGCATGTGAGGCAACACTGTCTGACAGGTACGCAAAATACCATATACATTCGTTTCAAAAATTTCTTTTGCCTCTTCTGCTGTACTGTCTTCAATGGAGCCCAGCATGCCGATGCCGGCATTGTTGATCAATACATCCAGCTTACCTTCTGCATCAATGATACTTTTTAGTGCCGGAGTTATTGTTGCTTCATCCAACACATCTAATGCTACCAACTTAAATGGAACATCATTTATATAACGCTGCGGATTTCTGCTTGTGCCATAGACGGTATACCCCTTTTCATGCAGATACAAACATATTGATTTCCCAATACCTGAACTTCCGCCAGTAACTAATACAACCTGATTCATACTTATTTTTTCTGAAGCAGAATAGTAACTTTATTAAAATCTGCAGCAGCATTCACAACACTTCTGTATTGTTCAAATTCTGAAAGCGGATAATGTATTTGAGAATAGAACTCTTCAATTGTAATGATAATTTTATTTCCTTCAATCTTATATTCTGAGTGGAATTTACACGTCACTACACCCTCTTTATTTTTCATTTCCTGAGAAATATTTAGTTTATCCAAATTGGCAAATGTATATCCTTCAGGAATGTTGATCACAATTGTACGAGCGTATGCACGATTGTAATCACACTCTACAGGCTGCTTTCTTTCTTTCTCCTGATATAACTGAGACTGCTCGCCAATTACTTTACCAACGTTGAAGATGTATTTATCACCAGCGCTTTCCAATAAAGAAGAAGACTCCATTTTAAAATTCAATACTACAGGAGTAAAAAATGTACATTGATCTCTATCCGTACCTGTCGCTTCTCCACTAATCATCTGTGCATCTTCAATCGTGCCTTCAGACAATTGTTTCAATACTTTATTTTTATCTTCATCACTTATCAGATCATAAAATTCTGATATTGGATTTCCTGAGTAACCACCTAATGAACGCGACAAATCAATCAATACATTGTCTTCATCCATTTTGAATGTAAGCGTAACATTCAAGTTGTCATATGTTTCTTTGTACGAATTTTCAGGAATGTATTTTACTTCCGAAACGCCTGATCTGATTTCACCAATAACAACCGGCTTAATGAACAAACCATAATTATCTAACCACTCATATGGAATCATCGGATATCTCATGCCTACTTCGCCTGGTGCTAAAAACTTTTCTGTTTCAGGGAAATAATATGCATAGTGTGATAAGTAATCCCATGAATCAAAAGCTTGATCAAATGGAAGCTTCATACGATCAGATGTAACTACAAGCTCATATTTTATTTTAGCCAGTTCAAAAATCTTATTGTACAAAATTACTATACCTCTTTCACTCGCTTGCTTGCCTTTCAATATAGACGACAGTGTACTAAACTGAGATCCGCTTGCTTCAACAAGTACATAATGGTTTTTAACGTATTTTTCAATAGCTTTAATTTTTGATTCTCCATCAGGCAAGGCTGCTAATCCCATGGTATTAATTAATTTTAATACCGCTTTATCAGACTTGGTATCTACAGGATGTGTATTTGCATAAATATTTTTAGCAACTTCAGCGTAAGAGAATAATCTGGATTTACCATCATTGCTGTATTTATTATATGACAATCTATACTCCACACGCATTCTGTTTCTTGCATTGTTTGCAAACATTTCTTCTAACAATACTGGCGCCGATGCATGACTTACTGTTAAATAATTTTTCTCATCGTATGTTGTGTCTTTCAGTGCAGGAAATCCATTAAAGGATTTTGTCTCAAATACTAAATTATCCGGACAGATAATTTTGAATGTAATATCTTTATTTAGGTTTTCGAATTGAAAGTATTCTCTTCCGTAAAGTTCGGGCGTACATCTAAGTATATATACATATTCGATTTCAGAACCTACTTCAACGCCTTCAATAGCAAATATTTTATACCCTTGATTTTTTTCAAGATCACCGATTTCTTTAATATTATCTTTATTCAGCTCAGTGATTTTCCCAGCCTTGTTTATAGATCTTACCTGCAGCTGTACTACATCTATAACGCCATACATAGAAATATATACTTTGTTATTATCGTTTACAGCAGCATCATTGTTAACCCGAATGATCTTATGAATAACATACAGCATTTCCAATTTACTTTCATCATTGTATGCGTATTCTAAAATTCGCACATCTTTAATGCGAACGGTATTCTCTGCTTCTTCTTCAGCAGTCAATGTATGTCTTACAGGTTTTTCTTCCCAAGAGTAGTCGTCGTTTTCAAAATTACCAAATGATAAAAGTGAAATAAAAAAGAACGAGAGGATTACAAAATACTTCTTCATTTGGCAGTTTATTTATTTTTTTCCAGTGTTATATTTTCTTTGTATGACTTATTAATTTCAGAAATCATTTTGTTCCATTCCTTGAAATATTTCTTCTCTAAAAGCAATGAGTTAATATAAATTGTTTTCTTTAAGATTACTGTGTTCCCTTTCTTTTCATAGGTAAACTCAAAGCCTGCTTTGTCATATTTATAGGATTTATTTTGCGGTACATTTTTCAATGTGTAACCGGCAGGAACTTCAAATACAACCGTTTCTTTCAAAATGGTTGTATTGTCTCTCATGAAATCCAGTTTCCGATTTAATGTATCAACAATATCTGTGCTATAAATTTTAAACAAATGCAGATTGACAAATATTTCATCTTCATAGGCAACCACATAATCCGGCAATTCATACCCATAGGTAAATTCCAGTTTTTTATCTCTGTCTTCAACATTAATAACCTTAGGACCTAAAATATTACACTTATTGTTTCCAAATTTTAAATAGTTGTTCAGATATTGAATCTTCTCGTCTTTGTTCGTATTTGTATATCTATATGTGAAATTAATTTTAGGATATCCATTAACTGTTCGTAAACCTGTGCCTTGTAAACGCAAGTTCACAAGCTTACAGTATACGCTATCCAAAACTAAATTACGCTCCATCGGCAAGACCGGAACTTCAACAATTTTGAAATTTTTATCAGACAAGGATATTAATGCTTGCTTACCCTGAATATGATCTGTAGGAAAACCATAGGGTTGATATTTACCTGTGGCATCTAAAAAGTAGGTTGAATCATTCAAATTAATTTCCGCGATCATGTGATTAAAATTACACGGAGATGGCATCGTTGTAATTTTATATGCAATATCACGTGTCCCGATCCATGCAATGTGCGCGTTCAATCCTGCAGATTTATGAATCTGAGAAATTAAATTTGCCATGTCTTTACAATCTCCATAACGTTTGTTATAAACATCCGAAGCATATCTGGGAATAAATCCGCCATAACCATTTTCAAAGGCTACATAATTAATATTGTCTTGTACCCAATAGAAAATATTTTTTGATAATTCGTAATCTGTTTTTGAAACGCTCTTTAATGAATCTGACAATTTCTGAATAGCCGGATCTTTTTCATTTTGAACTTTATCTACAAACGTATATAGCCAATTGTATAATCCCTGCTGATTTTCAAAGTATATTTTATTTCCTTTAGCTGTGTTAATCTTATTCACCTTTATGTATATCTGAGGAGAATAATATCCTATATCAAGAGACTTCCCTTCAAATACCATTGCCGGCATATTTTTCATGCGCCATGTATGAGTTGTATAACTCCCCTTCTTTACTTGTGTGTATTCAATTTGTTTGGGAGACACATTAAATAACAAAGTGTCAAAAGAAATTGCATTGTTACATACCAGCACCAACTCAGAAAGATCGCACGGATATTCTGCTGCAAAATTATACGGCGTTATTAATTGCGGCAATAAATAATTTATATTATACGATAGTGTAGTAATAGATCCCGCCTGCAGTTGAGGATATACAAATTCATACTCTTGTAAGTCATCATAAAATACTCCTGAACTAAAAGAAGCAGATAAGTTGAACTGTTTTACAGGATAGGATTTGTATTTTCCATTTTCAATAGGAGCTTTTGTTTCGGCCTTTATATTTGATACCGGATTTAATGAGCCTGAATAAATTTTATCTTCAGAATGATTTTTTGCATTGTCATTCAGATAAAAGCATTCATCATAATGTTCGGCTGTCAAACTCAATGTATCTTTTATCAGATCCATCTTATATGTTTGACGCTTTACAAAATATGCTGCAGACTCTCCAGGATACTTGGCTAGATAATCTTTTGTTGATCTTGTTTGTCCAAAAACCGAACACGGAATCAGGACAAACAAGATCATCTGTATTACTATAGAACGAATCATAATTTAATTATTAATAAGCAAGCCCACTGCGGTAAAATACTTTCTTAGTCACTTTACCTGTTTGATCGTAGTAGATACAAGTACCATTTAACACTCCATACACATATACTTCAATAGATTTCAGCGTACCGTTTGGATAGTATTCTTTACAAACGCCGTCTTTTTCTCCATAAAAATAATTCTCTTCTTTTGCTACTTTACCATTCAGGAAGTATTGTGTTGACTTGCCTTCTTTTAATCCTGCTACGTATGTAGATTCTTTAAATACGGCACCTGTAGAATAATATTCTGTATGCAATCCACTTCTATCTCCGCTTTTTACTGAGAATTCAATAGCTTTTGTTCCGGATGGATATTTAGCTTTATAGTCAACAGTTTCGTTGTATACAGGTATTGCAGGTATAAGTTTACCATCAGCACCCGGATACGAATAACTTGTTACGATATCGTATTCGCATGTTCTGACAAAGATTGCAAGGTTTGCAAGATCAGGAGAATAGTATGTGATCGGACCATGATAATCTCCCATTTTCCATACTACTTCGTAATCTTTCGTTCCATTCTCAAAATAATCTGTCCAAAGACTGTCTTTGTAACCGTTTTTATATACCCCAACGGTTTCTACCTTTTGATTTGGATAATAGTATTTCCAAAGTCCGTTTCTTTGATTGTTCTTGTAATATCCAACCACAGCTAATTTACCATCTTCATCATAATTTTTAACTTCGCCGGTTCTGTTTCCTTTCGAATAATTCAAGGTTTCTTCAATCTTTCCATTCGCATATTTAAAAGTCAATACACCTTCGATCAAACCATTCTTCATTTGGTACTGAACTTTTGTTTGTCCATTCGGATAAACTGTTTTGTATTCACCGGTACCGCGAACGAAGGTATTTGTATATGCGATCTTACCTAATGTATCAAAGTGGTTTGTAAATTTTAAAAACCCGTATTGATAATACTCTTCCATTATCTTTGCTCCGGTTACTGAATATTCTACCATGTAACGGTCTTTTACATCGTCCACATAATAATATTCATAATCCAACTTACCGTTTGGATAATAGCCTATCCAATATCCTTGTTTTTCGCCTTCAACAAAATAACCAGTTTGCTCTAATTGTTTATTTCTATAGTAGCCTTTATACAAGCCGTCAGCATAACCATTTTTGTAATTTTTTTCACTTTCAACAGCGCCGGTTGAATAATAATTAATTGACAAACCATTTAAATCACCTTTTGAATATTGGTTCTTACTTTCCAAATAATTATTCTCATTATAGAATTTCCATTCACCTTCTTGCAAACCATCTTTAAAGGTTCCTTCTGAACTAAGTGTTTTGCCATCCGGGTAATATCCTTTGTAAATTAATACACCACCTTTTTCTTTACCTGAAGAAACAACTGTTCCTTTTTTATCATACATCGTGTATGATGTTAATTTGTTGTCTGAATAAATATACGCACCATGAAGTATTCCATCAACATCATACTCTTTCTGATCGCCAAGTTTCTTGCCTTTTAGATCATACGTTGAAACTTGTTTCAACTTACCATTCTTATGATATGCAACCCACTTGCCTGCTAAATTACCCTGAGCATTATACGCACCTGAATCCAATATTTGTCCGTTATCATAATATTCGATCCATACACCAGTAGCATTACCTAATGTATATTGTCCTTTCTTTTTTACTACGCCATTTTCATGATATTCTATCAAAGCACCTTCCTGCTTATTATCCTTATAAGACACTTTCTTTAAAAGCGCTCCTGAAGAATAATACACCAGCTGCTCGCCTTCTAAATTGCCTGCTTTGTATTGTAGTTTAGTGTCCACACTTCCATCACGATTGTATGTTTTGGTTACACCATCCTGTTTATTATCAACAACATTTTTTTCGAATATTAAATTTCCAACATCGTTAAACTCTTCAACAGCACCTTGGATTTTATTATCAACCAGAAAGATTCTGGATGTCACCTGACCATTTGTATTATATGTTTCATACAAACCATTATACTCACCATTTTTATAATTGGCAATCTCATTTAATCCTCCTCTATAAAAATAATATCTCCATTCTCCTTCTTTCATGCCTGCATCGTTGTATGCACCTTCAGCTTGCTTAAAGCCATTTTCATAAAAATAGATCCAATTACCTTTGCGGGTAAGATCTTCGGAATTGGGATTTTTATATTCTCCGATAGATTTCACACGATCTGAATCAAAGAAATAGAACGTTGCCGGGGAAGTTTTCCCATTAACTGTAAGCGTTTGAGTTTGTCTTCTCTTATGCCAGTATTTATAAACCCAGCTCTTAAATTCAGTAATCTTTTTTTCATTCTTCTTATATCCTTTTTCAAGCGAAGTACTATTCACACCATGATACGACTGATAGATCATTGGTGCAAAATATTTCTTTTCTCTAAGCTCAATAAAAAACGGAACATAGTTTTTCATGAAAAAACCTGTATCCTTCGGGTTGTATTCCAATTTATCAATCACCATTTGAGTTTGATTGATAATGGCATCTTTAATGTTTGTTTCGTTTTTAAATTTAACGGATAAAGCAATTTTAGAAGCAATTAATAATTCCAGATCATAAAAATTATCCGACTTGCGCGAAGAAGATCCATTGCTGGTTTTAAGTTTTACTGAGCTTATCTCATCCAGGTGAGTAATATTTGAAGACGCATATCTACTCTTTGGTGAACACATTAAACTCATATAAAAAGAGAGCATGGCAGTTACCGTATGTCCCTTCTTTAGCTCTAATTGCCCGAGCCTATTTAATGACCCTGCATGAAACGGATTATATTGCAATGCGTTTTTGTAAGATTGAAAAGCCATATCCGGATTTTCCATATTTTCATATACAAGACCAATGTTATACCACAAGGTAAAATCATAAGGAGCATATGTAAGTCCTTTTTTATAAGCAGCGATCGCTGAATCATGCTTGCCTGCACCATCGTATGCAGTACCTAAACTATTATATATAGTATACTCTTCTCCTCTAGGATCCTTTAATGCTTCCCAACATACTCTGGCCGCTTCCGTAAATTGAGAGTCTAATGAATAGGAATACGCTAATTCCTGTAAGGCTACAACATAGTTCGTATCGTTACGAGTAATTTGCTTATAATATTCTATAGCCTCTTTGTAGTCGCCATTATCATGGGCCTCCAAACCTTTGTTCAATAATTCTCCTGAATTGATCAGTAAGTTTTTTTCATTGATGGTTTGTGCAGACAGGGTTGAAATAAACATCACACATGTGATGCATAACAGAAAAGTACTTTTCATAAAATTTAGGAGTGAATAAAATTTAAAAACACTTTTTAACAATTATAATATATAATGTGAATTGAGCAATTAAGTTACAACATGAACCGAATTTAACTTGAAATAGTATATTCAATAAGGTTTGTGTTTTAAAAAGCAATCTTCATTTTCGGGGTATTTTATTGCCTGAAACTCTCTATACTGAACGCTAACCCAATATATCCCTCTTAAAATTATTTTACAACAAAGATTAACTTACGTTCACATAAAAATAACAGGAGAATCCCCCATCAAACTTATTGTATGTATAAATCAACGAATTACACCAATATCACTATAAGTAGGTATTATATATGATGGTATTTAACCAAACAACTTTAAGTATACGGCAAATTGCACTGGAAGGTTATTTCTTAAAAGGCTAAGGAAAAAAAAGAGTCCCGATAGCTATCGGGACTCTTTTCATTATTATCCATTGAGACTTGAATTACTTCTTATCTCCGTCTACTTCTTCAAATTCAACGTCTGTAACGCTATCAGAAGGACCAGATTGGTTAGCGCCTGCTCCCGGCTGACCAGCACCTTGTTCAGCGCTGTACATTTCCTGAGAAGCTGCTTGCCATGCCGTATTGATAGCAGCCATTGCTACATCAATTGCAGAGATATCTTTTGCTTCGAATGCTTTTTTCAATTCTTCCAAAGCACCTTCAATCGCAGACTTATTACCAGCAGAAAGCTTGTCGCCAAACTCTTTCAATTGTTTTTCAGTTTGGAAAATCATTGAATCCGCTTGATTGATTTTTTCAATCTTCTCTCTTTCTTCTTTATCTTTTCCTTCGTTCGCTTTCGCTTCGTTTTTCATACGCTCGATTTCATCAGCAGATAAACCTGAAGATGCTTCGATACGGATTTTTTGCTCTTTGCCAGTTCCTTTATCTTTAGCAGATACGTTCAAGATACCGTTTGCATCAATATCAAACGTTACTTCAACTTGAGGAACACCTCTTGGAGCTGGTGGAATATCACCCAAGTGGAAACGACCGATAGATCTGTTGTCCTTCGCTAATGCACGCTCACCTTGCAATACATGAATCTCAACCGATGGCTGGTTATCAGATGCAGTAGAGAATACTTCAGATTTTTTAGAAGGAATCGTTGTGTTTGCTTCGATCAATTTCGTAAACACACCACCCATTGTTTCAATACCAAGAGACAAAGGAATAACGTCTAACAATAAGACATCTTTCACTTCACCTGTTAATACACCACCTTGGATCGCTGCACCTAAAGCAACTACTTCATCCGGGTTAACACCTTTAGAAGGTTTTTTGCCGAAGAATTTTTCAACTTCATCCTGAATTCTTGGAATACGAGTAGAACCACCTACCAAGATTACTTCGTCAATTTGGCTGATTGATAAACCTGCATCTTTCAATGCTTGTTTACAAGGCTCAAGCGTACGTTTGATCAAGCTATCTGCAAGTTGTTCGAACTTAGCTCTAGTTAATGTTTTAACCAAGTGCTTAGGCATACCGTTTACAGGCATGATATAAGGCAAGTTGATTTCTGTAGAAGCTGAACTTGACAATTCAATTTTAGCTTTTTCAGCAGCTTCTTTCAAACGTTGTAATGCCATTGGATCCTGACGAAGATCTAAACCTTCTTCAGATTTGAATTCGCCAGCCAACCAGTCAATGATCACTTCATCAAAGTTATCACCACCTAAGTGTACATCACCATTTGTAGATTTTACCTCAAATACACCGTCGCCTAATTCAAGTACTGACACGTCAAACGTACCACCACCTAAATCGAATACAGCAACTGTCATGTCTTTGCCTTTTTTATCCATACCGTAAGCTAAAGCAGCAGCAGTAGGTTCATTGATGATACGTTTTACTTCTAAACCAGCAATTTGACCTGCTTCTTTAGTAGCTTGACGTTCTGCATCGTTGAAATAAGCTGGAACTGTAATAACAGCTTCTTTTACTTCGTGACCTAAGTATTCTTCTGCAGTAGACTTCATTTTCTGAAGAATCATTGCAGAAAGCTCTTGAGGTGTATATTGTCTGTCGCCGATACGAACTCTTGGCGTATCGTTGCTGCCAGCTTCTAATTTGTATGTTGCACGATCAGCTTCACTTTTAGATTCGCTGAATTTTTTACCCATGAAACGTTTAATCGAACTGATTGTGTTTACAGGGTTTGTAATTGCCTGACGTTTAGCAGGATCACCTACTTTACGTTCACCGTTTTCAAGAAACGCTACTATTGAAGGCGTTGTTCTTTTACCTTCGCTGTTTGGAATCACAACAGCTTCACTACCTTCCATTACTGCAACGCAAGAGTTTGTTGTTCCTAAGTCGATACCGATAATTTTTCCCATATCTATTTTTATTCTGTTTATTACTTTTTATCCTTTGTTTCAACCCAAATGGCAATAGCTGTGCCAAGGGAGTTTTATGACACAATTTATGACATAATGGCATTTCAAGCTTGAATTATGGCGTAAAACCTTCTAATACAAAATTCCAAATAACAAAAAACAAATTCCAAACTGCCTAAAATACAGGAAAGATGGATATTTGGATATTCATAAATAAGGGCTGAATTTAAAACTCATATTGTTGTTTCTGGAATTGGTTTTCTCCGTTTGGAATTTGGCCATTAGCCATAGGAACTTTCAAAATAAAATTCAATCTTGTTTCAACCTTTAATATTAAGATACGCTATGAATAGATATGCCGTAATTGTTGCAGGAGGATCGGGTTCAAGAATGGGAAGCGATACACCCAAACAATTTCTTCCGATTGGAAATGCACCCATATTAATGCATACCATTAAACGCTTTTTTACAAGCAATGAATTGGTAAATATTATTCTGGTGTTACCTGAAGAGCAAATGGATCGCTGGCATCAGCTGTGTGAAAAATATTCTTTTTCAATTCCCCACCTGATTGTTTCAGGCGGAAAAAACAGATTTCAGTCGGTACGAAACGGTTTAAACAGCATAGGTGTTAACGAAGGCATTGTTGCTATTCACGATGGAGTCCGTCCATTCATCAGCAAACGTATTATTGAAGAGGCATACAAGACTGCAGAAGAAAAAGGAAATGCGATTGCTGCCGTTGAATTGAAAGATTCCATTCGATTGGTAGATAAAAAAGGGAACAAAACTGTTGAGCGAGAAAATTACCGCATCATTCAAACACCTCAAACGTTTAAAATTGGGTTGATCCGGGATGCATTTCAAAAAGCTAAAAATGATCAGTTTACAGACGATGCAAGTGTTGCAGAAGCAGCAGGTTATTCAATAGAACTTATCGAAGGTTCGTATGAAAATATTAAGATTACTACGCCTGAAGATTTGGCAATGGCTGAAGCAATTCTGAAGAAGTTCGATTATTAAATCTTAATACTGCTGAATTGCGTATATATTATGTACACCAACACTATACCAATATGACGCCCTTGCCCACAATTGCTGTTGTTTGTGCTGTAATAAAAGAGAACAACAGTTATTTTATTGCTCAACGTAGTGCCAGGATGAAGATGCCCTTGAAATGGGAATTCCCCGGCGGCAAAGTAGAACAAGGCGAATCCAATGCGCATGCCATTATACGTGAAATGAGGGAAGAATTCGATATAGATATTGAAGTAGTAGAGGAACATCCCTATTACTTGCACGACTATCCAACATTTACGTTAAAGCTTATTCCTGTTGAGGCTGCCATTAAAGGCGGAGAGATTATCTTGAAAGAACATGCAGCGTATAAATGGGTGACTGCGTCAGATCTTTTCTCTTACGATTTTTCTGAAGGCGACATCAAAATTGTAAAGGCGCTGAATAAAAGAGACCGCGCTCTGTAGAGACGCAATTCATTGCGTCTCCAATCAGACGTGCTAATCAAGACGTAATAAATTACATTTGCATCTATGCTCAAGAGGCAATAAATTGCGTCTCTACTCCAATTATTTAAAGAATGAACAACAACGATATCCTTCGACGCTTACGCTATACATTCGATTTCAACGATGATAAAATGATTGCACTTTTTGCATTGGCAGATCAGACAGTCACCCGTGAAGAGATCAGTAATTGGATGAAGAAAGATGACGACCCGGATTTTAAAGAATTATACGATAAAGAGCTCGCAGTATTTTTAAATGGCTTTATCATCGACAAGCGCGGAAAGAAAGATGGACAAGCACCGGTGAATGAAAAAAGTTTGAACAACAACATCATTTTCAGAAAGCTAAAAATTGCACTAAATCTACAGGACGATGACATACTTGATATATTAGATTTAGCAGGTTTGCGTTTTGGCAAACATGAATTGAGTGCGCTTTTTAGAAATCCAAATCAGAGCCAATTCCGCCCTTGCAAAGATCAGGTGTTGCGTAATTTCATTCACGGACTGCAATTAAAGTATCGTCCATAAAATCTAATTTACATGTTCTTTACGTTTATCTTCCGATAACGAATTTATTGGAATCTCACCGTAGAAATAAACCATTCCAACTACGGCTTCTTAAACAGTTTTTTATGGAAAATGCATCTGTTGCAATTAAAGAATGGGTTGAACTTTATACCTCAGAGATGGTATCCTGGGCGTATTATAAAACCTCTCAACAAGAAACCGCCGAAGACCTTGTACAGGAAACATTTATCGCAGCTTTTCAATCGTTCCACACATTTGAAAATAAAAGTAAACCTAAGACATGGCTTTTTTCAATTCTCAAAAATAAGATCATCGACCATCACCGAAAATGTTATAGAGATGCAGTTCTGCCCGCCAACAAAGTAAGTGAAGAATACAGTGCCAATTTATTTGGTTTTTTATTTGAAGCCGATGGACAATGGAAAAAAGATCGGAAAAATATAAATTGGGGTACAGATACCGAAGAATTATTAGATAATCCGGAATTCAATGTAGTTTTAGCAGATTGTTTGAATAGATTGCCTGCAAGCTGGAATGCTGCAATGCAATTGAAATATCTCCAGGAAAAAGATCAAAAAAATATTTGTCAGGAATTAGAAATTTCTGCGACTAATTACTGGCAGATCATTCATAGAGCTAAATTGCAGCTTAAAGCCTGCTTAGAAAATTATTGGTTTAAAAATGAATAAAAATAATCCGTTTGTAGTTTCATGTGAGAAATCGAGTTTTTTAATAGAAAAAAAACTTGCGGGTGCTCTTTCGATGAAAGAACACAGTCAATTATTTATTCATAAGCTGATCTGTGATGTTTGCAGAAAATATGAAAAGCAAAGTATCTTATTAGATAACCTGCTTCGCAAAAAGATTGCCGGTAATAATTCTACTTCACCTTCGGCAAATATAGATCAAAACAGGATAGAAAAGCTCAAATCAACGATTTTGGGCAAATTGAAATAATTTTTTTTAAAAAAATAACATTTTTTGTCAGGATGTATAGAAAGCTACGACTATACATTTGAAATTAATTTTTAAACACAAAAAATTACAACAATGGTTAAAAAATCAAAAAGCATTTTATGGACTGCAGTAGCTGCAGGTGCAATGTTAGGCGCAACAAGTATTTTCTCAAGCTGCAGCACTGAATCTAAAGAAGTTACTACAGAAGTTAAAGCGGATAGCGCTGAGCACAAATGTGGTGCTGAAACAAAATGTGGCGCTAGCAAAGATTCTGCTGAAGCTAAATGTGGTACAAGCAAAGACTCTGTTGAGGCTAAATGCGGCGAGCACAAAACTACTGAAGCTAAATGTGGCGAAGGTAAGTGTGGTGCTGACAAAAAGAAATAATTTTGTCTGAAGGCGGAGAGTCTTCTCCGCCTTTTTTTATTAACCTAATCTGTATTATCATGGTTGGTATTGGTTTCAGAAAAGATTTTGCAAAAGACTTCTTAAGCACTACAACACTTAGGCCCGACTTCATTGAAGTTGCGCCGGAGAATTGGATTGGCATTGGTGGCTTCTGGAAAAAAAAGCTGCATGAAGCATTAGAAAAATATCCGTTATATACCCATGGATTATCTTTATCTATAGGTAGTCCGGACGAGTTGGATTTTGAATTATTAAAAGGAGTTAAGAAATTTTTAACAGAAACAGGTGCATGCGTATACTCTGAACATTTGAGTTATTCCAAATGCGACAATGCACATGTATATGATTTATTACCTATCCCATTTACATCCGATGCTGTGAAGCATATTTCCAAACGTATACAAACTGTTCAGGATTTTCTTGAACGCAAAATTGCTATTGAGATTGTAAGCTATTACTCTCCTGTTGCAGCAGAGATGAGTGAAATAGAATTTGTAAATGCAATCCTTGAAGAAGCCGATTGCGATCTATTACTTGACGTGAACAATATTTATGTAAACGGTTTTAATCATGCATATAATCCAAATACATTTATCGATGCACTTCCGCTAGAACGTGTTGCTTATATCCACATGGCAGGCCACGATCAGGTTTCGGAAACATTGATCATAGATACACACGGTGAAGCAATCATAGACCCGGTGTATGATCTTTTTGAATATACAATGAATCAACTTCAACGTGACGTGCCTGTTTTGCTGGAACGGGATTTTAATATTCCTCATCTTTCAGAATTGCAGCATGAAATGGATCGGTTAAAAAAAATAAAAGTAACCAGCTTAACAAAAGAATTTCATGGCATACATCGATAGTACACAGAAGTACCAGCGTATGCTCTCCAATTATACGCGTACAGGTATTGAAGCAAAAATCCCCGGCACAAAACAGGAAGGCATTGCGCGTTACAGAACAATGATCTACAACGTAGTCAATGATTCTTTATCAACAGCTTATCCATTAGCTAAAAAACTTCTTACAAAAGATGAATGGGATAATATGGTGCAGCATTATTTTTCTTCGCATGCATGTGTATCTCCCTATTTATGGAAAATGCCATTCGAGTTTTTCGAATTTGTAAAAGAGAATGAATCCGAACTTCTAACGAAATATCCTTTCTTAAGCGACCTTTTGCTTTATGAATGGGTAGAAATTGAAGTATTCATGATGGAAGATGTGGAAGTATCGTTTTCCAAAATTGGATCTATTGCCTCAGACGCTCTTGTATTAAACCCTTCATGTATCTTGCAATATTTTCAATATCCTGTTTATAGCAAAGTAGCAACAGAGATCACATCTTCTAATCAAGCACATTATTTTATGCTTACGCACCGTAATCCAGAAACAAACCTCGTTCGGTTTATGGAAGTAGCGCCAATGTTTGCCCGCATGATCGAATTGCTTGATGAGAGACCATTCACAATTGAAGAATTGACAAATCAATTTTCTACTGAATCAAAAATAGAAATATCTCAAACCATAAAAACGAACATTGAATCTTTTTTTAAAAAATGTCTAACAAAAGAAATTATTCTTGGTTTCAAAAATTAACTTTTTAAACAATACATTATGTTTCCAGAAAAAATTAAAATCGCTTATCATAACTATGTAGCGGGTACTGCAAAGCTTCAGAATCTATCTCTATTATTGATCCGTCTGGTATTGGCATACGGCTTTTATAATCCCGCACTGATGAAAGTTAAAAATATAGATGGCATCATTGCCTGGTTCGCAAGTATGGGTATGCCTATGCCAGCTTTGAATGCATATCTAGCTACCACAACGGAATTGCTAGGCGTGTTATTATTAACATTAGGTCTGGGAGTCCGCCTCATTACAATTCCATTGATCATTACTATGATCGTAGCAATTGCTACTGTGCATTGGAGTCATGGATTTGAAGCAGGAAATAATGGCTTTGAAATTCCTTTATATTATCTCTTGATGTTATTTGCGCTCTTAACATTCGGCGCAGGAAAATACAGCTTAGACGCGGCAGCGAAAAAATAATACCTATAGTTTATTTTCGAAATCAAACACCAGCTTTCTTGTCAAAGGCTGGTGTTTTGATTTTAAACGAATATTTTTGTTTTTTATTTATTCGGCAATTCAATTAAAAATTGCGTGTATACATTCACTTTCGATTTGACAGAAATAGTGCCGTTTAATTTTTCAACCATTTCCTTCACTATATATAAACCAAGTCCGGAGCCTTTGCTTTGATTACTGGCTCTATAAAACATATCAAAAATATTTACTAATTTTTCTTCCGGTATCCCTATCCCATTATCTTTTATTATAATCGTTGTCGATTTGGGGGAAATATTTATATCTATTTCAATGGTTGGACGTTCATTGCTGATCCGATAATATTTAAACGAATTTGAAATTAGATTGCTTAGTATGGTTTGAATGCGATATGTATCCGAGTAAAATTGTGCGATTCCTCCGATCCGAATAATCTTGTGAACATTATTAGAGTGCTCAAAAAAACTCAACTCTTCAAATATGTCCTTTAACATGGATCTAAAATCAATAGGATGCAGTTGCGATTCTGTTTTAATATTTTTTGACAAATGAATAATCTGCTGAATGTGTAGATCCAGTTTATTTACACAATTCTCCTGCATTTTTGCCAGTTCTTCAATTTTATTAAGATCCTTTTCTGTTTTTACTAAATGAATCAATCCCATCAAAGAGGTTAACGGAGAGCGCATATCATGAGAGGTTCGGTATACATAACTATCCAACTCTTCATTCAGTTTTTTTAATGAATTATTTTTATAAAGCAGTTTGCTGTTTAAATCAACCAATTTAGCATTCATATATTGGTTCACACGAAGAATCACATAAAAAAACAAAACGGCAAAAAGTCCTGTAAATATATAATTGAATTCGTATTCAAATTTATTCGTTGCTTTATCATTTCCCAATAAATTATAATCACCTATTTCTAATATAATAATTAAAAAAGATGTGAACGATAAAGAAAGTAATATGTATTTATAATCGTCAATACTATAAAATGCAAAGGTTGCAAAAACTATAATAAGCATAGAAAGATTCATACCGGAATCACGGCCCAGGGATGCGGCTTTGATAAACATAAACAGACTACCGATAATCATCATGATCAATTTGGCCTGATTATAATAGCCCTTTTTAATTAAGAGCAAAACAATCGGAATAACCGTTGAAAAGAAAATGAGATAGTTAAGTATTATTAAAAATGAAATACCTAAAAATAAACCCATAAGTATATAAAGAAGACCTGAAGCTAATGCCACTAAGCACATCGCAACGAGCAATTCAATTCGAATGATCTCATCGTACGAAACTTGTTGCGCAGATAAAAATCTAAGATTAATAAATCTTCGAATAATTTTACTTCTAATAAGATCTAATAGTTTCATACCTCACACAGAAATACTTTCCTGATTATATTGAATATAATAATTTAAAAAGTAGCTGGTAATGAAATGTTAAACTAGTATTCTATTTTTTTAAAACGTTTTACCTTATCCCCGTTCAATTCAATTTCTTCATTAAACATCTCTAGCGGTCTTACCCAAAGCTGTTCGGGATTTTTAACAGCAAAATAGACAATTAATTCTTCTTCCGTTTCACTGTGTTTCGCCACACCGACGACTTCGTACTCATTGCCCTTATAATGTTTGTAAATCCCTTTTATACTCATAAACATATTTCTTATGCTTTCGACTCGGCAAGTTTCATTGTAATTTCCAAAGCAATAAGTACACTTACTTTCTCTAATACAAGTAATTCATTCACTATAGATTCTATCGAGTTTTTTTCTTTTATCTTATACTCTATATCCGTGATAAGTGCAATTTGCTTTTTAATATCCAAAATACGTACGCAGGATTTATATTGATGTAATAATAAAGATACCCCTGCAATATTTTGTTTATTAACAGCATCTTTTATTTCTTTTATCAATTCATTATTCTGGTATTGAAATGATTTCAACATCTCTTCACAAATTAACGGATCGTAATTAGATATTTTTTCAATAAACGAAAAATTGGTATAATAATACTTATTACTCTCGCCCTTTAGAACAGTATTAAAAACAAGTTTTTCAATAATTACATACAAGTCTTCCTTTTTATAAGGCTTTCCCAAGTGCGCATTCATACCGGCATCAAGACACATATCAATATCCTCTTGAAAAACATTTGCCGTTATACCTACAATCGGAACATTATTTTTTTGCTCGCGCAATTTCCTTGTTGCTTCAATACCATCACACTCCGGCATTTGCATATCCATTAATATAATATCAAATTTTACTTCAGAAGCTTTTTCTACAGCCAACAAACCATCCTCTACTGTCTCATACGTACAGCCTAATGAGTCTAATGTATATTGCGCCAATATACGATTCAGCTCATTATCTTCCGCAACCAACACATGTACCGGTTTAGCAAAAGGTTTTAATGAAATATTTTTAGTCCCATACTCCGGATTATTTTCGCCAAGTTTAAACGGGATCGTAAAATAAAATCTACTGCCATACCCTTTAGAAGCATCATCATAATATACCGGGCTTGTAACATGTATTGTACCTTTCATTAAATGAACAATTTCGCGCACAATTGTTAAACCCAATCCAGCACCGCCATACCTTGTAGAAATAGTATCATTTGCTTGTGTAAAGCTCTCAAATATTTTATTCTGTTTGTCTTTCTGAATACCAATACCTGTATCCGTTACAGAGAACTCAACATGACATACATCTTCCTTTGTATCGGTAAGACTAAGCAAAACAGTAACATTTCCGTTACTTGTAAACTTCAAGGCATTCCCTACAAGATTAACCAATACTTGCGAAACACGAGCAGAATCACCTTTCAAACAATCCGGAATATTCTCATCAATCAGTAAATTGAAATTAATTCCTTTTTCCGAAGCACTAAATTTAAAAGGGTTCAGAACAGAACGTATACTCTCTTTTAAATAGAAAGATTTATTTTCAATAACTACTTTCCCTTCTTCAATTTTACCTATGTCCAAAATATTCCCAATAAGCTTCAATAACAATTCCCCCGATACAGATATGTTATTCAGTAATTCTTTCTGCTCGGTTGAAAGTTTCTGTTTATTTAAAATTTCGGTAAAACCCAATATTGCATTAATGGGTGTACGAATCTCGTGGCTCATGTTTGACAAAAATCGCGTTTTAAACTGGCTCGCCATTTCAGCCTTTTCTTTCTCAAGACGCATCAATTCTTGTTTTTCAAGTGCATTGATCTCTGCCCTTTTTAATGCTGTTATATCTATTACTGCTCCATTTACAAGAGTAACCTTGTCATGTTCGTCCGCAAAAACATATCCATTTGTTAACAGAATTTTTTCTACACCATTTAATGTACGTATCGTAAATTCATGTGAATAAGCAGAATTCGGTTTAATTATTCTTTTTCTTCGTTCTTTTAAAAATTCAGGATCTTCTAAAATTAAAGAGTCAATAAAGCCCATTTCAGGTGCAACTCCTTTTGACACGTCAAATATGTTATACATTTCATCGGACCAGTATATTTTATTATTTACAATTTCATACTCAAATGTTCCCATCTGAGTTACTTGTTGTGCATATTCCAATAACCTATTTTTCTTTTCGAGTTCTTTTACCAATGCTCCTCTTTCTCTAAGATCTTTCATAATAAAAAGATATGCAAGTCCTAAAATAATAAATCCCAAGACACCTGATATAATAATGGTGGTTGGTGTAGCACGGCTTAAGCTCTCTGCCCGATCATTTCGTGCAACAAGCAGTTCTTCTTCATTTTTTTTCATCGTTTCAATTAAACTATGAATGAGATCCGTTGAAGAATGCCCTTTTTTCATCATTTGAAGAACCTCATTCTGCCTAGCGCCACTGTTTGAAAGAAGTGCCAGCTGATTAAAAAGAAAAAAACGTTCCGCAATTACTTTTCGAAGTGTGTCAACAAATATTTTTTGTTCAGCATTATCCGACACAAGGGAATCTAATGTGTATAATTGTTTCTTTACACTCTCTGCTAATATATGGTTTTGATGTATATGTATTGAATCACCTGTAATAACATACCCTCTAACACCAGATTCAGCATTTTTTACATCTGAATAAATACTTTCTAATTCCAAAAAAACAATATTGGTATGTTGTACCGATTTTGTTGCAGATCGTAATGCTGTAATATTGAAATACGAATAAATATATGCGGATATCAATACAATAAACGCAATTGAAAAAATAAGATTGAGAGATCGTATTGAAAGTTTCATATCAAGAATTTTGTCAAAACAGGCATTGAATAATTAAAATTATTCAATGCCTGTTTTGAGTAAATCAAAAAACCATTAAAATTGATTTTATTCTCTTATATCACATTTGCTTCAATAACGCTTGTATTGCTACATCTACTTTATTGAATTCAAAGGCATCCAATACCTTCTGCATAGAAGCTTTAATTTCTTTATGCATAAGATTTCCTATGCTGCCTTCGTGCGTATGATTGATGGTATCTAATGCTGTGAATGTTTTATCTTCGATCATACCACCGACCTTTTTATATGCATCACGGAAAGGTGTTCCTTCCAGAACCATATTGTTTACCACCTCTACACTATACATGTACAAGTACTTCGGGTCTTTCACAATATTCTCTTTTACTTTTACCTGCTTCAGCATAAAGTTTGCAATACGCAAACAATCATTGATATCCTGAAAAGCAGGAATAAAGTTTTCTTTGATCAATTGCATATCGCGGTGGTAACCGGACGGAAGATTTGCCATGATCATAGAGATCTCATTTGGCAATGCCTGCAAACGATTGCAACGTGCACGGATCAATTCAAATACATCCGGATTTTTCTTATGTGGCATAATACTTGAACCTGTTGTCAATTCATCCGGCAAGGTCATGAAATCAAAATTCTGATTCATGTATAAGCATACATCCATTGACATTCTACCTAAGGTAGCTGCAATTGAAGCTAGCGCAGCAGTAACATTTTTCTCTGTTTTACCACGGCCCATTTGCGCATATACAACATTGTGATTCAACTCTGCAAAACCCAACAGGTTTGTTGTCATGGTGCGGTTCAACGGAAACGAAGAACCGTAACCTGCTGCAGAACCCAATGGATTTTTATTGCTGATGCGATAACCTGCAAGCATCATATGCATATCATCTGCTAAACTCTCTGCATAGGCACCAAACCACAAGCCGAAAGAAGAAGGCATAGCAATCTGCAAATGTGTATATCCAGGAATAATAACAGATTTATATTTATCACTTTGAGAAATAAGTGTATCGAATAACTCTTTTGTATTTTCAACTGTCTCACGAATGGCGTGACGAGTAAACAATTTTAAATCGACAAGCACCTGATCGTTACGGGAACGGCCGCTGTGGATCTTCTTACCTAAATCACCAAGGCGACGTGTTAAGATCAACTCAACTTGTGAGTGTACATCTTCAACACCGTCTTCAATCGTAAATTGACCTTCTTCGATCTCTTTATAAATTGTACGAAGTTCATTCAGCAATACAGGAAGTTCTTCTTTGCCAATCAATCCAATACTCTCCAGCATCGTGATGTGTGCCATTGAACCCAGTACATCAAACGGTGCAAGGAACAGATCCATTTCGCGATCTTTTCCAACAGTGAAACGTTCAATGTCTTTATTTACTTCTGTATCTTTTTGCCACAATTTCATAATAGTGTCCAGTTACGAGTTGCTAGTTACTAGATGTAACAGCAATGTTAATTTAATAATTTTGTACTAGAGACTAGAAACTAGCGACTAATAACTATTTCTGACAATACTTTAATGTACTTCTCAATTCCCTCTTCGATCTCGATCAACCAGATAAATTCATTAGCTGTATGCGAACGGGCAGAATTGCCTGGCCCCATTTTAACAGATGGCACCGGAATCAATGCCTGATCGGATGTAGTTGGTGAACCGTATGTTTTAGCACCATGCTTGATTGCTGCATGCACCAATTCATGGTCCGGATCAATGAATGACGGCCGTAAACGTACCGAACGCGGATTTACTTCAGACTGAATATTATCGTCGATGATCTTTAATACTTCTTCGTTTTTATATTCTTCCGTAATACGTACATCAATTGTGAAGTGACATTTCTCTGGAACTACGTTGTGCTGGTAACCTGCATTGATAATGGTTACCGACATTTTCATAGGTCCCAAATGCGGGGAGATGCGTTCGAATTTATAATTACGGATCCAGTCGATATCTTTTAATGCAATGTAGATGGCATTCTCTCCTTCTTCGCGTGCAGCATGTCCTGCCTTACCCACAGCAACGCAATCAACAACCATCAGACCTTTTTCAGCAACTGCAATATCCATTAGTGTTGGTTCACCTACGATTGCAAAATCAATCGGACCAAGTTTTGGATAAACCAATTCCAATCCATCAAAACCTGAAATTTCTTCTTCAGCCGTTGCAGCTATACAGAAATTGTATTTCAAATTTTGTTCGTTGTAGAAATGAAGGAAGGTAGCAATCAACGAAACCAAGCAGCCGCCTGCATCGTTGCTTCCCAAACCAAACAACTTACCATCTTTCACAATCGGCTCGAACGGATCGTTTGTATACCCAGGGTTAGGCTTTACTGTATCATGATGAGAGTTCAACAAGATCGTTGGTTTGTTCTTATCAAAATGTTTATTGAACGCCCAAACGTTATTTTTTTCACGAATGGTTTCAACTCCACGTTCAACCAAAAAAGTATTTAAGATCTCTGCAGTGTTGTGTTCTTCTTTACTGAACGACTCTGTTTTGATCAAGGTCTTCAATAATTCAATGGCGTCTTTTTGCAATTTCTGTAACATGACTTTAGTTTCCAGTTTCGAGGTGCTAGTTACTAGACGTATCTATCAACCACCCTGTTTTAATATTATTAATTTTATTTCTATTGTCTAGTACCTAGTAACTAGTGGCTAGAAACTAGCTTCGTTCCAACTGTTTTGTTTTCATTTATTAATTCTACCAATGACTCGGCCTGACAAATAATGACAGAAGAAACACCAGCGTTTATAGCAGCAAAAGAGTTATCCAATTTCGGGATCATTCCTTTGTTGATTACTCCTGTTGATTTCAACTCTTCATACGTTGACGGATTGATATCGCTGATCACAGAATCTTTATCTTCGAAATCTCTCAATACACCTTTCAATTCAAAGCAGTATACAAGATTCACAACAAACGTATTGGATAAAGCAACCGCCAATTCAGAAGCAACCGTATCCGCATTTGTATTCAGCATTGTTCCCTTACCATCGTGTGTAAGCGGAGCCATAACCGGTGTAATACCTTGTGATAACAAATGCACCAACGGCTGCGAATGTACTTTTTCTACATCACCCACAAAACCATAATCAATACCATTCTTAAGCGGACGTTTAGAAGACAACATGATGTTTGCATCTGCACCGGTTAAACCAATAGCATTGCAGCTATTTGCCTGAAGTTTGGCAACAATGTTTTTGTTGATCAAACCACCGTATACCATGGTAACGATCTTCAAGGTTTCAGCATCGGTAATTCTTCTGCCGTCTACCATCTGCGCTTCAATGCCCAAACCTTTACTGATCTCCGTAGCTACTTTTCCACCACCGTGAACCAGTATTTTATTTTCTTTCAGTGACGCAAAATCATAAAGGAAGCTTTGTAGTGCCTCCGGGTTATCGATGATGTTGCCTCCGACTTTAATTACGTATAGTTTCTGCATGCAAGTAATAAGTTTTAAGTAATAAGTTTTAAGACTCGATACTTAACGTTTGCTTTCTTATGATATTAATTAATTACTTTAACTTTATTATTAAGCATCTTAAATCCAAAGACTCCTATTTATTAACCTCAACTGTTAACTAATAGCGCTCTTAAAACGTAGAACATATTACTTAATAAGTTTTAAGACTCGATACTTAACGTTTGCTTTTTTATAAGACTAATTAACATTGCTTTAACTTCATTTATCTGAGAGAATAATTCATTATATATTTCTTCTTTCAAATATGACAGGTCTTTAGACAATATTATATAATATTCAGTTTCATTTGCAGAACCTAATGCGATTTCAAAGAATCGTCTACAATCTCTGCGTGAAGATTTACCACAACCTTCTGCAATATTAGCAGCAATGGATACAGATGACCTCCTGAACTGGCTTGTTAAACTGAACAATTCCTCTTTAGGAAATAGTTTAGTTTGACAATATACATTTAAAGTTAATGCATGGCTTTTATTCCAAACATGCAACTTTTTATAATTCTGCATAGCTATTGAAAAAAATCATTAATTTATTTAAATCTTAAGATATCCCCCTCTTAAAACTTATTACTTAGAACATATTACTTAATACTTTCCAGCATACTTTTGAGAACCGCCTGTGCAGCCCATACTCTATTTCCTGCTTCCTGGATAACCAGTGAATTCGGCCCATCCAGAATTTCGTCTGCTAATTCAATACCACGACGAACAGGCAAACAGTGCATCACTTTTGCATTGTCTGTTAATTTCAATTTTTCATTGGTCATCATCCAATGACTGTCCATGGAATGTACCTTACCATAATCTTCGTACGAAGACCAGTTCTTTACATATACATAGTCAGCACCTTCTAAGGCTTTGTCCTGATTGTATTCAATGCGGGCATTGCCCGTGAATTCTTTTGCTAAATTATACCCTTCGGGGTGCGTGATCACAAACTCTACATCTGCACGTGTCATCCATTCAGCGAATGAATTTGCAACAGCTTGCGGTAAGGATTTAATATGTGGTGCCCAGGTTAATACAACCTTCGGACGAGCTTTTGTTTTTGTCTCTTCAATTGTAATCAGATCAGCAAGCGATTGTAATGGGTGCAATGTTGCACTCTCTAAACTTACAATCGGTACACCTGCGTATTTTATAAATTTATTGAAAAAGTCTTCGGAATAATCTTCGTGCTTATCAACCAAGCGTGGAAAAGAACGAACACCAATGATATCGCAATACTGGCCCATAACCGCAGCAGCTTCACGAATGTGTTCAACTGTGTTGTGGTTCATGATCACCCCGTCTTGTGTTTCAAGTGCCCAGCCTTCTTTATCCATGTTCATTACGATCGTATCCATCCCCAGATTCTTTGCAGCTTTCTGCGTACTGATACGCGTACGTAAACTTGGATTTAAGAAAATCAAACCAATCGTTTTATTTTCACCAAGCTTTTTAAAATTGTATGGATTCTTTTTTAATTCTAATGCTTCTTTAACCAAGCCTGGAATATCAAGAACGTCTTTTACAGAAATAAAATTTTTCATCGAATAATTATTTGCAAGGGACAATTTTTTTATCTGTTACTTTAACTACATGAACTCCCCATTGTGTTCTTACCGCAAAAGGAGTATTTAATTCAGCAGCAAAACATGCATCTTCAAATGGTTTTACCATCACACCACGTTCAAACCAATCTAATTCGCCACCTGTCTTAGCAGTACCATCACAACCATATTTTTTGGCTAAAACAGCAAACGACTCTCCTGCATTAATTTTTGTAATAATTTCTTGAGCTAATTTATCAGCTTCCTCAAATTCAGTTTCTGTTTTATTAGGAGCAGAGAGTAAAATATGATATGCTTTAACACTGCAACATTTTTTTTCTACAAAAGAAAAAAAAGTGACCACACATATAGCCAATAAGAAAGCGAAGTATTTCATGAAATTTCTTATTTACAAGGAGTACTCTTTTCGTTCACATTGATAACATGTACTCCGAACTGTGTTGTCACAATTGTAGGTTGGTTAACAGCTACACTAAAACATGAATCTTCGAATGGCTGTACCATTGCGCCGCGCGTAAACCATCCTAAGTGACCGCCTTTACTTTTTGTACCGTCAGATCCATACTGCAAAGCTAGATCTTCAAATGATTCACCCTTTTCCAACTTTGCAAGAATTACTTTTGCCGTATCTTCAGCGGCTTTGAATTCTTCTGGCGTCTTAGCCATTGTTAATATATGACTTGCTTCCACTCCATCACACTCTTGTGCTGAATTTGAGCATGAACACATTACTAGTGCCACAAGTAAAATCGAAAGAACGTTTTTCATATTTTTTTAAACTGAAGGCCAAAAGATTTACGCGTTTTTCAAACTCTTTTCCAACACTGCTTTTAACGCATCTAAGAATGCATCTGCATCTGATTTTTTCAAATTCAATGCAGGTAAAATACGAATCGTAAATTTATCTGAAGATGAACCCGTAAACATTTTGTATTCGCTTAACAAGGTATTGCGAATGTCTGCACATGGAATTTCAAGTTCAATACCAATCATTAAACCTTTACCACGCACTTCTTTTACACCTTGTATCTTGCGTGCTTCTTTTATAATATAATCGCCTATTTGAGCTGTATGCTCTATTAAATTTTCTTCTTTGATCACATCCAACACAGCAATTGCTGCAGCACATGCCAAATGGTTACCGCCAAATGTTGTACCTAACAAACCGTGTTTTGGTTTTAAATGCGGAGCAATACTGATTGCACCAATTGGAAAACCATTACCCATCCCTTTTGCCATTGTGTAAATATCAGCTGATACACCCGCAAAATCATGAGAGTAGAATTTACCGCTGCGACCATAACCACATTGAACAGAGTCAGCAATGTAAACCGCATTATGCTGATCACAAAGCGTACGAATCTTTTTCAGCATAGAAATGGATGCTTCATGAATACCACCAACGCCTTGTATACCTTCAGTAATTACCGCACAAATGTGCTTGCCATTTAACTTGAATGTTGCTTCTAACGCTGTTTCATCGTTCCATGGCAAGAAGATGATGTTGTCTGTTTCATTCACAGGTGCTACGATAGAAGGATTGTCGGTAGCGGCAACAGCTAATGATGTTCTTCCGTGGAAACCTTTTTTGAAAGCAATGATCTTTTTCTTGCCATTGTGGAATGAAGCAAGTTTCAATGCATTTTCATTTGCTTCTGCACCTGAGTTGCAAAGAAACAATTGATAATCGTCATGACCGCTCAATGCTCCTAATTTATCTGCTAACTCTTGTTGAAGAGAAATGATAACGGAGTTGGAGTAGAAACCAATTTTATTTAATTGATCGGTAATTTTTTGTACGTAGTACGGATGTGCATGTCCAATAGAGATCACAGCATGACCACCATACAGATCTAAATATTCAGTACCTGATGCATCCCAAAGACGAGAGCCTAATGCTTTTACAGGTTCGATTGGGATTAGGGGATAGACGTCGAATAAACGCATATTGTTAATATTTTAATTTTGTGGTATAAATTCCAAAAGAGTAATAAGTTCTAAGTAATACGTTTTAAGAGATGAAACTCGTTAGTGCAGTTCTTAGAACTTATTACTCAAAACGTATTACTTTAAAATGACGCTGCCTTCAACCTTAAGCCCGTAGTCTCTTCTAAACCGAACATCAAATTCATATTCTGAACCGCATGACCGGAAGCACCTTTCAATAAGTTGTCGATAATGCTAACGATCATTAACTGATCACCGTGTTTTTCCAGATACAACAAACAGTTGTTTGTATTCACCACTTGTTTCAGATCAATGTTCTCATCTACCACATGCGTGAATGGATGCGATGCATAATACGCTTTGTATTTTGCAACGGCTTCTTCAATTGTCCAGCTGCACGGCGTATACATGGTTGCTATGATACCACGTGTAAAGTCGCCACGGTATGGAATGAAATGAATGTTTTTATCTAATGAAGATTGCAGATTTTTTAAACTCTGACGAATCTCTTTTAAGTGCTGATGATTTAGTGCCTTGTAAACAGACATATTATTATTTCTCCAGCTGAAGTGAGAGGTCTGCGATAACGATTGTCCGGCCCCCGTCGAACCTGTAATACCAGATACATGCACATCACTCGTTAACACTTTCTCTGCAGCAAGCGGCAGTAAGCCCAATTGAATTGCTGTAGCGAAACAACCTGGATTAGCAATATTTTTTGCGTTCTTAATTTTATCACGCTGCAATTCAGGCAAGCCGTAAATAAAATCGTTGCCTTCTTTTTCAATACGAAAATCCTGACTTAAGTCAATGATCTTAATATGCGACTCAATCGGATTTGCCCGTAAGAATTTTATTGCATCACCATGACCAACACACAAGAACAATACATCAATAGCGCTGCTTAATTCGCTACTAAAAATAATATCTGTGCTGCCGATCAAATCCGTATGTACTTTATAGATTGGATTACCTGCGTTACTGTTGCTATGTACAAATACAATATCCGCATTCGGGTGATTCACCAAAATACGAAGCAACTCGCCGCCTGTATATCCTGCACCACCAACGATGCCTATTTTTATCTTTGTCATTTTTGTAATGTTTTAAGTTTTAGGTAATAGGTTTTAAGATTGCTCTATCAAATCATTTCCTAATACTTCTTTTAACTATTCTAAAACATTCAATTTTAATTATCGTTGTGTAACGACTTCTTAAAACTTAAAACGTATTACTTAGAACTTACGTCTTCGTTCACTCTATGGTAAATCATTGTCTGATTACCGAATATTTTAGAGAAGCCTTTTACATCGTCGCCAGACCATGCATTGTTCTCTTCGCCGTATTTACCAAACTTAGCAGACATTAAGTCGTGTGCAGATTCAATACCGATCACATGGAAACGGTATGGTGCAGCAAACACTTTTACTTTACCTGTAACATTTACTTGTGTATCTTCTAAGAACGTTTCAATATTCCTCATTACCGGCTCAAGGAATTGACCTTCGTGTACAAAATTTCCGTACCAGTTACCCAATTGCTCTTTCCAGTACATCTGCCATTTTGTAAGCGTATGCTTTTCTAATGTATGATGCGCCTTGATGATTACCATTGGTGCAGCAGCTTCAAAGCCTACGCGACCTTTGATACCGATGATGGTATCACCCACGTGAATGTCACGGCCGATACCATACGGAGCAACGAGCTTATTTAATTCAACAATTGCATCGGTTGATTTCATGCGCTTGCCATTCAAACCAACCAATTGTCCTTTTTCAAATTCCAATTCAATTTCTTCTTCACCTGTTTTTGTAACCTGTGTAGGGAATGCACTTTCCGGAAGTGTTTTATCTGACGTCAATGTTTCTTTACCACCAACGCTTGTACCCCAGATACCAACATTGATTGAATATGCAGCTTTGCTCCAGTCGCGCACAACACCTTTTTTCTTCAGGTATCCAATTTCCGCTTCACGTGATAATTTCATATCGCGGATCGGTGTGATGATCTCGATACCCGGATTCATGATCATGAATACAACATCGAAACGAACCTGATCGTTACCTGCACCAGTAGAACCGTGTGCCACTGCAGTAGCGCCAACCTTCTTTGCATGCTCAGCAATAGCCATTGCCTGGAACACACGTTCTGCACTTACAGAAAGCGGATAGGTATTGTTACGAAGAATGTTTCCGTACACCATGTACTTCACACATTCAGCATAATATTTTTCAATGATGTCAAGTGTAGTGTGAGACGTAACACCCAATTCGTATGCCTTCTTTTCAATATCTGCTAATTCTTCTTTAGAGAACCCACCTGTGTTAACAATAGCAGTATGCAATTCATACCCTAGATCTTCTGATAAATACTTTGCGCAATACGTTGTGTCCAATCCGCCACTAAAGGCCAATACTACTTTCTTTTTCATTTTTTTGTAAGCTTAATGCTGAAGGTCAAAACCTAAAGCTTTTATTCGTTATGATTTTAATTTAGAGAGAACTGTTTTAGTAAAGCGCAAATGCCTTTCTTAAAACATAGAACTTATTACTTTAAACCTTCAGCGAGTCCAAGAAATATCAGCACCTTGTCGCTGCCTTTACCCAGAGACTTCAGCAACTTATGATTCTTGATGCGTTGCCATCTTTCCCAAAGTTTAGACTCCGTGATGAAATCCCACTTCTTCTTTTTCTTTTCTTCCGGATCGTACACCATAGCGGTACACATGCACATCTTACGATCTTTGCTTTTTAAGATCTCGTAATTGATGCAGCTTGAACAGCCTTTCCAGAATGTTTCGTCGTTGGTAAGCTCCGTGTAGTGCGCAGGTCTGTAACCCAGTTCAGAGTTGATCTTCATAACAGCCGCAGAGGTTGTTAATCCGAATAACTTTGCATCAGGGAATTTTTTACGCGACAATTCAAAAGCTTTTTCTTTGATCTTGGTAGCCAAACCATATTGACGGAAGTCAGGCGCTACAATCAATCCGGAGTTTGCCACATACTTGCCATGACTCCAGGATTCAATATAGCAAAAACCTGCAAAATCGCCGGCCTTCGTTATAGCTATAATAGCCTTGCCTTCATCCATCTTCTGACGGATGTAGTCCGGGCTACGCTTAGCAATACCTGTTCCGCGTGCCTTGGCACTTTCAGCCATTTCATCAACAATGGCTTCTGCTAAATGTTTATGTTCCGGTCCTGCTACTACTACTTTAATATCAGATACGCTTAATTTTTTCATTTCAAATAGACGCTTCAATACTGGCTTGGATCCTGTAGATTCAACTAGTATCAAAGATGGATTAAATACTGTTATGAAACTGTGAAATGTTTGTGATATCAGCCGGTTTATAGGCTGGGGTTGAGAGTAGTTTCCACGTAAGAAACCAAAGGTTAAATCGGCCTAGGGCCTAGGTTGGGTGGGTGCACAAAATAAGCTAACCGCCCCAAAAGTATTGGGGGTGGAAAGAAACACTATGTAGTTAGACTTTTGCATTTAACCTTTATAAATTCAGTCAACAAATGTAGTTCAAAATTCATTTTATACAAAGCATTAACCCTTTTTTTACAGAATTAGTTTCCTTCAAAAGCTTGAGACGAAATTACTTACAGCGAAAATCTTTCAGCCTCAGCATCTTCTTAAACACGGACATCCTGAATGTTCTCTTCCTATGAAAATGTACTTGTAAATTATTGATAATTAATAAAATAAAATGGATGAGGTGCATACATTTCAGAAGCCCCAAACGGCTATATGGAAGAAGATCAATCATATTTCTGTCTAAAATCCGGTATCTATGCCACTCCGAAACTGCTAAATGGCAAAATAATAGTAGTTTTACAGACCAAAATAGAAGTTCAAGAACAATTTTAGTATGATCATTATTATCGATTGCGAAGACCAGAAAGGCTTAATTCATAAAATCACCGGTGTATTGGCGAACTTAAATCTCAATATTACACGCAATAGAGAATTTGTTGAAAAGCAGCTGAATCGATTTTACATGCGTACAGTTGTAGAAGGTGATGTAGATGCGGCTGTTTTAAAATCTGCCTTAGCAGCAGTTTTGCCTGTAGACCATAGCTTATCTATCAGCACAGGCGAATTGAAAAAAATTGTCATCATGGTTACCAAGGAAGAACATTGTTTGACCGAGTTGATCAGTAAATATTATTTTGGAAATCTGAAAGCACACATCGTTGCGGTGATCGGGAATCACGAGCATTTAAAGGCCTACACAGAGAAATTCAATATTCCATATCACTTCATTTCGCACGAAAATAAAAGCAGAGAAACGCACGAAGCAGAATTGTTGGCATGTCTAAAATCATACAACCCGGATTACATCGTGCTTGCGAAGTTTATGCGTATTCTGAGCGATGATTTTACCTCACATTATCCATCCCGCATGATCAATATTCACCATAGTTTCTTACCTGCATTTAAAGGCGCAAACCCTTATAGACAGGCTTATGAGCGTGGTGTGAAGATCATTGGGGCTACAGCGCATTTCGTAAATCAGGATCTGGACGAAGGTCCGATCATTCACCAGGAAGTTATTCCGATCGACCATACCTTAAGCCCAATTAAGATGGCTGCTGCAGGTAAAGACGTAGAAAAACTGGTTTTATCGAAAGCACTGCAATTGGTATTGGATCAGAAAGTGTATGTGAGTGGGAATCGAACGATTATTTTTTAAATAAATCGCTCTCTATTTCAAATACTTAAATTTCTTATTTGAATAGAATTCTTATTGTCTAATATTTTTAGTAAATTACTAATATATTTAGAAATAAGAGTCTTATGCAGATATTCCATACCCTTCCTGAAGCGCTTCATGCCCCGATTCCATTGGCAGATGGTGCTGTTTCCGCTGGTTTCCCGAGCCCGGCCGGCGATTATTTAGATACCCGCATCGATATTTTTGAATACCTGGTACAGCATCCAACCGCTACGTTTTATGTACGTGTGAAGGGCAACTCCATGATCAACGCTTCTATACACGACGGAGATTTACTGGTAGTCGATCGTTCTATAGAGCCGAGAAACAATCAGATTGTCGTGGCGATTTTAAACGGTGAGTTTACCGTGAAACGCATAAGCAAACACAACAACAAACTTTACCTTATTCCTGAAAACGAAAAGTTCAAACCTATGGAGATCACTGAAAACATGGGATTTGAAGTGTGGGGCGTGGTGACGTATGTGATTCATAAACCGTAATGTTTTAAGTTCGAAGTTTTAAGTTTTAAGTTTTAAGAATGCATTAACGAATCATATTCTTAAAATTTTAAACTTAGTCAGAGCGCTCTTAAAACTTATTACCTAAAACTTAAAACTCTTGTTTGCTCTCATCGACTGCAACTCCTTCTACGTTTCCTGTGAACGTGTCTTCCGGCCTGATCTCCGGAACAAGGCTGTCGTTGTGCTCAGCAATAACGATGGTTGCGTGATCTCACGTTCGGATGAAGCCAAAGCCCTTGGTGTTAAGATGGGTGAACCATTTTTTAAGATGAAAGAATTGGTGCGCGATGGAAAGGTCATTGCATTTTCGTCAAACTATACCTTGTATGGAGACCTTTCAGAACGGGTAATGCAGACACTCGAAGCCATTGTTTCCGACATAGAAGTGTATTCCATAGACGAAGCTTTTTTACATTTGAATGAAAGTCATACGGATCTTGAAACACTCGGCCATACCATTCGAAATATGGTAAAGCAATATACCGGAATTCCTGTAGGCGTGGGCATTGCGCCAACAAAGACCTTAGCGAAACTTGCAAACCGGCTTTCAAAAAAAACAGGTGGTGTTCGTGTAATCCATCCCGATCAGATTGAAGAAACATGGAACGAATGCGCGCTGCAGGATGTATGGGGCATTGGCAGAAGAAATGCAAAACGTCTGCAGGCAAACTTCATTGATACCATTGAACAATTTGCAAATCAACGGGAAGAATGGGTACGCCAACATTTTTCTGTAATAGGCTTACGAACGTATAAAGAATTAAAAGGTATCCCATGCATTGAGATGGAAGGGCCGTTAACAGAAAAAAAATCTATTTGTACGTCACGTTCCTTCGGAGAATTACAAAATACATTTGCTCCCATCCAGGAAGCCCTATCCACACATGCTGCAAGCTGTGCAGAAAAATTACGCAAACAAAAATGTGCTGCCGGCGGCATGTATGTTTCGTTATCAATGAGTCGGTTCACGAAACAAACGGGCGACAAATATTTAGGCATTTACATTAAACTACCGCAGGCAACAAACAATACAGCAACACTCATACAGCATGCATCAAAAGGATTACAAAAATTATTTCAGAAAGGAACGTATTATAAAAAGTGCGGCATCACCGTTACCGATATTGTTCCGGAAGAAAAAGTTCAGCTTAATTTATTTGAAGCAAAGCAGGATACAAAATTACAGGCCCTCGAAAATACAATCGATATTCTAAATAAGAAGCTGGGTAAAAATATCCTGCGCCACGCTATACAAGGCTCTGACAACAATACCTGGAAACTGCGCTGCGACAATCTATCTCCCAATTATACAACGAGATTGGGGGAAGTGCTGGTAATTAATGTAAGTAATACGTTTTAGGTTTTACGTTTTAAGAATGTTCTTAATAACATGTAATCTAAATTTTTAGATTCTTAAAACGTAAAACATATTACTTAGAACCTTCTTCGACCACTACCTTTTGATGAAAATGCTTCGTATTATGAATATTATTAATCAATTGATTCTGATATCTTGATTCTATTTCAAACGTAGCATGTGCTCTGTACATCAGTATATGACTGATCGCTTCTTCTTTCACTCCGGATTGCAGTGTTAAAAATTCTTTTAGTGTATCTGCATTTTGTTCGTGACGTGTACCCACATTGATAGTTAATGTAACAGGGCGTGATTCTATCCGGTCTATTTCAACATCGAGTTTTATCGAAGAGAATTTTATACGCAGTGCATCTTCAAAATCATCTTTGTGATACACTTCATCTTCCTGCAACATACAAATCGAAACGCCCTTCTTTCCTGCCCTACCTGTGCGCCCACTGCGGTTTACATACTGCGCTTCGTTATCGGGCAAATGATAATGGATCACATAATTCAGATCCTGTACATCAATACCTCGCGCAGCCACGTCTGTAGCAATAAGTACCTGGATACGTTTGTCTTTAAACGCAACCATTACTTTCGTGCGCTCAAATTGATTCAAATCACCATACAACGAATCTGCCACAACATTAAAACCTTTCAATTGTTGTCTGAGTAATTTTGCAGCAGCTTGCGTACGACAAAATACAATGCCGCGCTCCGTAGAATGTTCCAATAAAAATGTTTTTAGATATTCTAACTTATATCCGTATTGATATGCAATGTATTGATGATCAATGTTCCGGTTTACATACTCTTGCGGCTTGATACGAATCTCTTCAACATCGCTCCCCATATATTGTCTAACAATGTGTTTGATTGCAGCAGGCAAGGTAGATGTAAATAACAGCTTACGAACAGAAGGTTTGCAGGCACGAACAATTTTATCTATGTCCGGCTCAAAGCCCATGTTCAGCATTTCATCGGCTTCATCTAAGATCAAGAATTTCAGGTAACTTAAATCAACAACTTTTCTGGCAAGCAGGTCCAGCAAGCGGCCGGGTGTAGCAACCAGTATATGTCTTGGAACTTCTAACTTCTTAATATTCTCTTCGATCTTCTTTCCACCATATACAGCTTCTGTATGAATCCGAACAATGTATCTCGAAAACACAAAGAGATCTTTTGCAACCTGCTGTCCCAGTTCCCGTGTTGGTACCAATACCAATACCTGTGTCTGTTGCAGCTTAGGATCTATCTGCTGTAACACCGGCAATCCAAATGCTGCTGTTTTTCCCGTACCTGTTTGCGCAACAGCAAGCAGATTCTTAGTTGAACTCAGAATAAACGGAATTGCTTTCTCCTGAATTTCAGAAGGTATTGAAATATTATTTTCGGTGAGTGATTGAAGCAGCGCGGCGTTTAAACCTAGTTCAGAGAAAGTCATTTGAATGTAATTGAAAATGCTGAATATGTGAATACGTAATCAATACGCAATATACGTATATAATGAACTACATCATCAAAGAGCATGCATGTACTGAAAGTAATTAGGTCCTTGCCTCTTCTTTTGCCAGGAAAGATTTCAAATAGCCTTCCTTCAAATGCTCGTATACAGACTTTTTATTCACCAGCATGGTAAAAAGATATGCGAATATACCAGCCAACATTAGGTAAAAAATAACCGAGTGCCTATCTGTCATCTCCAGCACCAATATAGCCGATGTAAAAGGAGAATGTGTAACGCCTGTTAAAAAGCCAACCATGCCTGCCAGTATCAACAGGTTAGTATGTTCTGTTGCAATATCAGCAACATATGCTATAAACGCACCAACGGTACCGCCTGCACTTAATGAAGGTGCAAAAATGCCGCCTGCACCACCACTTCCAAAGCTTAATATTGGCCCAAAGAAGCGACTTACCATTAAAGAAAAACTAATGTCCTTATTATTTATGAATAACAGATTTTCCAATATTTCTTTACCCGCGCCTGCTACAGCATGATTGAAAAAATAATAAATCGAAGCAAAAGACAATGAAAAAATCAAAACAACAACTACATGTTTCCGAAGTGTTTTAAATGTTTGTTTCCACTGATGAATGGCTAAAATCAGACTACCAAACATGCCGCCTAAAAATCCTGCAATAGCTGCTGTAAGTATCACCCATAAAATAAATGAATACTCATAAATGCTCACTTTGGGAAATCCTAAATACAAATATGGGCCTAACATCGCTTGAGCTGTCATTCCGGAAATAATTACTGCAACAAATAAGGTGGTTCTGAATTTTGAAAATTGCACGCGTGTCAGTTCTTCTATAGCAAACACAATACCCCCAAGCGGTGTATTAAATGCAGCCGCCAAACCGGAAGCAGCACCCGTTAAAATCATTAATTGTGCGCTGAATTTTTCCCATTTTTCAGGCAATGCATGATGCATAAAACTAAAAATAGACGCGGAGATTTGTATCGTAGGTCCTTCTCTTCCGATTGCACCACCGCCACCAAGCATAATCAAACTACTTATTACCTTAACAACAGATACTTTTACATTTAATAATTGCCTGCTTAATGTGGATTTGCCTTCCATCTCTACAGCTGCCATTACTTGTGGAATGCCACTACCGGCAGACATTGGTGCAAAAAACTGAACCAAAAACCATGAAGTCAAAAATGCGACAGGTGTTATAATAAAAATTGCTTCCGGATAGTCATTTAAGATTTCAGTACTTATTGCTTCTACATAAATAAAACTTTTTGCATAAAGCACAGCCGTAACCCCAACTAAGACAGACGCTATCCACAATGGAATGAGCTGATATGCTGTCCGATGAAATTCCTGATAATCAAATTCTGAAAGTCTTTTGCGGAAATACTCTTTCATATAATCAATGATAGCACATTTTAATTAAAATGACAATCATTGGAGATTTAAATTCGCGGCTAAGATATTTAATCAGAAAATATTTTAAGAAAATACAATTCGTTTTATCTACTGCTTATTCTTCTTTTTATAGGTAAAGAAATACGTAATCAAATTCAGTTCTTCTGCTGATACGCGTGCTTCGGATACTTTATCTTCATGAATTTCATTGGCTATTCGGATTGAATATGCGCCCATCTGTTCTTCTGTAAAATCCGGTATAACCATTTTACCTTTCACCTTTTTGGTGTGACAGCTTGCACAATTTATTTCATACAACACTCTGCCCTTTTCACTCAATCTATAATACTCTTCCTGAATGGGCTTCGCCATGGCATCCGGAAAAACATACTCAATCTTCTTTTGTGATACACACGAACTAACGATCAGCACACTTATAAAAACCACAACAATAACAATACAAATATTTCTGAAATACATACACTAATTATTATCTATTTTACTGACCACTGTTTACTGACCACTGTTTACTGACCACTGTCCACTAACTAATACACTCCTCCAACCTTACGCTGCAGCAGCATTTTATCTTTTGAAACCGGTAATTGCAGCGGCGGTTTTTCAAATGTTATATTTTCATTTAGCGACTCAATGAACACAACAATTTTTTTAATTTCCAACGGAGTTAAATGCAGCGAATCGGAACTCAAGGTTTGATTGGGAACCGTTAATCCTCTGCCCACTCCTCCACCATTATTATAAAACTCAATCACCTCTGTAAGATTATTGAACACACCGTTGTGCATGTAAGGCTTGGTATAGGTAGCGTTACGAATAGATCCTGTGCGGAATGCATGATGCATTTCATCGGAAGTATAAATGGTTGAACGCCCTTTATCTGCACTCAATGCAGCAAACTGTTTATCTCCCGGAACACCGATCACTTCAAATTCTGAATTTACATACGGAGGTTTCACCCCATTGAATTGCGGAACAAAATGGCAGGTAGCGCATTGTGCTTTGCTCATGAATAAATTAAATCCTTCCTGAACCACTGGATCTATTGCTTTCTTTTGAATCATAGCTTCATCAAACGGAGCATAGCTGTTGCTGAACTTCGTATAATACGCTGTCAATGCAGAGGTAAGATGATCTATGGTAATTTGTGTTTCTTGAGGAGTATACTTCAATAGTTTTGTAAACCGCGTATTATATTCTTTGCAGTTCAACACTTTTCTTAATGCTTCAATTTCTGTACTGCCCATTTCTATAGGATTGATCAATACAGCCTTTGCCTGATTTTGCATGGTAATGTGTGCACCATCCAGCATCAGCAAATGATTGAGCCGAACATTTATCAGTGAAGGAGTATTTCTAGGCAAACGGTTTAGACGATCAAATTGCAATGCTGTTTGAACAGTAGTATCTGTAAAGTATTGCGTTGGCAAATGACAAGATGCACAGCTGCGCAGGTTGTTGCCGGATAAGATCGGATCGTAAAACAACAACTTGCCCAGGTCATTGATCTCTTTAAGAGCTACCGTATCGCTCACCCGTGAAAAAATCCCTTTTGGATTCTGAGCAAAATACAAATCTTTATCGAATATAGATGTGCTGTTTTTATTCAGTGAATAATCAACCATACTTTTACTTGACACATTGTATTCAAGAATCATCTTTTGATTCAACACATAGAGCGGATTTATATATTGTTGAATAAATGTAAAGTGATCAAATGTATTTATGTCGTTTGATTGGTTGAATACAAATTCAATAGTTCTTTTGTAAAGACTTAAATATTCTTCATTCAATGCTGTTTCAGGAAAACTTTTATTGTATGCTGCATATAATTGATCAACGTCTTTCAACATGCGCAACAATTCCGGAAGTACCTGTTCTGTATCCGGACATTCAAAGCCTGTGGTATAGATGGCTGCAAGGTTTAATAAATATAATCTGTTGCACAAATAAAAATGGTGGTACGTGCGAATATGCTTCGTAATTGAATCGGCAAGATATGCATTTGTTGCCACTACAGATTCTCCGATCAAACGTTTCAATTCTGTTTTATCAATCTGTTCTTCTTCAAGATATAAATAAGTCAGGGTCAAACCCGCAGCTTCTCTTTTATAGGGAGCCTCATGTTTTTCAAATACTTCTGTTTCCCATTCTACCGGAAGCGGTCCATTTATTTTTTTATATGAGATGGGCTCTAAATAACGCATCCAGAAATCAACACCTTTCAGTTGCACACGCGTTTGCTGAATAGCGCCTCTGATTTTTTCGATCTGCATTTCGTTCGACAGATCGCTTTCATCTATTAATTGAAACAATGCTTTTTGCTTCTGCTTAAATTCCTGTACTCTATTGAAATAAAGTGATTGGTAATCGGACGAGTCATTTGAACCTGTTTTAGATATAAACGAAATAGACACAAACAATGTACCCAATAACACCAGCGATAATATGTATTTCTTCATTTTTAGTCAACCTTATATAAACAAATAAACGGGTTGCGCGACAACACGCAACCCGTTTCAACTAGCATGAAAAAAATATTAATGCATTACAACAATTCTTATTTTTTGTGAATACGTTTCGGTAGTAATTTCTACAATATATGTTCCATTACTTAATGTAGAAGTATTCAATAAAATATTCTGTTCTCCACTTTCTAACTGTTTCTTAATAGATGGTAATACTTCTCTTCCCTGAACATCGTAGACTGATACAGTTACCTGCCCATTATTGTTCAGTATTAAAGAAAGGGTTGCGGTACCACTTGTCGGATTAGGATACAGTTTAATGTTTGCATTTTTATTATCGCCAACAGTAACACCTGTAGTAAGAGGCACAGCATTTTTAGTATCCGGATTTGTGAATGCTAATAATTGACCGCCTTCTACCAATTCCGTTGTTGTATTGTAGTGTGCCTGAACAACTGTTAAGAACATTCCTTTACCTAAAATTGACTCTACATCTAAGATACCTGAAGCTTCTTCATCAATGGTCAAAAAGTTTACACCACCTGTCATGAATCTTGTACTGTCGTGGTAAGCAATTTCTTTCAATGCATCTGTTGCCATTGTGTATTGCCATACTTTACCAACGTGTGCGTTACCACCAACATCTTCAACTAATAATACGTGACCGTAATTATCGATCGTAATGTTGTCTAACATTTTTTGACCTTCTGTACCATCCAATACGGCAGTGATTGTACCACCCAATTCCGGATTCGCAATATCAGTGAAAGACAATTTCCACAAACGGCTCGGATCAGCAAAAGCGTTTGTTGTTGCAAAGTAAAAGTCAGTTGGATGTTTCGGATCCCACGCTCCATCTTCTGGACGTAAGAATGTTGTTACACCATGGTTCACACTATTTGTATTCAAGTCTGTTAACGATGTAGATTTAACATCTCCAAGATTATACAATGTGAATGCTGTTCCTGCTGTAGGAATACCTGCACTTGTTTCAGTCAATAAACCTGTTACGGCAACACCATATAAGTTACCGTTTGTTAAACCAGCCTTCTCAATCTCAGTACCTGTATTTGTTTTCGTACCAATGTAGAAATATACTTGTCCACCCGGACCATCGTCCATACCTGCTACAATTGTTTTGTTACCCTCTGTTGGACTTGCAACTGCATTCTCCCAAGCAAATTTACCAAAGCCTGGTAATTCATAGGATGTCCCTGCATTCGCACCTGTAACGATGTGGGCCATTGCACGACCAAGATTTCCTTCTTCACCGTTCATGAAGATTCTTGCTTGTGTACCTAAACCTGTTGCACTGTTATAGAATGCTGTAGGTGCTGCAAGATCTGCTGAACAGAATCTGTTGAATGGTGCAGTTTGTGGATTCGCAGTATTATAGGTTGTATAACCTGTACCGTTCCATAAATTTACATTCTGCATTAAGTCACCACCACTTACAACAGATAGATCTGATTTATTAATTACCCACTTAGAAACAAATGCACCAATTGCACCATGTGCACGTACAATACCTTTTGTATCGCCCAATTCATGGTTCATCACCACTGTAAATGTTCCGTTGCCATTATCGAATGCACCAAGTCCATCCGGAATACCAACCATTTTGTAACCTCCAACATTATCACCAACGCTCAGGATTGAAGTAAATTCAACTCCAGGTGCAAATGGTACTAAGTATGGATTTTGAGTTGTACTGCTTCCTGATTTACCAACAGAGATTGTGTTGTTGCTATTCTTTGTATCAGGGTTTGTGAATGCAAGCAATTGACCGCCTTCTACCAACTCTGTTGTTGTAGCGTAGTGTGCCTGAACAACTGTTAAGAATTTACCTTTACCTAAAATAGATCCTACATCTAAAACACCAGAAGCTTCTTCATCTTCTGTCAGGTAGTTTAATCCACCTGATATAAATCGAGTACTATCGTGGTAAGCAATTTCTTTCAATGCATCTGTTGCAATGGTGTATTGCCATACTTTACCAATGTGTGGGTTACCACCAACATCTTCAACCAACAATACGTGACCGTAATTATCAATTGTAATGTTGTCTAACATTTTCTGACCTTCTGTGCCATCCAATACTGCAGTGATTTTACCACCTAATTCCGGATTCGTAATATCTGTGAAAGACAATTTCCACAAGCGGCTTGGATCAGCAAATGCATCGGTTGTTGCGAAATAAAAATCATTTGGATTTTTTGGATCCCATGCACCATCTTCAGGACGTAAGAATGTTGTTACTCCTGCATTCACACTGTTTGTATTCAATGTTGACAACGAAAGTGCTTTAACATCTCCAAGATCTGCTAACGTAAATGCTGTGCCTGCTGTCGGAACACCTGCAGTTGTTTCAGTTAATAAACCTGTAACTGCAACACCAAATAATTTTCCGTTTGTTAAACCAGCCTTTTCAATGTCAGTACCTGTATTTGTTTTTGTACCGATGTAGAAATATACTTGTCCACCCGGGCCATCATCCATACCTGCAACAATTGTTTTGTTACCTTCTGTTGGACTGGCCACTGAATTTTCCCAAGCGAATTTCCCAAAGCCTGGTAATTCATACGAAGTACCTGCGCTAGTACCTGTAACAATATGTGCCATTGCACGACCAAGATTTCCTTCTTCACCATTCATGAAGATTCTTGCCTGTGTACCTAAACCTGTTACACTGTTGTAGAATGCTGTAGGTGCTGCAAGATCTGCTGAACAGAATCTGTTGAAAGGTGCAGTTTGTGGATTCGCAGCATTGTATGTTGTGTATCCAGTGCCGTTCCACAAGTTTACATTCTGCATTAAATCTCCACCGCTCACAACAGACAGATCTGATTTATTAATTACCCATTTAGAAACAAATGCACCGATTGCACCATGTGCACGTACAACACCTTTTGTATCCCCCAATTCATGGTTCATCAATAACGTAAATGTTCCGTTGCCATTATCGAATGCACCAAGTCCATCCGGAATACCAACCATTTTATAACCGCCAATATTATCACCAACGCTCAGGATTGAAGTAAATTCAACACCCGGTGCAAAAGGTTTTAAGTATGGAGTTTGTGAAGTGCTGATACCTGTTGTACCTTGTGCAAGATCAGGTACAAGTGTTTTATAGTTGTTTAATTTTTTCGAACCTTGAAGTCTGTATGTAACAAGATGTGACTTGATACCTGTTGCACTTGCAATACCATTCGCAGATGGAGAAGACTGTCCATAATCGTTATCGTTAATAATCGCAATTGTACTGTCATTGATAATAGCCAAACCTTCTGCTTTTTCTAATGCATGATCCCAGCCAATTGAGAACAGATCTACAAAAAGTGTTTTCTTAACAGGAACGATTCCGTTTGCAGTTAATCCGGCAAGGTTTACAAGACCTTCAACCGTTGAACCATTATACAACGCAGATGTGACAGCTGTAGCTCCCGTAATATTTATTTTATAGATATTTTTAATATCTGTTGTTCCTCTCAATGCTGCTTCAATAACTAAAAAAGTTGAATCGCTGATTGCAGCCATATCACTTAGCTTCCAGTCTTTTAAACGAATCTGATTTCCACCGGTTCCTACAACACCTTCATTCAAATACACAAATACTTTTGTAGCATTTGTTGCCGGATCAATTTCCAATAATCTATGCACTTGTGATGCTTCACCAATTGCAGTTGTCGGATACAACAACGGACTTTGGATTAATGCATAAATTTTACCGCTTGGAGTAATTGCGATGTTCTCAAAACCTCTGTTGTTTTTACGATACTTAAATACGGTATCAATAGCGATGTCTTGAGGCTCAATACCTACACGATACGGAGTAAAACGATTGATAACAACACCGTTCTTATTTAATTTCCAGATTGTCGGACCACCTTCTTCGCAAATCCAGAAGTTGCCTTGTTTATCTACAACAATACCTTCAGAGTCAATTCCCCACACATCTTTAGGAGCAATCTTTGAGCTGAAGTTTGCACAAGTCAATACGGTATCTGTAGAAGCTTCTTCACCTAAAACACTTCCCAAGCCTACCGGATTCAATACACCTGTTGCACCTGAACCATTCGGACGCTTCATTGTGATTGTTTGCAAGATCTGAATAGAATCGCCATGGATACGAATTCTATGGATCTTCGGTGCATAATTCTGAAAGCCATAAATCTTATCATACGTAGGACGACATGCTGAAGGGTTCGCACTTGCAGCGTCTACGTTAACACCTCTATCGGATACTGTCCAGAATTCAGTTCCATTAGTTCCGGCAATAGGATACAATCCTGAAAACCCAGCTTCATGGAAATCAATATTCTGAAATGTTCCAATGAGCGCTGAATTATTATTCACATAATCCTGTAGTTTGACGATTTGTGCTTTCACTTCTATTTGAGTGATCAGCAAAACACCAAAACAAACAAGCATGCTTTGTAAACTTTTTTTCATAGCAATTATTTAGTTTTTGTTTGCCTCAAAAGTACGTCGGCTAGATTCTGAAGAAATTATGAAGATGTTATATAACTGTTAGCATACTCATAATATGGGTAACACATATTTAATATTTGGTATTGCCTCTCCTGCATATCAAGTATAAAATTCGTTGCTTCCTTACTATTACTATATAGTATAGAACACGGAATCTGCTTCTTTTATTTTTTTCAGGAATGCTACCTGTATCTTTTTGAAAAAATAACATTATAGTAATATACCAAATGAAATCTTGCCATGAATGTGAGAAACTACATGTTACTGTCCGCCACAAGCATTGTCTTTATTATTTGCTCCTGCAATAAAAAACAAGACACGTCTTCTACTCCACTGGTACATAATGCAGCAGAACAAACCCGTGCAGACTCTATTCTTTCCAGTATTGGAGGTCAAACCAAAATCGTTAAGATCAATCCTTCAAAAGAAAATAATATTATTTCTAAAAAGGGAATTCAATTTTCGATCCCTGCAAACGCATTTGTTACAAAAGACGGATTGAAACCAAAAGGGAACGTACAGGTAACAATTTCAGAATATCACAATCCGGCAGATATATTGGTTTCAAAAATTCCAATGCTGTATCAAACAAAAAACGGTGCTGCTCAAATGGAATCCGCAGGAATGTTTTCAATTACGGCAACCGCAAAAGATGAAGAGCTACAGCTCGCACCGAATAAAGATATTGCTGTTCAGGTTCCTTCAAAAAAATCCGACATAAATTTTAATTTATATTATTTCGACCCAATTGCAAATGCATGGGTACAAACAGTTGATTCATTATCCATAGATCAAACTGAACCGAAAGCCCACCATGCACCTTCCGGAAAAACATCCATACAAATTGTAGATGCCGGAATCAATGTGGAATGGTCAGCAGTAGAAGCGAATAAACGTATGATTGATGGAAAAGTAATTTCTCTTGTAAAGCCCGATTGTAGTTATAAAAATACAGATTTCAATTTCACGGTTGCTACCGATAATTTTCCTGAATTGAATCTGTATAAAGATCTTGTCTGGATTGGCTCTGCCAACAAAGACGACAGACAAGTTGAAGCCGCATTTGATAACGATCAATTCATCAATGCATCCATTATAGAAAGAGAAACTCCATTAAACAGATACCTGATGGCCTTCCAATTCAGACATACGAAGTTCAATGCATACATGAAAATTGCAAGTAAGTCTGAAGCCTGTGAATTGAATGAAGAACTCTATTTGTCTTATTATGATAGCCGTCCGGTAGATGAAAATAAAATTGAAAAGATTGCAACAAAAGCAAAAAAGTCTAAAAGCCAGTCAACCATTTTTAGAAGTTTTGCGATCAATAAATTAGGTTTGTGGAATTGCGATCGTTTATATGTATTGACCGCAAAGATGAATATTACGCCGCGATTCAGAAGTATTACTACGGGTGAATCTTACGAATCAACTACGACTTATATGATCGATAAAAAAATAAATTCTGTCTGGACCTTCACCAATAATATTATTACGCTGGATCCGGATTCCGATAACATTATTTTATTTATAAATGGTAAAGGAAAAATCTGTTATGCACGTTTAAATAAATTATCTAAAACACATAAGGAAAAAGAAATTAATTTAATTATTGATGTGGAAGAAATGGAAGAGAATCCGGACAATACAGAGGCGTTAGATAAACTGTTGCAGAGCATATAAAAGTAAGATTGCTGTATGGATCCAATCATGATCGGTACAGCGATCTTTTATGCGAATAGTCGAAATGTTAATCTGATAATAATAAATAAACTGTGAACTAGTAAATACAATGTCAAATTGCGTTCGCCCAAATTTACATACTTATTTTTCAATAAAACTGTGCCGCATAAAGCTGCTATCGGGTAAAATAAAAACTTACTATATGTCGCCCAAAATCCATGCAAAACAAGTATGCTAATAGCCATAGCAAATTGTACAATTAGACATAAGCTTAACATCAACATTTCATACCGTACTACCTTTGATGTAGTCTTTACAGAATTGTATAAAAATAAACATGTCATGATCATACTACCTAACAAGCCGCCAAAGAACATTATGGGCCCAAACGGCCAGTGCATAATTCTAAATAAATCTCCAATGCTCCCAAGTATAAGGAGACCTATAACAATTGAATACAGCCAATCTGTTTTTTTATTTTCGAAAATCAGATGCCACAGAAAAATAAATTCAGCAACATACGCCACCCAAACAAATGATTGACTTGCAGAATCGGCAAGTATCAATAGTGTTTTACTGATTATAAGCAAAAGCAAAGGTGCTATTGCAAAGAGTTGTGTCGAACGTTTAATATTACTAATCACTATTTATATCTAATTTTTACTGACCACTGTCTAACGACCACTGACCACTATATCAAATCATCATCCTCTTCTTCTATATATTCAAGATTCCGTTTGTACACCTGATACAAGATCCAGCTGAACGGATAGATCCAGATAACATCGTTAAATACATTTACCCAGAAAAAGGAAGCATCTAACTGATTGGTAAAAATATAATGTATCGAACCGATTGGCCCTAATATCTTTCCGATCAAACCAACCATTATAAGCGGCCAGTAACGTGCCGGATCACGCGAAGCAAAATAATACGCAATCCCATACACTCCAACCAACATACCAACACATTGCAAAACGATAATGACAAATATAGAATCGCTGTCGTCAAATAAAATCACTTTGGGATAAGCCAAAATCAATACCCCCCAAAAAATATTGTATATGGCCGCTAAAGTCATAATGAGTCTTGATATGACCCGAATCGTTTCTTGTTTCATAAATGGTCTTTGGTTAATAGTATAATATATCTATTTTTTATGACAATTTATATTTTCAGATGATACGTTTTTATCCGTGAAGCGGTTGTGAATACCCGCATTTATAGCTGCTGAAAAGAGATTTCAAGGCCATTTTGTTAAAATTTACCATTCAATAACGATCATAGGCACATTTACTTATTCTTTATGGTTATATTTGTAGCGTTAAAATCAGAATTACAGGAAATATGAAAAAGGTAGCCGATTATAGAAAACTATTAGGCGTAGATAAAACTGTTGAATTAAAGGAGTTAAAAACCATTTACCGGAATTTAATGAAGGAATGGCATCCGGATAAATTCAACGACAATGAAACTGCAAAGCTTGAAGCAGAAGAAAAAAGTAAAGAGTTTATTGAAGCATACAATTTCTTAATGAGCATTGCTCCAGAAACAGTTGAATCGTTCAAAGAAGAATTTCTTCATACAATCACAAACGCAAGTATGATCGATTACCAATACAAAGCACGTGTATTAGAAGTAAAATATTCTGACGGTGCTGTGTACGAATTCTTTGATGTGCCAAGCAACATTTATAACAAATTATTAAACTCAGATGTACCGGGAAGATTTGTTCGTCGTAATATTTGTGGTGGCGAATTTGTTTACAGAAAGACTGCAAACCCTGCGAATGTAGACTAGTTCAACGTTTGAGGTTTAACAAATAAAAAAAGAGAGGCTGAATAGTCTCTCTTTTTTTATGCACTCTTTCGCTTAAGGCCTAAGGCGAAAAGCCTAAAGCTTATGATGCATTTTGATTCAGCAAGACTTTTGTTTTTAAAAGCTTTAAGTCTTAGGCTTTCTGCATTAAGCATTAAAAAGAGCTGCTGTTATATTTAACAGCAGCTCTCTTAATAAGAAACGCAAAAGCATTAGGCGTTTGGCGTTAAGCCTTATGCTTACAAAGACACATTATCCAAATTCAAAAACTGAAGATTACCATCTTCACCAAGTGTGATCCCTACAACACTTTCTTTCTGAATCTTTCCGGAAAGAATTTCTTTCGACAATTCATTCAGGATCAAACGCTGCATCACACGTTTCAACGGACGAGCACCAAACTGCGGATCAAATCCAAGCTCTCCCAATTTATCCAATACTTCAGCACTTGCCTCCACTTTAATTCCGTTTTCTTCCAGACGTTTTTGGATCAAGCTAAACTGTATACCAACAATCTTACGGATCTCTTTTCGAGTCAGCGGTCTGAACATGATAATTTCATCCACCCGATTCAAAAACTCCGGACGAATCGTTTTGCGTAACAAATTGATTACTTCATTTTTTGTTTCCTCAACTACCTGGTCCTCGTTTGCTGCCGTTAATTTTTCAAAATTCTCTTGAATGACATGCGCACCCATGTTGGATGTCATGATGACAATTGCATTTTTAAAGTTCGCTACACGCCCTTTGTTATCGGTCAAGCGGCCTTCATCCAATACCTGAAGCAATATATTAAACACATCCGGATGAGCTTTTTCAATTTCATCCAATAAAATTACTGAATACGGTTTACGTCGAACGGCTTCTGTTAATTGTCCACCTTCTTCATACCCGATATACCCCGGAGGCGCCCCCACCAATCGGCTTACCGCGTGGCTTTCCTGATATTCAGACATATCGATACGTACCATGGCATTATCGTCGTTGAATAAATATTCTGCCAATGCTTTTGCCAATTCGGTTTTACCAACACCTGTGGTTCCTAAGAAAATAAAAGAACCTATCGGACGCTTCGGATCCTGCAATCCTGCTCTGCTTCTACGGACCGCATCAGATATAGCCTCTATAGCTTCAGCTTGTCCGGCAACACGTTTACCTAATTCTTCTTCTAAGTGAAGTAATTTTTCACGTTCACTCTGAAGCATTTTTGAAACCGGTATGCCCGTCCATTTTGCAACAACTTCTGCAATATCTTCCGGCGTCACTTCTTCTTTCAACATCGAAGAACCGATAGTTTGTTTCAGTTCTTGCAACTGCTTGTTGAAATCAGCTAATTGTTTTTCGGCTTCCTGAATTTTACCGTAACGGATCTCTGCAACCTTCCCGTAATCGCCGTTACGCTCAGCCTGGTCTGCTTCCATTTTATAACGGTCGATATCTTCTTTCGCTTGTTTCAATCCATCAATCACACGCTTCTCACCTTGCCACTTCGCCATGATCTGATTCTTCTGCTCGCCTAACTCTGCAAGTTCACGTGAAAGAATTGTTTCCTTCTCTTTGTTATTTTCTCTACGGATTGCTTCACGTTCAATTTCCAATTGCATAATGCGACGAAGAATTTCATCCAGCTCCTGTGGCATCGAATCCAATTCGATACGCAATTTCGCAGATGCTTCATCCATCAAGTCAATGGCTTTATCCGGCAAATAACGATCACTGATGTATCGTTGAGAAAGCTCTACCGCAGCAATGATCGCATCGTCCTGAATACGGATACCATGGTGTACTTCGTATTTTTCTTTGATTCCACGAAGAATAGAAATTGCATCCTGTGTATTCGGTTCATCAACAATCACAGCCTGGAAACGACGTTCCAATGCTTTATCTTTTTCAATGTATTTCTGATATTCTTTTAATGTAGTTGCTCCGATCGCGTGCAACTCACCACGAGCAAGAGCCGGCTTTAACAAGTTCGCTGCATCCATTGCACCTTCTCCGCCACCTGCCCCAATCAACGTATGGATCTCATCAATGAACAAAACAATTTCTCCATCAGAATCAATAACTTCCTTGATCACCGATTTCAAACGTTCTTCAAATTCTCCTTTGTATTTTGCACCCGCAACAAGCAAACCCATATCCAAAGAGATCAATTGTTTGCTCTTTAAATTTTCCGGCACATCTCCTGAAACAATACGCTGTGCAAGGCCTTCAGCGATGGCTGTTTTACCAACGCCTGGCTCACCCAATAAGATTGGATTGTTTTTTGTACGTCTGGATAAGATCTGCAGTACTCTTCTGATCTCTTCATCCCGACCGATCACCGGATCTATTTTACCTGAACGCGCTAAGTCGTTTAAGTTTTTAGAATACTTTTCAAGCGAACGGTATTTACCTTCTGCATGCTGATCGGTTACTTTGCTTGAACCACGTAATTCCTGGATCGCAGCACGTAAACCTTTTTCAGAAAGTCCCGCATCTTTTAACAACGTAGCAGCTTTATCTTTTCCTGAAACCAAGGCAAGCAACATGTGTTCAATAGAAATATACTCGTCGCCAAACTCTTTTGATAAAGCCGTAGCCTTATTTAATACCTGCGTAGCGTCGTTTGATAAATACGGGCTGCCTCCTGAAACTTTGCCGTATGTTTTAATTACGGCATCCAATGTTTGATTGAATGTTACAGGATTGATATTATTTTTTTTGAATAAAAAAGGAACAACGTTTTCGTCCGCAACGATTATCCCTTTCAATAAATGAACAGATTCAATGGACTGCTGTTCGTTGGCAGCAGCAATTTCCATAGCTTTCTGAAATGCCTCCTGCCCTTTAATCGTATAATTATTAATATTCATATTTTTTTCCTCCGGTTAGCTGTTGTTCAAACCTTGAACCATTTCAAATATACGTAATAAAAAAAGCCAAAATGACGCTATTTATCAGTTATTCAAGTAGTTTATATGTCAAAATAACTGATTTAGATCATTTTCACAAGCTAGGTAAATGACAATTTTTCATTCATAATGTATATCTGCGCACAAGATACATCGTGAGTAAAAATGAGATTACTCGGCTTAATGTTGTATTTTTGTAACATGCAAACTACATCTACAGAGATCAAAAAGAAATGCATCCGCAGCCTTAGTGCTGAGGAGCTTAAAGATTTTTTTGTAGCCTCGGGTGAAAAAGCGTTCCGTTCCAAGCAAGTATATGAGTGGCTTTGGAAACGCTCTGCGCGTTCTTTCGAAGAGATGACCAATCTTTCGAAAGAGACCCGCACATTATTAGAAAACAATTTCACCATCAATCCTGTTACGATTTCTCAGAAACAGGTAAGTAACGATGGCACCATAAAATTCGGTTTTAAATTACACGACGGTTATCTGGTTGAAGGTGTATTGATACCGGCTGATGATCGCATGACCGCTTGTATCTCTTCGCAGGTAGGCTGTTCGCTTACGTGCAAGTTCTGCGCAACCGGTTATATGGACCGCAAGCGAAATCTTGAGCCTTATGAAATTTACGATCAGGTTGTACTGATCAAAGAAGCTGCCGAAGAACATTATCAGACTCCCCTTACAAACATTGTACTAATGGGCATGGGCGAACCTTTGCTGAATTATACAAACGTATTGAAAGGAATAGATAAAGTAACTTCCGAAGATGGTTTGCACATTGCATCCAAACGCATTACACTTTCTACAGCGGGCATCGCGAAGATGATCACAAAGCTTGGCGATGAAAAAGTAAAGTTCCGTCTTGCACTATCCTTGCATGCTGCGAATGACGAGAAGCGAAATACGATTATGCCGATCAATGAAACAAACAATTTAAATGTATTGAAAGAATCGTTGTTGCATTTCTGCAAAGAAACAGGTTCATCAGTAACATTTGAATACATTGTGTTTGATGGCGTAAATGATACTGCGCAGGATGCAAAAGAATTGTATACTTTTGCAAAAAACATTCCGTGTAAAATAAACATCATTGAATACAATCCCATTCAGGAAGCAGATTTCATGAATACCTCGGTTGACAAACTGGAGCAATTCAAAAAAGTATTGACTGACAAAGGAATTATTGTTAATATTAGAAGAAGCCGTGGCAAAGACATTGATGCTGCCTGCGGACAATTAGCCATTAAAGAAATAAAATAACATGAAACACATCTTTCGCATTTTAGCTATTGCTTTATTTTTACCTATTTTTTTTTCATGCGATGATTTTAGTGAGAACACAAATGTTGTTTTAACCGATACACTTGCTCTTGATTCAATTATTGAGCCCTTAGCAGGTTATTCTTCGAAATTCAAAACTTTGATCGTTACGGATACAGGAGTTTTCAGAGGTAGAAAATTCGGGGCAAGCAAAGCACTTACGTTGGAGCCGGGTTTAGAAAAAATTGAAGAAGATGCTACAAATACTACATACAACATAAATTTAGGAGCTACAGAATACGGAGATATCATGTACACCTTCAACAAAGACGTCTTCACTTCTGTAGAAGTTTTTGTATATCCTAAAGACGATAGTAGCTTACAAGCATTAAAAACTGAACTGGTAGATTTTTATTCTAAAAAAATCGGCGCTTCGGTTTTAAAGAAAAAAGGAAAAACAGTTTTACTGAATCCGGAAGAAAATTACGGAATTGAATGGAGCGAGGAAGGCAACAGAAAAATCAAAGATCTGCGCATGTATATTTTCAGTTTGTCGGCGTTATAGGTTTTACGTATCATGTTTTATGTTTTAAGAACGTCGTCGGGGTTATAAACCTCGACGACGTTCTGTTTTAGGGGAAATTGACAGCAACCAATTTCCTTCAGAATCGTTTTATAGATTAAAGGTTCACAAACCGATTTGAGCTATGAAAGATCTACGAAACTTCTGCTTTTTTCTGACCTTGTTTTTTACTTATACCATTGCACATGGTCAGACTTCTCCTAAAAATTATTTAAAACCTGCTACAGCAACATTTCATGCCGACAGTATATTCACACCGCTTAGCCTTGGTATGATTCGTTATTACATGCCTTCAACTCATGTATGGCTTACATCATTAAATAGCCATTACATAGATACTACAAAAAATCACATCAATCCTGTTGCCGTTCCTGCTTACCACGAAATAAAAAACAAAGGATTATTCGGTCCACATCATGTCAAAAAACAAATGGAAGCCGGCTTATATTATCATCCATATTTTTTCCGCTCAATGCCATATGGTAGATCAGCTTACGATCCTATCAACAAGCCTTATGAGAATCTCCCCTACGGTTATTCACCCTTCAGCATTAAAGCTTCGGGCTCTCCGTATTTTATATTACCGAAGTTTTAAAATCTATTTGCAGTAGTCGAGTAATAATTCCAATGCCTTGGTGTTTCCTAAGTCTGCAGCCTTCTTAAAGTCTTTACAGGCGTTCGTCGTGTCATGTAATTCGAAATAACATAATCCGCCTCGATATAAGTATGCAGTACTATTAAAAGGATCTACTTCGGCTGCTTTGGTAAAATCTGCTTTCGCTCCGTAAAAGTCACCTCTGGAACTTTTAAAAGCACCTCTATTCATATAACCTAAAAAATAATCGGGATTGTTTTTTATAGCTTGATCATAATTATACAATGCCTTATCATATTCTTTTAATTCTTCATATGCCAATCCCAAACCCTGCAAAGCAGGAGCGTATGCCGAATCAATTTTTATTGCATGCTTAAAATTAATAACGGCAGTTTTAAAATCTTTTGTCATACAGGCAATGTTACCTTTATTATAGTAAGCGATTTTATAGTTCGAATCAAGTTCGATTGCTCTGTTATAATCTTTTAACGCATTTTTTAATTGATTGAATTGCGCTTTTACATTCCCGCGGTTATTATAAAATTCTGCTTGTGAAGAATCGAGCTCGATTGCCTTATTGTAATCAATAAGAGCACTTTGATAATCATCCAGATTAAATTCAGAAGAACCTCTTTTATTATATGCCCAAGCATTCAATGAATCCAATCTTATTGTGGTATTATAATCAGCTATTGCCTCTTTGTCTTTTTTTAACGCAGCCTTTATATACCCTCTATAATAATACGCATCGCCATATTTGTTATTAATAATTATAGAACTATCTAAGTCTGCAATTGCTGAATTATATTTGCCAAGTTCGTATTTTATTCGTGCTCTTGAAAAATACGCTTTATACATATTCTTATCCAACTGTATAGATCTATTATACGCTGCCATAGCTTGGTCATACTTCTTTTGTTCACAGTAAATGACACCTCGGTTCAGATATGCACTTGCATAACCAGGTGATAGTTGTATCGATTTATCATAATCAACTAAGGCCTGTTCAAATTGCTTGAGTTTTTGCTTGCAAAGCCCTCTATTGTAATATGCCACAGCAAAATCCGGTGAAAGTTTAATAGCTTCAGTAAATGAAACAATGGCATCTTTATAAGCAGTTTCATTTACTTTAATTACTCCTAAATAAAAATGAGAAAGACAATAGGGTGAACACTTTTTCTTGATTTCATTCTCGCCTAAAAGTTTTGCATCTTCATTGAAAATAGAATCCCGCACAAAGTGAAATTTAACATTTAATGCCGTTTCAAAATCATCCTGTGCTCTATCGTATTGATTGAGTTGAAATTTAACATATCCTCTGTTAAAATAAACATCCGCACTTAATGGGCCTGTTTCAATAGCTTTATCATAATCCGCTATTGCTCCATTGAAATCGTGTTGTAAGAATTTAACACTCGCTCTATTTATATATGATTCTGTAAAGCGTGGATTCAATTTTATTGTTGAACCAAAATCTTCTGATGCTCCATCGTAATCAGCCAATAATAGTTTAATATATGCTCTCTGATAATACGACTTAAAATCTGATTGATTTAATTGTATAGCCTGATCGACATCCAGCAAGGCTCCTTTAAAATCTCTCAAAAAATATTTCGTTAAGGATCTTCCACGATAAGCTTCATAGGTTGGCTTCTTCTTTATTGCTTTATCATATTCTAGCAATGCTCCCGGGTAATCTTTTGCTTCGAATTTTTGATTTGCTTTAGCAAGCTTTGGATCCACCTTTTGGGAAAAAGCATTAACTGCTATACCAAAAAATAAAAAGAGTCCAACATAGAAAGACACTTGAGCAGTGAATGTAGATTTCATATTATATTTTAAAAACGATTCATTGAACAATAAATATACGAACAACTTAATTAGATCTTTTTTTCTTCACTAAATAAATTCCAACAAATACTACCGTCAATATCACCGGGAGTATTGCAACTAATTGTAAGGTCTCTATGCCAGCATCTAATTGTGCGGCATTTAAGAGCTCAATGTCTGGATGGTTTTTGCCAATCTTATGAAGTGTTTCTACTGTATATCCTTTCGGCATATGCATCAATGTTTTACTATCGTATAACATTCCCATAAATGGCAAGACAAAAGACACAGAAAGCATTCCTGCGCCACCCATTAATGAAATACCTAAGGCACCTGTCTTGGGTAAATTTTCAGAAACAAAACCCAACATGGTTGGCCAGAAAAAACAGATGCCAAAAGCAAAAATAGTAGCCGGCAAAAATGCCCAATACCCATCCACATAGTTAAATAAGAATAACCCAATAGCAGAAAATACAGCAGAAAAAATTAACATGCCAATAGGTGATAACCGATGAACAAAGCCACCAGCAAAGGTACGTCCAAAAGCCATCAATAAATTAATATATACAAGCAATAAAATATCTTTTACTCCAAGGCTGCTTAAGAAATTGGAGATCCATTGGTTCGTACCAAATTCTGTACTTGCCGTTAACAGCATACAAAACAACATAACAAGAAATAAAGGCTGTGTACATGCCTGAAACATTTGTTTAAATGAAACACCGGCATCAACACGTTCGGTTGCCGGAAATTTTTCATTAAAGAATAACAATCCATTGGCTGCTGTAGGAATTAAAATAGTCGCTAATTGAAACTCCTTCGACAAATTCCATTCTTTAAAGAAAAAAGCAATCAAACCGCCAATCACAATTCCACCCGGAAACCACACATGTAACCGATTCAGCTTTGTTGTTTTATCATCTTTATACAAGGTTGAAACCAATGGATTACAAACCGCTTCAACCATACCATTCGCAATTCCTATTAACAATGTTGAAAAGAATAATGACCAAAATCCTGTTGCTAAAATTGTCAATGCAATGCCCAACACATGCCCTCCAAAGGCCACAACAATCAAGCGTTTCATGCCAATCAGATCACAGAGAAAACCGCCAAAGATGATGGACAATGTAAAACCCCAGAATGCAGTACCTAGAACATAACCAATCTTTTCATGGGATAGTGAAAACAACTCACAATATTCTTTTTCTAAGCTTGCACGAATAGCAAATGTCATTGCCGTAGCGATGATAGCGATGCAGCTTGCTAAAAATAATTTATTGGGATTGATCGTCTTTTCCATAGTCTCAAATGTACTATAAATTGTAATAAGTTATAAGTTATAAGTTTTAAGTTATAGGTTATAGGTTTTAATATGCCCATTAGGTTTTCAGTTCTTAAAACTTAAAACATAGAACTTAATACTCAAAGATTCTTTCTTATATTTAACTATTAAATACTACTTCAAAAAAGTATGAGTAAGAAAATACGCATGGGTATGATCGGCGGCAGTCTGGATGGATTCATCGGATCTGTTCATAGAATGGCTGCAGCTTTAGATGGAACAATTGAACTTGTTTGCGGTGCATTCAGCAGTAATGCAAAACGTTCTATTGAAACAGGTAATGCATTAGACCTTCCTGAAGATCGAATCTATGTATCATTTGAAGAAATGATTGCGAAAGAAGCGCAATTGCCTGCAGATCTTCGGATGCAATTTGTGTCGATCGTAACACCGAATCATTTACATGCACAACCGGCAGCTCTTGCATTAAAACATGGCTTTCATGTCTTGTGTGAAAAACCCTTGGCATTTTCATTTGAAGAAGCAAAAAAAATAGGCGAACACGTAAAAAGAACAGGTTTATTATTCGGCGTTACCCATACCTACACAGGTTACCCGATGGTAAAAGAAGCGAAAGATCTTATTGCAAAAGGCAAGCTTGGTAAAATTCGAAAAGTTATTGTTGAATATCCTCAAGGCTGGCTATCCGATCCCATTGAAAACGATGGACAAAAACAAGCGAGCTGGCGCACAAACCCTGCACAGGCTGGCATCAGCTGTTGTGTAGGCGATATCGGCACGCATGCAGAAAATCTTGTAGAATATATTACAGATTTAAAAATAACAGAATTAAGTGCAGACGTAAGCTCTGTTGTTGCAGGTAGAACATTGGACGATGATGCAAATGTATTGCTACGTTTTAACAATGGCGCTAAAGGTATTTTAATTGCGTCTCAGATTGCAAATGGCGAGGAGAATGAATTAAAGATTCGTGTGTATGGTGAGCACGGCGGATTGAAGTGGCTTCAATCCGAACCCAATACCTTGATCGTAAAACAAAATGATCAGCCAACGCAACTACGAAGAGCGGGTGCAAATCATTCATATCTATCAGAACATGCACGCCTTCACTGTCGCATACCAGCGGGCCATCCCGAAGGATATATTGAAGCGATGGCAAATCTCTACAGAAACTTTGCCGCATCCATCCACGCATTCGAAAATAAAACTTCATCAAATCCATTACTTGATTATCCAACCATCGAAGATGGAATCAGAGGCATGCAATTTATCGAAACCGTAATTGCTTCCGGGAAAGAGAATGCAGCATGGAAACAACTATAAGTTTCTCTAAAAATTAATTCATAATTTATTTTAGTAGATGAAAACAATCAAAGGTCCGGCAATCTTCTTAGCTCAATTTATGAGCGATTTTGCCCCATTTAATAACTTAAAAAATATCTGTGCATGGGCTGCAAGTATTGGCTATAAAGGTGTACAAATACCCAGTTGGGATTCCCGTTGCATCGATTTAAAAAAAGCAGCAGAGAGCAAAACATACTGCGATGAAATTAAAGGTATTGTTCAATCAGCCGGATTAGAAATCACCGAACTTACGAGTCACTTGCAAGGACAGCTTGTTGCTTCACATGCAGCATATGATTCTGCCTTTGATGTATTTGCACCAGCAGGCTTACATAATAACCCTAAAGCACGTACAGAATGGGCCACACAACAACTTATCTATGCTGCCAAAGCAAGTGAAAATTTAGGACTAACGGCACACGCAACATTCTCCGGCGCATTACTTTGGCACACCATGTATCCGTGGCCACAGCGCAAGGCCAGAAGTGTTGAAGAAGGTTTTGCAGAGCTGGCAAAACGTTGGTTACCGATTCTGAATGCATTTGATCAATCGGGTATTGATTTGTGTTATGAAATTCATCCGGGTGAAGACTTGCATGATGGTATTACCTTTGAACGGTTTTTGAATGCAACCAACAATCACAAGCGGGCACATATATTATACGATCCAAGTCATTTCGTTTTGCAACAATTAAATTATCTGGATTACATAGATATCTATCACGAACACATAAAAATGTTTCATGTGAAGGATGCAGAATTCAATCCATCCGGACGTTCAGGCGTATATGGCGGTTATCAGGACTGGATCGATAGGCCAGGCCGTTTCCGCTCCTTAGGCGATGGACAGGTAAATTTCAAATCAATCTTTAGTAAACTTGCGCAGTATGATTTTCCTGGCTGGGCTGTATTAGAGTGGGAATGCTGCCTGAAACACCCGGAAGACGGGGCGAGAGAAGGTGCTCCATTTATAAAAAATCACATCATCCGTGTGGCTGATAAAGCCTTTGATGATTTTGCTGGATGATATTAAACAAGCTGCAACTAGGATCTACACATTTAATGTATCAGTTTTCCAACATTCCAATTTCTCCATTAGAATGAATCATAAGTTCACTATCCTTTAAAGAATGTATATCTGTTTGCGGTTTTGTTGTAATAGTAATATCATACTTCATTTTTTTGCCTTTTTTAATATAGTCAGCTAGTGTTCGACTTATTTGCTTAAAGCTTAATTGAACAGGAATATGAACACTTGTGGAATCATTCGGCTTAATTTGAATTGTCCCAGGGATTTCTCCGAGAATTTCTTTCTCATCCTCGATTTTTATTCGATATTTAAAATTGCTAAAACTGAATTGCGTCGTATTATTATTCAGTACTAAAAGATCGATTCCTAATTCTGTTTCTGAAGTGGTTAGCTTTTCAATTTTAAATTTCTTTACTTCAATTTTGGGTATTAAAATTAAAGGTATTTTCTTTTCAATTTTAATTTTCGCAGAACCTTTAGGAATAAGGCTACTATATAAAATTGCATCTATTTTTAGCATAGAGCTATCGCGCCCTTCTTTTCTCAATCGCTCAAATAATTCTATACGTTCTTTATAATTAATACTTAAGGGAATTGTAATGGTTGAAGTATCATTTGCGTCGATGTTTATAGGTTCCGCATAGCTACTCTTTCCTATTTTTTCATTTTCGACAAAAATCACATATGTAATACTATCAATAGAAATCCCAATGGGAACATTATTTACTAATTGTATATGAGCGAGTAAATCAGCCCTTTCAGAAGTCAGCTTAATAAGATCTACTTTAGCAATTGTTATCGAAGGAAGGGCAGCCTCTTCTATGGATTCATTCTTTTTGTAAAAATGGGTCAGTGTATATATTATCCCGCCAATTAATAACAAAATGATTAGTATGGCTAAATATTTTTTCATTTGAATAGCTAGTAAATAATTTTCTTATAAAATGTATGTATACTTAATATAAGTATTATTTATCTAAGAACTTTTCAATAAAAAATATTTTTTTTACACAAAAAAGGTCGAAAATTATTCCGACCTTAAAATTAAATATCATTCATTTTTTCTTCTCTTCCATCTACCTGCAAGACAAAGACGAATAAAGAACTATTCTAATAACCAACATTTGGAGGCATACCACCATTGTTCGTTCGTGGACCAGTATATACTTTAACATCTTTGCCATTCACTTCTGTTGGATTAACAACACTTCCCATAAACAAAATCGTTTCGGTTTGCTTGTCTACAATCAAAAATAAAAATGGTTTGTTGGCATTAAATTCAATTGGCTTGGCTTCAACACTTCTAATCATACTTACGCTCGTAACAGCTGCAGCTTCACTCCCCTTTTCATTCACCGCAATAAACGTTTTATGTACCACTTTTGAAATAAACAAACCTTTGGGTGCTACTCCGGAAAAATCAGCGCCGTAAGTAAAGGGATCTGTTAAGCCCATTTGCTTTAATTCATTCGACAATTCAAAATCGGCCGCGAATGTAAATTTCGGCAAATAAACATTTACCTTTTGCTCCGCTAACCCAAATCTATAATCTCCAAATGTTTGGGCACTCATATTTTCAATTATGTCAGCAAGAGTATATTTTTCCTTAGGCAACACAATTATTATTGAAAGTTCATTGCCCTTGTAAGGCATCTCTAAAACCTGACTGTAATCATCATGATAATAATTAAAATTATGTTTTTGATACATCATATCTACAATATTTTTCTTATTTCTATTGACTGAAAAAGTATCCTTTCTAGTGTTTTTCTCATCAAATTCATAAAGCCAATTTCCTTTAAAATAAATGGCATTCGTTAATAATACTTGAGTTTGAGCCAATGCTGGATCTGTAATAATATTGTCAATCTTATTTTTGGTTTTAGCCTTGACCCATTCATTTACAGCCGCGGCATTCGTTATTGGATAAACGGATGCGTTATAATATTTATAAAGCAGATCAATATATTGCTGATGTACTTTTTCTTCATCCCTTTTCCAAATTGCATTTGCCATTGCAAGACGGATAGAAGTGTCTCCTTTAAATAAATTTAATCGACGTTGAATTTCAGCAAATGCCTCATTTGATTTTTCTTGATCTCCCTCGAAATGAAGTATATTTTGCATTTGCACCTTTGTTTCATTGCGTGCACCGGCATAAGCCATCGATAGTGCAAATGAAATACTATATGGAGAAATGCAGATACTCGTATCTTTCTTAAACGCTTGTTTAAAAAGTTCGAAAGCAAAATCCGTATTGCCAATAACCGTTTTATTTATGGATTGTGCGTTTGAAGAAATAAAAAGCAACCCAATAAAAATGGTTGTTAATGCAGATCTAAAATTCATAACAAATAATTTAATAATGAAAATATAATATCCTTTGAACGAAGAAATAAATAAGATAGTATGTATTAAAAATAGATTAATTATTTTGATACTTACATTTTCTCTTCTCGCCCATCCGCATGCAGCGCAAAGCGCCCTCTGTCACGCGCATGTGCCTGCTCATGATTTGGCCAGGGCCAACCACCGAATTGTGTTTTCTGATATTCAGCAAATGCTTCTCTGATTTCTTCTTCTGTATTCATAACAAACGGACCGTATTGTACAACCGGCTCATTCATTGGTTTACCTTGCAGCAATAATAAATAACATGGTTCATTTCCTGCTTCAAGTGTTACATCCACATCTGATTTCAACTGCACAGAATGATAAACAGAAATATCCGTTGCAGCAATTTTTATTGCACCACCTTTATAAAAATACAACATTCTGTTTACGCCGGCTTCTGTTTTAGGTAATGTCCACGTTGCGTCCGCATTCAATTTTATGGTAAGAATTGAAACATGATTATTTGCTTCTGCAGCCCATGAATCAGGAGTTGGCTTAGGTGCATGCTTACCTTTCAAATATCCAGCAATAACATTTACTTCAACCGCTCGTCCATTCGTATCCGTTTCTGTTAATACCGGAATGTTTTCGTTCCAAAGCATTTTAAAATGCGGCTGCACAAACTTACTTCTCTTTGGTAAATTCAACCAGATCTGAAACAACTCCATCGGATTTGGTTTATCTGTATGTAGCAACGGAAATATTTCAGAATGTAATACACCTTTACCTGCAGTCATCCATTGTACATCACCAGTACTAAAACGACCTGCAGCTCCCAACGAATCTGTATGATCAACCACACCTTCTTTAACAACCGTAACAGTCTCAAAGCCTCTGTGCGGATGATATGGAAAGCCGGGCATGGTTTGTCCGTGATACATATTCCATTTGTCTTTGCCTGAAAAATCCTGTCCGATATTTCTCCCTGCTAATGAAACAGCAGGTCCCATCTTTTCATTTCCGATCGGAAACTCATCGCGATGATGTACACAAAAAATAAACGGATCCAATGTTTCCCAGGGAAAGCCTAATGGTTTTATGTTAATGATTGCTGTTGATTCCATGTGTATGTCTGATTAAAAAAATTCATCAGACTATTTTATGTAGTCTGATGAATTATAAATTTCTTAAATACGGATAATAAAACAGTAAATATTATTCTACAATTTCTGCATCCGGCAACTGATCTTCCTCGACAGCTTCTTCAGTGAGTGCTAAGCTATCAACTACTACACGATCAGGTCTACGCGGACAATTAATATTGATACTCATACGTGAAGGCATTTTAAAGCGTCCCATACGAATATCTAAAGAAGTATCTGCATATACTTTCTCCATAAACAATCCAAAGATCGGTAATGCCGTCTTGGATCCTTCGCCGGTTGCAGATGTCCTAAAGTGTATACTACGATCTTCTCCGCCTACCCATACGCCACCTACCAAATGCGTAGATACTCCCATATACCAGCCATCAGAATAATTTGATGAGGTACCGGTTTTTCCACCCATTTCATTTCCTCTGAAAATATCATATTGAAACAATGCCTGAGATGTACCCCCACCTTCTTCTGTTCCACCTTTTAACATGTATACCATCACTGCAGCCGCTTCTTCGCTTAATGCATCTTTACGTTCAGGTGCCGCCTCAAAAATAACATTGCCACTATTGTCTTCAATACGTTCAATGAAAGTTGGTTCAGTCCACACGCCTTTATTTAAGAAGGTACTGTAAGCACCTACCATTTCAAATACGTTCACATCGCTCGAACCAAGACATATAGAAGGAACAGGTCGAAGTTCACTTTCAATACCCAACTTATGCGCCATCTCAATAACTGCATTTACTCCTACCATTTTAGTTAGTCGAGCTGCAATGGTATTGATCGAACGAGCCATACCTCTACGCAGGTTCAACGAATCGCCGGAATACACCCAGTCAGCATTGCGTGGTGTCCAAACAATGTGTTTGCCATCCTCTTCGTATTCAAACGTAATTGGCAAATCAGGTATTAAGGTGCATGGGGAGATACCTTTTGAAATTGCAGTCGCATATACAAAAGGTTTAAATGAAGAGCCAGGTTGACGCTTACTTTGCTTTACATGGTCGTATTGAAAATGCTTATAATTAATACCTCCAACCCACGTCTTAATATAACCGCTGTATGGATCCATAGTCATAAATCCTGTATGTAAAAAGTGCTTGTAATAAGCAATCGAATCATACGGACTCATTAATGTATCAATATCTCCTTCCCAGCTGAATACAGACATCTTTACAGGGGTCTTGAACACAATCATTATAGAATCATTATTCTTACCGTATTTCTTTTCTAATGCTTTATAACGATCGGTATCCTTTGCAACATCTTCTATGAAATTCGGAATTTCCGTTTTATTCTGATAACGCCAAGGTTTCTCCCCTTCCCAATGCTTATTAAACCTACGCTGCAACACTTTCATGTGTTCGGAAACAGATTCTTCAGCATGCACCTGCATACGGGAATCGATCGTCGTATAAATTTTTAGACCGTCGCCGTATAGATCTTTGTCATTCTTCTTACACCATTCCTGCAGATATTTACTAACCATTGTTCTAAAATAGGTTGCTGAACCATCCGAATGTTTTTCAACTTCATAGTTCAGTTTAATAGGCTGCATTTTTAATGTATTGAATTGAAGATGTGTGATGAATTTATTTTCAAACATCAATTCCAAAACCGTATTCCTTCTATTAAAACAATTTTCAGGATTTAAGATCGGACTGTAACTTGTGGGTGCCTTAAGCAAACCTACCAGCATAGCGGCTTGCGAGATACTTAAACTATCCTGACCTTTCCGGAAAAATGTTTTTGCAGCTACTTTAATTCCAAATGAATTACTTCCAAAATCTACTGTGTTCAGATACAAAGCTAAAATCTCGTTTTTGGTATACATGCTTTCAAGAGTGATTGCTAACTCCCACTCTTTTACTTTTGCAATAAAAATATTAAAACCGGGAATATAGCCCAACACCCCTTTTTCTTTAATGCCACGTGTCTTAAATAAATTTTTTGCAAGCTGCTGTGTGATTGTACTGGAGCCACGTTTGTCACCTTTTGCCATATAGTAAAAGATTCCAAAAACACCTTTCAAGTCAATGCCTGCATGCTCTCTGAAACGAATATCTTCTGTTGTAATAAGTGCATTTATTACATTCGGAGAAATTTCTGAATAGGTTACAGGACTGCGATTTTCTCTAAAATACTTGCCTAATAATACACCATCTGAAGAATATACTTCAGATGCCAATTCATTTTTAGGATTTTCCAATTTAACCAAATCGGGCATCTGGCCAAATGCGCCAAGGTAGTTCACGCGTATTAATATAGACCAAAGGAATAAGGTGTATAGCCCGCCAATGAAGAGCGTCCAGAGTATTGTAGTATATCGAGTATATTTATTCATGAATGCATTTCTGCTTAGCTAAAACAAGCACAAGTATTGGAAGGTGTATTAATTTTATTCTTCTACAAGAATGTAGATGTCTTCTGTAGGTTTTTTCATTAAGTAATGCTCTCTGGCAAATTTTTCAAGCTTTACTTTATCTTTCATCAAAGCTTCTTCTTCAGCTTTAACTTCTATAATTTTTTGTTCATAATACTCACGTTCACTTTCAAGATCACTGAGTTGACTTCTCATTTTATACTGGCTTATGATATCATTTGAATCAAAAAAAATCATCCAAATAATAAATACGACGGCGAATAGGAAGAAAAAATTCCTAAAGAAAGGAGGTAGCGTTTTTGTCCATTCGAATATTTTCATAACGCAATTTACAAAAAAAAATGTCCCGCTAATAGTGCGGGACATTTAGTTATATTACTTACGCATATTCTTACCAGGGAAGTATGCAGCTTCACCCAATTCTTCTTCAATACGTAACAATTGGTTGTATTTAGCCATACGATCAGAACGAGAACAAGATCCAGTTTTGATTTGACCGCAATTTAATGCAACAGCTAAGTCAGCAATTGTATTGTCTTCTGTTTCACCTGAACGGTGAGACATGATTGATGTATATGAATTTCTCTTAGCCAAATTAACAGCAGAGATGGTTTCAGTTAACGAGCCGATTTGGTTTACTTTAACCAAGATCGAGTTAGCGATTCCTTGGTCGATTCCTTGTTGTAAACGATTAACGTTTGTTACAAACAAATCATCACCTACTAATTGTACTTTATCGCCAACTAGTTTAGTCAATTCAGCCCAACCAGACCAGTCATCTTCATCCATACCATCTTCGATAGATACGATTGGATAACGCTTAACTAAATCAGCCCAGAAAGCAGCCATTTGAGAAGAAGTTAATTTATCTCCAGTTGATTTTTTGAAATGGTATAATTTAGTTTCAGAATCATAGAATTCAGAAGCTGCTGCATCAAATGCAATCATCACGTCTTCACCTGGTCTGTAGCCTGCTGCTTCGATCGCTTGAATAACAGTAATTAAAGCTTCTTCGTTAGATGCAATGTTTGGAGCGAAACCACCTTCATCACCTACGTTTGTAGACATGCCTTTTGATTTCAATACTTTTGCAAGATTATGGAAGATCTCAGAACCCATACGCATAGCCTCAGTGAATGATTTTGCACCTGTGGGCATAATCATAAACTCCTGGAAATCGATTGAGTTATCTGCATGAGAACCACCGTTGATGATGTTCATCATTGGTACAGGCAATGTGTTAGCACTAACACCACCCACATATCTATATAAAGGCAAGCCAGCTTCCTGAGCTGCTGCTTTAGCTAATGCTAAAGAAACACCTAAGATTGCGTTAGCACCTAATTTACCTTTGTTTGGAGTACCATCTAAATCAATCATTAAACGATCGATCAGGTTTTGCTCAAATACATGAGAACCGATCAATTCCGGAGCAATGATATCATTTACGTTTGCAACAGCTTTTAAAACGCTTTTGCCCATGTAGATTGATTTGTCATTATCTCTCAACTCTACTGCTTCATGCTTACCAGTTGATGCACCAGATGGAACTGCTGCTCTTCCGATTAAACCATTTTCCGTAATTACATCTACTTCGATAGTAGGATTTCCTCTTGAGTCAAAAATCTGACGTGCAACGATTTCTTCTATTAAGCTCATCTTCGTTTTATTTTAAATTTATTTAATATACTAGTTTAAGTTTGATACAAATTGATCGAATAAGTATCTGGAGTCATGCGGACCTGGAGAAGACTCCGGGTGATATTGTACAGAAAATGCATTCTTGTCTTTAAGACGAATACCTTCTACTGTGTTATCATTTAAATTAATGTGTGTGATCTCAACATTGCTATCCTTTGGAATTGAATTTGCATCCACAGCAAAACCATGGTTCTGAGACGTAACTTCAGATAAACCAGAAATTAAGTTTTTTACCGGATGATTCAAACCTCTATGTCCATTAGGCATTTTATACGTTGGAATTCCGTTCGCTTCAGCAAGAATCTGATGTCCTAAACAGATCCCGAACATAGGTTTGTTTTCAGACAATATTTCTTTTACCGTATCAATCGCATAGCTTGTTACTGCTGGATCTCCAGGGCCGTTCGAAATAAAATATCCATTTGGAGCCCAGGATTTCATTTCAGTATAAGTAGTCTTCGCAGGGAATACTTTTAAGTAGCAATTTCTTTCTGTAAGGTTTCTTAAGATATTCGTTTTAACACCAAGATCTAATACAGCAACTTTATATTTTGAATCCGGATTCCCTAAAAAATAACTTTCTTTTGTAGATACAATACTGGAAAGTTCCAAGCCTTTCATGGAAGGTACATTTTTCACCTCTTGCTTCAACTTTTCTACATCCAGAATCTCAGAAGAGACTACAGCATTCATTGTTTTTCCGGCCTTGCGAATATGTCTCACTAATTCTCTAGTGTCAATATCACTGATGCCTACAATATTATTCTTTTCAAAATACTCCTGTAATGATCCGTCTCCATCTTTTCTGGAAAACATTTCGGAGAAATTTCTGCAAACCAACCCGCTGAATTTAACTCCTGCAGATTCTTGTTCGTCTTCTTTAACGCCATAATTACCAATATGACTTGTGGTGTTAACAATGATTTGACCGTAATAAGATGGGTCAGTATAAATCTCTTGATAACCAGTCATTCCTGTATTAAAACAAATCTCACCTGATGTTGTACCAATCTTTCCAACAGCAATGCCTTTATACCAGGTGCCATCTTCCAACATTAAATAAGCGTCTTTTTGTTCGTGGAGTTTCATTATAAATTTGAATGGTTGAATTTAAACAAAATAAAAAAGGATTCAACAAAAGTCAAATCCTTTTTTATTTAAGATATTGTTAAACATTTTTGCTTTGTTAGCATTATGCTTGTGGTTCAGTACCTGTTGATTCAGAATCATCTTTCTTAGCAGCAGTAGAACGACGAGTTCTTTTTGCAACTTTAACTTCAGTTTCTTTAACGTATGTTTCGTTGTAATCAACTAATTCAATGATACACATATCAGCGTTATCGCCAATACGAGCACCTGTTTTTAAGATTCTAGTGTAACCACCTGGTCTTGCTGCGATTTTCTCAACAACATTGTCAAATAATTCTTTAACTGAATCTTTATTTTGAAGATAAGAGAAAACCGTTCTTCTACTGTGCGTAGAATCTGCTTTCGCTTTTGTAATCAAAGGTTCAACATACTTTCTAAGCTCTTTTGCTTTAGCAACTGTAGTTGAAATTCTTTTATGAACAATCAAAGAAGAAGCCATGTTTGATAATAGAGCTCTTCTGTGAGTTACTGTTCTACCTAGGTGATTGTCTTTTTTACCGTGTCTCATTGCGATTAATCCTCGTCAAGTTTGTACTTAGCCGTATCCATTCCAAAGGATAAGTTTTTATCTATAATTAACTGCTCTAACTCGTTTAGAGACTTCTTACCAAAGTTGCGGAACTTCATCATGTCAGAAATATCAAGAGTAGCAAGCTCTCCTAATGTTTTGATATCAGCAGCCTTTAAACAGTTGTAAGCACGTACAGACAAGTCTAGATCAGCTAGAGATGTTTTCAAAAGCTTTCTCATGTGTAAGAATTCTTCATCAACAGTCTCTTCTTCTTCAGCCTTCACAGCCTCAAACGTCATCGTTTGATCTGAGAATAACATGAAGTGTTTTATTAAAATATTAGCAGCACCTTTCAATGCATCTTCAGGATGAATAGATCCGTCAGTTAATATTTCAAGAATTAGTTTTTCGTAATCCGTTCTTTGTTCTACCCTTGTGTTCTCAACACTGTATTTTACATTTTTGATTGGTGTAAAAATAGCATCGATCGGAATATAACCAAAGATTTGTTCTGCTGGTTTGTTTTCTTCTGCAGGCAAATAACCACGGCCTTTTTCAAGTGTTAACTCGATATCAAAGTTAGAATTAGAATCTACGTTGCAGATTAATAATTCAGGGTTTAAGATTTGATAAGCAGAAGTAAACTTAGCAATATCTCCAGCCTTGAAAGAAGATTGTTTCTTGATACTAACAACGATTTTATTTTCGTTCACGTCAGATATCTTTTTGAAACGAACTTGTTTAAGGTTCAAGATAATCTCAGTTACATCTTCCCTTACGCCAGGAATCGTAGAGAACTCATGTAACACACCAGGAACTTTGATTCCAGTGATCGCATAACCTTCAAGAGAAGATAATAAAATTCTTCTTAAAGCATTACCGATAGTTACACCATATCCTTTTTCAAGAGGTTTGAATTCAAACAGACCATGAAAGTCGTCTGCTTTTTCCATAACCACTTTTTCCGGCATTTGAAAAGAAAGAATAGACATAAATATATAGTTAGATTATGTTTATTTATTATTTAGAGTACAACTCGACAATCAGTTGTTCCTGGATATTTTCAGGAATTTCGTCACGTTGAGGGTAAGTTACAAATTTACCTAACATGCTTGAATCATCCCATTCCAACCAAGTAAATTTCTTAGCAGATTGAGTAGAAAGACTGTCTGTTATTGATTCAAGCGCTTTAGACTTCTCACGAACGCCTAATTGATCACCTGGTTTCAATTGGTATGAAGGGATATTTACGATATCACCATTCACTACAATATGTTTGTGAATTACAAGTTGACGAGCAGCTCTTCTAGATGTTGCAATACCTAAACGGTAAACTGTGTTATCTAAACGAGCTTCAAGCATTTTCAAAAGGTTTTCACCAGTGATACCTTGTTTTCTTGCTGCTGTATCGAAAGTTTTAGCAAATTGTCTTTCTAATACACCATAAGTATATTTAGCCTTTTGCTTTTCTTTCAACTGAATAGAATATTCAGATTGCTTTCTTTTTTTATTTCTACCGTGCATTCCGGGCGCATAGTTCTTCTTCTGAAGTGCTTTGCTATCTCCCATTACAGGCTCACCGAATCTTCTCGAGATTCTAGCTCTAGGGCCAGTATAACGTGCCATTTTTTATTAATTAATATTAATGTTCAATTAAAATAATTAGACTCTTCTCTTTTTAGGAGGTCTGCACCCGTTATGTGGCATAGGTGTTACGTCTTTGATAACTAACACTTCGATACCTGCATTTTGGATGGTGCGAATTGCAGACTCTCTACCTGAGCCTGGTCCTTTTACAAAAACTTCACACTTTCTCATTCCGCCTTCAAAGGCAACTTGAGCACAGTTTTGCGCTGCAACCTGAGCAGCGTAAGGAGTATTCTTTTTAGATCCGCGGAATCCCATTTTACCAGCAGAAGCCCAAGATATAACTTGACCTGTACTGTTAGTAACAGAAATGATAATGTTGTTAAAAGAAGCTCTGATATGAACCTGTCCTGTTGGTTCGATAACTACGATTCTTTTTTTAGCCTTATCTTTTCTTTTCGCGGCTGTTGATTGTTGAGCCATATTCTGAATTAAATATCAGTTGTAATTACTACTTAGTTGCTTTCTTTTTATTCGCAACTGTCTTACGCTTACCCTTACGAGTACGGCAGTTATTTTTTGTACGCTGACCACGTACAGGTAAACCTTTTCTGTGACGAAGGCCTCTGTAACAGCCGATATCCATCAAACGTTTAATGCTTAATTGCACTTCAGACTTAAGAGCACCTTCAGTTTTGTGTTCAGAACCGATGATAGCACGAATTGCATTCGCTTCTTCATCATTCCACTCACTTACTTTCTTATCCCAGCTTACGCCAGCTTTCGTCAAAATACTTTGAGCTGAGTTACGACCAATACCATAGATGTAAGTCAAAGAAACTTCACCTCTTTTGTTATCGGGAATATCAACACCAGAAATCCTTGCCATAGTATTATTCTATTATTATTAACCTTGTCTTTGTTTGAACCTTGGGTTCTTCTTATTGATTACTAGAAGTTTGCCGTGTCTTCTGACAACTTTGCAATCTACACTTCTTTTTTTGATCGATGTTTTTACTTTCATCGTCTTATTGATTTATAAGTTAAATTTATTATTTATAACGGAATACGATTCTACCTTTTGTCAAATCATATGGAGACATCTCCATTCTAACCTTATCTCCTGGTAAAATCTTTATATAATTCATTCGCATCTTACCGGAAATGTGTGCAATAACTTGATGGCCGTTGCCCAATTCAACGCGGAACATTGCGTTTGATAAAGCTTCTAATATTTTGCCATCTTGTTCAATTGATGCTTGTTTCGACATGCGATGAATTAAATATTAATTATTTTTTCTATGAATTCAAAGGTAGTCAAAATTTCTGGTTTTCCCTTTTTTACTGCTACCGTATGTTCGAAATGTGCCGAAGGCATTTTATCTGAAGTGCGAATTGTCCATCCATCATTTTCCTGAATAACATTTTTCTTACCCAAATTAATCATCGGCTCAATAGCAATTACCAGATTTTCTTCTAGTTTTAGCCCTTTGCCTCTGTTTCCATAATTAGGAACTTCAGGTTTTTCATGAAGGTTTTTACCTAAACCATGTCCAACCAATTCTCTAACCACTGAATAACCTTCTTTCTCAACGAACGTTTGTATTGAAAAGCCTATATCACCAATTCGATTGCCTACTACAGCTTGTTCAATACCTTTATATAAACTCTCTTTTGTAACTCGAAGAAGCTTTAATACTTCTTCTTTAACATTGCCTACAGGGTAAGTATAAGCGGAATCACTATGGAATCCTTTGTACTTTACACCGCAATCAACAGAGATAATATCACCATCTTTTAATTCATATTCACTTGGTAGACCATGAACAACAATTTCATTCACAGAAATACAAAGTGTGGAGGGGAAACCATTATAACCTTTAAAGGAAGGGATACCTCCGTTATCAGCTATGAATTGATAAGCAATTTTATCTAATTCTTTTGTTTTAACTCCAGGTCTAATGATTTTTGCAATTTCTGCATGAGCCTTTCCAAGTATTATTCCGCTCTCACGTATAATATCAAGCTCTTCATTAGACTTGTAATGAATTACAGCCATTTTAAATTAAACAACTGCAGTGTCTAATCTTCCTTTAACTCGACCACTTTGCATCATTCCATCATAATGCTTCATCAATAAGAAACTCTCAATTTGTTGAAGCGTGTCAAGAACAACACCAATCATAATCAATAAAGAAGTACCACCATAGAAGTAAGCAAATTCTCTTTCAATTCCAGCCATACTTGCAAACGCAGGCAGGATCGCTAAAACTGCAAGAAATATTGATCCAGGCAATGTGATTTTTGTTAATACATCATCAATGTATTCTGAAGTAGCAACACCAGGTTTAACACTAGGTATAAATCCACCATTTCTTCTTAAATCTTCAGCAATAGTATTTGGATTAACCGTAATTGCAGTATAGAAATAAGTGAAAAGAATAATCATTGTTGCAAATACAACATTGTATTGCCAAGATGTAAAATCACTCATTGTTGTTCCTATTGTACTTGCAAACTCAGATTCAGGAAAAGAAGAACCTAAAATTGCTGGTAAGAACATTACAGATTGAGCAAATATAATCGGCATTACACCAGCTGCAATTAATTTTAATGGCAAATATTGACGTTGACCAATTACTTGTTTGCCACCTGCGATTTGTCTTGTGTACTGAATCGGTATTCTTCGTGTTGCTTGTTGTACAAGTACAACCAACAAAATAATAAAGAACAACGCTCCAAATTCAAATAACAATGCTAAGCTTCCAGGGAGACCTTTAGATCCTACTTCAGCCATTAAAGCAAAAGGAAGTCTAGAAACAATCCCGATCATGATCAACATAGAGATACCGTTACCAATACCTTTTTCAGTGATACGTTCTCCTAACCACATACAGAACATTGTTCCTGAGATTAGAGTTACAATTCTAACGATGTCCATCATAGGATTATTCATCCCATCATAAAACATTCCATCACTTAACGTTGCTTTCAAATATCCAATTGATTGAGCAACAGTAATGAATATTGTCAGAATTCTTGTATACTGATTTATTTTCTTTCTACCGGATTCTCCGTCTTTTTGAAGACGTTGAAAATAAGGAACTGCGAAAGTTAATAACTGTAAGACAATTGAAGCTGAAATATACGGCATTATACCTAAACCAAATACAGATACGTTGTTAAACGCGCCACCTGAAAAGGTATTGATAACACCTAATATACCCTCTGAACTACCGGCTTCACTGATTTTACTAGGATCTACTCCTGGTAAAACAACAAAAGAACCTAGTCTGAACATAACTAGGAACGCAATAGTTGTGACGATTCTTGTACGAAGCTCGTCAATTGAGAATATATTCTTAAAAGTAGTAATGAAACGCTTCATTATCCTATAAGAGTAACTTTACCGCCTGCATTCACAATAGCTTCAGAAGCTGATGCTGAAAATGCATGTGCAATAATTTCTGCCTTAATTGATTTAACTTCTCCTCTTGCCAAGATTTTAACTTTATCGTTGTTTCCAACTAAACCATTTTGGTTCATTAAAGCTATATCAACAACAGAAGCACCTGTTTTTTCGATTAATTCAAGTAATTCATCCAAGTTAATTGGCTTGAATTCGATTTTGTTTAGAGGTTTAAATCCAAACTTAGGCAAACGACGTTGTAACGGCATTTGACCACCTTCAAAACCAATCTTAGAAGAATAACCAGATCTTGATTTAGCTCCTTTATGACCTTTAGTTGATGTACCGCCTCTACCAGAACCAGTACCTCTACCTATACGTTTTGATGTTTTTACAGAACCTTTTGCAGGTCTTAATGTATGTAATTTCATAATACTTACTCGCTAACAACTACTAAATGATTAACTTTATTTATCATTCCTTTTATTGAAGGTGTAAGCTCTTGTTCAACTGTAGCATTGATTTTGCCCAAGCCTAAAGAAGCTAAAACTTTTTTCTGCTTATCAGTTTTTTTAATTGAACTTACAACTTGAGTAATTTTTACTTTTGCCATGATTATAAATAATTAACCATTAAATACTTTACTCATTGTAACACCACGCTGCATAGCTACTTTATGAGGAGCTCTCATTTTAACTAACGCATCAATAGTTGCTTTTACTACGTTGTGAGGATTTGAAGATCCCTTAGATTTTGCTAAGACATCCTTTACACCAGCACTTTCAAATACAGCACGCATCGCACCACCTGCAATAACCCCAGTACCTGGAGCAGCTGGCTTAACGAATACAAATCCGCCACTGTATTTACCAATCATTTCATGTGGTAGAGTTCCGTTAATTACAGGAACTTTAATAAGATTCTTTTTAGCGTCATCGATTGCTTTAGTGATAGCATCTGTAACTTCATTTGCTTTACCTAAACCATGACCAACAACACCGTGTCCATCTCCTACTACAACTATTGCAGAAAAGCTGAAACGACGTCCACCTTTTACTACTTTAGCAACGCGGTTAATAGCAACTACGTGCTCTTTAAGCTCGATTTCGCTTGCTTTTACCGTTTTAACGTTGACTTGAGACATAATATCTTTTCTTTATTGAATTAGAATGCTAAACCACCTTCTCTTGCACCTTCAGCCAATGCCTTCACACGACCATGATACAAAAAGCCACCTCTATCAAAAACAATGTTTTTAACGCCTTTGGCTGCTGCTTTTTCTGCTATTGTTTTCCCAACTAATGTAGAAATCTCGCATTTTGTTCCTTTGCTAGATTTAAACTCAGTAGAAGAACAGCTCGCAAGCGTTAAGCCACTGATATCATCAATTAATTGAGCATAGATACCTGTATTACTTCTGAATACAGACAATCTAGGTTTCTCAGCAGTACCAGAAATTTTATTTCTGATACCTCTTTTGATTCTGAGCCTTCTAAGATCTTTCTTAGTTGCCATATCTTAATATTATTTAGATGCTGTTTTACCAGCTTTTCTTCGTACAACTTCACCTTTGAATCGAACACCTTTACCTTTGTAAGGTTCGATTTTTCTTAGAGATCTGATTTTAGCAGAAACCTGACCGATCAATTGCTTATCAATACACTCTAACGTAACAATTGGGTTCTTACCTTTTTCTGTTACTGCAGAAGCAGTAATTTCTGTAGGTAATTTAAAGAATATACCGTGAGAATATCCTAAACTCAATTCTAAGACATTATTAGTTACAGTAGCTTTGTAACCAACACCGACTAATTCAAGATCGATTTTATAACCTTGACTTACTCCTACAACCATGTTGCCAATTAAAGAGCGATACAAGCCATGTAAAGCTTTGTGTCTTTTTTGCTCAGTAGGTCTTGCAACTACAACCTTTCCATCTTCTACGGAAACTTTGATATCTGAATCAACCTGTTGAGTAAGAGAACCTTTAGGGCCTTTTACTGTTACAAGATTATTTGCTGAAACAGATAATTCAACTTTTTCCGGAAGAGTTACAGGTAATTTACCAATACGTGACATAGTATTCGTCCGAAATTTTAATTAATATACAAAGCAAAGAACTTCTCCGCCTATGTTCAAATTTTTAGCTTCTTTATTGCTCATAATACCTTTAGAGGTAGATATGATAGCAACACCAAGACCATTTAATACACGTGGCATTGTTTCAGCGTGTGTATATTTTCTCAAACCAGGTTTGCTAATGCGTTCTAAATGAACGATTGCAGACTCTTTAGTAAGAGCATTATATTTTAAAGCTATTTTGATAGAACCTTGTACAGCACTATCTTCAAATTTATAGCTTTGAATATATCCTTTATCAAAAAGTACCTTTGTAATTTCCTTCTTCACATTTGAAGCAGGAATCTCAACAACGCGATGTTTTGCTTTTATCGCGTTTCTGATTTTTGTAAGGTAATCGGCTATTGGATCCATATTTTTAACAATTCTAACAACTTTGAATAAGAAATTAAAAGCCCTAAAAGGGCCTGCAAAGGTACGATATTATTTTTTAATAATAAAGTATTTTGAAATAAATTACCAGCTTGCTCTAGTTACACCTGGAATTTTACCATTTGCTGCAAGTTCTCTGAAAGTAACACGGTTGATACCGAATTTTCTCATATAACCTCTTGGACGACCAGTTAATTTACATCGATTGTGTAAACGTACTGGAGATGCATTTTTAGGTAGTTTATCTAAACCTACGTAATCACCTGCTTCTTTTAGAGCTTTTCTTTTTGCAGCAAATTTATCAACTGTTGCTTGCTTTTTTCTTTCTCTAGCTTTTACCGATTCTTTAGCCATGGTATATAATTATTTTTTCAGAGATGCAAACGGCATACCGAATGCTTTCAGAAGTTCAAAACTTTCTTCGTCAGTATTGGCAGTAGTCACAATAGTGATGTCCATACCAGTAATTTTATTGATTTTGTCAATGCTGATTTCAGGGAAGATGATTTGTTCTTTTACACCTAATGTGTAATTTCCACGACCATCAAAACCTTTATCGTTTATACCTTTGAAGTCACGTACACGTGGTAGAGCAACTGCTGTTAAACGGTCAAGAAACTCATACATGTGGTTGCCTCTTAATGTAACTTTAGCACCAATTGGCATATTAGCTCTCAATTTGAAGTTAGAAACATCTAACTTAGATTTAGTAGCTACTGCTTTCTGACCAGTAATTAATGTAAGTTCATCAACACCTACATCAACTAATTTCTTGTCAGCAACTGCCGCACCGATACCTTTATTGATTACAATTTTTGTAATCTTAGGAACTTGCATAACTGAAGAATATTGAAACTTAGTTTTCAATTCTCCAACAATATCTTTAAGATATTTATCTTTTAATCTAGGATTAGCCATTATTTGATTACCTCCCCTGACTTTTTAGCGTATCTAACTATCTTGCCGTTTTTATCTTCTTTACGGCCAATTCTTGTTGCTTTTCCAGTTTTTGGATCAGCGATCATCAATTTACTGATGTGAATAGGAGCTTCCTTTTTAACGATGCCACCGTTTGGTACATTCGCAGTTGGCTTATTGTGTTTAGTAACAATATTGATACCTTCAACAATAGCCTTTAGGTTTTCCTTATCAACAGAAACAACCTTTCCAGGTTTTCCTTTGTCATCACCAGAGATAACGATAACGTTATCGCCTGTGCGGACATGTAATTTAGTTTGTTTGTTGCTTGCCATACGAATTAAAGGACTTCAGGGGCTAATGAAACGATTTTCATAAATTGCTTGTCTCTCAATTCGCGCGCAACTGGACCGAAGATACGAGTACCTTTAGGTTCATCATTATTATTTAATAAAACGGCAGCGTTATCAGAGAAACGGATGTATGAACCATCCGCACGCTTAATTTCTTTTTTGGTGCGTACCACCACGGCTTTAGATACCGTACCTTTCTTCATATTGCTTGAAGAAATTGCTGACTTTACAGTCACAACAATTTTGTCACCAATTGAAGCATATCTTTTACCTGTACCACCAAGTACACGGATTACTAATACTTCTTTAGCACCACTATTGTCTGCTACGGATAGCCTTGATTCCTGCTGTATCATGATTACTTAGCTTTTTCAATGACTTCAACGAGTCTCCAACGTTTTAACTTACTTAATGGTCTTGTTTCCATAATGCGCACTGTATCACCAATTCCGCATTCCTGATTTTCATCATGGGCCATTAATTTTGTAGTTTTGTGAATGAATTTACCATACTTAGCGTGTTTTACTTTACGTTCAACAGCTATAGTAATAGATTTATTCATCTTATTACTCACTACTTTGCCAGTTCTTTCTTTTCTGGCGTTTCTTAGAACTTCTTCCATTATAGTTCGGTAGATTTAATCTTTCGACCTTAACTTATTTAATTTTTGCAGTAAGTTCAGTACTCAACTGAGCAATTAGCTTGCGAGTATGACTTATTTTCATCGGGTTCTCAATTGGAGAAATCGCATGTGCAAATTTTAGCTTGTGCAAGTTCTCTTTTTCCGCAGCGATACGCTGCTTTAAATCTTCTACCGATAAACCTTTTATTTCAGCAGTTTTCATATTATGATGCTACGTAATCCGGTTTAACTATAAACTTTGTTTTGAAAGGCAATTTCTGCGCAGCCAAACGCAAAGATTCTTGTGCCGTTTCTATCGATACTCCGCCTGATTCGAATAAAATTGTACCTGGTTTGATACAAGCAACCCAATATTCAGGAGCACCTTTACCTTTACCCATACGAACCTCTGCAGGCTTCTGAGTAATCGGTTTGTCTGGAAATATTCTGATCCAAACTTGACCTTCTCTTTTCATTGCACGTGTCATTGCGATACGTGCTGCTTCAATCTGACGAGCTGTAATCCAGCCGCCTTCTAAAGACTTGATTGCAAAAGAGCCGAAAGCAATTCTATGGCCACGGGTAGCAACACCAGTTACTCTTCCCTTTTGCTGCTTTCTATATGTTGTACGTTTTGGCTGTAACATGACTTTGTTTTATATACAGACAGAATCTCTGTTCTATTTGTTAGACTTTTTTCTATTGCCGCCACCTTCGCCGCCTCTTTTTCTTCTTGGGCCGCCTTGGTTTGGAGAAGCATTATCGTTGTTTGAAGAACCTGTACCAGATGCAACATTTCCTACATTTGGAGACAAATCTCTCTTACCGTATACTTCACCTTTAAAGATCCATACTTTGATACCGATTTTACCGTATACAGTTAATGCTTCACTAACAGCGTAGTCAATATCAGCACGCAATGTATGTAGAGGAATACGTCCTTCTTTATATTGGTCAGTACGTGCCATTTCAGCACCACCTAAACGACCAGATAATTTAATTTTAATACCTAGAGCACCTACACGCATTGTGCCAGCAATTGCTTGCTTCATTGCACGACGATAAGAAATTCTAGCTTTCAATTGTTGTGCAATTGATTCACCAACTAAAAGAGCTTCCATTTCAGGTCTTTTGATTTCAAATATATTAATTTGAACATCTTTGCCTGTAATTTTCTTTAACTCTTCTTTAATCTTATCAACTTCAGCACCACCTTTACCAATAACAACACCTGGTCTAGCTGTATTAATTGTAAGGGTTACTCTTTTAATCGTTCTTTCGATTATAATTTTAGAGATGCCGCCTTTAGGAATACGAGCAAGTACATACTTACGGATTTGTTCATCTTCAACCAATTTGTCAGCAAATGTTTTGCCTCCGTACCAGTTAGACTCCCAACCTTTAACAACTCCTAAACGGAAACCTATCGGATTAACTTTTTGTCCCATGGTAATTAATTCGCTTTAGTTTTAGCTTTGCTTTTTTCACCAGTTGCCTTTTTAGCAGCAGCTTTTGGCTTCTTAGCATTAGCAGCAACAACTTCTTTTTCTTCAACTACTGCAACAGGTGCAGAAGGTAATTCTTTTAAAGAATCAATCACGATAGTAATGTGATTTGATCTTTTACGAACTCTATACGCTCTTCCTTGTGGTGCAGTGCGAAGTCTTTTAAGAACTCTACCACCATCAACAAAAATTTCACGAATATATAAATCAGCATCTTCAACTCTAGCTTCAGAGTTCTTAGCTTGCCAATCTGCAACTGAACCTAGTACTAATTTTTCTAATTTTCTAGCACCTTGTTTCGCTTGGTATTTCAAAATACCTAATGATAAGGTTACACGCTGCCCTCTGATTAGGTCAGCAACGAGTCTCATTTTACGAGTAGACGTTGGGACATTGTTAAGGTGTGCCTTAACAGCTCCTTTAGCTGCTGCTTCTTTAGCTGCTGCTATCTTCTGTCTTTTGAGAACCGATTTTTTTATTTTAACTGTCGTTTCCATTGGAATACTTTGTCAAATGAATGACTTAATTATTTCTTACCTTTTGCAGCGTGACCTTTGAAAGTCCTAGTTGGTGAAAATTCACCGAATTTATGTCCAACCATATTTTCTGTTACAAAAACAGGGATGAATTTATTTCCGTTGTGTACAGCAAATGTATGTCCAACGAACTCAGGAGAAATCATTGATCTTCTTGACCAAGTTTTAATCACAGTTTTTTTAACTGTATCATTCAACGCCTGAACTTTATTTTCAAGACGGAAATCTATGTAGGGGCCTTTTTTGAGCGAACGTGACATTATTTACTCAATCTTTTGTTAACTCTCTTTTTTACAATCATATTCTTAGAATACTTGTTTGAGCTTCTGGTTTTTCCACCTTTAGCATACAAACCTTTTCTAGATCTTGGGTGACCACCTGATGAACGACCTTCACCACCACCCATAGGGTGATCAACAGGGTTCATAGCAACACCTCTTACTCGTGGTCTTCTACCAGCCCATCTGTTAGCACCTGCTTTACCTTTTGTAAGGTTCATGTGCTCAGCATTTGAAACTGTTCCGATTGTTGCATAGCAAACAACAAGAACCATTCTCATTTCACCGGAAGGTAATTTTAATGTAGCATATTTACCTTCACGAGCTACTAATTGGCAGTAAGTACCTGCACTACGAGACATCGCAGCACCTTTACCTGGCTTTAACTCTATATTGTGTACAACAGTACCTAGAGGAATGTCTGATAATGGAAGACTATTGCCAACTTCTGGTGCAATACCAGGTCCAGAAAGAAGCGTATTGCCTACTGCTAATCCTGCTGGAGCAATAATGTATCTTTTTTCACCGTCTGCATAAGACAATAAAGCGATACGAGCAGTACGATTTGGATCGTATTCAATAGTTTTTACAACTGCTGGAATAGCGTGTTTATCGCGTTTAAAATCGATAATACGATACTGCTGCTTATGACCACCGCCTATGTAGCGCATAGTCATCTTACCTTGGCTGTTACGACCACCTGATTTCTTAATAGAAACTACAAGCGATTTTTCAGGAGTAGAGGTAGTTACATCATCGTATGATGCGCTAACTCTAAATCTTGTACCAGGTGTAATCGGTCTGAATTTTTTCAGTGACATGATGGAACCTTAATGATTATAGATTACTGTAGAAATCTATGATTTCTCCGTCTTTAACTTTTACGATTGCCTTTTTGAATGAAGATGTCTTTCCGGATAAGAAAGCCCCTTTGCTATAACGGGTTTTCTTTTTGCCTGGAGCGATCATGGTTCTTACTTCTTCAACATTGACGCCGTACATTTTTTCAACTGCTTGTTTGATGGCAACTTTGTTTGCATTTTTATCTACAACAAAGCCGTATACTCCACCTTCATTCTGTGCAGATACCTTCTCGGTAATAAGTGGTTTCTTTAAAATACTCATGACTCTAATTAGTTGAGTAATGCTTCAATTTTCGAAACAGATCCTTCTGAAATAACTACTTTCTCAGCATTAACTAAATCATACGTGTTGATTTGGTCTACGCTAACAACTTTAGCTTTTTTCAAGTTTCTGCTTGAAAGGATTATGTTTTTATCGATATCAGCGAGTACTAATAAAGTCTTTTTCGTATCGAAAGAAAGATCTTTAAGTATTGCTAAATAATCTTTAGTTTTTGGGGCATTCAAAGTGAAGTTCTCAAGAACAGTAACGTTGCTTTCTTTCAACTTGTGGCTGAATGCAGACTTACGTGCTAAATCTTTAACTTTTTTATTTACTTTGAAACCGTATGTTCTTGGTCTTGGACCGAAGATAGTACCACCACCAACAAATATTGGTGATTTACGGCTACCTGCTCTCGCACCGCCTGTACCTTTTTGCTTTTTCAATTTCTTAGTAGAGAAAGAAACTTCAGCACGTTCTTTAGCTTTGTGAGTACCTTGTCTTTGGTGAGCAAGATATTGTTTCACATCCAAGTAGATCGCGTGATTGTTGGGCTCTACTGCGAAGATATCGTCAGAAAGAACTACTTTCTTTCCTGTATCTTTACCTTTTATATTTAATAAGGATAGTTCCATAATTACTTCTCAATTAAAACGTAAGAATTTTTAGAACCAGGTACAGAACCGCTAACAACTAATAAGTTGTGCTCAGGATAAACTTTCAAAACCTGTAAGTTTTGAACTTTAACTCTATTGTTACCCATTCTACCAGCCATACGAGTACCTTTAAATACACGTGCAGGGAAAGAACATGCACCAATTGAACCCGCGTGACGCGCTCTGTTATGCTGACCGTGAGTTTGACCACCCACACCACCAAAACCATGTCTTTTTACAACACCTTGAAAACCTCTACCTTTAGCTGTTCCAATAACATCCACGAAGTCACCTTCTTGGAATATATCTTGAGCAGCTAATGCTTGTCCAAGAGATACTTCGTTTTCAAAACCTTTAAATTCAACAAGTTTTCTTTTTGGAGAAACACCTGCTTTTTTAAAGTGACCTAAAAGAGGCTTAGTAGTGCTCTTTTCTTTTTTATCATCGAAAGCCAACTGAACAGCTTTATAACCATCTGTTTCTACAGTCTTGATTTGCGTGATAACGCAAGGACCAGCTTCAATTACAGTACAAGAAATATAATTTCCTACTGAATCGTATACGCTTGTCATCCCTACTTTTTTACCTATAATACCGGACATCACCCTAATATTTTACGGACAATACAATTTAATTATTTAACACCTTCGCTAAAAAGGGACTGCAAAGATACGAAAAAATACGTGTAAGCAAAATTACTTTACGTTTATTTTCTCTTAAATGAGTCCTTTGGAGAAAAGAAATGTAATACTTTCGTATTACATTTTATTATTTTATCAATTAAAGCTCTTATCAAACTTTAATTTCTACGTCTACTCCACTTGGCAACTCTAATTTCATTAGAGCATCAACTGTTTTAGAACTTGTAGAGTAGATATCAACCAATCTTTTGTAAGTACAAAGTTGGTACTGATCTCTTGATTTCTTGTTTACGTGAGGAGATCTTAAAACTGTGAAGATCTCCTTTTCTGTTGGCAAAGGAATTGGACCACTAACCACAGCTCCAGTTGCTTTAACAGCTCTTACAATTCTTTCGGATGACTTGTCAACCAAATTGTGATCGTAAGATTTAAGTTTTATTCTGATTTTTTGATTCATGATATTATTTGCTTACAGCAGTACCTTTAACTTTAGCTACTATAGTTTCTGCAAGGTTTGCAGGAACGAATTCATAATGAGAGAATGTTAATGAAGCAGTTGCACGACCAGATGAGATAGTTCTCAAGTCAGTCACATAACCGAATAGTTCAGACAACGGAACATCAGCTTTAATTACCTGAGCACCCATCTTAGAATCCATTCCTTTCATCATACCTCTTCTTCTGTTCAAGTCACCTGTAACAGGACCAGTATATTCTTCAGGAGTAAGAACTTCTACAGACATGATTGGTTCCATAATCTTAGCGCCTGCAGCTTTAGATGCTTCTTTGAAACCTTGTCTTGCTGCTAATTCAAATGATAATGCATCTGAATCGACATCGTGGAAAGAGCCATGATTTAAACGTACTTTCATTGATTCCACAGGGAAACCAGCAAGAACACCGTTTTTCATTGCTTCTTCGAAACCTTTTTGGATAGATGGAATAAATTCTTTTGGAATTACACCACCAACAATTTTGTTTTCGAATTCTAAACCTAATTTACCATCTTCACGTGGAGATAGTTCAAATACGATATCGGCAAATTTACCACGACCACCTGATTGTTTTTTGAAAACTTCACGGTGTTCAGTGCTTTTTGTCAATGATTCTTTGTAAGCAACTTGAGGAGCACCTTGGTTGATTTCAACCTTGAATTCACGTCTCATACGATCAATGATAATTTCAAGGTGTAATTCACCCATACCCCTAAGAATCGTCTGGCCAGTTTCGTGGTCAGTAGAAACGTGAAGTGTTGGATCTTCTTCAACTAGTTTTGCAATTGCAATACCCATTTTATCCGCATCAGCCTGAGTTTTTGGTTCGATAGCGTAACCAATTACCGGTTCTGGGAAATCCATGGATTCAAGAACAATTTTATTTTTTTCATCACACAGCGTATCTCCTGTTTTGATATCTTTGAAACCAACTACGGCACCGATATCTCCACATTGTAAACTGTCGATTTGATTTTGTTTGTTTGCATGCATTTGGAAAATACGAGAGATTCTCTCTTTGTTTCCAGAACGCGTGTTGAATACATAAGAGCCTGATTCTAATAATCCAGAATAAGATCTTACGAAACATAAACGACCTACGAAAGGATCCGTAGCGATTTTGAATGCTAAACCACAGAATGGTTCAGATTCCATCGGCTTACGAATTACTTCTTTCTCTGTATCCGGGTTAATACCTACGATATCATCTTTATCTAAAGGTGATGGTAATAACTCCATTACATAGTCAAGCATTGTTTGAACACCTTTGTTTTTGAATGAAGAACCACATAACATTGGTACAATCTTCATATCTAAAACAGCTTTACGCAAAGCGTTCAATATCTCAGTTTCAGAAATCGAGTTTGGATCTTCGAAGAATTTCTCCATCAAAGTCTCATCGTAATCAGCAACTGCTTCTAATAATTTTTCTCTGTATTCAAGCGTTTCGTCAACCATGTCAGCAGGAATAGGAATTTCTGTAAAAGTCATCCCTTTATCCGCTTCATTCCAAACGATTGCTCTGTTGTTAACTAAGTCAACAACACCTTGGAAATTGTCTTCAGACCCAATTGGTAACTGCAATGGAACAGCGTTGCTACCTAACATTTCTTTAACCTGTTTACACACGTTTAAGAAATCGGCGCCAGAACGGTCCATTTTATTAACGAAACCTAATCTAGCTACTTTGTAGTTGTTTGCTAAACGCCAGTTTGTTTCAGATTGTGGTTCAACACCATCAACCGCACTAAATAAGAATACTAAACCATCAAGTACACGTAATGATCTGTTTACTTCAACCGTAAAGTCAACGTGACCCGGGGTATCGATAATGTTTACGTGGTAGTTGTTATTTCTGTATTTCCAGTTAACTGTAGTAGCTGCAGAAGTAATTGTAATACCTCTTTCTTGCTCTTGAGCCATCCAGTCCATTGTTGCTCCACCTTCGTGAACTTCACCAATTTTGTGGTTTACACCAGCATAGTAAAGAATACGTTCAGTAGTAGTAGTTTTACCAGCATCAATGTGAGCGGCAATACCAATATTTCTTGTGAATTTTAAATCGCGAGCCATAATATTGTTTTGCAGAAATTAGAATCTGAAATGTGAGAATGCTTTGTTAGCTTCCGCCATTCTATGTACGTCATCTCTCTTTTTAACTGCAGCACCTTCACCTTTAGAAGCAGAGATAATTTCGCCAGCTAATTTATCCGTCATAGTTTTTTCACCACGAGAACGAGCGTAGTTGATCAACCACTTCATGCCTAAAGCCATCTTTCTGTCCGGACGAACTTCAGTTGGAACCTGGAATGTAGAACCACCTACACGACGAGAACGAACCTCAACCTGAGGACTCACGTTGTTAAGTGCTTTTTTCCAAACTTCTAAACCGCTTTCAGATGTTTTCTTTTCAACTAATGCAACTGCATCATAAAAAATACTGTATGCTGTGCTTTTTTTGCCATCATACATTAAGCTGTTTACAAATTTAGTAACCATAGTGTCACTAAATTTAGGATCAGGAAGAAGATATCTCTTCTTTGGTTTCGCCTTTCTCATAATCTAATTATTTTTTCTTGCCTTTAGCAGGAGCTGCAGCAGCTTGGCCTGGTTTAGGTCTCTTAGCACCGTATTTCGATCTACTTTGTTTTCTACCGTTTACTCCGGCAGTATCTAACGCTCCACGAACGATGTGATAACGCACACCTGGAAGATCTTTTACTCTACCGCCACGGATCAACACAATACTGTGTTCCTGAAGGTTGTGACCTTCACCGGGAATGTAAGCATTCACCTCTTTAGAGTTTGTTAAACGCACCCTCGCAACTTTACGCATTGCAGAGTTTGGTTTTTTTGGTGTTGTAGTGTACACACGTGTACATACGCCCCTTCTTTGTGGGCAGGAATCTAGAGCAGGAGACTTTGACTTGAATACAAGTTGTTCTCTTCCTTTTCTTACTAATTGTTGTATAGTAGGCATTTATCCTAAGTATTTAACTATTCTCAATTTATCGGACTGCAAAGGTACGCATATTTGGCTATTCTGCAAATTGTGGATATTATTTTTTTTGAAATTCATCCACATCTTATCACCAAATTTCGTATTCCTTTATTATTTTATGCTTAATTGGTTAGATTTTCGACTATGCCTCACCTACAGTACCGCCAAAATTCATTGGAAACCGGGGAAACTCCTCTTGATCTTTAATTGCTCCAAATGACTCTTCATATTTAACGATATTGTCATTTAAAGCCTGTAATAAACGTTTTGCATGTTCAGGAGTCAATACTACACGTGCCTTAACGCGTGCTTTCGGGACTCCAGGCATCATACGAATGAAATCCAATACAAACTCACTGTTTGAATGCGCAATCATTGCTAAGTTCGCATAAACACCTTCTGCCATATCTTCCGGCAATTCAATGTTTAATTGATTTTGCATCATTTCTTCAGCGGGATTATTTTTGATAGCCATTTTTGTAAACGCTTTTAGAAAAAACAAGGGCAAAGGTTATGGAACCAGTGCCCTTGTGTATTTTTTCAATGAATGATTAACTCTGTTGTAACTCGCCTTTGCGTGCAGCGTTGAACGCTTCCTTCGATGCAATCAAGCTATCGTATTCTTCTTTAGATCCTACGATAATGTCATTGAATTCTCTCTGACCTGTACCTGCAGGAATTAAGTGACCTACGATTACGTTTTCTTTCAAGCCTTTCAAGAAGTCCATTTTACCTCTTACAGCTGCTTCACTTAACACTTTCGTTGTTTCCTGGAATGAAGCTGCAGAAATAAAGCTTTCTGTATCTAATGAAGCTTGTGTGATACCTTGTAACGTTGGCATAGAAACAGCTGGCTCAGCATCTCTTACTGCAACCAAACGTTGATCTTTACGCTTCAAGCTAGAGTTTTCGTCTCTTAATTGACGCGCTGTAATAATCATGCCTGGTCTTAGTTTTTCTGAATCGCCGCATTCTACAACAACTTTCTTATCTAAGATATTATCGTTTTCTTCTCTGAATCTGAAACGATCTACTGCTTGGTTTGTTAAGAAAGATGTGTCACCAGCTTCGATAATCTGAACCTTTTGCATCATCTGTCTTACAATAATCTCAATGTGTTTATCATTGATTTTTACACCTTGCAAACGGTATACTTCCTGAATTTCATTTACAAGATATTCCTGAACCGCCGTTGGACCTTTGATTGACAAGATATTTGATGGAGTAATTGCACCATCAGTCAATGGGTTACCTGAACGGATGAAATCGTTGTCCTGAACAAGAATGTGTTTTGATAGAGGCACCATGTATCTCTTCTTAACACCATCTTTTGATTCGATAAAGATTTCTCTATTACCTCTCTTAATTGTACCATATGTTACGATACCATCGATCTCACTTACAACAGCAGGGTTAGAAGGGTTACGCGCTTCGAACAATTCAGTTACACGAGGAAGACCTCCTGTGATATCTCTTGTTTTACCAACAGAACGAGGGATCTTAACTAGAACCTGACCTGGTTTAACAGCCTGGCCATCTTCAATTGCTAAGTGGGCACCTACCGGAATAGAATATTCTTTAGGATCGCCTTTCTTAGGATTTACAATGATTGCAGGGTTCTTCGTTTTATCTTTTGTATCAACAATAACTTTTTCTCTGTGTCCTGTTTGTTCATCTGATTCTTCACGGAAAGTAACACCTTCTTCGATTGAATCAAATTGAACTGTACCTTCAAATTCAGATAAGATAACAGCATTATATGGATCCCAGAAACAAAGCTCCTGACCTCTTGTAACTGTTTCTCCATCTTTAACAGTTAAGAATGCACCATATGGAACGTGGTTACTTATTAACGTTTTACCAGATACTGGCTCAACGATACGAATTTCACCTGAACGACCCATTACTACAGTAACTTTTTCGCCTTCTAAGTTTGTTGATTGGATTACTCTTAGATCATCAAAAGCAACAACACCATCAAACTTAGCTTTGATTTTTGCATCAACTGTAATGTTAGATGCCGTACCACCTACGTGGAATGTACGAAGTGTTAACTGAGTACCTGGTTCACCAATTGATTGTGCTGCAATAACACCTACTGATTCTCCAATACCTACCATGTGTCCGGAAGTTAAGTTTCTTCCGTAACATTTAGCACAACATCCTCTTCTTGATTCGCATGTAAGTACAGATCTGATTTCTACAGATTCGATACCTGAATCATCTATTTTCTTAGCAATTTCTTCAGTAATTTCTTGTCCTGAAGAAACCAATAATTCATTTGAAATGATGTGGAACACATCATGAACACTCACTCTACCAAGGATACGTTCAGTCAATGGTTCAACAACATCATCGTTGTCTTTCAACGCTGAAACTGTAAGACCTCTTAACGTACCGCAATCCTGTTCGTTGATAATCGCATCTTGTGCAACGTCTACCAAACGACGAGTTAAGTAACCAGCATCCGCTGTTTTAAGAGCTGTATCAGCAAGACCTTTACGAGCACCGTGTGTAGAGATGAAGTACTCAATAACGTCAAGACCTTCTTTGAAGTTAGAAAGGATCGGGTTTTCGATGATCTCACCAACAGAACCTTGTAAGTTCTTTTGTGGCTTAGCCATCAAACCTCTCATACCACCTAATTGACGAATCTGCTCACGAGAACCACGTGCTCCTGAGTGCATCATCATGTAGATCGGATTGAAACCTTGTTGATCAGCTTCAAGCTGCTGCATCAATGTATCTGTGATCTCAGAGTTAACGCGCGTCCAGATATCAATAACCTGATTGTAACGTTCGTTGTCTGTGATAAGACCCATTAAGTAGTTGCTCCAAACAGCGTCAACTTCTTTCTTCGCTCCATCAATCAATGTGTTTTTATCTGCAGGGATACCAATGTTATCCAAACCAATAGAAAGACCACCTCTGAAGGCCATCTGGAATCCAATCTGCTTGATATCATCCAAGAACTTCGCAGTTTTAGACATACCAGCAATCTTGAATACTGTACCAATGATTAACTGTAATTTTTTCTTCGTTAAAAGTTCGTTTACAAAACCTACTTCTTCAGGAACAACTAAGTTGAACAATACTCTACCTGCAACGGTTTCAATCATTTGTTCAGCAAGTTCACCTGATTCTAAGCGTACTTTACCTTTAACTTTTATTAATGCATGTTGAGATAAGCGACCTTCGTTGATAGCGATCACAACCTCTTCTGCACCGTAGAATGTCATGCCTTCACCTTTGATTGGGTGTTCAGGAGTTGACTTACGGCCTTTAGTTACATAATACAAACCAAGAACCATGTCTTGAGATGGTACCGTGATAGGCGCACCATTCGCAGGGTTCAGGATGTTGTGAGACGCAATCATCAATAACGATGCTTCAAGAATTGCCTCATGTCCAAGTGGAACGTGAACAGCCATCTGGTCACCATCGAAATCGGCGTTGAAGGCAGTACACACTAATGGGTGTAACTGAATTGCTTTGCCTTCAATTAATTTTGGTTGGAAAGCCTGAATACCTAAACGGTGAAGTGTAGGAGCACGGTTTAGAAGGATCGGGTGACCTTTCAATACGTTTTCAAGAATATCCCAAACTACAGGATCTTTACGATCAACTATTTTCTTTGCAGATTTAACAGTTTTAACGATACCTCTTTCGATTAACTTACGAATGATAAACGGCTTGAATAATTCAGCTGCCATATCTTTCGGAAGACCGCATTCGTGTAGTTTCAATTCAGGACCTACAACGATTACAGAACGACCAGAGTAATCTACACGTTTACCTAGTAAGTTCTGACGGAAACGTCCTTGCTTACCTTTCAACATGTCTGATAAAGATTTCAATGCTCTGTTACCTTCAGCACGTACAGCGTTAATCTTACGTGAGTTATCGAACAATGAATCTACTGCTTCCTGAAGCATACGCTTTTCGTTACGTAAGATTACTTCCGGAGCTTTGATTTCGATCAATCTTTTCAAACGGTTGTTACGGATAATAACACGTCTGTAAAGATCATTCAAATCTGATGTTGCGAAACGACCACCATCCAATGGAACTAATGGACGTAATTCTGGGGGAATAACAGGAACCATGCGGATAATCATCCACTCTGGTTTGTTTTCTATACGAGATCTAGCATCACGGAAAGCCTCAACAACTTTCAAACGCTTTAAAGCTTCTGCTTTACGTTGCTGAGAAGTATCGTTTGCTGCAGCGTGACGTAAGCTGTATGATAACTCATCTAAGTTCAAACGAGAAAGAAGCGTTTCTAACGCATCTGCACCCATCTTAGCGATGAATTTATTAGGATCTTTATCGTCTAATAATTGGTTCTCACGAGGAAGTTTATCTAATATATCTAGATATTCATCTTCCGTAAGGAAATCCAAGTAGTTGATACCATCTTCAGATTTAACACCTGATTGAATAACAACGTAACGTTCGTAATAAATAATCTGATCAAGTTTTTTTGTAGGTAAACCTAACATGTAACCGATCTTATTTGGTAATGAACGGAAGTACCAGATATGAGCAACAGGTACAACTAATTCGATGTGACCCATACGTTCACGACGAACTTTTTTCTCTGTTACTTCAACTCCACAACGATCACAAATAATGCCTTTGTAACGGATACGTTTGTATTTACCGCAGTGACATTCCCAGTCTTTTACCGGACCGAAAATTCTTTCACAGAATAAACCACCCATCTCTGGTTTGTATGTTCTGTAATTGATTGTTTCAGGTTGTGTAACCTCACCATGAGAGCCTTCAAGAATTGATTCCGGAGAAGCAAGACTGATGGTTACTTTTGTGAAATCGTTATTCAGTTTTTTGTTTTTTCTGAACGCCATTTTTTTCTGTGTCTATTGGTTAGCCAAAAGGTTCTTAAACTATAATTAGTGAAGTGTGATCTCAAGGGCCAAGCCTCTAAGTTCATGTACCAATACATTGAATGATTCCGGGATGTTTGGTTTTGGAAGGTTCTCGCCTTTAACAATACATTCGTATGTTTTAGCACGACCAACCACATCATCAGACTTCACTGTAAGGATCTCTTGAAGTATGTTTGCAGCACCGAATGCTTCAAGTGCCCACACTTCCATTTCACCGAAACGCTGACCACCGAATTGAGCTTTACCGCCCAATGGTTGTTGCGTGATAAGAGAGTATGGCCCGATAGAACGAGCGTGCATCTTATCATCAACTAAGTGACCAAGTTTCATCATATAAATTATACCTACAGTAACTGGTTGGTCAAAAGGATTTCCTGATAAACCATCCACCAATTTTGTACGGCCAATTGTAGGTAAGCCAGCTTCTCTTAATTCGTTGATTACTTCTTCTTCAGAAGCACCATCGAAGATTGGAGTAGCGTATTTTCTACCTAATTTTTTACCGGCAAGACCTAATAATGTTTCATAGATCTGACCGATGTTCATACGTGAAGGTACCCCAAGTGGGTTAAGTACGATATCTACTGGTGTTCCGTCTTCTAAGAAAGGCATATCTTCATCACGAACGATACGGGCTACAACCCCTTTGTTACCGTGACGACCAGCCATCTTATCACCTACTTTTAGTTTACGTTTCTTAGCGATGTAAACTTTTGCTAATTGAACGATACCTGCAGGTAATTCATCACCAACTTCAAGTGTAAAACGCTCGCGTTTGAATTTGCCAGCTGTTTCATTTCTTGTAGTTAAATAGTTTTTAACTAGACGAAGAACATTTTCATTTATTTTTTTATCAGATGTCCAATTATCAATAATCAAATCACCTAATAAATTCGCTTCTTCCTGTACGTTATAGTTGCTCTCGTCTCTGTATGGGTTCTTGTCTGGGAAAACGTTCGCCTCAATATTTTTACGAGAGAATTTAACACCTTTAGAAATTACTTCATCTCCGAATTTATGCTTAACACCTTGAGAAGTCTGTCCATCTAATAAAGTTGCAAGCTTTTCAATCATTCGTTCTCTTAGAACTAAAAGATCTTTGCTGTACTTAGCCTTTATTGTTTCAACCTGCTTCTTAGATTTAGCACGCAAATCTTTATCCTTTTTAGGACGAGAGAATAATTTTGTATCAATAACTACACCACGTAATGATGGCGGAGCTTTCATTGAAGCATCCTTCACATCACCTGCTTTATCACCGAAGATTGCACGAAGAAGTTTTTCTTCCGGCGTAGGATCAGATTCACCTTTAGGAGTGATTTTACCAATTAAGATATCGCCTTCTTTAATTTCAGCACCCGTACGGATGATACCGTTTTCGTCAAGATTCTTAACAGCATCTTCACTTACGTTTGGAATTTCAGAAGTTAATTCTTCTTCGCCACGTTTTGTATCTCTAACTTCCAATTCATATTCATCGATGTGAAGAGAAGTAAAGATATCATCACGCACAACTTTTTCGCTGATAACAATCGCATCTTCGAAGTTGTAACCTTGCCAAGGCATGAACGCTACCATTAAGTTTCTACCTAATGCTAACTCACCTTTATCAGTTGCATAACCTTCGCACAATACCTGTCCTTTTTTAACTCTTTCGCCATGCTGAATAACTGGCTTCAAGTTAATACATGTATCCTGGTTGGTTCTTCTGAATTTGATTAAGCTATATGTAATTATATCTGTATCGAAACTTACCAAACGATCTTCATCTGTAAGATCGTAGCGCATTTTGATTTCGTTTGCATCTACGTATTCAACAACACCATCTGCTTCTGCAATTAGTAATGTTCTTGAATCCATTGCCACGCGTCTTTCAAGACCTGTACCAACAATTGGTGCTTCTGGTCTTAATAAAGGAACTGCTTGACGTTGCATGTTAGAACCCATCAATGCACGGTTAGCATCATCATGCTCTAAGAATGGAATAAGAGAAGCTGCAACAGAAACAATTTGGTTTGTTGCAATATCAATCAAGTCAACTTTATCCGGAGCAATAACCGGGAAGTCACCTTCGTATCTAGCTTTAACACGATCGCTCAAGAAATTACCGCTATCATCATACATAGCATTTGCCTGTGCGATGTGAGCGCCATCTTCTTCTTCAGCTGTTAAATAAACAGGTTGATTTTTAACATCAACAACCCCTTCAATTACCTTACGGTATGGAGTTTCGATGAAGCCCATGCTATTCACTTTTGCGTGAACACATAGAGACGAAATCAAACCAATATTTGGCCCTTCAGGAGTTTCGATTGTACACAAACGACCGTAGTGCGTATAGTGAACATCTCGAACTTCGAAACCAGCACGTTCTCTAGATAAACCACCAGGCCCAAGAGCCGACATACGGCGTTTGTGCGTGATCTCAGCCAATGGATTCGTTTGATCCATGAATTGAGATAATTGGTTTGTTCCGAAGAATGAATTGATAACTGAAGAAAGTGTACGAGCGTTGATCAAATCTACAGGTTTGAAATCTTCGTTGTCACGAACATTCATACGTTCTTTGATTGTTCTTGCCATACGTGCAAGACCAACGCTGAACTGGCTGTAAAGCTGCTCACCCATCGTACGAACACGACGGTTGCTCAAGTGATCTATATCATCAACAACAGCACGTGAATTGATAAGACCAATTAAATATTTTACAATGTTGATGATGTCTTCTTTTGTAAGAACTCTTACATCATTAGTCATTGCGCTACCTAATTTTTTGTTGATTCTGTAACGACCAACTTCACCAAGATCATAACGTTTATCACTGAAGAACAAGTTGTGAATGATATCACGAGCTGTTTGTTCATCCGGTGCATCTGTATTTCTTAATTGACGATAGATTTGCTCTACGGCTTCTTTTTCAGAGTTTGAATTATCTTTCTGAAGCGTGTTGTAGATGATTGTATAATCAGCAATGTTTACGTCTTCTCTGTGAACGATGATTGATTTAGAGCCAGACTCAACAATAACGTTGATGTCTTCTTCTCTAATAACAGAATCACGTTCTAAAAGAACTTCATTACGATCGATAGATACTACTTCACCAGTATCTTCATCAACGAAATCTTCTGTCCATGTACGAAGTACACGTGCAGCTAATTTTCTACCGATTGCTTTTTTGATATTTGCTTTTGTTGCCTCAATCTCTTCAGACAAACCAAACAAATCCAATATATCTTTATCACTACCGTATCCGATTGCTCTTAATAAAGTAGTTACAGGGAATTTCTTTTTACGATCGATGTATGCAAACATCACATTGTTCACGTCTGTTGCAAATTCAATCCATGATCCTTTAAAAGGAATTACTCTTGCAGAGTAAAGTTTTGTTCCGTTTGTATGTTTGCTTTGCGCAAAGAACACACCTGGGGAACGATGCAACTGGGATACGATTACTCGCTCAGCACCATTGATAACGAAAGAACCTCGTTCTGTCATGTATGGGATATTTCCAAGGAACACTTCCTGTTCGATTGTCTGGAAGTCTTCATTGTCTTTATCATTACATGTAAGACGAAGTTTTGCTTTAAGAGGTACTGCGTACGTTAATCCTCGATCGATACTTTCGTCAACATTATATTTTGGAGTATCGATGTTGTAATCGATAAAATCCAAAATGAAATTGTCGCGAGAATCAGATATTGGAAAATTTTCTGCAAAAACTTTATAAAGTCCCTCTTTGAATCTATTTTCAGCAGGAGTATCAATCTGAAAAAAATCTTTGAAAGATCTAACTTGGATATCTAAGAAATCAGGATATTCAACCGTACTTCTAGCTTTTGCAAAGCTCTTTCTAAGATTTTGAGTATTGTTAGTTGCCAACGCTTTAATTAGTTTATGTTAGATAATTTAAACTGAAATTTAGCACTTTTATTCTGGTAGTATACAAACAGGAAAAGACCTGACATGAACTGTCAGGCCTAATGCCGTATCTGATGAACAGAAGAGAATTAGAAATTACTTAACTTCTACTTCAGCACCAGCTTCTTCAAGTTGTTTCTTGATAGCTTCAGCTTCTTCTTTAGATGCGCCTTCTTTCAAAGGTTTTGGAGCACCGTCAACTAAATCTTTAGCTTCTTTCAAGCCAAGACCAGTAAGATCTTTTACTAATTTAACTACTGCTAATTTTGAAGCACCTGCACTCTTAAGAATAACATCGAATGCTGTTTTTTCTTCAACTGCAGCAGCTGCATCACCACCACCAGAAACTACTACTGTAGCTGCAGCTGGTTCGATACCGTACTCGTCTTTAAGTATAGAAGCTAATTCATTAACTTCTTTCACTGTTAAATTAACCAATTGCTCAGCGAACGCTTTTAAATCTGCCATTGTATTATAAATTATTAATGAATTGAATTTTTAAGTATTTGTTTGATCAGCCGAAGCTAATTTTTTTAAGCTTGCTCTGCGAAAACGCGACTTTCGTTTGTAAGTGCGCCAATAACACGTTGAGCTGGAGCTTGTAATAGAGCGATGATATCGCCGATAAGTTCTTCTTTAGATTTGATTGATGCTAATGCATCAAGTTTATCTTTTCCAACATAGAAATCTGCGAAAACAGATGCTCCTTTAAACTCAGGTTTAGCAACACCACCTTTGTGGAATTGTTTCAAAAGTTTAGCAGGTACGTTTGCTGTGTCAGAAAACATTAGACCAGAAGCACCTTTCAGAGCTGCGCCATCTAAAGCTGTATGGTCAATATTCAATTGTTCAAGAGCCTTCTTAATTAAAGAGTTCTTTACAACTTTATATTCAACACCTTTAGAAAAACAAAGTTTTCTGAATTTGTTTATTTGATCTACTGTCATTCCAGAACCATCAGTGATATAGAATGTAGCAGCCCCTGCTATCTTCTGTGCAACCTCCTGAATGATTATTGCTTTTTCTTCTTTTGTCATTTGATTACTCGTTTAAGTAGGCTCTTATTACAGACCTGCTACTGAGCTCTTATCAATTGTTATACCTGGGCTCATCGTGCTAGAAAGTGTAATACTTCTAACATATGTACCTTTTGCCGAAGCAGGTTTTAATTTGGAAAGTACTTGTAACACTTCGTTTGCATTTTCAAGAATCATTTCTGGAGTGAAAGATACTTTACCAACACTTGTGTGTACGATACCAAATTTATCGACTTTGAAATCGATTTTACCAGCTTTAACATCTTTCACCGCTTTAGCTACATCTAGTGTAACTGTACCTGCTTTTGGGTTAGGCATCAAGCTGCGTGGACCAAGTATTTTACCTAGTTTACCAACTTTTGCCATAACAGTAGGCATTGTGATGATTACGTCAATATCCAACCAACCGCCTTCGATTTTTTGGATATAGTCGTCTAACCCTACGTGATCTGCACCAGCATCTTTAGCATCCTGAACTTTGTCAGGAGTACAAAGTACTAATACACGAACATCTTTACCTGTACCGTGAGGAAGCGTCACAATACCACGCACCATTTGATCTGCTTTTTTAGGATCAACACCTAATCTTACATCTAAATCAACAGAAGCGTCGAATTTAGTGTATGTGATGTCCTTAATTAGAGATGATGCGTCAGAAAGCGTGTAGGAATTATTGACATCAAATTTAGTAAGAGCGTCTTTTTGTTTTTTTGTCAACTTTGCCATGACTTTAATTTAAATTAGTTCTCCCAAGGTGCTTTACCTGATACTGTTAATCCCATACTACGGGCAGTACCTGCTACCATTTTCATTGCAGATTCTATTTTAAAAGCATTTAGATCCGGCATCTTTGTTTCCGCGATTGTGCGAATTTGATCCCAGTTCACTGATCCAACCTTAACACGGTTAGGTTCAGCAGAACCTTTTTTAATCTTAGCTGCTTCCGCTAATAGAATAGCTGCAGGAGGAGTTTTTACGACGAAATCAAAAGATTTGTCTGTGTAAACTGTAATTAATACTGGAAGCAATACACCCGGTTTATCCTGAGTTCTTGCATTGAATTGCTTACAGAATTCCATGATGTTCAAACCCTTGGAACCAAGAGCCGGACCAACTGGAGGTGAAGGATTTGCAGCCCCACCTTTAATCTGTAGCTTCACATATCCGGTAATTTCCTTTGCCATTTTCTTACTGGAGTTTTTCTACTTGTATATAATTAAGCTCAACGGGTGTATTACGGCCAAATATTTTAACCATAACGTTAAGCTTTTTCTTTTCTTCAAATACTTCTTCTACACTTCCTGTAAACCCGCTGAATGGACCATCCATAACTTTTACGGTTTCGCCTACAACAAACGGAGTTTCAAGTACAACCTCACCCACCTGAGAATCATCAACTGTGCCCAATATTCTATTGACCTCAGACTGACGAAGTGGAATTGGTTTTTTGCTAGCAGCACCTTCGGAAGCACCCAGGAAGCCGAGAACACCAGGAATACTGGTAATCACGTGGGCAGCCTCTCCATGGCTTAAATCTGCTTGTATAAGAACATATCCTGGGAAAAAACTTCTTTCTCGTACTCTCTTTTTACCATTTCTCATTTCATACACCTTCTCGGCAGGAATAAGCACCTGTGGAACATAATCCACTAGTCTTTGTCTGGTAATTTCGTTTTCAAGGTAAGATTTTACCTTTTTTTCCTGACCACTTACGGCCCTAACTACGTACCATTGCAATTCGCTCATGTTCCTAGAAGAGTATAAAATTAGTAAATCGACTCCAGCACGTATTTAAACGCGAAGTCGATGAGACCGATAACAACTGCAAATATTAAAGATGCAACCAATACAAGAGCAGAACTGCTTTGTAACTCAGACCATTTAGGCCAAGAGACATTATTAGCTAGCTCGTCTATTGAACCTTGTACAAAACCTACTAGTTTCTTCATAATTCACTTTCTTGTGCACGGGTGGAGAGATTCGAACTCCCATCAGCGGTTTTGGAGACCGACATTCTACCCTTGAACTACACCCGTAAATGCACCCTTTAATTTATAGTCGGGGTGCAAAGATATTAACAATCCTATAAAAAAACAAGTGCGTTTCTGAAATAATCAAAAACGCACTTATTTTAATTGGGATAATTATTTCAAGATTTCAGTAACCTGACCGGCACCTACTGTTCTACCACCTTCACGGATAGCGAAACGTAAACCTTTATCTAAGGCAATTGGAGCAATCAACTTAACTGTAATAGTAACGTTATCACCAGGCATAATCATCTCAGTTCCAGCAGGAAGTTCGATTTCACCTGTAACGTCTGTTGTTCTCATGTAGAACTGAGGACGGTATTTGTTAAAGAATGGAGTATGACGACCACCTTCTTCTTTAGAAAGGATGTATACTTCAGCTTTAAATTCTGTATGAGGCTTAACTGAACCAGCTTTACAGATAACCATACCACGTTTGATAGCTTCTTTTTCGATACCACGTAATAAAAGACCAACGTTATCGCCAGCTTCACCACGATCTAGGATCTTACGGAACATCTCAACACCCGTTACTGTAGATTTTAAGTTCTCAGCACCGAATCCGATGATATCAACACCGTCACCAGAGTTAATGATACCTCTTTCAATTCTACCAGTTGCTACAGTACCACGACCAGTGATCGAGAATACATCTTCAACAGGCATTAAGAAAGGAAGATCAGTAAGACGAGTAGGGATTGGAATATCCTTATCAACAGCGTCCATTAGCGCTTCGATAGTTGCAACCCATTTAGGCTCAGCGTTAAGACCACCCAAAGCAGAACCTTGAATGATGCTCATTGTATCACCAGGGAAACCGTAGAATGATAATAATTCACGGATTTCCATTTCAACTAATTCCAACAATTCAGGATCATCAACCAAATCAACTTTGTTCATGAAAACTACCATTGAAGGAACACCTACTTGACGAGCAAGAAGGATGTGCTCACGAGTTTGTGGCATTGGACCATCTGTAGCAGCAACTACCAAGATAGCACCATCCATTTGTGCAGCACCTGTAACCATGTTCTTCACGTAATCCGCGTGACCTGGACAGTCAACGTGTGCATAGTGACGAGTTGCAGTTGAGTACTCAACGTGAGAAGTATTGATAGTAATACCTCTTTCTTTTTCTTCTGGAGCGTTATCGATTTGAGAGAAATCTCTCTTTTCAGCCAAACCTTTATCAGCCAATACTTTTGTGATTGCTGCTGTTAAAGTAGTTTTACCGTGATCGACGTGGCCAATTGTACCAACGTTAACGTGTGGTTTTGAACGGTCAAAATTTTCTTTTGCCATATTTGAAAATCCTCTATTTAGATGTTATAGTATACGTAAAGATGTTATTCAATCTAATTCATATAGAGCCAATGACGGGACTCGAACCCGTGACCCCTTCCTTACCATGGAAGTACTCTACCAGCTGAGCTACATCGGCTGCTAAGAAACAAAGAGCGAAAGACGAGGTTCGAACCCGCGACCTATAGCTTGGAAGGCTATCGCTCTACCAGCTGAGCTACTTTCGCAAAATTAAACTGCCCTTCAAAAAACAAATCCTAATATCCGAACGGTCTCAGATAATCATTTTGGATTTGAAGGTTAGTTCTGGTGGGGGAACAAGGATTCGAACCTTGGAAGACATAAGTCAGCAGATTTACAGTCTGCCCCAGTTGGCCGCTTTGGTACTCCCCCATTTAGAAATAAATTCTATTTTCAAGAATTCAGAGAACAACTCTTAAAACTTCCATCAAACAATGATTTTATTGCTTTAGTCATTTTTAAGAGAGTGCAAAATTATAGTGTTTTTTATTTAATTCAAAGTTTTCGCACTAAATAATCTATAATTTTGCACAATTTAATGAAACAATTTAAAATTCAGCACTTTGCGGAGTACGTGGAAATGGTATCACATCTCTGATATTTCCCATTCCTGTTACAAACAGCATCAAACGTTCAAATCCAAGTCCAAAACCACTATGGGGAGCGGAGCCAAATTTTCTTGTTTCAAGGTACCACCAGATTTCATTTTCATGAATTCCGACTTCTTTACAACGGGCCTGAAGTTTTTCTAAGTTATCTTCTCGTTGAGAGCCTCCGATGATTTCACCAATGCCAGGGAATAAAACGTCCATTGCACGGACCGTTTTTCCATCTTCATTAGCTTTCATATAGAAAGCTTTGATGTCTTTCGGGTAGTTTGTCAATATCACTGGCTTCAGGAAGTGCTTTTCAACCAGATAGCGTTCGTGCTCTGACTGAAGGTCAATCCCCCATTCAACTTTGTATTCAAATTTCTGTTTTGTAGCAATCAAAATTTCAACTGCTTCTGTATAATTCAAGCGTACAAACGGTGTTTCAACAACACTTTTTAGACGCGCAACCAATTCTTTGTCATACATTTCATTTAAGAAATTCAAATCATCTATGCAGTTATCCAAAGCATATTGAACCAGGTATTTCAGAAACTCTTCTGCCAGATCCATATTGTCCTGAATTTCATAGAAAGCCATTTCTGGTTCGATCATCCAAAACTCTGCTAGGTGGCGCGTTGTATTTGAATTTTCTGCTCTGAACGTTGGACCAAATGTATATACTTCTCCTAAGGCCATTGCAGCAAGCTCTCCTTCCAACTGACCGGATACCGTAAGGTTGGTAGCCTTTCCAAAGAAATCTTTTGTATAGTCAACTGCTCCTTCTTTTGTTTTAGGAGGATTCGAAACATCCAAGGTTGTTACCTGAAACATTGCACCTGCTCCCTCTGCATCCGAACCTGTAATGATTGGCGTATGCACGTAAACAAATCCTTTGTCGTTGTAAAATTTATGTACTGCGAAAGCCATTGCATGACGCAAACGCAAAACACAGCTGAATGTATTTGTACGGGGTCTTAAGTGAGCGATCTCTCTTAAGAATTCTAATGAGTGACCTTTTTTCTGCAATGGATACGTTTCAGGATCTGCTACGCCGATTACTTCAAGTGTTTCTCCCTGAATTTCGACCGATTGCCCTGCACCCTGAGATTGCACCAATTTACCCGTAACACCTATGCAAGCACCTGTTGTTACGTCTTTTAACTGTTCTTCACTAAATTTTGCAACATCCAGTACAATTTGTATGGTATGAATGGTTGAACCATCATTTAAAGCAACAAAAGCAACGTGTTTATTTCCGCGTTTCGTTCTAACCCAGCCTTTTAGAGTTATCTGAGTATCTATGTACTGGCTTGAATTACTTAATAATTCTTTAATCTTTATCCTTTTCACGTTGGTATGCGTTTACTGTAAGTAAAGCGCAAAAAAAGGATATTTTATCTTTTTAATCAAAAAGAATTTCAAAAATGCGCTATTTTTGTTTGTAAGCACGTTTTACTTTGTGACTATTTTACCGTTTTATGCAAAAATTAAGTATTCAGCAGCAGTTATCCCAGAAACTATCTCCTCAGCAGATTCAGTTTATAAAACTATTGCAAATACCTGCAGCAGAATTAGAATCCAGAATTGAAGAAGAATTGGAAATAAATCCTGCTCTCGAAGAAGGCAAAGAAGAAGAAGCTCAAGACAAAGATTCGAATGAAGAAGAATTCTCGGATTCAGAAGATGAGTTTGCGGATGATGATTTAGATATACAGGAATACATTCGTGATGAAGATGTTGCAGGCTATAAAATGCAGGGCGACGGGCCATCACAAGATGATGAAGAGCGCGAGTCTCCCATTGCAGGAACAACATCTTTGTCTGAGGTACTATTGAATCAACTAGGCTTTTTACGCTTAGATGAACGTCAAAGTAAAATTGCTGAACAACTTATCGGCAGCATTGATGAAGATGGTTATATCCGAAGAAATCTGGATCTGATCGTTGATGATTTAGCTTTCTCTCAAAACATTGAAACAAATGTGGAAGAGATTGAAGAAGTTCTTTTCAGAATTCAGGACTTTGATCCTGCAGGCATTGGTGCCAGAGACTTACAGGAATGTTTGCTTTTGCAAATAGAACGCAAACATCTGGATGAGCCTGAAGTATTGCTTGCACATCATATTTTAAAAGATTGCTTTGAAGAATTTACGAAAAAACATTACGATAAAATTCAGAAAAAATACGACGTAGACGATGAATCCATAAAGTCTGCGATAAACATCATAACAAAATTAAATCCTAAGCCAGGCGGAAATTCAGGCGACGATATCAAGACGCAATATTTAATGCCTGATTTTATTTTACAGACAAACAACGGACAATTAGAATTGTTTTTGAATTCTAAAAATGCACCTGACTTACGCGTAAGCAGAAATTATTCTGAGATGTTTGAGACGTACGATAAGAGTGCAAAAAACGATAAAAAATTAAAAGAGGCTGTAACGTTTGTAAAACAAAAACTGGATGCAGCAAAATGGTTTATTGAAGCCATCAAGCAGCGCCAACAAACGCTTTTAAAGACGATGCATGCCATTCTGGAGTTTCAAAAAGAATTCTTTTTTGAAGGAGATGAAACACTTTTGAAACCCATGATCTTAAAAGATATTGCCGATATGGTGAGCATGGATATTTCAACCATTTCGCGTGTAGCAAACAGCAAAGCAATACAAACAGAATTCGGAATTTATCCGTTGAAATATTTCTTCTCGGAAGGTATCGCAACAGATTCAGGTGAAGATGCCAGCAGCAGAGAAGTAAAACATATTTTAAAAGAAATCATTGAAGGCGAACAAAAGAAAAAACCTTTGTCTGATGAAAAGTTAGAAAAAGAGTTAAATAAAAGAGGATACAACATTGCTCGAAGAACTGTTGCCAAATATCGTGAACAGCTAAATATTCCTGTTGCGCGATTAAGAAAGGAATTATAGGCTGATGATGGAAACAATAGAAAAAAATAGCTGGAATTATATTTCCCTGCTTCTTTCATACATCATACATCCCGTATTCATTCCTACATACATATTCATCGTATTCTTATGCTTTGGCAATATTGTTTTTGAACCTTACCCATTACCTGCGCAAACATACGTAGTGGCATTAATCTGTATTACCACAGCAATCATCCCTTTGATATTGTTAGCGGTTAATATGTTTTTGCTTCGAAAAAAAATAACGCATAAAGCATTATTGATGGAGTCCCGTAAAGATCGGGTGATTCCTTTTTTTTACATAGGGATCTATTACTCTATATTAACCTACATGTTTTTTCATTATTTAAATTTCCCCTTACTGCTTACGTCCATAATGATCATTATCAGCGCAGCTGTTTTGACAAGTGCAATCATTAGTTTGTTTTGGAAAATAAGCGCACATGCTATTTCATTGGGCGCTGGACTTATGATCTTTATTCTTACAAATACAATTATGCCGAATGAATATTTTTTCTATACCATTATTGGGACCTTATTCATTAGTGGCATTACACTATCGAGCCGATTAAATCTGAATGCACACACACCCGGACAAATATATGGCGGCTATTTAGTTGGTGTTGTGCTCAGCGGAATTGGTCTTTCTTATTTATTGTCTAATCTATTCACATTCACTTTTAATTTTTAAGACGATGAGCTTAGTACTTTCAACCATAACAGATCGTGTTGTAACCATTTCAATGAACCGTCCGGAAGTGTATAATGCACTTACGCCGGATTTAATTGAAGCATTGATCTCTGCATTCAAAGATGCGGATTCGAAAGATGCGATTGATTACATCATTTTCAAAGGTGAAGGAAAAGGTTTCTGTGCAGGTCTGGATCTGCAATGGGCGCTGACTATACAAAGCGACAAGGTTGTTGAAATTGTTGAGCAATATTTCAACGTACTTACAACCGCAATACACTTGTGCAGCAAGCCTGTGATCTGTCTGCTACACGGGCCAGCAAGCGGCGCCGGCGCTTCGTTGGTACTTGCATGTGATCTGATATTTGCTTCCGAACATGGTTCACTGGCATTTCCATTTTTGGGTTTGGGATTACAGCCGGATACAGGCATGGCCTATTATTTAAAGCAGCGTGTTGGTTATCATCAGGCATTTGAATGGTTATTAGAAGGAAAAAAATTAACTATTGATGAAGCAGTAAACCACAAGCTGGTTCAGAAAAAATTTACAGACGAAACAATGATGTCGGATTATCTTGGCTTTTATCTGAAGTCATTAAGTCAGCTACAAACTGGTGCGGGCAAGTCGTTAAAATCATTGTTAATCGGACAATCTTCTTTTGAAGAAACGTTAAAAAAAGAAGCGCAACAACAAGCGCTTGCTGTTAAAGGCGGAATGTTGAAAATAAAAATTGAGGAGTTTTTTAAGAGTAGGCGCTAGTTGCGAGGTACTAGATTTTAGTTACTAGCTTCTAGGTATTAGTTGCTAGACTCGTTAAGTACAAAGTATTTAATTCTATAATAATGAAACAAGATCAATTTGAACTAACATCATATAAGACTTCTAGAATCTTTAGCATATTAATTTTGATTCTTACTATTGTTATTTATGTATGGGCAGTTTTTGAAGATGCGAATGTACTATTTTATATTTCATACTTTCTTATGTTCGCTTTGTTACTTAATGTTATTGATGCTTTCGATAAAAGCCCAATTCTAATAGTTGATAAAAATGGTATATGTGGCAAGATGATAAATAAAAAAATAAGCTGGCGTTTAGTTTCAAGCTATAATACTACAAATTTAACTAATGTTGATACTCAGGATTCTTTTAGAGTAGATTTTTATTTAAAAGATAATGAAAGGATAAGAATTACTTGGTGGGCAGCAGACCAAAGCTTTGATGATGTTAGAAGAGCTATACTTAAATATTCTTCAGAATATGATATAATAGATAAAGGACATCATCAAAATGACCAGCCCTTACAACCCTGGCTTCCTAGTTCTAGTTAGACGTTCCTCCTTGGTTGTTTTTTTAATAAGAGAAAATTAATTCGTCTACAATACTTGGGGCGATGCCCCAAGCTAAGATATTTCAGGCTTTCAGCCTGCGTTGAACCATTAACAATCTTTTAGTCCTTAATTAACAACGCTACCGCATAAGCATTCACGCCTTCTTCCCTGCCTACATAACCAAGCTTTTCATTAGTTGTAGCTTTAATCGAAATGTCTTCAACAGGAATTGTCATGGCTTCTGACAAAGCTGCCTGCATGCGTTCGATATGCGGATTGATCTTTGGCATTTCTAAGGCAAGTGATGCATCAACGTTGCTGATCTCCCAGCCTTTTTCACGGATCAGTCTGCAAACTTCTTTCAAGAGTATTTTAGAATCTACCCCTTTCCATCGGGCATCGGTATTTGAAAAATGATAGCCAATGTCGCGCATATTTGCAGCTCCTAAAATAGCATCGCAGATGGCATGGATCAATACATCGGCATCGGAGTGTCCATCCGGACCTTTTGTATATTCAAGCTGAATACCGCCAAGCCACATAGGTCTGCCTTCTTTTAAAGGGTGAACATCGTATCCAAAACCAACTTTAATTTTCATATTATATTTTTAATTATGCAGTCAAAGACTGCCAAAATGAAAGGCACCAGTCACCGCTACGCTAAGACTGGCGCCAGATACTGTAGTGCTTATTCTTCTGATTTATAAAACAACGTTGAAGAGTTTTCTTTCTTCAACACCGTTTTCGCTACACGAGAAATATCCTCTGCTGTAACTTTCTGCATGTTCTGAGCTTCTTTGTTTACAATCTCCGGATCACCAAGCATTGCTGCATACGCCAGATTCATTGCTCTATTTAGTACTTCTACTTCACCAAATACTAATGTTGACTCTGCCTGATTTTTTACTTTTTTCAATTCTGTTTCAGAGAATTTTTCTTCCCTGATGGAAGCAATCAATTCTGATACTGCATCATCTCCTTCTTTCAAAGATACACCTTTTGAAAGTTTTCCATCGATCACCAGCAAACCCGGATCTACTGAACTCATAATGTATGCATTCAATGAACTGAACATTTTTTTCTGCTGCACCAATGATTCATACAAACGCGAAGATTTTCCCCTACCTAAAATATCGCTCAATAAATCTGTTGCATAAAAATCAGGTGATAATTTTCCGCCCATGTGAAACGTCTTATACAACGCATCCAAGGGAACTTTTGCACTTGTTTCTTCAAAGCGTGCAGATGCCTGAAGTGGTTCAACCGGGATGGAACGTTTTCTGCGTGTACCTGCAGGTATTGAACCAAACCATTTCTGAGAAAGTTTTTTCACCTGTTCCAGTGTTACATTACCAGCAACTACCATGTAGGCGTTGTTCGGTAAATAATAAGAATAGAAGAAATCACGCACATCGTCCATCGTTGCATTTTCAATGTGTGAAATTTCTTTGCCGATGGTTGCCCATTTGTATGAATGTTCCTTATAGGCTAACGGACGAAGCTTCAGCCATACATCACCATACGGCTGATTGTAATAGCGCTGCTTGAATTCTTCAATCACTACACTACGCTGCACTTCCAGTACCTTCGGATCAAATGAAAGTGCCATCATACGATCGCTCTCTAACCAGAATGCCGTTTCGATATTGTTCGCAGGAATGGTGATATAATAATTTGTTATATCCGGAGATGTGAATGCATTATTCTCACCTCCTGCTTTCTGCAATGCTTCGTCGTATGAAACAATGTTTTTGGAACCACCGAACATCAAGTGTTCAAAAAGGTGCGCAAAACCGGTTTTCGATTCAACTTCGTCTTTTGAACCAACATCGTATAAAATATTAAGAACAGCCATTGAGGTTGTATGGTCTTCGTGAACGAAAACTTTCAACCCATTATCAAGTACAAAAGAAGAATATTCAATCATTTCAAATTCATTTTGACAAAAATAGAAACAGAAGCCGTATTTTTATACCTTATTCTCTAAAAGCTTTACACCAATTGCAATTATTCTTTTACTTTGCATGAAAGTGGCTTTTATAAAAGAGCTAAAATACCTTGATATGATATCATTTGAACGCAATAACATAGATCAGGATACCCTTGTGCGGTTATATAAAGAGCTTTTAAAGCCTCGTATGATCGAGGAAAAGATGCTCTTCTTATTACGTCAGGGTAAAATATCGAAATGGTTTTCAGGCATCGGACAGGAAGCAATTTCTGTTGGTGTTGCCTGTGCTCTGGAGAAAGAAGAATACATTTTGCCCTTACATCGCAACCTTGGCATCTTTACCAGCAGAGGTGTTCCTTTGCATCGGTTGTTTTGTCAGTTTCAGGGTAAGCCTTCCGGATTTACCAAAGGGCGCGACCGTTCGTTTCACTTTGGAAGCAAAGAACATCATATTGTAGGAATGATTTCGCACCTTGGTCCGCAGATGGCCGTGGCAGATGGGATTGCGCTAGCAGAAAAATTATCCCGGAGCAACCGAGCTACACTCGTATTCACGGGCGATGGCGGAACAAGCGAAGGAGATTTTCACGAAGCGTTAAATCTTGCTTCGGTTTGGGATCTGCCGGTGATTTTTTTAGTAGAGAATAATGGATATGGTTTATCTACTCCACTGGAGGAGCAGTTCAGAATAAAAAGTTTCAAAGAAAAAGGTCCTGCTTACGCCATCGAAACCCACACAATCGATGGCAATAATATTCTTGAAGTATACACAAAGATCCGTGAACTTGCAGAATATGTACGCAGAGAATCCAGACCGGTACTTGTAGAAGCCATTACTTTCCGTATGCGCGGACATGAAGAAGCGTCCGGCACTAAATACATTCCGGAACAATTGTTTGAAGCCTGGGCAAAAAAAGATCCGGTAGAAAATTTTGAACGTTACCTTCTTGATGAGGCAATTCTTTCTTTACAGGAAATTGAATCGATCAAAGAAAAGATCAAATACTCTATTGAAGAAGCCTGGGCATATACAGAAAATGAAAAAGAAGTTGTAGCAGACAGCACTCTTGAAGAAGAAGATATGTATGCTCCATATGTTCATTTGAAAATAAGACCGCGCACTACCCTACAAAGCAATAAACGTTTTATAGACGCCATTAGTGACGGTCTACGACTGGCGATGGAAAAGTTTCCGCGATTGATTCAGATGGGACAAGACATTGCAGAATATGGCGGTGTGTTTAAAGTAACAGAAGGATTAATCGAGCGCTTCAGCAAACAACGTGTGCGCAATACACCTCTGTGCGAATCGTCTATTATTGGTGCAGGTTTAGGCTTAGCGATCAAAGATTATAAGTCGGTTATTGAAATGCAGTTTGCCGATTTTATTACAAACGGTTTTAATCAGGTAGTGAATAATCTTGCAAAATCACACTATCGCTGGGAACAACCAGCAGATGTGGTAATCCGTATGCCTACAGGCGCTGGAACGAGCGGCGGTCCTTTCCATTCACAATCTACTGAAGCGTGGTTCTTCCATACTCCGGGTTTAAAGATTGTTTATCCTTCGAATCCCTATGATGCTAAAGGATTACTGCTTGCCGCTATTGAGGATCCAAATCCTGTGCTTTATTTTGAGCACAAAGCACTGTACCGCTCAATAAGTGCTGAAATTCCCGACGATTATTATACTGTACCGATTGGTGAAGCCGTTATCGTTGAAGAGGGTGATGATATAACCATTGTTGCTTATGGCAATGCTGTATGGTGGGCAAAAGAAGCTGTGAAAAAAGAGGCCGCTTCTGCAGATATTATTGATCTGAGAAGTTTATTGCCTTGGGACAAAGAAACAGTTCTAAAAAGTGTATTAAAAACCGGTCGCGTTTTGGTGATCAATGAAGACACCATTACTGGTTCAATTTCTGCTGAAATAGCAGCCTGGATTAGTGAAAATGCCTTTGAAAACCTCGATGCACCTGTTATGCGTGTGGGTAGTCTGGATACAGCAGTTCCTTTCTCTAAAACACTTGAAGACAATTTCTTACCTGTGAAGCGTATTCAGGAAAAATTGAAGGAACTTCAGTACTATTAATCCCGTTATAAGAATAGCATTTAATTGTAAATACTTAGCAAAATACTTAGATTTACCCATAGACACCTTGTTTTATGAGATACATACTGATCCCCCTTGCCTCCTTATTTCTTGCTGTTAATTTAATTTCATGCAACAGCCATTCTTATCCTTGTCCGGGATTAGGCCAATCAACTGAAGCAGACGTTAGTCAGTTTGATGAAAATGGTGCATTAAAAACAGATTCAAAAAAGAAAAAGAAAACGAACACCAACGGTCGCTTTAATGTTGACAATGGTTTAATTAACAAAAAAAACCCGAAGCAGCTTAAATCTCAAGGCCGCAAACGCGTTTAATTGATACTACATGAAACAGTTCAAATATCTACTTTTCAGTTCGGGTGCGTTACTTACGTTTATGTTGTTGCCTTTTTTAGGCTTCAGTCAGACGGGTTATAAAGAAATTAAAAAGAAGCAAAACGAAGCCAGTACCTCTCAAGGTACGATCAATGCGAAAAAGGCTAAGGCTTCAAGATCAAAAGGGCCGAAGAATAATCAGGCCACAGCAGAATCAAACAAAACGAATTCTGCTAAGAATCAAAAAAACATGGGTAAGTCGCAGGGCACCATGAATGCCAAGAAAGCGAATGCGTCTAATTCAAACGGACCTAAAAATGACCAGGCCACGGCTGAAGCAAATAAAGGTACCAACGTTCAGAAGAAGCAACGTCAGATGGGTACCAGCACAGGCGATATGGTAGTATCAAACAAGACGGGGGTAAAACCTCCTAAGTATGATAACTCCGTTGTTGTAGACGATCGTCCTCAACGCAAGCAATCTAAACAAATGAGCAAATATCAGGGTGATATTGTTCCTGCAGAATCAAATTCGCATGGACCATTAAACTCAGGATCAACTGTAATCGCGCGTGAAATTGATCGCAAGCAGGAAAAACAACGTGCACAATATTCAGGAGATCTTGGTAATAATTTCTTAGCGAAACGTGCTAAAATGCGCGATGAAAAAAACAGGCAGGTATCTTCTTACAAAGGAGATCTGTTGGTTCGTACGTTAAATGCACGTGCAAAACGTACGCGCAAAAAAGCGAAAGATATTGCGAATTACAGAGGCGATCTTATTGTTCGGAAAGCTAAAAAAGGAATGCATCCAAGTGCTGTTTATCAGGGTGGAAAAGTTAAAAACTCTTACGCTGCTAAAGAGAAATACCGTAAGAAAATGCTTAAGAAATACGGTAAAACTGAAGGTTTGGAAGATGCAAACTGGCAGAAGAAAGAGAACAAAAAAGGCGGAGCGCCAAGATACGACAGCAGAGAAGCCGAAATCTGGAACTTGAAACCAAAACAATGAACTGGATACCCTTAACGTCAGAAAGTCAATTAGAAGAAATCATAACCACGTCGAATGAGGCGCCGGTTATGATCTTCAAACATAGTACACGCTGTTCAATCAGTTCAACTTCGTTGAATAGATTGGAGCGCAATTGGAATGAGAGTGAAATGGCAAATGTGAAAGCCTACTATTTAGATTTGATCGCCAACAGAGCTGTTTCAAATAAAATCGAAAGTCTCTTGCATGTTGAACATCAGTCTCCGCAAGCCATTCTTATTGAAAAAGGAAAGAGCAGCTGGGATGCATCGCATTACGATATTCAGTATGATGAAATAAAGAAGGCATTGGGAAGATAGTTTGAGTTACTAGCTGATAGTTTCCAGTTACTAGACATTTAAATAGAAAGAGTCCCGCCATTTAGCGGGACTCTTTCTATTTAAATGCAACTTATTTTTTTCTTTTGTCTCGTAACTAGTATCTAGAAACTGGAAACTACTTCTAAAAGTTAAACGATACTTCCTGTATAATATCCGGGTGCAAGCACAACGCTACAGGGCATGTATGCGCTGCATGTTTAAGTAGCTCTGCTTGTTTCGCATTTAATAATTCAGGTGAAGGATGTGTGAAATCAATTTTGATTTTAGCAATTTTTCTAGGAGGCTGTACTGTCATCACTTTTTCTATGGTAGCGGTGATTCCGTCTAGTGTTATATTTTCGCGATTAGCAGTAATGCCCATAATCGTTATCATACAATTGCATAAGGCAGCGGAAATCAGGTCTGTTGGTGAATATGCATCCCCTTTGCCGTTATTATCTACCGGCGCATCTGTTATAATTGTTTTTCCTGATTTGATATGCGTTCCGCTTGTGCGGAGTTCGCCCAAATACTCTGCTGTCATTTGATACATAAATAATTATTTTAACGTTGTAAGGAAAATTACTAAATTTAGGGGAAGTCTAACTTATGAAATTTAAAAATACTTATTTACTCCTATTATTGCTATTGCTGAGTGTTGATCTTTTTGCTCAGCGTGAGGGAGAAATTGAATATGAAAAAGAATTTCTGATCGGATTAAATTTCAATACCAATGCCGGTCTTATCGGCGGAGGGATGTTCCGCTATGCAACATTGGTGCGAAACAAAAAAACACAATTTCATAATTTTGGTTTTAGTCTGGATATTGTAAAACATCCAAAAGAACTTCGTTACGCAAGCCAAACAAGCGGAGGTTCCTTTATTGCATATAAAAAAAATCACCTGGTTGTACTAAGACCTACATACGGCAGAGAGTTTGTCTTATTTCACAAAGGCAACGAAGACGGTGTTCAGCTGGATTTTATCTTAAATGGTGGAATTTCATTTGGGTTGCTTACCCCCTATTATATCGAATACCAAACAGGCAGCACGACAGAAATTGTTCCTTACGATCCTGTTAAGACGCCTGATATCAATCTTGTTATCAACTCTCCAGGTTATGGAACCGGATTTAGCTCAACCAAAGTTGTTCCCGGACTACATTTAAAAACCGGCTTCAGTTTCGAATATGGCCATTTTACCAATAAAGTAACTGGCCTTGAAGTAGGATTTTTATTCGAGGTATTTGCCAAAAGAATGGTTATGATGGAAGCTCCAGTTTACACGGGCGGAGAATTCCACAACAATCAGTTTTTCAGCTCTATTTACATCAACATTTTTTACGGGGGTAGAAAATAACGGCTCTGGCCTATTATAGTTTGTGCCTAGAATAAACCTCCAAGGATTTTAACTAGTTAGAGTTATTTAATTTAATTGAATTTTAATCCTTGGAGGTTTCGAAACCAAATCTTGGGAAAAAGTAAAAATAAGCAATTGCAAACCATTTGGCAGTAAATTGTGTTTATGGACAAGAAACAAGGGTAAGATTTATTACCTTTGTAATGTGTCATTAGATTCATAAATCATGATTGAATTACCAGTAGTCCCCTCCGCTTCCGACCGCAAATCAAAACCAGATTGGTTGAGAGTTAAATTACCGATCGGGAAAGAATATACAAAACTTCGCGCATTAGTAGACGAACATAAATTGCATACCATTTGTCAGAGTGGTAACTGTCCGAATATGGGCGAATGCTGGGGTGCGGGTACGGCTACATTTATGATCTTAGGAAACGTGTGTACACGCAGCTGCTCTTTTTGTGCTGTTGCTACCGGACGACCTACTGAATACGATATAGACGAGCCTAAACGTGTTGCAGAAGCTGTTCGTCTGATGAATGTGAAGCATTGCGTTATCACTTCTGTTAATAGAGACGAATTAAAAGATAAAGGTGCTGAAGTTTGGTATCAGACAGTTGTTCGTGTGAAGGAAGAAAGCCCTCAGACAACAATCGAAACGTTGATCCCGGATGTGAAGTCTGACTGGGCTTCGTTAGAGCGCATGATCAGCGGCGGACAGGAAGTTGTTTCTCACAATATGGAAACGGTTGAACGTTTATACAGACGTGTTCGTCCGCAAGCAAAATACAGCAGAAGCTTAGAAGAAATTCAACGCATTAAAGTGTTTGGTAAACGCACGAAATCAGGCATCATGCTTGGCTTAGGCGAAACAAAAGATGAAGTATTAAAAGCAATGGACGACTTGGTTGCACATGGTCTGGATGTACTTACATTAGGCCAATATTTACAGCCTACAAAAATGCACTTAGAAGTTGCGGAGTTTATTCACCCGGATCTGTTTGCCGAATACAAAGAGATCGGTTTATCTAAAGGTTTGAACTATGTGGAGTCAGGACCATTGGTACGTTCTTCGTATCATGCAGAGAAACATATATAATTTCAATACATTTATTAAAATGAAGAAGCCCGTCTTAGTTAAGACGGGCTTCTTCATTTTAATAAATAAATAATTTTGTTTGTATTTATTTCATTTAAGCCACAAGGTTATACCATACATTTTCAAAACGGATAAAACCATCGTATACAATCCCAATAATATGAATATGACGCATTGAAATATTATGTTCTTAACCGGAGGATTTCTTAAACCCTTGATAAAAACATAGGAACATGCGATAGTTAAAATCAGACTGCTAATAGATATTATTACAAGCACTGGTGTACTCATACTATTTCTATGAAACAGAGATAAGACAGTCAAAACCATTGCAAAAATTGAAACGCCCCCTAACATAAGAGCTTTAAACGATTTATTTTCGAATCCCCACACAATAACTCCCCAAAAACCATAACCATAGGGTGAATTTTTCATCCAATCACTAAACCAATGAGTAGATATACATGTAAAGAATAACCATATAGTAAGCGTTACCAAATCAAATATCATACTTATAATATTTCTTTTATAACTCCTTCCGCGCTCTAACCGTCGGCGCTTCAAGATTTCCATGATACGTTACCCAGGCAGCATCCACATCAATCATTCCGAATTCCTTCACCCATGCTGCAACCGTTGACAGGCGCTGTGGCTGGTCGTACTCCGGACTGAACATATCGAAGGTATCCAATATGATCCACTCACGTAATTGATCAGGCGCTATGCCAGCCGGAAGCGTGCGCTCTATCTCGCATATAGGAACAAAACGATTCAGAAATCCTAAACCAATGCGTCTGTTAAATTTATAAATTGAAATGAGTGTATCAATATTGTTTCGTATCCACGACATCAAACGTTCGTGCTTCATGCGTTTTAAAAATGGACGTAATATATATTTGCTGTGAACTTTTGTAAAGATATTTTTGATCGGATAAAAATCGATTACCAATTCTCCACCCGGCTTAACCATTTCTGTTAATGCTTTTACCGATGCTTTAAAATCCGGTGTGTGTTGCAGTACACCCAAGCATATTACTTTATCGAAGGACTCTTTTTTGAAAGGCAGATCGTAAATGCTTGCCTGAAATAATTTCAAGCGTTCGTGCGGACCGTTGTTGCGGTAGTTCGCTTCAACTGCATTTGAATAATCAACAGAATAAAGAGATGCTTTGGTGTGATCTAAAATAATCTGACTGAATCTGCCGGCACCACTGCCTACTTCTAAAAGTGTTTCACCTTCAAGACTATTTTTTGCCCAACGCGTCTGAGCAAAAAATCGCTCTTCAGAAACATTATTCCCGGAAAATTTATCTATTTGAGTTTTTTGAAAGGTGTTCCATTCAAGACCAAAATTAGACGTGTAATTATCATCAGATACAACTCTGTACGCACCTTCAGATAATTTATAAACTAGTTTGCCTTTACTGTTTGTAAGGCCTTCTGCATGTTCGAATAAAGATTCTTTTGTAACAGGGTCAATTATTTCTATCATATTAAATCAATAAGCAAAGGATTACCCTTCTAACTCATTTAATATCTCTTTAATATTGACATCCTTTATAGGTTTTACGATATAATCTTTGATCATGGGGTATGTCTTTGATTTTAATAGATCCTTATCATCAATAGAAGAACTTACCATATAGATGTCCGGCCTTTTTTCAGTTCCTTCTATCAATGTCTGAAGCTCTGCTAAAAAATCCCATCCATCCATGATTGGCATATTAATATCTAAAAAAATCAAATCAGGTAAGTCTTTACCTCCGTTTATGAATTCCTTAATAGATCGTAAAGCATCTTCTCCATTTAAAAAAAAATGTAAATCGTCTCTTCTGTCAAGTCTTTCAAAAGATTTTTTTGTAATAAATTGAAAAATTTCATCATCATCGATGATGTAAATCATTGCCTTATCTTTCATATATGCATCCATCCAATTATCGTCAAGTTAAGTATTTTTTCGAATTGATATTCCATTCAGCCAAGCTCAAGTTTTTCACATTTGGGTTAACAATTATTACACAATCTAAAAACCTCTCATTTTAAAAAAGCTTAGTATAGTATTTGTACTTAAATAACTAAAAAACATCATTTTATTACACTTTTCAAAGCAAATTATCATTTTTAAGCATATCGATTAAAATTAAAAATGATTCAACAAATTGTATATTATGCCAAAAATATGGAATTACGGAGTATTTATTACTTCATTAATTGTTTGATAATAAGGCCTTTTGAATTCAATTATGTATATTAATTGGTACAATAAAACTAAAATATTGTATTAAAACATGGCAATAAATTTTTCATCCATAAATATTGATGGCAATACGATTGAGCATTCAGAATTCTTTTACGAGTCTCTCGTAAAACAGTTTCCATGTGCGTTTTATATCAGTGATTTGCATGGCCATATTCAACTATACAATCAAGCAACGGCTGATTTAATTGGAAGGACTCCAAAATACATTTCAGACTTTGGAATTCATACAAATATTAAGACGACGGATGATTTTAATGATACACATCAGAATGAGATCCTCCAGATCGTTCATGCAGACGGAACCGTTTTTCATGTATTCAATAAAATAAAACCGATTTATACAGATAGCAGAGAGTTAATAGGTTCATTAACGATTTTAATAAACAGTCCATTTTCAAAAGGGTCGAAGTCTGAACATAATGAACATCTTTTAAAAAACGTTTATTCAAGCAGTACAGATTGTATTAAAGTTCTTGATCTAAACGGCCGGCTTATTTCAATGAATGAAAATGGTCAACGCATTGCTGAGATTGACGATATCAGTTCCTTTATTGGTGGATCTTATGTTGACTTATGGATGGATGCAAAGGATGCTGCAGCAACTGCCTTAGCGAATGCCCGAAATGGGAAGACGGGAAGATTTGTAGGATGGCTACCCACGATAAAAACAAATACTCCAAAATGGTGGGATGTTGTTATTACAGCAATCCCGGATATGTTTGGTATGCCTGAACAATTGCTGGTTGTTGCCAGAGACATTACAGAGTATACCTTATTGCAGGACGAATTAAAGCATCGCAACAAAGAATTGTTAAAGACCAACAACGATCTTGATAATTTCATTTATACGGCATCGCATGATCTACGATCCCCTGTAACAAATATTGAAGGACTGCTTCATACATTAAAGGTTACGCTTAGCAGTGAAGAACCGAATAAATTAAATGAGGCGGATCTTATACTTGAGTTGATTGATAAGTCAATCAATAAATTTAAACGTACGATTCTGGATCTAACGGAGATCAGTAAAGTTCAACGGACAAATGAAGAAGATATTCATCAGATAAATTTTCTGGAAATAATTGAAGACGTGCTCTTCAGCATTCAAGACAAAGTAACGGAGTCTGGCGCAAAAATTACTATAGATACGAATGCATGCAATCATTTAATTTTTTCAACTAAAAATTTCAAAAGCATTGTTTATAATTTACTCAGCAATGCCATTAAATACAGGCATCCGGAGAGGACATTAGAGATATCTATTTTTACAAAAAAAGTTGGTGACTCTGTTTTATTAAGCATCCAGGATAATGGCTTAGGAATAAGTTCTGTTCACTTACCGAAATTATTTTCCATGTTTAAGCGCTTTCACAATCATGTTGAAGGAACCGGTATTGGCTTATACATCATTAAGCGTATCATTGATAATGCAGGTGGTGAAATAGAAGTTCACACTGAATTAAACAAGGGTACTACCTTCAATGTTTATTTCAACATACAATAAACAGATATATCTAAAATATTACTTTGAATGTTGTGCCGCGATCTATTTCACTTTCTACTGAAATAGATCCGCCTAAGGTTTCAACTTGTCTTTTAGTCATATAAAGTCCCACGCCTCTGGAATCTTTATTGACGTGAAATGTTTTATACAGACCAAAAATTTTATGTTTGTGTTTTTCAAGATCTATGCCAATACCATTGTCAAATATTGACAAAACTGTTTCCTGCTTTTCTGAAAAATAAGTTTCAATTTTAATGACTGATCTTCTTTCTGAAGACCTGTATTTAATAGCATTGCTAAGTAAATTAATGAAAATACTTTGCAGGTATGTAGGTGAATAATATATGGTAGGACAATTAGAAAAATCAACATCAATTTGCATATCTGCTTCTTTAACCTGTCCTGACAAAAGCGTTACAACATTGTTAAACATTTCTTGAAATGAAATAATACATTCATCATCTACAAAATCCTTCTGTATTTTTAATGATTCTGCTAATACCTGAATGGTAGATAATAAATTAGCGGAAACATGTTTTAAATTCTGAAAATATTCATTTCGCTCTGTTTCATTTTTTGATGTTTCAAAATAATCCAACAGGATACTTAAATTACTTATCGGCGATCTTAAATTATGTGAAGTAATGTGAGCAAAATCTTCTAATTGTCTGTTTTTAATTTTAAGATTGTTGAGCGAAATGTATCTATCTGTTACATCTGAATACGAGCACACTACAGCAACCTGTCTTCCGAATTCATCTAATACAGGTTCTGAATTTATACTTAACCAAACCACTTCTTTCGAAGGTTTAATCCAACCTAAGGTAATATTTTTATAGGCAAGCCCTGTATATAATGTCCGTATTCCCGGAAATTCATCCATAGGAAAAGGTGTAAAGTCTTCCTTGATTGCAACACCTTCACCAAATGAAAAATCATTTCCGGTCAGCACTGCGTTATCATATCCAATGATTGTAGTTGCAGCAGTATTGTGATCTAATATTTTTCCAACCAGATCAATAATGATGACGCCTTCGCTCATGGCTTCAATAACTGCTTTGTAGCGTTCTTTGGTTTGCCCAAGTAATGTTTTTAATTCATTTTCTCTGGTGATGTCCAAAACAACACCTGTCATTCTAACTGGCATTCCTTTTAGGCGATCAACTTTTCCTTTGCAGAATAATAAGCGCTTTGATTTATCGGAAAGATAAATAGAATGCTCGTATGAAAAATTTCCATGTTCATCCGTCAATGCCTTTTCAATAGCACCTTTTACAGACGCTCTCTCTTCTTCCGGAATCAGATTTAAATAACTTTCATAATCTCCTTTAAACTCGTCCTTCTGCAAACCAAAAATTTCTAATACATAATCCGACCACACAACATTATTCGTTTGAATATCCCATGACCATGTGCCCATGTTACCAGCTTCCATGGATAACGTCAATTGCGCCTCCCGCTGCACCAGTTTGTCTTCAATGCTTTTTAAAACATCAATGTCCACAACTGTTCCTGAAAATCGCAAAACAGAATCTTCTTTAACAGATTTCGAAGTGAATAATAAATGTTTATATGCGCCGCTTTTTGTGCGCATCTTCACTTCCAATTTTTCTTCTATAAAATTTGTGTAGGTATCCTTTGTTTCATAAAACGTCTTCATGACATTCATAAAACTTTCTAAATGATCCGGATGAATCAGATCAATCATTGTTTGAAATCCCGGTTCTATATCTCCTTTTACATAACCCAGCAAAGCTAAAAACGAATCAGACCACCATGAATGGCCATTGTCCGTATCGATCCACACCCATAAGCCAACATTAGCATTTTCTAACGCTGATTTATACTGATATTTCAGCTGATCAATTTTATGAGTTACAATGGATGTACGGATTGTAACAGCCGCTACAATTGTATCTGTTTTAATGGGCTGTATGGATAGAACATATGATTTAAATACATCATAAATTACATCTTCCCAAAATTGATTATTGCCATTTTGAAGCCAGGCTATAATTGGAGTATGGAATCTGGATCCTTTGAAAAGCTGGTCTACATGAATATTCTCAATTGTTTTTTGCGTAATTAGATTTTCAAAAAGTGTCGTATTTGAATCCGCATATTCACACACACCAAGTTTATTGATATATAGCGTTAAAAAATCAATTGAATAGGACATATTCTAAAGTTAGAATTAAAAAAGCGGTTGAAGTAAAAACAATATGTTCTAGTAATAATAACTTATTGATTGAAAAAATAATAGTAATTTTATAAAAATATAAGAAATACTGTATGTCCACTGCAAAAAGTGATATTAAAAAAGTAACGACACACCAACTTCAGGAAATGAAGAATCGTGGTGAAAAAATATCGATGTTAACAGCCTATGATTATTCAATGGCTCGAATACTTGATGCTGCGGGTGTTGATGTAATTCTTGTTGGTGATTCGGCATCGAATGTAATGGCAGGTCATGAAACTACATTACCGATCACACTGGATCAAATGATATACCATGCTTCATCTGTAATCCGTGCAATCAACAGAGCATTGGTCGTTGTTGATCTTCCTTTTGGTTCTTATCAAGGAAATTCGTCAGAAGCATTGCGAAGTGCCATCCGAATCATGAAAGAATCCGGAGCACATGCAGTTAAAATGGAAGGTGGAGTTGAAATTAAAGAATCTGTATTACGGATCATCAGTGCCGGTATACCCGTAATGGGGCACCTTGGACTTATGCCGCAATCCATATATAAATTTGGCACCTATGTAGTAAGAGCCAAAGAAGAAGAAGAAGCAAACAAACTTATTTCAGATGCTCAGATATTAGAAGCCAGCGGTTGCTTTGGTTTGGTGCTTGAAAAAATTCCTGCATCCTTATCAAAAATTGTAACGGGGCAACTACAAATACCTACCATCGGGATTGGTGCAGGTGCAGACGTAGATGGACAGGTGCTGGTAACACATGATCTGTTAGGTATCAACAATGAATTTCATCCGCGCTTTTTGAGAACATACGCCAATCTGCAATCTGTAATCAGTACAGCAGTTACATCCTATATTGAAGACGTTAAGTCAAAAGACTTTCCAAACGCAAACGAATGTTACTAGATTCTACAGAACCTTCTTTTGATCCGATTGACGAGTTTGAAAAATTTTTCACACTTGTTTTTGAAGACAATCATTTGATTGCAGTAAATAAAAAGAATGGCGTGTTGGTCCAAGGAGATGAGACGGGTGATACACCACTTTCCGAGCACGTAAAAGAGTACCTTAAAAAAAAATACAATAAGCCCGGCAATGTATTTGCTGGTGTTATTCATCGCATTGACAGACCTGTAAGCGGCCTTGTTCTGCTTGCTAAAACATCCAAGGCATTGGAGCGGATGAATAAACAGTTTGCAGATAAAAAAATACAAAAAACATATTTGATGATTACAGGTACAAAACCTGCTAATCCTTCCGGCAAACTTGTACATTGGTTAACAAAAGATTCCAAACGAAACATTGCCAAAGCGCACAAAACCGAAGTCAAAGAAAGTAAGTATTGCGAGCTCTCCTATACATTATTAAAATCAAGTGACCGGTATTTTTTAATTGAAGTGAAACCCATTACCGGAAGGTCACATCAGATCCGCTGTCAGATGGCAAGCATTGGTTGCATTATTAAAGGCGATTTAAAGTACGGTGCGCCACGCAGCAACCCGGATGGTGGTATTTGCTTACATTCTTACAAACTCTCCTTTGAGCATCCTGTAACAGGCGAAAAAATGAATTTAAAAGCTCCAACTCCCAGTGATGCACTTTGGAATGCGTTAAACTCTTAAATACATTATACTTATAAAGCAGAAAGGCCTTCCTATAATAGGAAGGCCTTTCTGCTTTATAAGTAATTCCAATCGGAATTAGTTGTTTTTATTTCCAAGAATCTGCAACCAGCTTTTGTATTCTTTGTTGCCACAGCTAGATGTGATGTGGTAATAATACACACCGTCTGTTAAATCTTTTGGTACCCAGTTGTTATCATAATTGTTTGCTTCGTACACTTTAGCTCCCCAACGGTTCACTACTTCGATATGCGAACCTTCTTTGATGATTGCCATGCCTGTTACTTTATCTTTCAGGATAAATATATCATTCATGTTGTCACCATTCGGAGTGATCAAGTTTGGAATATTCAAATCCTGACCTTCTACTGCATGAACCTTAACATCTTTAGCATCTGTTTGACAACCTGTATTCACGTTATCTATAACATACACTGTATAGGTTGTTTCACCACCTGCCGGAGGTTGTACAGTAACATTTCCATTCGAACCTGTTGAAGAATAAGATCCATCTAAACTCACCCATACATAAGAATAGTTCCCAGAACCACCTACCGCAGAAGCAGTCAAATCTCTGTTTGTAAGAACACATAATGTATCTTTCGGGCCATCTGCAGTAACGATAAATCCTGTAAGACCTGCAGTTACAACAACATCATCTGATGGTTCAGCACCACACGCACCTGATATTTTATATGTAAATGTATATACAGTACCATCAACTAAATTACTTGCATTTGCAGTACCCGGAGTTGAACCAGGAGTAATTACAGCTGTATTAGGTGATACCGTCCATGTACCTGTACCATTTGCAGGAATGTTACCTACCAATGTTGCTGTACCTGAACATGAATAGAAATCATTACCTACTGCTACCGGTGAGTTATCCGGATTGATTGTGATCGAAGTACTTGCGCTTGGTAAACTTGCACAAGAAGAAGTGCTTGTATATACTACCGTATATGAACCTGCAGTAGACACCGTCAATGGATTTGCATTCCCAAGAGAGGTATTTCCATTGAACCATTCAACCGTTCCGCCTGTAAACCCAGTAGCGCTTGCAGTTAAATCAACAGATTGATTTGAACAGAATGCTGTTGGACCAGAAGGTGTAATTGTTGCAACCGGCTTTGGATCAACACTAACTGTGTATGTAAATGCTGTACCTGAACAAGAACCTGTTGTAGAAGTTGGTGTAATGATGTAATCAACACTAACTGCTGCATTCGTTGAATTCGTTAATGCCTCTGTGATTGGGCTTGAAGAACCTGATCCTGGCTGATTATTATCTATGCCGGTTACCACTGCTCTTGTCCAAGTGAAGCTTGAAGGAACATTACCTGTAATTGTATAATTCTGTGCTACTCCACTACATACTGAACCTGTAGCAGATGATGAAACTTGAGGAGTCGGATTGACAGTTACTGTTACAGTAAATGTTGCTCCATCACATGAACCGGATTTTGGCGTTACTGTATAAACTACTGTAGCAGCTGTTGTACCAGTATTTGTTAATGTCTGACTGATTGATGTCTGAGCAGTTGATTGTGCTGACGCGCCAGACACTGTACCTGTAATAACAGGAGTAGCCCATGTATATGTTGTACCCGATGGAACATTTGCTGGCGTTACACTAAATGAAGTACCGCTACAAATTGCATCCGGTGTCTGATCCGCTACTGTTGCATTCGGGTTAACAGTTACGCCAACTGTAAATGATGCACCAGCACATGTACCTGACAATGGAGTTACTGTATAAACTACTATTGCAACTGTTGTTCCATTGTTTGTTAATGTCTGACTGATGGATGTCTGAGCTGTGCCTTGTGCAGTAGCACCGGATACTGAACCCGTAATACTAGGAGTTCCCCATGTATAAGTTGTACCTGCTGGAACGTTTGTTGGTGTAACCGTAAACGCTGTTCCGCTACAGATTGCAGCTGGTGTCTGAGTTGCAACTGTTGCATTCGGATTAACCGTTACTGTTACAGTAAATGTTGATCCTGAACATGTACCTGATACTGGAGTTACTGTATACACAACTGTTGCATCCGTTGTACCATTGTTTATTAATGTCTGACTGATTGATGTCTGAGCTGTACCTTGTGCTGTAGCCCCAGATACTGAACCTGTGATAACAGGAGCAGACCATGTATAGGTTGTACCTGACGGAACCGGTGATGGGGTTACACTGAATGCTGTTCCGCTACAAATTGCAGCAGGCGTTTGATTTGTAACTGTTGCTTTTGGATTAACCGTTACTGTTACAGTAAATGTTGAACCCGTACATGTACCTGATACTGGTGTCACTGTATAAACTACAGTTGCATCTGTTGTACCGTTGTTTGTTAGTGTCTGACTGATTGATGTCTGAGCTGTGCCTTGTGCAGTAGCACCAGACACTGAACCTGTAATAACCGGTGCTCCCCATGTATATGTTGTACCTGCAGGAACTGGTGATGGGGTTACACTGAATGCTGTTCCACTACAAATTGCTGCCGGCGTTTGATTTGTTACCGTTGCTTTTGGATTAACAGTTACTGTTACTGTAAATGTTGATCCTGAACATGTACCTGACAATGGTGTTACTGTATAAACTACTGTTGCAGCTGTTGTACCATTATTTGTTATAGTCTGACTGATGGATGTCTGAGCGGTACCTTGTGCGGTAGCGCCGGATACTGAACCTGTAATAACCGGTGCTCCCCATGTATATGTTGTACCTGCAGGAACTGGTGATGGGGTTACACTGAATGAAGCACCACTACAAATTGCAGCTGGCGTTTGATTTGTAACTGTTGCTTTTGGATTAACTGTTACTGTTACCGTGAATGTTGAACCCGTACATGTACCTGATACTGGAGTTACAGTATAAACAACTGTTGCAGTCGTTGTACCTGTATTTGTTATGGTCTGACTGATTGATGTCTGAGCGGTACCTTGTGCTGTTGCACCGGATACCGTACCTCCAGTAACAGTAGGTGCACCCCATGTATATGTAGTACCTGCAGGAACACCTGTTGGTGTTACACTGAATGCCGTTCCGCTACAAATTGCAGCAGGTGTTTGATTTGAAACGCTTGGTACTGGATTAACCGTTACCGTAACAGCAGCAGATGGTGTTGTACTACACGTTGTAGTAGAACTATATTTTACAACGTAAGAACCGGATACAGATGCTATCAATGTTGTTGTATTTCCACCAATTGCAACACCATCTTTTTCCCAAGCATATGTTTCGGTACCTGAACCGCCAACGATGTTAGCAGTTAATGTTACTGAACCACCTGCGCAGAATGCTAATGGGGAACCTGTAATTGTTACTGAAGTTGGATTTTGACAAAGTGTATAACACTGAGAAAATTCTGAAGAGTTATGCGCAGTTGAAGTACTGCTTGATTGATGTGCAATTGCTGTATAGGTTTTTGTTTTATCAAAACCAGCAGCTACATCAAATAAGTATGGAGAGGTTCCTCCATTTATAAATGTTTTACCTTGTAAACGTGTAGGGTCTGAAGGACAGGTTGCACAACCATCCGTTTCATAAACCTCTATATATGTTCCACCAGTCCAGGTAATTCCTGTTTGCGTACCCGCAATTGTCGGTGCGGAATAATTATTATTACCACCAGCAAGTACAATACCTCTGCCAACGTTACAACTGAATGAGTTTTTATGAATAGCGTTATTTATTGAAGTACCACCACTTACAATCACACCATTTGCTCCGTTTGTATTGATTGTATTTGTTCCAATAATGTTTGATGCAGAAGCTGCTGCCAGCGAAATACCATTTGACGTATTTGAATTGATCGTATTCAATTGAATCGTATTTGAAGAAGATGCTGTTAAAGCAATACCGTTTGAAGCATTTGTGTTGATTGTGTTGCTTGAAATCGTATTCGAAGAAGCACTTGATAAGAAAATACCATTTACTGAGTTTGCTGTAATGGTGTTCGAAGAAATTGTATTTGTAGTCGTACCGGTTAATGAAATACCATTTTGGTCGTTACCTGAAATCGTATTAGATGTAATTGTTGTTTTACTCACATTTACAATTTCAATACCTTGAAGCGTGTTACCAAAACTTCCTGAACCTGCAGAATTTGTACCGATCTTATTCCCAACAATATTGTTTGCTGTACCTGCAGTGATTGCAGTTGCATTACTTATGTAAATACCACTTTGCTGATTCGAAGAAATCGTGTTCGCTTGATTTGCTCCTGTACCACCAATTGTGTTGTTGAATGGGAACACGGTTCCTTGAGCACCCATGTCAATTAATACACCAAAAGAAGTGTTCGGTTTAGCAGTCGTACCTGTCGGGTCCAAACCGATGATGTTGTTGTAGATCGTGTTTCCATTAGGTGCAGTAGCACCTGCTGTTACAGAATTTGTTTCAATGCTGATACCAAGTTTATTGCCTGAAATCACGTTACCGCCATTTGCTACTGCTGTACCGATTTTGTTGTTCGTTACACCCATTTGCAAACCGATACCACCACCTTCAGTAAGGCCTGTACGTACACCGTTACCTGCTACTGTATTTGTTGGTGTAAGACCAATTACGTTACCAGCGATTGTGTTATTTGTCGCAGGAACATATGTTGCACCAAAATCTACCTGAAGGAAAATACCCCATGTGTTGTTACAGATGTAGTTAGGTACACCTGCAGTACCAATATTATTTGTAGCAGCACCTTGTATCTCGATACCATTTGCATTATTACCCAATGCAGTTAAACCATCTGCACCTAAACCAATGTAGTTACCTGATACAGTGTTTACAGAAGTGTTTGCATATTGTAAAAGTAAACCAGGACCGCTAACCATACCAGATGGACTTGGAGAACCGCCATTACATGTTGATGTATTATCGTTTGCTTTCCATAAATAACCGTTACCGGAAATGATGTTACGATCATTCGCTGTATTGCCACCACCAATGATGTTGTTTTGAGAAGTACCGCTACCTACACCACCAACAGAAACTATTTTAATACCCCCTGCTCTGTTACCAAATACATTTCCTGTACCGCTGGAATTACCTGTAACATCTGTACCAATATAATTACCTTTAAATGTTGAGTTGCCTACACTTTCTGCGTAAATACCGAATTGGTTGTAATCACTAAAACCGCCATCACAAGTTTGTTGCCAGTTGTTGTGTTTTGCACCTCCATTACCGGAAATAATATTTCTTTCATTTGCAAGCGTACCACCATCATAACCAATTACAAAACCTGTACCTCCCTGAATAAAAATACCTGTAGCCTCATTGCTGAATGAAAGTGAAGGTGTTGTGCTATTATAAGCTGCAGTACCTGCCGCGTTTGTACCAATCTTATTCCCTTTGATTTTTGTATTGTTACACCAGTTTTCCAAATGTATACCAGAACCTGTTGCTCCGGCAATTACATTTCGATCGATTACTGAGTTAATAGCATCATTCATGTAGATGTTTGAATGTGCCAATGGCATTTTAGTTGTTTGGTTACCGTTTCCTAATTTAACAGTACCTGTTGCATCAATACCAAAATAGTTATTTACAACCTGTGTTGCACCAACATCTCTTACAAGTAATGCTGGTACCCGTACACCTGCGCCTGCATTTGTTTTTTGTGCACAACCAACAAAAATACATCTTTCGCTGTTGTTTGAGAATGTAGTTAAGCCGTTTGGAAGCGTCGTTCCCAAACCACCGACAATATTAGCTGCTGTATTTGCCGCAGCTGTACTTAGCCCACCTTTTTCAATAAATACACCAGCCTGGTTAATACCATTTACAATAGCAGTACCTGTAGCGTCTGAACCAAAATAACAGCCTTTTACAGTACCATTGATTACACCATTAAAATGAATTCCGTAATCTAAATTCTGAAATACAAGGCCATAAATAACCGGGGCAACTGTTGCATTGAATACCATTTGGTTATTTAATGTACCGCCACTTCTAATGATAACATCCGGACCATCAAGACCATCTACAAAACCGTTGATAGTAATACCATTATGATTTCCTGCATTGATCTGCAAATCACTGTTGATCGTGATTGTCATAGCAGTGCTGAAAATAATTGTGTGGGGACCAACAGCAGTAGCAGCTGCCTGATTGATACAATATCTTAAATCACCTGTTGTACCTGTTCCCGTACCCGCATCTGTATTACTGTTTACAGTAAATGTAGTGGGCGCTGCCTGCGAAGCAAACACAATTGAAAAAATCGAAACTAAGATTAATATGAGCCTTTTCATAATGTATATATTTTCTAATTAATTAGATAATACTGGTTTTTGGGTATTGATAAAGTGGTATTTAGAGGTCAAATTACATAATTATTATGAATTAGTCCCTAACCTTACACCAATTATTTATTGATTTAGTACAAATATTTATTCAATTTGTTGTATTAAACTGGCTTTTTAAGAGGTTTGATGAATTGAAAACCAGAATATTGCGTCTTTTAAATTAACTTCTTCTTCTTAATACACAAAATGGCCGAAAAAGTAACCATCCCTAGCCCACTTTGAACTATCTTATTTTTTCAATCATTGTTTCCCTGAAAACTTACGTGAATACAGAATCAAATGTTTGAATTAATTTAAAATATTATATCTCCTGCTTCAAAACAGGATTTTTTTGTAATCTTGCATCATGACATTTGAAGAGTATTGTATTAAGAAGAAAATTGATTCTGTGGCATTTTTTGCACAAGAACCGGATCGTTGGAACATCTGGAAGGTGGAATTTGAACAGATGCACCCAAATTCTTTTACGGAGCAGAAAAAATTTCTGATCAATGAGACCAGAAGGAAGTATTTGTTAGGGGATTCTTCTAAATAAAGTTAGACATAAACAGTTCTCCTCTCTTAATTCAATCCATCTTTCTTTTTTATTCTTATGTTCTTTTGTTCCCGCTAAGGCGGGACAGGCTATGATACAAAAGAACCAAAAAATCAAGGCTGATTTCAATAAGCTAAAATTTGAAATGAGGCCGTTGAAGGGTTCGCTTAATTTGGGGGGCTTAATTAAAAATAATCCTCCATTCGTCGGACCACAAAAAAGTGGTCGGACGAATCCGCTCTATCAAAGAGTCCATCAAACAAAAAACCTTAATTAATTCGACGTTTCGAAACGAATATTTTTCACTTCGTATGCGATCTGTTCCTCGTTATCATACATGAATGAACGAAGTTTACCTCTGATCTCGCTTTTGTTGAGGTTGTAATAAATCTCTCCGTTGTATGCTATGGAAACACTTCCTGTTTCTTCCGAAACAATCAATACAACCGCATCTGTAACTTCTGTAAGTCCGATCGCTGCACGGTGACGCAAGCCCATATGTGCGGGGATCTTGTCGTTTTCTGAAACAGGTATGATACATCTTGCAGCTTTGATCCTGCCGTTTGAAATGATTACAGCGCCGTCATGCAAGGGACTGTTCTTTTGAAAAATAGAGATCAGTAACCGTTTGCTTAATTCTGCATCCAGGTTGTCTCCGGATTCAGAATAAAAACGTAGTTCGGATGTTTTTCTGAATACAATCAATGCGCCGGTATTGGTTTGTGAAAAGATCTTCACACTATCAATAATAGGTGCCAGATTTAATTCTGACCGTGCACCGGGTTTTGTTTTCGAAAACCAGTCTTTAATAAGATTGTTATTCTGCGCCGTATTTTTTCCGATCATTTGCAAAAACTTCCGGATCTCCTGTTGGAACAATATAAATGCAGCCAAAAAACCAACCCCCATGAACTGCCCTAAAATAGAGCGTAACAGCTCCATTCCAGATGCTTTTACAATTAAAAAAACGGCATACGTAAATAGAATACCCAAAAATATCTTAACTGCTACTCCGCCTTTTAATAACTTATATAATTTATAAATTATTATAGACACTACTAGTATATCCAGAATATCAATCCAGGATACTTCAATAAAGAATATTTGGAAAAGTAAACTCATCTATACAAATGTATTAAAAACACGCTGCTTTTTAGATTATTTATGCCTGAAGTTACAGATTCTTTACCAATTCAAAGACTTCTTTGACTTCCTCCACATCATGCACCCTGAATATATGTGCTCCTTTTTGTAAAGCGATGGTATGCAACACGGTACTTCCATTTAATGCTGCAGCAGCGCTTGTATTTAACGTCTTATAGATCATTGATTTTCTTGAAACTCCAATTAGCAGTGGCAATTCGAAAATTTTAAATACATCCAGCTCTTTTAATAATTGATAATTCTGCTCTTGTGTTTTCGCAAATCCAAAACCCGGATCCAGAAGAATATCTTTAATGCCTTTATCCCTAGCCTTTTTTAATTGCTCAATAAAAAATTGCATGATCTCAGACACCAAATTTTGATAATCAGTTTGCTGTGTCATTGTTTGGGGTGTACCGCGCATGTGCATCATGCAATAGATAACGTTACCTTTTGCAACCACATCAAACATATCTGCATCCAATACACCTCCAGTTATATCGTTCACAATATCAATACCATTTTCAATGGCTTTCTGTGCCACAGCAGCTCTAAAGGTATCAACGGAAAGCAGCACGGAAGGATGTTGTTGCTTTATGGCATTTATTACCGGTACGATCCGCGCAATTTCTTCTTCTTCAGAAATATCTATCGCCTGAGGACGAGACGAATAGCCGCCTATATCAATAATGTCCACGCCGGCTGCAACCATCTGAGAGGCTTTATCCAGTGCAGCAGCGACCGAATTATTTACTCCACCGTCAAAGAAAGAATCCGGTGTAACATTTATAATCCCCATTACGGTAGGTTTACTCCAGTCTATAAGTTTTCCCCTCGATGAAGATGTTGTTTTTCTGTAAAAAAATGTATCTTTAAAATCTTTCAAGCTATAGATCGTTAAGCAATTTATCTCCAATTTACGAATTCATACAGATGCAACAAACTGCTCAGGAATACAAAGAAGTTATCGCACGATGTAAAAAAGTATTCATAGATAAAACTACGGATTATGGAACAGCGTGGCGCATTTTGCGTTTGCCTTCCATCACCGATCAGATCTTTATCAAAGCACAACGTATCCGTTCTATTCAGGAAAAAGGAACTATGCTGGTGAATGAAGACATTTCAGATGAGTTTAAGGGAATTATCAACTATTCCATCATTGCTTTGATCCAAATGAAGATGACTTCAGAAGATAGTATGGAGCTTGCACCGGAAAAAGTATCTGAATTGTATGATATCTATGCGAATGAGACGCTTGACCTGCTGATGAAAAAAAATCATGATTACGGTGAAGCATGGAGAGAAATGCGTGTCAGTTCCATCACCGACATTATTTTAATGAAATTATTGCGTGTAAAACAGATCGAAGATAATTTGGGAAAAACCCTCATTTCCGAAGGAATTGATGCCAATTATCAGGATATGATAAATTATTCTGTTTTTTGTCTAATTAAATTGGGTTTTGCAAAACCTTTAGTCAAATAAATCAGTATTGTATCTTTACATACAATAAGAATTAAAAATTCGCCGTCAATTGAAAATATATCTACTTAGTTCCTATTAATTTTTCATGATTCAATTCCTTATAAAAAGAATTTTATATGGATTTCTAGTACTACTAGGAGCGGTAGTTGTTGTATTTTTTATATTCAACGTTTTGCCGGGAGATCCTGTAAATATGATGGCGGGGCAGCGTACAGATGTTGCGACCCGCGAAGCGATTTCTAAAGAATTGGGTTTAGATCTGCCTGTGCACAAACAATTGTTCCACTATATCAACGACTTATCTGTACTTTCTGTACATGAAAATACACCTGCCAATAAAGTAAAATATAACTACACTACACTTGTTCCGCTTGGCTCAAATGTTTTGGTCTGGAAAACACCTTACCTTCGCAGGTCATTCCAGAGTAATAAACTAGTCAGTGAAATTATTGTAGAAAATGTAGAAGGAACATTCTGGCTGGCACTTTCTGCGATGGCCTTTGCAACAATGGTTGGTATTTGTATGGGTATTTTTGCATCCATTCGTCAAAACAGTCTTTTAGATCATAGTATTATCACCTTCTCTGTTATTGGCATCTCGATGCCGTCTTTTGTTTTCGGCGCATTAATGGCGATGATCTTTGGAGATTTACTATCTGACTACACAGGCCTTAATGCCTCAGGAAGTTTATGGGAAAACAACATTTATGGCGACAGACAATTAAAGCTTAAGAATTTAATATTGCCTACCATCACATTGGGATTAAGTCCAATGACCATCATTATACAATTAACACGCAGTTCCATGCTTGAAGTTCTTTCTCAGGATTACATCCGTACTGCAAGAGCAAAAGGTCTGGGATATTATACCATCATATTTAAGCATGCATTGAAAAATGCGCTCAACCCCGTTATCACCGCTGTATCAGGTTGGTTGGCTTCTTTAATGGCGGGTGCCTTTTTTGTTGAAAGCATTTTCGGTTGGAAAGGTTTAGGTTCTGTTACAATCAATGCAGTATTAAGTCTTGACTTCCCTGTGGTTATGGGCGCTACCATATTTGTTGCACTTGTATTTATTATTACGAATATATTTGTAGATATCTTCTACGCGATGATCGACCCTAGAGTCCGTCTCAAATAACTTTACCTTTACTATGCTCATCTATCTTATCGGGCTTCCGGGCTCAGGAAAATCAACGATTGGTAAGACGCTTGCTCAAAAATTAACGTACTCCTATTTTGATATGGACGACGAAATTTGTGCGCAGGAAAATAAAACCATAGAAGAAATTTTTGCGGATAAGGGTGAAAACTATTTCAGAGAATTAGAGCACTCTGTACTGCAGGATACATTTGATCTTAAAAATACCATCATCTCAACTGGTGGCGGCGTTCCCTGTTATTTCGATAACATGATTGAAATGAAAAAACATGGATTAACTATTTTTATTAATCCAACGACAGATGAATTAGCTAATAGATTGTTTGGGCACGGCGGCGAGAACAGGCCGATGTTAAAAGGGAAAACACACAAACAGATATTGGACTTTATTGAAGCAAAATATAAAGAACGTGCACCATATTACGAACAAGCCAAACTTATTTTCAGCACCAATAAATTAAAGCCTGAAGATCTGCTCCAGCGCTTAAAAAAGGAAAATTTTATTTCTTAAAAAAAGATTGAACGTTTCCGTTCACACTCAAATAATATACGCCTAAAGGTAATTTACTGACGTCAATCGTTGTACCGTTTCCCTTCATCTCCAGTTTACCCCGTTGATTGTATATGTAATAATCGGATTCTGTCGACAAGGTAACTACATCTTCAACCCTTGATGGATAAAACGTTACAGGAGGTGTAGCAGGTCTTACTTTTAAAAACCGGTCGCTTTTAGTTTCATAGGTCAATGTGTACTCGCCGGGTAGCAATACATCAATAGCAATTTCCTTCGCGCGGCCTTTCAAAACAGTTTTACCATTGCCATCTACAATACTGTATTTAGAGATCACATTAAAATATATTTTATCGGAAGCAACCACCGGATAAAAACGCGGTTGATCAAAGATCAGATAATGCACGGTTTGTTCCAGTGCAATTTCATCCTGATTTATCTGAAGAATCACTCCTTCTTCACTGATCAAAAAACTACTTGGTGTACCTTTCAAATTATATAAACTAACCAATTTGCTATTCCAACCTTGCAGATCAATGCCGTTATTGGGCCAGGTAATCTGATCGGATCGAATGGCTTGTGTCCACTGATCTTTTTTTGTATCTAAAGAAACACTGATCACATCAAAACCAAAGGTTTTATAGGTATTATACATTTTATATAGAGCGGGGTGATCTACTCTGCACGGCATACATGCTGAAGTCCAGAAGTTCACCAATACCAATTTGCCTCTGAATGTAGAAAGGGTAATGGGTTTACCCATTGGGTCCGTAACGGTAAAGTCCGGAGCTTTATCACCAATTGCAAGCTGTATATTAGACGATTCGGCTCTTAAACCAACAGTAACGATGAGGTAAAGTACAACTGCTAATAAATTCTTCATATCGAACACATACATATGCTTAGAATCAAATTTAATTCATTTTATGGCATAATTCAATATTTTTATTTTGACAAATTCACTTTTCATACACCAGTTAATTAAAAGAGAACTAGATATGAATACAATACAAAAAAACTATCTTTGTATCCTATTCAAAATGAAGTAAAATAAGATGAGTAAAGGACTACCAAAACGCAGCGAAGATTATTCGTTATGGTATAATGAGTTAGTAAAAAGAGCCGATTTAGCTGAAAATGCACCTGTTAGAGGTTGTATGATCATCAAGCCTTATGGATATTCCATCTGGGAAAAAATGCAGGCGGTATTAGATAAGAAATTTAAAGACACGGGTCATAGCAACGCATATTTTCCTTTATTCATACCCAAGTCGTATTTAAGCAAGGAGGCAGCACACGTTGATGGTTTTGCAAAAGAATGTGCGGTAGTTACACACTATCGTTTGAAGAACGATGAGAATGGCAAAGGCATTGTTGTAGATCCGGAAGCGAAGTTGGATGAAGAATTGATTATCCGTCCGACGAGTGAAACGGTAATATGGAACACCTATAAAACCTGGGTTCAATCTTATCGAGATCTTCCTTTACTAATTAATCAATGGGCCAATGTAGTACGTTGGGAAATGCGTACGCGTTTATTTTTACGCACAACAGAATTCTTGTGGCAGGAAGGTCATACGGCGCATGCTACAAAGCAGGAAGCTATTGAAGAGACAGAACAAATGATTAATGTGTATGCAGAATTTGCCCAAAATTACATGGCGATGCCCGTGCATAAAGGTATTAAATCTGCAAACGAACGTTTTGCAGGTGCTGAAGAGACCTATTGCATAGAAGCATTGATGCAGGATGGTAAAGCATTGCAGGCAGGAACCTCTCACTTCTTAGGACAGAATTTTGCGAAAGCATTTGATGTTAAATTCGCAGCAAAAGAAGGTGGTTTGGATTATGTTTGGGGGACTTCATGGGGTGTGAGTACGCGTTTGATGGGTGCATTGATTATGGCGCACTCAGATGATGAAGGTCTAGTGTTACCTCCATTGCTGGCTCCCATTCAGGTAGTAATTGTTCCGATATTTAAAACTGCAGAACAACTGGATCAGATCGATGAGAAACTTAAGCCTGTGATTGCAGCGCTGAAAGCGAAAGACATCAGCGTGAAGTTTGATCACAGTGATAAATATTCTCCGGGCTTTAAGTTTGCAGAATATGAATTAAAAGGAATTCCATTGCGCATTGCTATTGGTGCACGCGATCTGGAAAACGGCACGGTAGAATTAGCGCGCAGAGATACGAAAGAAAAAACTACTGTTCCGCAAGAAGGCCTGGTTGATCGTATTGAAAATCTATTAAAAGAAATTCAAGAGAACATTTATAAAAAAGCATTGGCATATCGTGAAGCAAATACATTGATTGCGGATGATTATGCAACATTCAAAAAAATGCTGGATGAAACACCTGGTTTTATTTTAGCACATTGGGATGGCACTTCTGAAACAGAAGAAAAAATAAAAGAGGAAACAAAAGCAACCATTCGCTGTATCCCTTTAGATGTTAAATCTGAAGCAGGTGTTTGTATGGTTACCGGAAAACCTTCTGCACAACGTGTATTGTTTGCAAGAGCATATTAATTTCTTCATTTTGGAATAATTTAATTTCAGTATATTTATCTCATGACAATAGCCATTGTACTGATTCTTATTGGAATTGCTTTCATTGTCGGAGAAGTAATCTTTATTCCGGGAACGACCTTTGTTGGTTTTATTGGTGCTGCATTCAGTATATTGGGTATTGTTAAAATATATGTAGACGAAGGAAGCACTGCCGGTAATATTGCATTAAGTATTAGCTTAGCGTTATTCGGCATTCTCTTTTATGTGATGTTGAAATTCGATGTATGGTCTGGTATGTCCTTAAAAGATACCATGACCAATAAAGTAAATGAAAACTTGTTAAACCATTTGTCTGTGGGGGATGTAGGTGTTACAAAGTCTGCATTAAGGCCTGTTGGCAAAGCAAATTTTGGCGATACAGAATATGAAGTTCAAACACTTGGCCATTATGCTGATGCCGGAACTTCCATTCGAATCATACAGATCTCAGGATTGAAAATAATAGTAGAAACTTTTGAATCTTAATTTATACTTATGTTAACACCATTGATTATTGTCGGTTTAGCCGTGTTCGGCTTTTTCTTATTTTTATATTTTGTGCCATTCAATCTTTGGATCATGGCCATCTTTTCAGGTGTCCGTATTGGTTTAGCACAATTGATCTTTATGCGTATTCGTAGAGTACCGCCAAGAATAATCGTTGAATCATTGGTTATTGCAACCAAAGCTGGCATACAGTTAACGGCAAATGATCTGGAGACACACTTTATGGCTGGTGGTAATGTACCCAATGTTATTAAAGCATTGATCTCTGCAGACAAAGCAAACATTGCATTAACATTTAAACAAGCTACAGCGATTGACCTTGCAGGTAGAGATGTATTTGAAGCGGTTCAGACTTCTGTAAATCCGCAAGTGATCAATACACCAAACGTTGCTGCTGTTGCACAGGACGGTATTCAGTTGATTGCAAAAGCACGTGTAACGTTAAGAGCAAATATTGCACAATTAGTAGGTGGTGCCGGCGAAGAAACAATTCTTGCCCGTGTTGGTGAAGGTATCGTTACCTCAATCGGTTCTTCCAGATCACATAAAGAAGTTCTGGAGAACCCGGATAAAATTTCTAAGCTTGTCCTTTCAAAAGGATTGGATGCAGGAACTGCATTTGAAATTCTTTCGATCGATATTGCAGATATCGATGTAGGTGCGAACATTGGTGCAAAACTACAGATTGATCAGGCAAATGCCGATCTAAAAGTTGCAGAGGCTAAAGCAGAAGAACGCAGAGCAATGGCTGTAGCTCTTGAGCAAGAAATGAAAGCGAAAGCACAGGAAGCACGTGCAAAAGTAATTGAAGCAGAAGCAGAAATTCCTAAGTCTATATCTGAAGCATTCAGAAGCGGCAACTTAGGAATCATGGATTATTATAAAATGAAAAATATTCAAGCTGACACCGGCATGCGCGATTCTATTGCCGGCAGCGGAAAAGAATAATTTTCTTTCACTAATAAAAAAATCCCGTCCCGATAGCTATCGGGACGGGATTTTTTTATGCAATTCACTTTTATTATTTCATTTGGCTGGTGGTTGATCGAAAAGACACAACCACGGCAACTAAAGATACTTTTTTTATTATTTTATTCTCAACGCCTCATCCAGCAAAGCATACATCTCCGTATAGTGCATACCGATCTTAGCTCCACGCTTATGCCCCATCCTCACTACGATCATATCCATAGAAGGAATAACAACCACATTCTGTCCTAAAATACCTCGCATATAAAAAGCAGAAATGCCTTTATAATCGTTTACGATCCACCATTGAAAACCATAACAGTTTGTCGGCTTTTCTGTTTTAGGGTCTAATAAACCTGTGGCTGTAACAGACTGCCGAATATAACTTGAATCAATCAACTGTTGTCCTTTCCAATTTCCTTTGTGCAGATATAAAGAACCAAGCCTTGCATAGTCTTTAGCTGTAGCATACATGCAACAATACGCCTTCTCTATTCCGTTTGTATGATCAAGACTCCAGCTTGCTTCAGACGCTCCCATTTGCCCCCACAATTCTTTCGATAAAAATTCAGAGACATTCATGCCTGTTGTCCGTTGTAACAGAATCGCAAGAATTTCTGTATCACAACTTTTATATTCAAAATATTTTCCGGGTTGTTTCTTCACCGATAACGACAATACTTGCTTCTCCAGTTCTGTACCGTAATATGCTTCGGTGGTTTGACTGAACAAACTACTATACGCTTCATCCCAATCAAGTCCTGAACTCATAGTGAGCAAATGGCGAATCGTTATTTTACTCTTTTCCCCTTCTTTAAATTCGGGTATATAATCCGCAACAGGCTGATCAATTGATTTTATAAAACCTAACTTAATTGCTCTGCCAATAAGTGCGCCGATAAAACTTTTTGATACAGAAAACGAATTGCTTCGCGTAGAATCTCCGGCTCCTTCAAAATATTTTTCAATTAAAATCGAATCGTGCTGAATAAACAGTAAGGAGATTGCTTCATATTTTTTCAGACTATCAACCAATTCCTTTGAAATGGTATTGCCTGAATAACCGAATGCATAACTCCAGTTTTGTTGCTGAGCAGATGTCTGAATTGTTCTGGATTCAAAAATGTCCTTATCAAAAATACCCGGCATATTATACCAAAGTGTTTTATAATAATAATTTTTATTTGTTAGCTGAAGTGTAAAAATAATAGCAAGGATAAGTATACCGATCCCAATAATTATTTTCCTTTTCATAAAACATGTTGTTAAAAATCGTAGCCGAATGTAAAGTAGAATTGCGGGTTTAGCTGAACACTATCTTGTATACCCCAAGCTACATCAGCCTTTATATAATATCCAAATAAAAATGTACGCGCCCCCAATCCATATCCGTATAAAAATGGATTGCGGTAATTATTTACTTCTGTCTCAAATGATTTTCCTTTTGTAACGGTTTTATTTAAGCTGTTATTTCCATTAAACGGACTCGCGCCATACCAGGCTGCACCTACATCTGTAAATGCTACAAATTGAAAATTGCGTAAGAACGCGGATGATATTGACCCGCTATAGAAGTACTTGATAATCGGCAATCGAAATTCTGCGTTTATCAAAAAGTAACTTTCGCCTGATTGAGCATTGTATTTAAAACCACGAACATTGGTTACATACTTGGCAAACATAATGTCTGTATTATCAGCTCCCGCAGCAATTGTCAAGGGATTTGTTACACCACCGGTGCCCGTAGAGTTAAACAGCCAGTTGTCCATACCGCCAAATATATATTTTTGTGGTGCTTGCCCAAATGATCTGCCTAATGAACCTCTCAATGCTAGAATAGCGCCGCGGTGAATTTTTTGATATCTGCGGATATCTATATTAAATCGATTGAAATTACCATCCGGTGAAGTTGTATTGATATATTTATCAAAGGAAAGTTTTGCTCTTGTACCTTCAATCATATTCATACCCGAACTGGTTGTATTATCATATACAAATTCGAATTTCGCGCCAACATATAAACGCTTTGCATCTTGATAACCTATTACCGTTGTATAATCTGACACGTCTGAAAAGCGTGTTGCTGTTATAAAAGGTGCAGCTGTAACTCTGCTGTATACAGAAAGCGGATATGAAAATTTTGATAGCAATGTATTGGTAACGTAACGTTGGCTTATATTTCCATCGGTAGGGAAATACGTAATGCGATCGAAGCGAACGCCCATATCCACACGTCTTTTCAAATACAGGTATTCACCATAAATGCTGCTGCTTTTCAAATCTGCAATACCAAAAAAACCAAGATCGACTTTGTGATTGCACATAAGATCTGACATTTTTGATTCGAACAACAAACCAAAACCTCTTAACGGATCCACTTGAAGTGTTGATGAAACGATGTCGGTTCCAAATAAATTTTTATAATCGTATGGACCGGATGTTTTTACGATGGCTCTTTTAGGCGGAAGCTTATTATCTGCAACAACCGGAACTATTTTCTTAGGCAATTTTAATATTGTGTCGGATTCAAAATATACTTTATCCAGATCAATATCATCATCGTTTGTCTTCTTCTGCGGAGTAATAAAATTACTGCTCTGTTTTGGTTTTTCAGGAGGCAGAATTTTTTTTCTTGTAACGTCAGACTGTTCTGTCTTGCCCGTTATTTGAACGGTATTTTTAATTGAAAACGTTGTATCCAAAAATACTTTCTCTTTACCTTTTGAACGTGCAATAAAAGTCAGCAGGTGATTGGAAGCATTTACATCGTATTCCAAAATATCTGTCAAATTATTTGTGAGCGCTTTTGCTTTTCCTGTTGTAAGATCCTGCATATATAAATTTTGAACACCATTATCGTCATTCAGATAAATGATTGTTGTTGCATTTATAAATGATGGATGCGTGTAATTACAACCTTGTGCAGCTATTCGTTTTACAGATTTTGCGCCGGGTTTATATATAAACAATGAATAGTTTGGTGCAGATTGATACTTCGTAAACATAGAGAGCGTATCATCATTTCTATTTGAAGAGAATATGACATTGTTGCCCGGACCAAATTTTGGCGAATGATCGTCGTATTCGTCATTGGTCACTTTTAGATATTTAGCGCGATCAATATCGTAAAGCCAGATATCTGTTTGTCCTTTTTCATCAGCACTGTAAGCCAAAAACTTTCCATCACTACTGAAAGAAAAACTATTGATCTGATGAAATACCTGAACTTCTCTTGTTTCCTTTTGGTGAGAAACGACATCGTATGAACGATATATAATTTTCCCTCTTTTAACAGTAACCGAGGTCAGCTCAGTTGCGCTTCTCCATGCTAATTGAGGGTTATGTGTCAATGGTGTCTGATCATTTAATTTAAAACCACCGGCGTATATTTTTTTTCTTTTCTTTGTTTTGGTATTCACTAAGAACACATTGAATCGTCCTTTGTAATTTGTAGAATACGCAACATATTTACCATCGTAGCTTATAACAGGTGTTGTAAGATCACGTCCTTTATAATTCGCGCCGTTCAACGATTTATATGTTGTATCAAACTTTACAGCTCCATCTAACTCGGCAGATTTTTCCAGATAGTATAATTTCCAATCGTCAATAAAACTCTGGAAATAATTTCCTGTTGCTGCTTCAATCGAAGCGCGATCACTTCGGTAAATACGTGTAATCTGCAGAATATTTGTGACCATATCCGGACCATAGCGATCGGATATAAATTGCCATACGGATTGCCCGATCCATCTTGCTTCATCTCCGGAATATGAAGATGGGTTTCGTAATTTATTATTGATAACCAAATCGCGCATGTAGTTATCCATTTCTCTGTTCCATCCTTTGGCTATATATTCGGATGCTCCATTCACATACCATTCCGGCAAGGATAAAAAGTACGAGCTTTGCAATACTTCTTTGAAACTGCCGCCAAACAAAATCACTTTAAGCCAGGTACGGGCAATTCCTTCTGTTAAGTCTTCTCTAAATGTCATCAAGTCGCCTGTAAAAGCAACCTCAACAGTTGGCTTTACAAGGTTTGTAGATCCACCAACAGATGATGAATGCTGTAACCCAATATTACTTTGCTGTAGATCTGAAATAGAATTATAGATCAGAACTTTGGTTTTATTATAACTGGAATAGCCCAATGCGGACTCTAATTTTCTGAATACAGATTCAACATGCGTTGCTGCAATCGGTGCTAATGATTCTCCTTCAAAATAATAGTAAACATCAAAGTTCTCTGTAGAAATTAATTTCCATTGAAACTGTTTGTATTGAATTCGATTTTTCCCAAACTGATCTTGGGACATCTGCGCAACAGATGTAAGAGAATTAAACAGAAAAAATAAAAGGGCACACGTTAATATACCTGTATGGGTACGTTGCATTTATTGACTACTTTTTTGATTTGAATATAAATAATAAAATCGGTTCACAGATATAGATTCTTTAATTTCTTGCCCCAGTACCAGGAATTTTGTCAATTCAATTGCAGCATACGGAGCGATCGAAACACCTTTCGTTCCCAATCCATTAAAAATGAGTACTAACGGCTGTTCCGGATGCTCACCAATAATGGGTCTGTGGTCTGCAATTGTTGGTCTGATTCCGGCTTTTTGTTCAAGTACAACGAATGGTTTCTTCAATATCGTATGTGCACCCGCGGTGATCTCTTTTAAACCTGCTTCTGTTGGCAAATCATCTTCAAAATTATTTATATATGAAGATCCCATACGGTACGTGCCATTGGGAAGCGGAATGATAAAGAAGTGCTTGTTCACCACATCGTTTATCGGATAATCTTCTATTTTCAAAGTAAGTACATCGCCCTTCATTCCTTTAACGGGCACCCAATTAAAAAACGGATTATTTGTGTTGTGATATCCTTCTGCAAATATAATACGCTTCGCTTCCGTATCTTTATACTGCACCTTGTTGTTATCAAAGGTCAACGCATTGTAATCAAATGTCTCTGCTGTATAAGAATCTGTAGCAAGTAATTGCTGTTTGATCACATCTAAAAATGCTTTCACATCCACATAGCCGGATTGCTTTGTAGATAAGCCACCAAAGGGATTATTGATATACGGTTCGTATTGTTTACTATCTTGTTCTGGCTCTGCAAAGGCTTTGATCTCATCGGATGGTTTTATCCAGAAATCATTCTGAGACTGAATGTCTGCAAAAGGACGATATATTTTCTTCGGATATATAATTCGTGTTTGAAATTCCTTTTCAACTTTTTTATAGAATTCTTCTAATAAGGGAAACAGAATTTTGGCATTCCAGGTCAAAAGCATTTTTTTACCTGTGACCGGATTATATAAACCTGCAGCAATTTCAGAAGAAGGTTTTTTTGTAGCGCTCGCAATAACTTTAACCGTCTGTTTTTCATGTAGTAAAGTTTGAATTAAGCACGAACCTGCAAGGCCCTGGCCAACAATAATATAATCTACCTGCTTCATTATGCTAAATTAACCTGCTTCTTTTGATTATTCATTCGTTTTAATCCATTTTTGTTAATTCTTTTGCATTTATGATACACATTAAAACACTTACATTTAACCCTCTTCAGGAAAATACTTATGTTGTCTACGACGATGAAGGTGCCTGCATGATTGTAGATCCGGGTTGTTATGAATTATCCGAACAACAGGAATTGGTGGATTATATCAAAAAAAACAATTTATCTGTTCAATTACTGGTAAATACACACGGACATATAGATCATGTGTTGGGTAATTATTTTGTTAAAGAAACATTCAAGGTACCTTTTGAAATTTTCCACCTGGACTTACCAACCCTGCAGTCTGTAGGTGCCTATGCACCTAATTACGGCTTCAATAAATATACTCCTGCTACACCCGATCGATTACTTAAATTGGGCGATAAAATTGTCGTTGGCACAATGGAATTCGATATTTTATTTGTACCAGGCCACGCACCCGGACATATTGCTTTTATCAATAAAGAAGAAAAAATATGTTTATCAGGCGATGTTTTATTCCGGAGCAGCATTGGTAGAGCCGATCTTCCGGGAGGAAATTATGATACCTTGATCAAAAGCATTCACGAACAATTATTTGTATTACCTGATGACACTGTTGTTTTCCCGGGCCACGGACCAACTACAACCATTAAATTTGAAAAGAAAAATAACCCTTTTTGCGCAATCTGATTATGATCAAAAAAAACATACCCAACGCACTTACCTGTTTAAATTTAGGATTTGGTTTTTGGGGCATATTATTACTACTGAATGGCAAGGTAACCGAAGCGTCTCTGTGCATAGGAGCTGCGCTTATTGTTGATTTTTTTGATGGCTTTGTTGCACGTCTGCTGCATGTGTCCTCTCCTATTGGTAAAGAGTTAGATTCCTTGGCAGATGTAGTAAGCTTTGGCATTTTACCTAGCATCATGCTTACGTATATTATTGCTTCTATTTTAGCGGGAGTGCCTTATGAGCACATCTCAAAAATTAATTTATTTGAAACTTCGGCCTTTAGTTTTTATTTATTTATCGGCACTTTACCTGCAATGTTTTCTGCCGTTCGTTTGGCAAAATTCAATTTAGACACCCGTCAAAGCGACCGTTTCTTCGGCGTGCCTACTCCCAGCAATGCAATGATCGTAGCTTCGTTTAATTTGATTGCACTTGACCCGGATTCTTTTTTATTTCCGCTGATAAACAATCTGTATTTTATCCTTGGCTACTGTGTTCTGATGTCTTATTTGCTTATTGCTGAAATACCGCTTATGGCTCTGAAGTTTAAAGATTTCAGCTGGAAAAATAATCAATACCGTTATTTGTTGATCCTTACATCCGTCCTGTTATTGGTACTGCTTCAAAAAGAATCCATCCTGTTGATTATGGCAGCCTTTGTATTACTTTCTTTATTGCAAAATAAAAGCGAACAAAAAGTGCTATAAATCTGCGATTTGCCGTAAATTCAAATACTAAATGCGTAAGTGAACCGTTTATTCATTTACTACTACTTCGTTACGAACAATATACCCTAAATGACCTTTTTAAAATACATACTTTCCTTCTTACTGAGCATTTTTTTTGTATCTGCCGCTGCAATTGCGCAACAGCCTAACGCTTCCTATGAAGTAGAGTGGCTAGGCTTTAATGCATCGCAACAGTTAAAAAACGGAGAAATTGTTACCTATCCAATGGCAAAAGATGCTGTCATAGATGTCAATGGAATATTAGTTTTGCAAAAGGATGTCAATGGTAAAATTGCAGGTTCAGTGAGTATGGAATCTGTAAGTTATTATGCCGGAGATTCTGCTTCTAAAAGCGCATTAAACAAACTTACTTACGAAGGAACATCAACCATTACCTACGCATACTTATATAATAAAGGTATCACCTCACGCATCTGCATTCCTTTATTGAAGAAGAACAGCGACGGCACATGGTCGCAGATCTCTTCTTTCAGTCTGAGTTATACACTTACATCCTCTGCGGATGACACACCCATTCAGCAAAAAAATCCATATACCAATGCCTATTCAAATGCCCGTACAACAAGCACTACGGGGTCTGTATTAGCAACCGGAAGCTGGTTTAAACTTGGTGTATCACAAACAGGTATTTATAAAATTGATGCAGCTTATTTGTCCAGCATTGGCATTAATACTTCTACATTAGATCCGGCTATGATCCAGATTTATGGCAATGGCGGCGGTATGCTACCTCAGGCAAACAATGCCGCCCGGTTAGATGATCTTGTTGAAAATGCAATTTTTATCAGCGAGGACGGCAACGGTGTTTTTGACCACAACGATTACATTTTATTTTACGGAGAGTCTCCGCATACATGGACATACGATGGACTAAATAAGACCTATGCACATGCATTAAATCTTTATTCCGACCAAAATTTTTATTTTCTAACCTATGGTCAGCAAACAGGCAAACGTATTGCCAGTCAGGCATCCATTGCCAGTACTGCACAAACCCTTTCTGAATTTGACGAACACCTGTTTAGTGAAACAGATACCTATAATATTTTAGACTCAGGCAGAGAATGGTACGGCTTTCAATTCAGTCCTTACATTCCAAGCTTTAGCACTGCCTTTAATGTCACCGGCCTGGTAAGTGGCTCAACAATGACATTGAGTACAGACGTCATTAGCCGCTCATACAATGCAACCTACATGGGCTACAAGATCAATAATTCAAGTTTATCTCCCGATCTGACTCTTCCTATCCTCAGTACTGCAGAGCATGCTCCATTAGGTATCGATGCCTCTACTACATATTCATTTAACGCATCTCTTGTTGGTGCAAATTCAACTTTAACTGTAGACATGAATTTTTCAGGTGGTATTGCTTCTTCTCTAGCACATACAAACTGGCTTGAATTACGTTTTTTAAAATCATTGCGGTTGTACGGCAATCAAACATTTTTCAGAGCCTCAAAAAGTTTACTGCAAGCTACAACAAGCTATAGCATAGGAAATACAGATGGTACAGAACAGATTTGGAATTTAAGTGATCCTCAAAATATTGTTTCACAAAATTATACGGTAGTTGGTTCTACTATTGAATTTGGAGCCAATACTACTGCCTTAAACGAATATGTTGTTTTCAAAGGGTCTGCCTTTGGTAACCCTGTATTTGTTGAACGTGTTGCCAATCAAAATCTACACGATATTACCTCCAGCAACATGCCGGATATGATCATTGTTACACACCCGGATTTTTTAAGTCAGGCTCAACACCTTGCTAATTACAGGTTTCAGAATGACGGTATCAGCAGTTACGTATGTACCACAAACCAGATCTACAATGAATTTGGCAGTGGTAAAGCAGACATCACCGCCATTCGTGATTTTGTTAAAATGGTATACGACCGTGGTACTCCCGGCGCAGAATTAAAATACCTGTTATTGTTTGGCAGTTGTACGTATGATTATAAAAACCATTTAGGTATCGGTGGAAATTTCGTACCGCCATACGAATCCAGAGAAAGCTTAGACGAATTAAGATCATACAACTCCGATGATTACTATGGTTTCATGGATGCTGCGGAAGGCAATTGGGGTGAAAGTCCAGCCGAATACAATACATTAAATATAGGTGTTGGCCGTATTCCTGTACGTACATCTTATCAGGCAGACGTGATAATCAATAAACTGATCAGTGCATCAAAAGCATCTTCACAAGTGAATGGAAATTGGGAAAACAAAATGACACTTATTGCAGATGACGGCGATACGAATTTACATTTAAATGACGCTGAATACATCTACACCAAGGTAAATACCTCTAACAAACAAATGAACATTAATAAAATTTATCTGGATGCTTATTCTCAGGAATCTACGCCTGGTGGTGAAACAGCAACTCAGGTAAATACTGCTATCAACAGAGATGTCGATGATGGCACACTCATCTGGAATTATATAGGCCATGGAGGCAATATCGCATTAGCGCAGGAAAATATTGTAAACATTCCTTCTATAAACAGTTGGGTAAATAATACGAAACTTGGCTTTTACATAACAGCTACCTGCAGTTTTGGCAGATATGATAAGCCGGGTTTAACATCCGGTGCAGAAACCATTTTCTTAAGTCCAACCGGCGGATCATTTGCAAATCTGACGTCTACACGTACCGTTTATGCAAGTACCAATGCAATGATCAACAGAGCATTTTATGATTATGCTTTTTTGCGAAATACGGATGGTTCCTTTTACTGTTTAGGAGATATCATCATGCGAACAAAAAATAAAGATATTACTGCATCTGATGTATATAACAGAAACTACAGTTTGCTCGGTGATCCCAGTATGAAAATTCGCTATCCGCAGCAAAATATGATCATTACATCTGTAAACGGAACAGCTGTGAATGCAATACCCGATACACTAAAGGCTTTAAGCAAAGTAACGCTTGAAGGTTTGGTACAGGATTTTTCAGGAACAACGCTTACAAGTTATAATGGCCTTGCTAAAATAACCATCTACGACAAGCCTACTACATTAGCCACCTTCGGAACGAACTCATCACCCGTAACTACATTCAAACTGCAAAGCAATATTATTTTTGACGGTTTGGCTACCGTAACGAATGGTGCATATAAAGTTTCATTTATTGTACCTAAAGATATTTCATATCAATATGATTATGGTAAAATAAGTTTGTACTCTGAATTAACAAGTGGTACAACAGATGCCGGCGGATATTTAAGCAATATTGTTATAGGAGGTTCCAATGCCAATGCTCCTAATGACCAGACGCCACCTACTGTAAAGTTGTATCTGAACGATCCATCTTTTGTTTCCGGTGGTACTACACGTGAAAATCCGATCTTCTATGCAAACGTGGCAGATGAAAACGGGATCAATGTTTCGGCTGCAGGTATCGGCCACGAAATAACTCTGGTATTGAGTACCAGTACAGATGTCATAATCCTGAATAAGTACTACACCGCTGCACAAGACGATTATTCAAAAGGAAAAGTAGAGTTTCCGTTAAAAGATCTGGCTCCGGGTACATATTCGCTTCGATTTAAAGTTTGGGATACCTATAACAATTCAACCGAACAGACACTGGAATTTACCATTCAAAGTACAGAAAAGCTGCAGTTGAGCCATGTGCTCAACTATCCAAACCCTTTTAGTACAAATACAACCTTCCATTTTGACCATAACCGCGCTGGAGATAATTTAATGATCCAGATTCAAATATTTACCGTTTCGGGAAAATTGGTAAAAACGCTTGATGAGACCATTTATAACAGTCCTTCACACGTAGCAAGCCTGTTCTGGAACGGTTTAGATGATTTTGGAGATAAAATCGGGCGTGGTGTATACGTTTATAAGGTAAAAATTCGTTCACTACAAGATGGTTCAACAACTCATGTTTTTGAGAAACTCGTACTATTGAATTAAAACTCATTAAAATAATACCTTATATTTGTAGTTGATAATAATTTAAAATATGCAAAAAATACTTATTTCAGGGTTAGTCTTGCTAACATGTGGCATTTTTCAGGCTAATGCACAATCTGCATCTAGTGGTGGGAACAAAGATTTTCAACAAACCATTACAACAGCTGTACCTTTTTTAAATATAACACCAGATGCACGTGCAGGCGGTATGGGTGATGTAGGTGCTGCAACTTCACCGGATGCAAATGCTACTTTCTGGAATCCGGGAAAGCTTTCTTTCAATAAAAAGGATATGGGGCTGGCTATCTCCTACAACCCATGGTTACGCAAGCTTGTAAATGATATGTCATTATCTTACTTATCTTTTTATAAGAAACTTCGTAAAGAAGATGCCATTGGTGTAAGCTTTAAATATTTCAATTTAGGTCAGGTAACATTTACCGATCTGAATGGAAATGTTGTCCGGGATTTTCAACCGAATGAATTATCATTCGGTCTTACGTATTCCAGAATGTTGTCAAAAAGTTTTTCTCTTGGTTTAGGTATTAAATATTTCCGTTCGGATCTGGTAGGTAGCTACAACCAAGGTACAGGTGGAGTTGCCAAAGCGATCAACAGTGTATCGGCAGATATTGGTGCCTATTATACCAAAGACCTTTTAGTTGGCGGGAAAAATTCAAACCTTTCTTTTGGTGCAGTAATCAATGACATCGGTCCTAAAGTAACGTATACCGATGTATCTAATAAAAATTTCATCCCAACGAATTTAAGAATCGGTGGTACCTATACCATCGAAACCGATCTGTATAACAAATTCTGCTTTTCTTTAGATGCCAATAAACTTATGGTACCAAGCAGATGGGACAGCACTGGAAAAAATCCTCAGGACATGGGCATGTTAGAAGGAATGTTCTCTTCATTTGCCGATTCTCCAAATGGCTTAAAAGGAGAAATGAAAGAGATCATATTATGTATGGGTGCTGAATATTGGTACAATGATCTGTTCGCTATACGTGCAGGGTATCACTATGAAAATCCGCAAAACGGAAATCGTAGATATGCCAATGTTGGTATCGGTATCCGATACAATGCATTCGGTTTGGATATGGCTTATTTAATTCCGATTCAACAATCAAATCCATTAGCTGAAACATTACGTTTCACATTACATTTTGATTTTAATGCGAAGAAAAAAGTTACAGGCGTAGGCGAGGATAATAGCGCAAATTAAGATGCAAGAAATAGTAGATAGGACAATCGCTCCTGCAATAAATCCAATTGACCGTTTTCACTTACCAAAAGTGGAAACGGTTTCGTTTTCTAACGGAAATATACTTCACAAATTTGCACTCGGCACTCAGCCTGTAGTACGTGTTGAATGGATCTTCAATACAGGTAGCCGCGTGGAAGATAAAATAGGAACCTCCTTCTTTACTTCAAAAATGCTGGCAGAAGGTACTCCAGGATATACCTCTACTGCGGTTCAGGAATTTCTTGCACAATACGGTGCATTCCTTGAAATACATCCAGGCAATGAACGCATCAATATCACATTGTTCTGCCTTGAAAAATATTTAACAGAACTGGTTCCATTTATTAAAAGTTTGTTGACGGAAAGTATTTTCCCTGAAGAACAATTAGTAAAAATGAAACAGATCCAAAGCCAGGGTATACAGGTAAACCAAGAAAAGACAGCTTATCTGGCAGGTGTTGCATTCAGAGAATTACTCTATAACAACAATCATACCTACGGCAAACATCTGAGTATAGAAACCATCGCAGCGCTTGAGCATTCAGATCTGACTTCATTTTTTAAAAATGAATTAGACAACAAGCAATGTAATATCATCTTAACTGGTGGGTTCAGCAAGGAAACGGTAGTTCTTATCGAAAAGTTATTCGGTACCGATGCGGTAAAACAAACAAATGCAAAACAAAAACTTCCTGCGTTATTAAAACCGGCGAGAGAAGTTGTTATTGAGAAAGAAGGAAGTGTACAAACGTCCATTCGTTATGGCCGCATACTTTTCAATCATACACATGAAGATTATTTTGATGCCTACATATTAAATGAAATCTTAGGTGGCTATTTTGGTTCGCGATTGATGCAAAACATTCGTGAAGAAAAAGGATACACCTATGGTATAAACTCCAGCATTGTATCTCTACAGGAAGGTGGGTATTTTGTAATCGGTACAGATGTAAAACGTGAGTTTACAAAAAATACCATCGTTGAAATAGAAAAAGAATTACAAATCTTGATTGATACATTGGTTTCAGAGAATGAATTAGACACTGTTAAAAATTATATGCTTGGCAGTTTTGTTGGTGATATTCAAACTCCGTTCTCCATTGCGGATAAATATAAAACCATCTATTATCATGGACTGGGGTATGACTATTACGATCGTTTCTTTGCACGGATACAATCCATAACAGCTGCGGATATACAAAAGGTAGCTAAGAAATATTTTGTTCCATCTGAGATGTCGTATGTCATCGCAGGAGGTTTTTAATCCATGATGCAAACTATAAAAGAGTTTTTTCGAAATTTAAAAGTGACTTCCATTGTCTATAATATATTTCATTATGGACAATTGAAACACAACGCTAAAGGTTATAAAGCCTATGGTATTCGCAAACCTCTTTTCTGGACTATCAGCAGCAAAGATTTTGAACATACCCCTTTCAATTTACCCTGGCTGGATCAGGCAAATGCTGCCGAAAAACTAACACAAAATTCTGCGTTATCTAACTTTTCTGCTTCCACACAGGAACAAATCAAACAGTGGCCGGAGAACGGTTATTTGATTTTAAAAAATTGTTTTGAACCGGAAGAAATAGATGCGATCAACGATGAAATAGATTCTTTACTTGAAAAGAAGAAAGTTCATTTCAGATACAACAATAGAAAGATTATGTTCTCTATGTATGCATCTAAACTGATGCAGCGTGTAGCAACAGACAAGCGTATTACGGATGTAATGAAATTTATTTTAGAAATGCCTGTTGTTGCATTTCAAAGTATAAATTTTTTCAAAGGGAGCGAACAGAAAGCACATTCGGACAGTATACACATGACAACCTTCCCTCCCGGCTATTTAATTGCAGCCTGGATTGCGCTTGAAGATATTGATGCTACAAACGGACCTCTTTTTTATTTACCCGGAAGCCACAAACTACCCTACTTGTTAAACGACAAATACGAACATGGTGGCGGTAAATTATTATTGGGAAGTGAAGCATATGAAAAATACGAAATACATTTAGCCGACGAAATAAAACGTTCGATCTATACAGAGAAAGAATTTCATGCAAAGAAAGGCGATGTATTGATCTGGCATGCAAACTTATTACACGGCGGTAAAGCCATCCTCGACGAGCAGCGTACCCGTAAAAGCATGGTGGTACATTTTTATGGTGAAGACGTGATCAAGTATCATGAGATCACGCAGCGACCTTCGTTGATAAAGAAGGCTTAAAGCTGAATGCTAAAAGCCTAAAGCTATCAATAGCTAACACCTGCTTTAATCAATAAGATTCACCCATTAAACGTTTACTTCCTACATCTGTTTCTTCATTTTTTATTACCTTGTACATGTACTTGCAGCCTAAGCTATGAATCAGATTGAACAGGAACGCCTTTTACTCGAACGATTGAAAGAGAATGAGCAGGAAGCGTATCTTTCACTTTATCATTTATACTACCCGGATTTAGCGCGTTATGTACTTAATAACAGTGGGAATAGAGAAGATGCTGAAGATGTGTTCCAAGAAACGTTGCTGGTTTTATTGCATAAAATACGTGGAGAGCATTTCCAATTAACTTCTGAATTAAAAACTTTTTTATATGCCATCAATAGAATTCAATGGCTTAAAAAATTAAGGAGTCGACAGATTTCTATTCCCCTTGAATCTTTAGAACATTCCGATAACATACCTACAGATGATGTTGATTTTGACTTACAGCAACATCAACAATCTGAAAATTGGCTACAACGTTTGTTTGAAAATATTACTGGCCACTGTGTGGTATTGATTACACGCATTTTTTTGAAACAACATGAGCCAGAAGCACTCATAAAAGAATTGGGCTATAAAAATAGTCACACTTTTCAGAATCAAAAATACAAGTGTATCAATCAATTAAGAAAAGCCGGAAAAAAATTTCCTTTAGGTGGGTGATTAAGACTGAAGTGTGGTATTAATATTAAACAAACTAAAAATTTAAGATTATGGCACTTCAACTACAACAAACCGCTCCCGATTTCAATATCACCGATGTCTTTAACAAGAACATCTCACTTCATTCATATAAAGGCAAAAAAGTATACCTGCTATTTATGCGCTTCGCTGGATGTCCGGTATGTAATCTACGGGTTCATTCCTTGTTAAAGCAGGCGAATGCATTCAAAGAAAAAAACATAGAGGTAGTTTTGGTATACGAATCTTCTATTGAGAATATGCGCACGTATTTAGATGATACAGCGTATCCATATACATTTGTAGCCGATCCACAAAATATATTATATGATCGTTATGGAGTAGAAAAATCGTGGTGGAAATTCTTATCCTCTATGTTTAAAGGGCTGATTGCAAAAGCACTTGCCGGTGAAAAATTATTTAAGAATAAGCCTAAAGCAGATGGTAAAGTGAATCGGATGGAAGCTGAATTTTTAATTGATGAAGGTGGAAAGATTATCCTTGCACACTATGCATCCTTCTTAGGTGATAATATTCCAATTGAAAAAATATTGAACGGATAAGGTCTTACCTTTTAAAACATTCAGTAAAGCTTCATAAAATGATTTTATGAAGCTTTACTAAATGTGCAGCTTATTGAATTATTTTTTTGCATATTTGATGATCTTTCAACAATTAATCTTTTTAAGCTTATCACTTTTATTTCAATCAACATGCAGATAGGAAAATTCTATATTCGAATTCTTTTAGTACTAATTCTTATTACTAGTTTTTCTCAATTTATATTCGCGCAGAAAGAATCCAACAATTGGTACTTTGGCAACAATGCAGGTATTACTTTCAATACATCTCCGCCTTCTGCTTTAACCGATGGGGCGCTAACAGCAAGAGAAGGCTGTGCAAGCATTTCTGACGAAAATGGAAATTTATTATTTTATTCAAATGGTATAAATGTTTGGAATAAAAACCATGTAATCATGGATAACGGAAGCGGATTGGAAGGTTCGGACTACAGTACTCAAAGTTCATTAATTGTAAAGTTGCCAGGTAGCACTAATTTGTTTTATATTTTTACAGTACCTGATCAACAAGATATCGGTGCTTATAAATATTCAATTGTTGACTTATCTTTTAATGCCGGTCTAGGAAAAGTTATCACAAAAAATCTGCCTCTTTTAAAAGATGTTACAGATCCCAATTCTGCATTTACTAATCTATCAACGGAAGCATTAACAGCTGGATACCACACAAACCAAACAGATGTCTGGATTGTTGTACATGAATATAATGTTACAAAATTTTATAGCTATTTATTGACCCCTAGTGGTCTTCAACAACCCGTTGTTTCGAATACTGGTAACCAAAAATCTTATTTAGGACAATGCAGAATTTCACCCAATGGCAAACGAATAGCTGTTGGCGGCTATTTTGCAACAGGTGTTGATTTGTTTGATTTCAATTCTGAAACTGGTATTATATCTAATGCGCAAGCTTTGATTGGAACCTTGAATGCGCTAGACCATCGAATTTATGGACTCAGTTTTTCTCCCAATAGCAATCTGCTTTATATTACAGATGCGACTGCAAATATATATCAATTCGATTTAACACAATCTACAACAGCAGACATCATCAACTCCAAAAAAGTTATTGGTCATGGAACTGGAAACCAATATCCCCAAATACAACTAGGTCCAGACAAAAAAATTTATGTTGCACAAAACGGAAAGACTTTTTTAGGTGTTATTGAAAGTCCAGATATAATTGGCACAAGCTGTACGTTTGTAGATAATGGCATTTCTTTGAATGGACGAATGAGTACCCTTGGCTTACCTACGTTTATGGTAAACTATGTCACACTGCGCCCTCCAGTTGTTAGCCTCGGAAATGATACTACACTCTGCCCATCTGCCACTATTATATTAGATGCTGGGAACAATCAAGGTGCAACATTTTTATGGAATACACAGGCACAAACACAAACTATTACCATAACAAGCGCCGGAAAATATTATGTTGATGTCACACGTGATAATATTAAAACAAGTGATACAATTATCGTTTCGTATATTTCATTTGATCCGTTAAACATTCCTACTTCTTATGAATATTGTGCAGATACAGACCCTTCACTACAACTAAATCCTGCATTTACAGAAACTCAATTTATATGGCAAGATGGTTCAACAACACATCTTTACTCCATTACTCAAGCGGGTGTATATTGGTTGGAGCGATACAATCAAAACTGTTCCATTAGAAATGAGTTTACTGTAACAAATAACTGCAGTGTTGAAATGATCATTCCAAACTTAATTACACCCAATAAAGACGGATTGAATGATGTATTCGCTATTAAAAATTTACCGATACCAAACTGGAGTCTGGAAATTTATAATCGTTGGGGCGCATTGGTATATCGTGCAGAAGAATATAAAAATGATTGGGGCAATCACAATGTATCCGATGGCGTGTATTATTACCAGTTGAAACACCGCTTCAACGGAACTACTCATAAAGGCTGGGTGGAAGTACTGGGAGCTGTTAAGTAAAATGTCTGAACCGGGATTTATAATGGATTTAATGGATAGACAGGAAATCATCGCAGCTCTTTAATCAACCATACATACGTTCTATAAAGTATGTATGCTTGATTAAATAACGAGTATCCTGAATTTCCTTTTCATCCCAAAAATCATGGTTCAGACAAAAAGGTGTGCTTATTCAACAATCTTAAATTTATTATTTGTAAGTCTCTTAAATTCTAAAGATGTTTTTCCAAAATTGATTAGCAAACCAATTTCAAGATTAAAAGCTTCTAAATAATTTATTGCTTGTGCAAGATGAACATTTTCAACCTGAGTAATAGCCTTCAATTCTAAACAGATATTGGATTGAATTAAAAAATCAACCCTCCTTGTGCCAATTTGTTTTCTTTGTAAAAAATAGGCATCTCATGTTCTCTCGAGAAAGGTATTTTATTTAACTCTAATTCATATTCAAGAGCTCGTTGGTAAATAACTTCTTGAAATCCATTTCCCAATCGACTATGCACTTCCATTGCACAGCCAATTACTTTTTTAGTAATGTCTTCGTATTTCATTTTTACTTATTTTTAAAAATATAGCTGAATTAAAAAATTAAAAATGTCTGAACTGGGATTATAAAGAATTTAATCGATAGACAAGAAATAATAGTATTATTATTTATTCTAGCTTAAATAATAAACATCCTGAATTTCCTTTCAATCTCAAAAATCCCAGTTCAGACAATTGCACATTACTTAGTATGTGATTTTATTGACCTTCGCTTATCTACATCCCAAATTTTGATGGGATAGCTTAATAAAATACCAAACGATGTCCCCCTTGTTATTAAGTTCGATTGGTAAGATCTGTTATCTTCAAGAGTGGTATAATTGAGCCGAATAGATTCGTATTTTGTTAAGCCTTGATTGTAATAAAATGTAAGAGCAATACTTTCTTTCCCTCGATGTAGAAATTGAAACGTTAATCCAATATTGGCAGAAACGCCATATTGATTTATTGTCTTATAGGTACTTTTAGTTTCAACATGTGCATTGGAATACGTTGCTGTAGAAAAAGGTCTTGGACTAAAATGATCGATTGCAATACCTCCAAACATATCTAATTTGAAATTAATAAATTTGCCATTCGTTTTAAACAAATAGTATGAAACCCTTAATGGAATGGTCCAACCTTGATTTGCACTCGAATGTTTATACCCCCAAGATCCTGAATCGGCTTGATGACCAACGGATTTTATACTATACGCATAGCCTGCATGATTATATAAGTAGCCAGTAGAGAATATAAATTTATTTTTGTGATAGTCAATTAATCCTCCAAAAATAATTTGATGATTTGATGCATTATTTTTGAATAAATCAGGTTTGTCACCACCATCAAATTTAGCGAAACATCTATTTAACCCAAGCATAGGTGTTAATGTAACGTATGTTTGAGCGGTTACTGAATTAACTGAAAAAATGATTACAACAACTAAGAAAATTTTTATTCTACTACACATATTAAAAATTGTATTATGTCCAGCAACATAACGATTTAAATTAGTTGTTATTGTAATTGTCCTATCTACGAGGTTTTAAAATCACGCAGACATATTTTTATTGCATTCCATTAACGGCGATGACTCCTTGAATATGATTAAACCAATCATTCATTTCAAGTTTGCTTACTTTGTGTGTTCCTTCATTCAGCAATCTAAGCGAAAGCATTCCATCGTTAAAAAATATTCTCAAATCCGGATCTGTAAATAATGACCCCACAATATTATTTACATTAACAAGATCTTTAAGCGATCGAGTAAATACAAAATTGTTTTTGCCATTCAATATAACCAATCGAATATTGGTTATGTAAACTTTATAATCTTCAATTCCAAATTGAACGGCTTTTGCTAAACTTGCTTTTTGAATTTGTTCGCCTGCTGCTAATACAAATGGAGTCATACAAATAGGGTTTTAATTAAAAATAATTTACTGTATTTAAAAATCAAAAGTTGATGTTCTTTACAAATATATTCTTTAATACACTATTGTCAAGAACAATGTCTTCAAAATTGTATTCGTAAATAAAAAAGCCGTTGAGAATAAATTTTCAACGGCTTTTTTTATTTTAATTTTTCACTGTTAAGCTTTAAGCTACCTCCTGCCCTTTGTTACGCATCGCAATAAACTCTTTGTAACGACGGAACATCGCCATACCCAAGCCAAGTATTACCAGCAAGGTACCGATCCACAAAATATTGATACCAGGTTTTTCTATTGCTTTGATAATGATGTAATCTTTCTGACACGTCTGAACAGAGAAAGAAAATTCGTTTGTGTCCGGATTTATTTTATCTAAACTGATTTTAACACCAAGTTCTTCATTCATTTCAGGTATTGCACCGGATGCACTTTGTTCAGCAAGAATTACAAGATTGGGATGCATCGGATAAGACGCACCATCCGGACCAAGCAATAACAAATGTGCGACAATTGCGAAATCATTTTTACCTAGTTCAACACCTGGTATCGAATTGATCACATCGATGTGCTTGAAGATACATACATAATCGTTTATGAAAATGGTGTCGCCTTTATGAATCTTGTGTGTTTCTACTTCAGACCAATCTCTTTCATCCGGACTTAAGGGAATAGCTGATAAGTGCGAATACAAATCTCTGCTTGCAAAATGTTTGATGTCTGGTGAAACCACATTACCCATACGTGGATTTTTCTGAATACGTGGATACAGAGTGAATGTATCACCTTCAGCTTTTACATACGCAACTTCATAGAACGTATTTTCAGGATTGGTTTCAAGTGTATCGCCTTTATGAAATACAACTACACCTTTGTCTTTTAATTCTTTTCTTAGAATAACTTTGTATGGATCTTCTGGAGTAGGTAAGGTCCAGTCTTTGTTGACATAGCCACTATAGCCTTCTACTTCGATGCGTTGCCCTTTGTAGATCAATTGCAGATCTTTCATCTTCTCCGGTGCATTCCGGAACAGCAACAAGTTGTGTGTGTTTATATCCCCTTCAGATTCTTTTAAATAAACCAAACCTGTAGTGTTCAACGAAACGATCTTTGAATAACCTGCAGAAAATAAAATTCCCACGAACATCATTGCCATACCGATGTGTGCAATAGCCCCGCCTGTGATACGATAATTGTTTTTTACAACTTTCACAAAAATCATGCTGTTGCTGAAAATTGAAAACAAACTTGCTGCTATAAGTATTATGTATGCGATCTTCACAGCTACATGAATTTCTTCTCCTCTGTATGCATCAAATACACCCAATAAAATAATACCTGAAGTGAAGGCAAGAGACAAAATAAGCGGCAGGTATAAGGCATCCCACAATTGTTTGCTGTCAATTTTTTTCCACCAGAACAATTGACCCATACCTGAAAGTATTGCAATAAATATTGCGAAACCCATTTGCCAGTGACTATAGAATATTTCTGGCTTTGCTGGAGGAGCCATAGACAATTCCATACCCAATGCTTTGGCAATAGCATTGTATACAGGGATAGATGTCATTACCAATACCTGAAATGCTGCCAAACCCAAGGTAAGCACACCAATGAAAATCCAGAATTCACGGGAGTATACAGAAGGCTCCTGACTTTCAATCGGAATCTTTTTCCATGATCTTGCAATCAATATTATTGCAAGGAATGTAAATGTTAACAGATAGATCAGCAACTGACCTGATAAACCTAAGTCTGTAAAAGAATGCACGGAAGCATTTCCTAAAATACCACTGCGTGTTAAGAAGGTTGCATATAAAACTAACAGGAACGAAAGCGTAACCATGATCACTGCTATACGCAAAGCTGTTCCGCTGTTTTTGTAAGAGATCATTAAGTGTATGCCAGCAATTAATACCAGCCATGGTATATATACAGCATTCTCCACGGGATCCCAGTTCCAGTATCCGCCGAAGTTCAATGTTTCATAGGCCCAGTATGCACCCATCATAATACCTGTACCTAATACAACTGCCGCAAATAAAGCCCATGGCAATGCAGGTCTGATCCATTCTTTTGTCCAGCCTTTCCACAAACCAGCCATGCAGTAAGCAAACGGAACAATGGTTGCAGCAAATCCTAAGAACAATGTTGGCGGGTGAATCACCATCCAGTAATTTTGCAATAATGGATTCAATCCATTTCCGTCTTCAGCAATAAAATCCGGGCGAATCTGATACACCGGCAAATCAGGCATCGCTTCTTTCATCAATATAAAAGGAGATGAACCAATCTTTGTATTCAGATATGGAATTACAATACCAATGATCATAGATGCCAGAAACGCCTGTACCAGCATAAACACCGCCATTACAGGGGCTTCCCATGTGTTGTTTACTTTAATAAGTATTGCACCCAATATGGCATGCCAGAAGATCCATAACAAAAAACTACCTTCCTGCCCTTCCCAGAAGCAAGAGATCATATAGTATACAGGCAAATGATTGGATGAATGGCTCCACGCGTATTGATATTCGTATCTGTGGTTGTAGATGATTGCAAACAAGGTTGCTACAATACCAAATACCGATACCGCATGTACTGTAAATGCAATGCGCGAAAACCGTAACCAGGATGATTTACTTAATTGATTTTCTTGAGATGCTTCGTAATAGCCGTAAGAAGCAAGAAGAGCAGCAAAGAAAGAGGTGATGACAAATAGATGGCCGTAATCGCCAATAAGCAGATTCATAAATTAGATTTTTACTTCTTTGTCCTCATATTAGAAGGACATTTCATTAATATTTTATTGGCAACAAATACGCCTGTCTTTGCATGGCCGATCTTAACTTGAATATTTTAATCGATTTTATTAGACGTTTCCAAGCTACTATAAGAAACAAGTAATGCAGCAAAGAATGAGGTGATGACAATGTTAATTATTAGATGGCCGTAATCGCCAATAAGCAAATCCATAATTAAATTTTTACTTCCTTGTCCTCATACTTAGAAGGACATTTCATTAATATTTTATCAGCAATAAATACATTCTCTTTGATATTGGTATGACCAATGATCACGATCTGTTCCGCCTTCTCAAAGTCTTGTGGTTTGGGTTCAAAAAACAAAACCTTCTGCGTTACATTTTTTGTATCCGTTAATAAGAACTCGAAGTAATTGGGATCTACACCCGGATTGTATACAATTCCGGTAAATTCTCCGGCAGCATTTTTTTGAACTTTGCCAATGACATGAACTAATTCATCGTCGCCTTCTTTGGCTAATTCAGCTGCTTGTGTAAAGTCTACATACTGGCTTGCGCTTCCTGTTGTTGAGAATATAACAGCAACCGCAACGGCAATAATGACCAATAAAATGATTGAACCCTTTTTCATATTAATCCTGATCTTTATATTCTTTTTCTAACTTGCCGATTTTTTTATCAAGCAGGATCATATAAATCAACAGACCAACAAGTATCGTAGCTACAACTGTTATGACAACATATATTTTTCCATCTGCACGAAAAGAATCTGCCATTATATCAATAGCATCCTTTTTTAATGGAATTGGTTTTTTTAATGGAATTGATTTTTCAGTTACCTGAGCGAATACATTGGTGCTTGCAGCCAAAAGCAACCCAAGCATGCAATAAATTTTATGAAGCATGTTCTATTGAATTTGTAATTAAACCATCTTTTTTATCTGCCCACAAACGCAGGCGTACACGGAGTGTTGTGATCCATGTTCCTAATAACATAAAACCAAGAATGGATGAATAAAAGATCATATTCATTTCACGGTCTCTATCGTATGCATTGAATCCCGGATTACCGCCGTTACCCGGATGCAGCGAATCTGTCAAACGCGGCATGATGTAGATCAATGCCATGAATGCAGGAAATGCAAATATATTATACACCGCAGTAATGCGCGCTTTCTTATCTTCATCTGCAATGGCATCGCGTAAGATCATATAAGCAGTATAGATCAACATGGCGATTGCCGCTGCATTCAGCTTGGGATCTTTTGTCCAGAATGCCCCCCATGTAAATTTTGCCCACATCATACCTGTAAGTAAACCAAGTATGCCGAAGAACATTCCTGTACGCGTGAATTCAACAACAATACGATCGTGTTTCAGATTTCCGGTTTTTAAATACACAATGGAATATGCAAATGCGATCAATAAAAATAAGGTCATCGCAAACCACATCGGTACATGGAAATATAAGTTGCGGATGGTTTCACCCAATTGTTCCATACGCGGAACATTACCCATAAAACCCATAATTGCTCCATACATTAACAATACGAAGGCAAGTATTTTCCACCAGGCAAAAGGAGAGGAATTAGAAAGCATATGAATTTGTATTATAGAACACCCTTTGTAGTGTTTCTTAATGGACTAATTAATTTCAATTCGATAAAACCCTTGAAGGATTTGCAGCCAAATTTCAAACTAAATTCCGGTTCATTTAGTTCTTCCAAAGGTACGGAAATAATAGATAGGAAACTGTGATCGTGATCACATTAACCGCTAATAAAACCATTAAATCCTGATAAGCCAGACTTCGTTCCAGGCCATCGATAGCACTTTTAGAAACTTTGATCAGAATCAATAATACCGGAATCACAACGGGGAAACTCAATACCGCCATCAGCGTCATACTGTGCTGAGTTTGAGCGGCAATTGCGGCAATAAAGGTAAGTGTTGCGGCCAGACAGGAAGCGCCAATGATTGTAATTCCAATGAACATGGTTAGATCCTGCACGGCATTGCCCATCATTAATGTGAACAAGGCCAGTCCGACCATTGCCATAAGTATCAGTAATACAATATTATAAATAAGCTTGGAAAGAATGATTGCTCCGGGCGAGGCAAGAAAATAGTAGTAATAGTGCCGGCTGGAACGTTCCAGGAGGAAACTTCTGGATGCTGCATTTACGGAAGCCAATAAAACAATGATCCAGAACAAGGCATTCCAGGTCATTGGTGAGAGGTCTCCTCCGCGTCCGAAAAAAGCAAAATAACAGATAAAAATTGCCCCGGCTAAGTATACCAAGACCGCATTAAACATGTAACGCAGACGGAATTCGAGCAGGAATTCTTTTTTTACTAAAGCAACCGTTTCGCTTATTAAAGACATGCGGTAAAATTAGGCTTTTTTACTGTCTTAACCGCTGATTAAGTTGATTTATATGATTAAAAATGATTGGAATCAGCCATTGTTAACCAAACTTGGAGCAATGCCAATTTAGTTTCTTGGGGTGATGCCCCAAGGAAAAGAAAGCTTGGCTAGTGTAGTATCAACTCAAGAAAAACTACTGGTGAATCACTAGTGCTAGTGATAAAATATTTCTGAAAAGTTTTAATCTTGCAACTAGCGCCTAGAAACTAGCAACTAGAATAAACTTTTGTTATTTTTGTACCCTCTATGTTAGATAAGATTAAAGAATTAACGCAAACGATTGAAGCATTTTCAATCGATTCCAAAGAACAGCTGGAACAGTTCCGCCTTGAATACCTGAGCAAAAAAGGTAAGATCACAAGTATGTTTGATGGCTTCGATTTTAAAACTGTTGCACCCGAGATCAAAAAATCTATGGGACAAGAGATGAATAAATTGAAGGTTCTTGCTCAGACAAAATTTGAAGAGATTCAGGAAAAACTAAATGCCGGTGGTGCTGATAACAACACACATCAAAAAATTGATACGTCTCTTCCTTCGATCCCGAATGAATTAGGTGGCCGCCATCCGATCAGTGTGGTGCGTGAACAAATATATACAGTGTTTGAACGTATGGGCTTCAGTTTATCGGATGGACCGGAGATCGAAGACGACTTTCATAATTTTACTGCACTGAATTTTCCGGAGAATCACCCGGCACGCGAAATGCAGGATACGTTTTTTATTGAACGCAATCCGGATATTGTATTGCGTACGCATACATCAAGTGTACAGGTACGTGTGATGGAAAATCAAAAACCTCCTATCCGTACCATTTCTCCGGGACGTGTGTATCGTAACGAAGCAATCTCTGCACGTGCGCATTGCATGTTCCATCAGATCGAAGGTTTGTACGTTGATAAAAATGTAAGCTTTGCAGATCTGAAAAATACACTTTATCATTTTTCTAAAGAGATGTTTGGTAAAGATACACAGATCCGTTTCCGTCCATCGTTTTTCCCTTTTACTGAACCAAGTGCAGAGATGGACATCTCTTGTTTCATCTGTAACGGTAAGGGCTGCAATATCTGTAAGCAAAGCGGATGGGTAGAGATCGGCGGTGCCGGTATGTTAGATCCGAATGTATTAACCAACTGCAACATTGATCCGAAAGTTTACAGCGGCTTTGCATTTGGTATGGGCATCGAACGTATTACGATGTTAAAATATCAGATCAAAGATTTGCGTCTCTTCACAGAAAATGATGTGCGTTTCTTAAGACAGTTTAAACACGCAGAATAATTTCCTTTATTAAAAAATAAAACATGAAAAGTCCGTCACGCTAATTAGCGTGACGGACTTTTCATTATAAGTAGGTATTGTATAACAACTATTACCTGGTTACCTTTTCACATTGTAATATATTAACTCCTGATTTCACATATTTGAATTTTATTATGAAAAAAATTTTACTGGCTGCTATTATTTTTATCAGCGCTTTTTCGGTTGGGTATTCTCAATGCACACCGAGTGTAACGATAACAGCAGATAAAACAACTATCTGTCTTGGAGAAATAGTAATATTTACTGCAACTCAAACAAATGGCGGTACATCCCCATCTTATACATGGAAAAAGAATAACGCTATTATAGCATCTGCCACAAATTCAACTTATACAACATCGCCTTCAGATGGAGGTACTTATACCGCAGAAATGTTAAGTAGCGAATCGTGTGCAAATTCATCTTCAGTAGTATCAAATGCCATCGTATTAAATATAAATACATATAGTGCGCCAAGTATAATTTTGTCACAAGGGATTTCTTCGGGCAAGTCAACAGCTTGTCCTAATACTTCTATATATTTTGGCACCTACTCCGAAAATGGAGGCACTACACCTCTTTACGAATGGTTCATAAATAATACAAGCCAAGGCCCCCCATCACCAAATACTTCATTCACAACAACGGCATTAACTTCAAATACAGATGTTGTTAGAGTAACATTAACAAGTAACATAGCCTGCGTAATAGGACCACGTACAGTTTCTTCTTTAGGTATGTTCGCACATATAACTCCTATTATCGGATCTGGCACTATAGGCACAAATCAAACTATTTGCTATAACAGTATTCCACCAGAAATTACAGAAACAGCTGCACCAACAAATATTATTGGCATACCAACGTATACCTGGGAAGCATCAGCAGATGGAGCAATCTGGTCTGTTATCCCTGGCGCATCAGGTTCAGGATATACACCTCCTCCAATTCCTTTAACACAAGATACGTACATTAGAAGAACAGTAACAGATCCAGACTCACCTGCCCCATGTAATACTGCAACAAGTAATGTCGTACATATTACTGTTCGTCCAATATTAACAGCTGGTGTGATTAGTGGCGATGAAACCATTTGTTCAGGATCTACCACAGCAACAATAGTACAAACAACCGCTCCAATAGGTGGTACTGTTTATTCTTATCAATGGGAAGCTAGTGTAACTGGATCATCATTCTCAAATATTGTGGGGGCCACAAATTCAAATTATAATACAGGTGCATTAACTGTAACAACTTATTATAGACGTAAAGAAATCTCAAACTTCTGTGGTACTACATACACTAATGTAGTTACCAAAACAGTTGGTGCTCCTGAAATAGTAACTGCCGTAATTGATAATGCACCGAACACGGTATGCGCAGCAGCAGGTTCGATCGTGTTTACAGCAAATGGATGTTCTACAACAGGAATGGGAATATTGCATTACCAATGGTTCTTAGGATCAAATTTGGTTGGAACAGACAATCCAACATATACCTTACCGATTTCTGTCACAGATAACGGCAAGATCATTAAAGTACTAGTAAGTACTTCTACATCATGTAACGCAGGAACAAGTTCTGCAACGTATACTCTGGATATTGTGAGTGCTGCTACACCAACAGTTTCGATTACTACAAACAACAATCCCGTTTGTATAGGTATGCCAACAACGTTTACAGTAACAACTACAGGTGGCGGTGCAGTGCCAGCGTATCAATGGTATGTAGTTCCTTCCGGTTCATCAGCTGGAACTATTGGTACCGCTGTAGGTACAGGCGGTTCAACGTATTCCAGTTCATCTTTACACCATGGTGATCAGGTATATGTAATGTTAACATCAACCTCAGTTTGTCTCTCCGGCCCAAATCCATTTAAATCGAATAGCATTACCATGTCGGTTAAACCTATACCTTCCCCGGTAATCAATGAAGGTGATCAAACCGTTTGCTCGCCAAATTCATTTACGTATCATGCAATTGTAGGAAGTGGAACGAATTTACAATGGACGTTGAATGCAACACCTATAAGCGGTGCTACAACTGCTACCTATACGGCAACGCAATCAGGTACCTATTCTATTCAGGAAGACAATGGCACATGTAATGCAACTTCTGCTCCTGTGCAATTTACAGTTGTCTCCACACCTCTTGCAAATGCAGGCCCGGACCAATATGTACTGGCAGCTTCAATCGTTACTCTAAATGCAAGTGGTGGGACTGACTACAGCTGGTCACCAAGTACCTATTTAAGCAATACAGCTATTGCCAATCCAACCTTGACTGCTGATCAAACGATCATATATACGGTAACGGTAAGTAATCATTCAGGAGCAGCTACATGCTCAACTTCAGACGATGTGACAGTTTATGTTAGCAATGCACCTGCAGGCTCATTCAGTACTTCCATTAACGGTCCAAATCCAATTATGTCCGGACAACAAAATGCACGGTACAGTGTTACCAATCAACCAAGTTTTACATACACATGGTCTGTTACAGGCGGTACCATTGTTAGCGGACAAAATACAAATTCTGTAGTAGTAGATTGGGATGATGTAACTTCACTTGCACGAACAACTGCAGCTGCATATTCTATTTCTGTTGTAGAAAAAAATTCCACAAACCAAACGAAAAAAACAAAATTAATAATCAATACGATTTCAACAGGCACTACTTTATCTCAAGCACAGTCTGGTATTAAATTATTTCCAAACCCAACGACTGAATCATTCAACATTGAAATGCCCGAAAGCGGTTTAGATGTATCGTATGAAATACTTGATTTAACAGGGCTTGTAGTGGCAACCGGTACATTTACTTCTAACGGAAGCAATCAAAAAATTGATGCGGACTTTGGTGCGGGGATGTACCAGGTAATTTTAAAATATGATACTGTTGTTGCCTGTGTACGTTTAAGTAAAATTCAATAGATTTTTTCCTTATAAATAAATCCGTATCGATCCCTATCGGTACGGATTTTTATTTTACTTCCATTCAAATTATAATTTTTTTATTCGGTTACCTTTCATCACAAAAATACATTAACTTATAGTTTTCACTATTTCAACTTTCGTTATGAAAAAAATTTTACTGGCTGTTATCATTTTTGTTAGTGCTATCACAGCATCTTATTCTCAATGCACACCGCCTACGTCTGTAACAATTGTACCGTCTGTATCTATATGCGTAGGAGCAAATTTAATATTAACCGGTATAGTTACTCTGCCAACAACTCCACCAACAGGTGTATATCAGTATACCTGGTATAAAGGAACATATAGTGCAGCAAATATTGTAGCTGGCCCATCTGAGTCATCTGAAATTTATTGGGACTTTATAAAAATAGGAGTTGCCTTAGCAGACGCTGGTACCTATACATTACGTGTGGAAGATTATACAGCACCTGGAGATAATGCATCTTGTTATAAAGAAGCAAGTGTTGTTGTAACGGTAAATCCGATCGTGCAACCATCCGTAACACTTTCAGCAGATAAAACCGCTATCTGTAATGGTGATGTTATAAAATTTACTGCAACGCCCACAAATGGAGGAACGAATCCACCGTATCAATGGAAAAAAAATGGAATTACTATTGCAGGTGCAACAAATGCAACCTATACAACAACTTCAGCTCAAAACGGAGATAGCTATACAGTAACATTAACAAGCGTTGATGCTTGTGCAAATCCAACTACAGTAACTTCCAATGCAATAATAATCACGGTTACACCTACAGTTCTACCGAGTGTAACAATATCAGTATCTCCTAATACAACGATCTGTGCTGGTACAAGTGTAACATTTACAGCAACACCAACGAATGGAGGAACAACACCATTTTATCAATGGAACAAAAATGGTGTTAATATATATGGTGCAACAAATGCTACCTATACAACGACTTCAGTTCAAAACGGAGATAGCTATACAGTAAGAATGACTAGCTATGCAACTTGTCCAAGTCCTTCTACTGCAACATCATATGCAATCGTAATGACAGTAGCAACAGTGCTAACTCCTGCGGTAAGCATCACTGCAACACCGGCAGGAACAATTTGTCCTGGAACAAGCGTAACCTTTACCGCGTCTCCGGGTAACGGAGGTACAGCACCAATGTATGAGTGGTTTATCGGAGGAACAAGCCAGGGAGTAACTACATCAGCGGAGACCTTTACAAGTACAACCTTAGCAAACGGTGACCAAGTGAAAGTTGTCATGACAAGCAGCTCAGGTTGTGTTGCAGCGCCAGGTACAGCAACTTCTAATACAATCACAACCACAGTGACTCAGGCAGCAACACCGACAGTTTCAATTTCTGCTGATAAATCAGCCATTTGCAGAAACGGTTCAGTAACCTTTACTGCAACACCTGGTAATGGTGGTGTTGTACCATTATATGAATGGTTTATAAATAATGTAAGTCAAGGTGGAGCAAATTCACCTTCAACATTCACTACATCCGCTTTGACATCAAGCTCTGACGTAGTGAAAGTAATATTAACAAGTAGTGTTGCCTGCGCATCAGCACCAGGTACTGCATCTGCAACTAAATCCATAACTATCAATACAGGTATTGATGCAGGCATCATCGGTTCTGATCAAACCATTTGCTACAATACAATTCCCGCAAAAATTATAGAAATAACTGCACCCGAAAATATTACAGGAACAGCAACCTATGAATGGGAAGCATCTTTAGATGGAATCTCTACATGGGTTTCAATACCAGGCGCAAGCGGTGCAACATATACACCCACCGTTTCAATTACTTATGATGTTTTCATTCGGAGAGTAACAATAGATTCAGGTACACCGGCACCGTGTAATGTAGCAACAAGCAATACCGTACATATTACCGTGCGTCCGCAATTGACAGCAGGAGTAATCAGCTCTGATGAAACATTATGTTCAGGATCAATTCCCTCGGCTATTACACAAACTGCTGCACCTGCAGGAGGCGACGGTACTTTTACATACTTATGGCAGGCAAAAACTTCAGGAGCATTTAGTATTATTGCTGGGGAAACGAATGCAACTTATACTCCATCTACTTTGACTGTGACAACACAATTTCAACGTGTAGAAACATCTGGTGCATGCGGCAGTGTTACAAGTAATGCAGTTACCAAAACAGTATCAAATGCTCCTGCAACAATTCATATTGAAGACCCGGGACAAACATGTAATGGTGATATTGTTGTATTTAAATCAAAAGCAACCAATGCAGGTCTTACACCCACATACAATTGGTATGTAAACGATGTTCTGATTGCTTCCACTTTATCCGGATTTACGACACCTCCATTTGAAGGATTTAAATCAGGAGATGAAGTATATGCGGAAGTACTATCCAGTAATACATGTGCAACAACGAGTCCGGCAATTTCAAATAAAATTACAGTTGATTTAATTCCATGTACTATATCAAATTCAATATATACAACAACAAATATTGACGTTCTTCTGCAAAATTACACATCCAATAGTATTCCAAGCGTAACGGACTATACATACTTATGGTGGATCACACATGAGACGTTTATAGCTTTCGTGATCACCGGCCCGAATCCAATAACACCCGGACAACAAAGTGCGACGTATAGTGTACCTGATCAAACTGATATTACCTATCAATGGTCTGTTACGGGAGGCACCATTGTAAGCGGACAAAATACAAACAGCGTAACGGTTGATTGGGATAATGCAGTTTCTTCTGCGACTGCAAGAACTACTTCTATTGAGTATTCAATTTCTGTAACAGAAACCAATCAAGCCAATCAAAGCAAAACCGCTACGTTAGATTTGACCACACGTACAACAGGTGTTACAAAAACACAAGCTCAAGCAGGCATTACATTATTTCCAAATCCTACAACAGGATCGTTCAACATTGAAATGCCTGAAAGCGGTATGGATGTATCGTATGAAGTGCTTGATTTAACAGGGCTTTCAGTAGCAAGCGGTACATTTACTTCTACGGGAAGTAATCAAAACATTGATGCGAGTTTTGGTGCTGGTATGTATCAGGTAATTTTAAAATATGATAATGTTGTTACCTGTGTGCGTTTGAGTAAAATTCAATAAATTTTTTCCTTATAAATAAGAGCCGTATTGATCCCGATAGCTATCGGGATCAATACGGCTCTTTTATTTTATTAAAATATCTTCAACAGAGTAAAGATCTGATCTCTTCTTCTATCTACCCTGCAGTTAAATATATTTTCGAGATTCCTTTATTTTTATAACATTCAATCCGTTTGATAAGATTCCTAAGGTGTTCCAGTATTCTTCCACTCTTAAAATAATCATTCCATGGATTCGGATTTTCTTCCTGTTCCTTTTTATCTTCTTCCAGCTGCTGAAAAATCTCATTTGCCATAGCCACACCCATCTGATTGATAAACGTTTCTTTTACTTCATCCGGAAAATCCATTATCTCATCATATGCTTTGTAGGATATTTTTTCACAAACATTTCTATCTTCTTCTATTTTATTAAAAAAAGCTTGTGCAACATTCAATAAGAATACTGTGTCCTGTGTATTCTCATCAATATACTCTTGTGCTACTTCATCGTTGGTGTACACCAATTTCGTGAGCGGAGTCAAATCAATATTGTAGTATTCTCCTGCTTTTTTAAGAACAGATATTTCTCCAAAATTATCGTAACTGCAAACAAACGTGTGAAATTCTCTTTCAATGAAAAAGTAACAATCATCATTTACTTGTGCTTCATCTGAGTGAACACCGATATTAAACCCCATACTATATTAAATGTTTGATCTAGCATCTGTAGCATTACACTTCGCTGCTTCTGCATCATACTTTACAAACAGATATAAATAACAGGCTCTGGAAAGTCTAAAGAAATACGGTGATATCATAACGATCAGCAGTATAAAGAATATCAGAAATTCCATATACGGCAAGTCCAGTAATACTGTAAATAGAAACATTGGTACAAACAATGCTACATATAAGGCATAACTAAAATACATAGCTCCGTAATAAAAGCCTGTTTCTGGTTCCATCAATTGACCGCAGCATGTACACTTCTCAGGCATCAAATGTGAAGTCTTCCAAATGAACATGTTTGAATGGGTGAACATATTTCCTTTATGACATCTCGGACATTTTAAGGTTGCTAATGCGAATGCTGTTTTTGCCGCGTTCATAACTCTTTTTGTTTATATACTTAATGAGATTTTTTTCTGAATTCTTCCGGTGTAACTCCAACCTGTTTTTTGAAAAACTTACTGAAGTAGGAATTGTCCTTGAAATTCAATTCATATGCAATTTCTGAAATGTTGATGTGTTGATTGATCAGCATACGTTTCGCTTCCAGTATCACTCTGTTCCGTATCAACTCTCCTGCTGCAATACCAGTGTAGTCTTTGCATAAGCCATTCAGATGATTCGGTGTAACATATAACAACTCTGCATACTCCATCGGAAGTTTCAGCTTTTTATAATTCTTTTCAATTAATTTTTGAAAATTTTTAAGCAATGCATAATTGTAATTTGTTGTATCAAGTGTATGCTCTTCGCTTTTTTTCTGTTCGATCGTAATAAAGATCTTCAACAGCAATACACGTATCATATCCCAGCGATGATCATGCAATACATTTGCCTGCTCAACTAGTTCTTCAAATATTGCTTGTACCGCGCGCGCCTTTTCTTCCATTAAATTCAGCACACCATCTTTCGTGTTTCCTGCAAAAAAAGAAAAGGTTTCTATGTATTCCGGCCTCAGCAAAAACGACTGGAAAAACGCAGTGGAGAAATTTACCACATACCCTTCTACTTCACCTTCAAACTCCCAGGTGTGTACTTGTCCAGGGATCATAAAGTAGATCTGATCTTGCTGAACATTGAAACGATCAAAATCAATGGAATGAGAACCTCCTCCTTTTGTAAAAAAGATGAGATGGTAAAAGCTATGACGATGCGGAAAATGCAAATTGGAATATTGTAAAAAATATTCAGACAGCCTGCTTATTAAGATGTCATCTTCCTTATTTTCAGAAAGTGTACATATGTCGAATATAGGTATCTGCTTTTGCATAACAATACAAATATACGATATACAATAGCCAGTTTATGGTAGTTTATCTCCTTTTAATGGTAATTTTTACTTATTGGGAAATTTATAGCGGTTAACAGAAAAGAATAAATAAGAACTTTTGTATTCGTGTGTAACAACTATTGAATTTAAAAAATGGTAGCCCTATAAAACAAAAGTTGGCTGTAACATGTATTTTCTAAAGACTAAATCTCGAAATATACGAATGCTTACAGCCAACAAAATTTTACTTAATTAAGAAGGGACATTTTCCCTTAAGTGATAAAAGTTGGCTGTAACACGCATTTTCGACGGACTAAATCCTGAAATATAGATGTCTACAGCCAACAAACTCTTTATATGAAGCAGCTTATTTTCCTAAGCTCGCAACTAAATCTATATATTTTTGCATTGCAACTTCTTTGCTGATTCCTTTTAATCCTTCCCAGGCATTGTATTTGGCAATGGCCGGAAAATCAAAGAAATTGGTTGGCTTTTCAACATTCACATCTCCTTCAGTAGCCTGTTTATAAAGACTATACAGTGATAGCAAATTCTCATTGGATTGAGAGGGTAATAATTTCGATGCTATTACCGCTTTTTCAAATAACTCCTGCATAGTTACGAAAATTGTTTTATTTAATGAAATAATTGTATTAATATTCTATATACTGAATTGTACGGAAGAAGTCTTGAAAGAGTTTACATTTTAAAAGGGTATCTTTGTTTATTAATCGAAATAAATTTGAAAACGTCCATATTTGAGCAATCAAGCGATATTTTAATCACTTGCGCCCCGGATTTAAGTCCGCTGACAGCTAGAGAAATAGCTCAGCTTTCCATTCCGATCAAAAAAATACTTATCCACGGTATCGTGGTTGAGGGTACTGCACAGACTGCAATGTACCTGTGCATGCATTTACGGACAGCCAATAAGGTACTTTTTTTACTAAAAGAAGCTCAGGCTGATACACCGGAAGATTTGTATCGCGTTACGAAAAAAATTAACTGGGATAACTATTTTTCAAATACATCTTACTTCAGCATCGATTCGTTTGTGCAAAACAGTACCATTCGTGATACGCGTTTTGCCAATGTAAAATGCAAAGATGCCATTGCAGATTACTTTGTTGAAAAAACAGGAACACGCCCTGACTCGGGGCCTCTGCGCGATAAGGTTGTAATCTTTTTATATTGGAAAGAGAGTAGCTTATCTATTTATTTAGATCTATCCGGCGAACCGATCTCCAGACACGGCTATAGAGTAAATCCATGGAAAGCCCCAATGGCGGAGCCTCTGGCTGCAGGTGTTGTAATTACATCTGAATGGAATCCGGAAACACCGTTTATAAATCCGATGTGCGGCAGCGGTACATTAGCTATTGAAGCAGCATTGATCGGTATCAATAAAATCCCTGGACTGATTAGAAATGAATATGCCTTCCAGCATATACATGGCTACGACGAAGCCACATGGCACACCATGAAAAAGATGGCGATGCACCAAGTGAAGTCTTCGTTGCCATTTAAAATCATTGCATCCGATCACGATCAACGTGCACTAGACGCAGCCAAAGGCAATGCGGAGATTGCAGGTGTAGATCATCTGATCGATTTTGTGCTAAGCGATTTTCAGGATACGCCAATAGAAGCAGATCAGGAAGGCGTTGTTATATTGAATCCCGAATACGGTGAACGCCTTGGAGATGAGGAATCATTGGTATTAACCTATAAAGAAATCGGAGATTTCTTTAAACAAAAATGTGGCGGTTATAAAGGATTTGTGTTTACAGGTAATCTCGAATTAGCAAAACGCATCGGACTAAAACCAAAACGAAAAATAAAATTCTTCAGTGCTAAAATTGAATGCCGATTGATGCAGTATGAATTGTACTCGGGTACAAAGCGTGTGGTCTTTAAAACTGAATAAGTAATAGGTTTTAAGTAATCAGTTTTAAGATTGTTCGACGTTGCTTTGTAGTTAGAGCTTTCTTAAAACTTATTACCTATAACTTTAAACCTACAAATCCGTCCAATTACGAAACAAAGCCACCTGCCCTACTTTATTCTTCGCTTCATCGGGTAAATTCCAAAGCAACACTTTTTCTATTTTGAATCGTTGTCCATCAGAGGAAATCCGTATCCCTTCGTAATTATCTATATATCCTTTTTCCGCGGCTTCATTTAACAGGCGCTGTCTTTCTTCTGCCCGTTCCGGTTCAGCAGAAAGGCGCGATGGTAACGCTGTAAATTCTTGCCAGCTAAGATTCCACAACTGTTGTGCTGTAAGGTTCGCATAATTAAAAACGGGATCAGTCTGTATGCCATGAGAAACAACTACATAGGGTGCATGATACAATAAATACGAACGGTATTCATCTGAATACTGCGCATCAAATAAGTGTATTCCGGTTATCTGTTCATAGCTTGTTAAAATCCTTCTACTGTGCTGAATGACATCGGATGCCAACCAATATGGAATTATATTTTTTTGCATATTAATCTTTTATTACCTTTCCGTAGCAGAATAAAAACACACACCTGATTTGTTAACTTCATGCAAGTTATGTCTAAAATGTTGTATCAACAATTTCTAAAAATACCTCTCCTTGCTTTTTCACTAATAAGTGGAATTCTGTTAATTATTGTCTGGCCAACATCTTCCTTTGCTCTGCTCGCCTTTATTGCATTCGTTCCGATATTAATCTTGTTTGATGCGATTCAAAACGATACAAAAAAAAGAAAGGGAATCCGCTTTGCAGCATACACCTATCTTGCACTACTCATATGGAATGTAGGGACAACCTATTGGGTTTACAATTCAACTGCAGCCGGCGGTCTCTTTGCAATGATTGTGAATGCACTCTTAATGACGATACCTTTTATATTTTTTTACATCGTTCGGAAAAAAACTTATGAAATTATCGGATTACTTTCTTTTATCAGTTTTTATCTTCTGTTTGAATACTGGCACATCAACTGGCAATTAGCCTGGCCCTGGTTGACACTTGGGAATGCGTTTGCAAAAAACATTTTATTCGTTCAATGGTATGAGTATACGGGAGTTTTTGGGGGGTCGCTTTGGATATTGCTATGCAATACATTGATCTATGTATGCCTTAAACATTCATTCAAAATTTCTACGTTGATCTATACAGCACTTACTATTGCTCTGCCAATAGTTGTTTCTGTTTTCATTTATTACTCTTATAACGAAACCGGTACCGAAATAGAAGTTGTCGTTGTACAGCCAAATCTTGATCCCTACAATGAAAAATTCAGAAGTTCACCCCGAGCTGTTCCGTATGAAATTCAGTTTGACCGCATGTTGACATTAAGTGAAAAAGTACGGACACCTCAAACACGTTTTATCTTATGGCCTGAAACCGCTCTACCAGGTGATGTTAATGAAGCAAAAGTTTTTCAGCACCAGTTCATCCCTTATTTATTTTATTATTCGAAAAAAAATAACGTCAGTATCTTAACAGGAATTGATTCGCATCGGTTTGTAGACGAAGCACACAAAACGGTTACATCCAGAAAAACATTTGATGGATTATCCTATTACGATTCATTTAATGCAGCCTTACTTATCAATCCGGATTCTTCTATGAGCATCTATCACAAATCGCGTATGGTACCGGGTGTAGAAAGTTTGCCTTATCCTGAAATATTCGGTTTTGTTTCATCCAGTCTGGGAGGTATTGTACAATCGATCGGAAAAGATAGTATCGCCCGAGCATTAAAAAACGGATCCGGAATAGCTGTTGCACCAGTCATCTGCTACGAATCGATCTTTGGTGAATATGTAAGCGGCTATGTAACTAATGGTGCGAACTTCATCGGGATCATCACCAACGATGGCTGGTGGGGAAATACACAAGGTTACAAACAGCATTTTCAATATGCACGTCTGCGTGCCATTGAACAGCGCAAATCGGTAGCACGTGCTGCCAATACAGGTACATCCGGATTTATTGATCAACGAGGAAATGTGTTGCAGGAAAATAAGTATTGGGTGCAGGATGCATTGGTACAAAAAATAAAAATCAATAGCATTCAAACTTTTTATGCAAAGCATGGAGATTATATCGGTTTCTTTGCGCTTATACTTTCACCACTCTTATTTATTTACTCCTTCTTCTCAAAACGTTATGTTTAGTTCTGAAAAATTAAATCAATTAACTCTACAAATCACAAAGCTTGCACGCGAAGCGGGCGACTTTCAATTAAGAGAGCTGCAACATTTTGAACGCAGTAATATTGAATTCAAGGGCCGAAGCAACGATCTGGTTTCGTATGTAGATAAAGAAACAGAAAAATTGTTGATTGAAGGTTTGAGTAAATTGGTTCCTGAAGCAGGATTCGAAACCGAAGAAGGAACGATCGAACAATCCACTACAGGATTGAGATGGGTGATTGATCCATTAGATGGCACTACAAATTTTTTACATAAGATCCCGTTGTTTTCCATCAGCATTGCACTGGTGCAGGATGAAACGTTATTGATCGGTGTTGTACACGAGCCATCCCGAAACGAATGTTTTTATGCATGGAAAGATGGCGGTGCTTATATGAATGGAGAGCGCATTGAAGTGTCAGCCATTCAAACATTATCTGAATCACTGATTGCTACAGGATTTCCATATACGTTGCGAGGAAAAGCCGAACAATATTTTTCGTTGATCCGTCATTTTGTTGAAACTACACAGGGTGTAAGAAGATTGGGTTCTGCTGCAATAGATCTTTGTTATGTTGCTTGCGGCAGATTCGAATCGTATTTCGAATTCAATTTAAAACCATGGGATGTTGCTGCAGGAATTTTAATCGTGCGTGAAGCTGGCGGCTCTGTAAGTAATTATAGCGGAGGTTCTGACAGATGTCAGACAGCTGAAGAAGTTTGTGCTGCCAATAAAGATGTTCATCCATTCATGATTGAAACGCTAAAAAAGTATTGGTAAAAATACGATGCGTGGTATGGATTTCATACCACGCATCGTATAAAATTATTGGCCATTCATTTCATCCGGAGTACATACACCCACATGATCGCCATGTTGTAAGTGCCTTTGCAATTCGCTCCGAGGAACAGTTAATGTTACTCTCGTACCATCTTCTTTTTTATGACAAATCGTTACCTTCTCTTCAGTTGGTGGCGGTGTTGTTTTAACAGGCGCCGTATCTGCACTTGTACAAGCACCTACATGATCTCCATGAGCTTTGTGTTTCGCTACTTCACTTTTTTCCACGGTTAACGTTACTTTAGAACCGTCAGACTTTGTATGACAAATAACAACAGGTGGTGCAGGCTCCGTTGGCGTAGTTGTTTGTGCCGGAGGAGTTGTTGGAGTCGTCGGAGTTGGCGTAGTAGGTGTCGCCGGCGTCTGCTGTACAGGCGGTTTATCCGAACTTGTACATTCGCCTATATGGTCACCNTGNGCCAAGTGTGCATTCAATGCACTCTTAGAAACCTCAATCGTCTGAACGTTTGTAGGATTACCCGGTGGTCTATGACAGATTGTTACTTTCTCTTCTACTACTGGAGGTGTAACCGGCGTTGTCTGCGTTGGCGTAGNAGGTGTCGCCGGCGTCTGCTGTACAGGCGGNTTATCCGAACTTGTACATTCGCCTATATGGTCACCATGNGCCAAGTGTGCATTCAATGCACTCTTAGAAACCTCAATCGTCTGAACGTTTGTAGGATTACCCGGTGGTCTATGACAGATTGTTACTTTCTCTTCTACTACTGGAGGTGTAACCGGCGTTGTCTGCGTTGGCGTAGNAGGTGTCGCCGGCGTCTGCTGTACAGGCGGNTTATCCGAACTTGTACATTCGCCTATATGGTCACCATGNGCCAAGTGTGCATTCAATGCACTCTTAGAAACCTCAATCGTCTGAACGTTTGTAGGATTACCCGGTGGTCTATGACAGATTGTTACTTTCTCTTCTACTACTGGAGGTGTAACCGGCGTTGTCTGCGTTGGCGTAGCAGGTGTAGTTGGTGTTTGCTCCACAGGTGGTTTATCCGAACTTGTACATTCGCCTATATGGTCACCGTGTGCCAAGTGTGCATTCAATGCACTCTTAGGTATCTCAATTGTTTGAACATTTGTAGGATTACCCGGTGGTCTATGACAGATCGTTATCTTCTCTCCTACTACTGGAGGTGTAACCGGCGTTGTCTGCGTTGGCGTAGCAGGTGGAGTTGGTGTTTGCTCCACAGGCGGTTTATCCGAACTTGTACATTCG
>NZ_KB903664.1 GCF_000379725.1 Cytophaga aurantiaca DSM 3654
ATCTGCTCAATACGGTTTTGTACGTTTACAAGTGCCTGATTGGGGTCAGTACCCAGGTGGAAGACGATCTGTAAGTTTGCTTCACCCGAACTTGCACCGGTTGTAAACATGTATTTCATGCCTGGTACACCATTGATAGCTTGTTCAAGCGGNATAAGTACCGAGTTTGTTAGTACGGTTGAACTGGCTCCGGGATAGGATGCATATACCACAATCATAGGTGGTGCAATATCCGGGAACTGAGATTTAGGGAGCGTTTTGATTGCCAGCAAACCCATGAACATAATTACAAGCGAAATTACAATCGCAAGGGCTGGTCTACGTATAAACTGTTGGAACATATTAGATCTTTTTAAATACCTTTAGAATGAGTTATTCAGCATAAATATTTAAGCCTTTCATCACATCTTTAGGCTGTTTGAAATCGTAGGTGATCTTATCGTTTTCACTAACAAGACGCAAACCTTCTAAAAGTATTTTATCTGTTTCCTCCAGTCCGCCTGTTACAACATATATGTTAGGCATCTCAGCACTGATCGTGATTTCTCTTGCTTTTATAACATTGTTTTTGTCCACCACATACACATAGCGAGAATTTAGAATTTCAAATGTTGCTTTCTGAGGAATGAGTAATGCATTTTTATGCGGTACTGTAACAACTACGTTCCCTGTTTCTCCATGTCTGATAAGTCTATCCGGGTTCTGGAACGTTGCTCTGAATGCAATCGTACCTGTCTGATTATTGAAGTCTGCTTCGATTGTTTCAACAATACCAATTTGATTGAACATTTCATTGTTAGCCATTTTCAAGGCAACCTTCATTGGCTGACTGGATTTAATAAGGTGTTTTTTGTAATCCAGATATTCGGCTTCCGGAACGTTGAAGTAAACCCACATCTGGCTGATATCCGAAATGCTTGAAAGCAGGTCACCTTCATTTAACAAACTTCCTTTTCGTACTTCCAGGCGATTCATTATACCATCAAAAGGTGCTCTGATCTGAGTAAAGCCCAAGTGAGCCTGAGCCAAAGATAGCTGAGCTTTCGCTTTTTCAAGCTTTGCTTTAGCCAATAGAAGTTCATTTTTTGATACCACATTGCTGTCAGCAAGGGCCTTTGTATTCAAATATTCTACTTCAGCAAAGCTTAATTCAGCTTGTGCTTTTTGATAATCTGCCTGATAAAGTAAAGGCAGGATCTGGAACATTAATGTTCCTTGTTTTACAAACTTACCTTCATCAATAAAATAATCCTGTAAATACCCTTTTTCCAGAGCTCGTAATTCAATGTGACGGATAGCACGTATTTGACATACATATTCTTTTGTCGTAATGGTATCCATTCTCAGCGGGCTGGTAACTAACAGTTTTGTTTTCTCGTGTACATGCTCGTGAGAATCACAACTTGTTTCACACAACACTGCTGCTGCCAAGCTTATGAGTATTAAAATCCTTTTCATAATTGGGTTATTTTATTCAGATGTTTATTATTATAATATTGTATTATAGGGTTCTATTTCTTCAGATTGATACTGTATCATGTATTCTGATTTTCAATATAAGAAACCAGAATAAGAAATAATATCGCTCATTATGAGATTTTTACGTTATAAACGTAAAAATTAAAATGGTCTTTTTAGATTAAAGAATTTTAATTTTTTGGATCGAAATCTCATGAATTCATTTCAATCCGACAATATATACCTGAAAACTGTGCAAAATCTAAAGTTGTGCAACGTATTTAATAATTGCAGTATAATGATTTTTTTTCGACAAAAGAATCGGAGAGGGTGTTTATTATAAAAAATGTAATTAAAGTACAATGTCCCACTTTCGAATATAAACCAGGGGTTTACGCACCAAGATTTCTTTTTTAAATGCATTTGTTCCTTCAATCGTAATGTAGGTATCTGTATGATTACAGCCCGGATCGTTGCAGGTAACTTCACGGGTATGAACATGCGCATCCCTTGGAATTTCGTCGAAGGTCAGGACCCATTCTAAAATTTTACTATTGATGATCTTGTTGTCGGGGTCGCGCGGATTGACAAACATGTTATTGCTTTTTAAAGGAGGCCAGCTTTCTCTTGCCATCATACAATGTCAATATCTGCTCTTTCAGGCTATAGATATTGGCATTTGATAGCGTTGCACGGAACTGATCTTCCAGATCCATATGAACTTTATTACAAAACTTTCTGGAAGATAAAATAGTTTCAAAATGAATGCTGTCACCATGCGTTTCGCATTCTGTCCTGAATTTGTTGCAGCCCATGAAACCCGCAGTCATGCCTTCACTTTCAATCTGAAAAGCGACCAGATCTTTAAATTTGAATGTGTCTTTTTTTGCCGGATGGAATTGTATCAATACCCATTTCCCCATAACAGGTTCACCATCCGATTCTGTGTAATAGCAGTTGAAAGATACCAGAGAACTACAGAATAAAAGAATTGCTATAATAAGGGTGAACGATTTAATAGTCGTCATCTTCAATACTTTTTTTACCTTTTTTCAGCGGAGTTGTATCAATCCATTTAAAGGATTTAAAAGAATTAATACTTTCTGTAATATCGGAATTTGCTTCAATCAATACTTTTTTGGTATACTGCTGAATATCCGTTTGTATCATGGGTATTTCCATGTTTGTTGTTTTGGTCCGCATGGTCCGGGTGCTGCCTGTTGTTTTGCCCATGTAATCCGATTCCTCTGTGAAGGTATAATAATGTACAAGGCGTTTCACCTTGCAACGCATGCCAGTTGGCGTATAATAAATAATGTAATCAAAGGTCATATAACAATCTGCATATACAGGCTTGTGTGTATTTTTGAGCATGCCATGGCTTTTCAATTTATTTCGAATGCGTATTTTCATGGATTTGCTGGCGGTATCAATCCCAATGATTTCATATCTACCCGCATACAAACTGTCCATGAATTTTTTTGTTAGTTTTAATGTGCTTTCCCAGGATTGAGGCGTAGTGAAAGGAACATCGAAATAATAACAATAATCTTTTCCCGTACTATCTAATGGAGGTGTAGTGGGTTTAGCAGCAATACTGCTAAATGCGATCAAGCTGAGTAGAAGCAAAAGGGAATGTTTCATAAATGGGTTTACTGAAATTCGGAACAGGTTCGTTGCTGTTATAAATCAAAATTACATTTAATTCCGGAAACAGTGAAGATTTCAGATACAAAAGAGGAAGAATTAGGCTAATTCCAAGAATCAAGTTAAAAATACCCATCTAAACGATTTTATTTTGAACAATTTCAATATTTTCAATTTAAATATTTTATCTTGTAAGGGAATTTAATACCCCGAGTATTACTTTTTTTGTTAAAAATTGAAGGTTGACTATTTAATCACTACCAAATGAGCGCATTGACGGTAACGCAGGACAAATTAGGTAAGACATATCACAATCTAGAGTTCCTTTTAAATTGTTTTAAGGATGTATTGATCCAGAACGGCGAAGAAGAATTGGCCCGTTACATACCATGGATCAATAAAAAAGGTAAAGTCAACCCCGACTCAATTACAGAAAAACACATTCAAGTGTATTCCATCGCATTTCAGCTATTAAATATGGCTGAAGAAAATGGTGCCGTAAAATTACGTCGCCAGCATGAAAGCGATCGCTCATTAGCCAGTGTTAACGGGCTTTGGGGCAAGAATCTGTTAATGTTGAAGCAAAAGAAAATTTCGCAGGAGCAGATTGCAGAAGAATTATGCGACATACGTATTGAGCCTGTACTTACCGCGCACCCTACAGAAGCAAAGCGTACGATCGTATTGGAACACCACAGACAATTGTATTTATTATTCCTTCGTTGGGAAGATTCAACATATACGGATTTAGAAAAATCAGAAATTACACGTGAGATCAAATTGGTACTGGATCGTTTATGGAGAACAGGAGAGATCTATCTTGAAAAACCGGATCTGAGTTCTGAACGTTCAAACGTACTTCATTATCTTACTACTGTATTCCCTGAAGTAGTATCTATTCTGGATCGCAGATTGGGTATGGCTTGGGAGCAAATGGGTTTTGATCCTGAATTGATTATTACGTATACGAAACTTCCAAAAATTTCCTTTGGTAACTGGGTAGGCGGCGACCGCGATGGTCACCCGCTTGTAACAAGTGAGGTGACCAAAGAAACACTTGAACTGTTTCGTTTGAATGCATTTATTTTAATGCACAGACATCTTGAAAAACTGGAGAAGAATTTAAGCTTTACCTGTTTGTTTAAAGAAACAATCAAGCCGCTTCAAAAAAGGATCAATGAATTATTAGAAGAAACAAATAATCAGCACTTATTAGAAAACGAATCGAACAACAGAGAGATTTTCCGTTTCTACATTGAGCTTCTGATTATGAAGCTTCCGCTGGAAGAGAATAAAGGCGATGGTTTGCGCTTAAATGAAAAACCATACAGCTACAACGAATCTCAGAAATTAATTGAAGACCTTGTTATTTTACGCGATGCCTTGCTTGCATTTGGAGCAAGAACGATTGCATATAATGACGTACGTGATATGGTGCGTTTGGTGCAGACATTCGGTTTCCATTTAGCTCATTTAGATATTCGTCAGAACAGCAAGTTTCACGACAATGCAATTGCACAGTTGATGAATGCTGCGTCGATGGATGGCGATCGTTTCTTGACATTGAATGAAGAAGAACGATTAAAATTCATTAATAAAGAATTGCTTTCACTTCGTCCGTTCTCTTATCCGAATACAAAACTCGGACCTGAAGCAGAAGCTGTAACCTCATGTTTACGTGTAGTTGCAGATCACGTAGAGAAGTACGGAACAAATGCATTGGGTTCGCTGATCGTAAGTATGACACGTTCTACTTCGGATCTGTTGCTTGTTTATTTATTGGCTAGAGAAGCTGGTCTGTTGATTAAAACAGATAAAGGTATTGTATGTAAACTTCCGGTTGTTCCATTGTTCGAAACAATTGAAGATTTACAAGGCAGTCCGCAGATCTTAAGTAAATTCTTAGAACATCCGATCACTAAAAACAGCTTAGAGTATCACCGTCTGGATAGAGTCGAAAAAGATAAAGTACAGCAGGTAATGATTGGCTACAGCGATAGTAACAAAGATGGCGGTATTCTTGCCAGCCAATCGAATCTATCGAATACACAATTGAAATTGGTTGATGTAGGTAAAAAATACGGTGCGCGTATTCGTTTCTTCCACGGTAAAGGTGGTTCTATCAGCCGTGGTGCGGGTCCTACACAGTGGTTCATCAAAACATTGCCTCATAATTCTATACAAGGGGATATGCGTTTGACCGAACAAGGTGAAACCATTTCTCAGAAGTATGCCAATAAGATCAATGCAGCGTTCAACTTAGAATTGCTTACAGCAGGTACTGCAGGATATACCATTCTACATAAGCATACACAACATAAGAAAAATCGTTTTGATAAACATTTGGATTATCTGGCTGCAAAAAGTCAGGAGTTCTATACAAATTTGATCAACGATAAAAACTTTATTACATTCTTTGGTCAGGCTACACCAATCGATGTGATTGAACAGAGTAAAATCGGCTCAAGACCAGCGCGCCGTTCGGGTAAGCGTACACTAGCTGATTTGCGTGCCATCCCTTGGGTATTTAGCTGGGCACAGTCCCGCTTTAATATCACAAGCTGGTATGGTGTTGGAAATGCGTTAGAAACGTTCTATAAGGAACAACCGGAAGAGTTTGAGTATCTGAAGAAAATGGCTTCGAGTGATACCATCATTCGCTACATCTTTACAAACGTAGATACATCGTTGGCAGCAACGGATGAAAAGATCTTCAGAAGTTATGCAACACTGGTTGAAGACGAAGAGATCCGTACAGAAATTCTGGATATGATTGTGAAGGAATACAATAAGACAAAGAAAATGCTGGCCTTGTTGTTTGACAATCCATTTGAAGTAAGAAGATCGTTCCACCACTATTCAAACGTGTTGCGTGCAGAAGCATTGAACGACTTACATTTTGATCAGATCGAATTATTAAGAAAATGGAGAAAGGTAAATACACAGCCTCAATCTGAAAAAGCAAATAAAATACTAACCGAATTGCTGCTTACAGTGAACGCAATTGCAGGTGCGTTGCGCAACACAGGTTGATACCCTTGTTCGGAATCAGACATAAAAAAAACATCCAGCCTAATAAGCGGGATGTTTTTTTTATGTATATTTTTAATGCTAAATTAAGCCAAAATCACAAATCAATGGTGTGATGTATGTGTTGGGTGATGGTGGTACTTAATTGCAGAGTTAGAATACGTAGGACATGTATGCTGCGGTGCGCAGGAAGCAATAAGACTAATAGCAACCGCCGCTAAAAAAACTATAGTATATTTCATGTGTTCAAAGTAGTTTAGTAAGTATTGTGCTAAAATATTAAAAAAATAAGTTACAACAAATTACAACAGCGATTAAATGGCAAAAAAAGAACATAAAGGCCGGACAGGGGTGGTTTATTCGACGAGCGAGGAATTCAATTACTCGTATGATGGGGAGGCCGAATCGGAGACCTTACCTGCTGATAAACAGAAATTAAAGGTTCTGCTGGATAGTAAGGGCCGGGCCGGAAAAACGGTAACTGCCGTGACGGGTTTTGTTGGTACAACGGCTGATCTGGAAGATTTGGGTAAAAAACTTAAAAATAAACTTGGTGTAGGCGGATCCGTAAAAGAAGGAGAAGTGCTGATACAAGGGGATTTTAGAGTTCGTCTTGTATCTTTGCTAAATGAATTGGGGTATAAGGTAAAATAACAAGTTATCCCCAAAACAATCTTTTTATCATACCATTACAGAATTAATACAACTTTCAGAAGTAATTTTCAGTAATTAGTTATTAGAAGTTCATTATACTTATTTATCATGAAAAAAATTGTACGTAAGACATACCCCCTGGAATTTAGTGTTGGCCTCTTGCTATTAATTTTTGTTACGTCGTGTTTTATGGCGCAGCAAATTTTTGTAGTGTCTATTCATGATATTAAGGACAATCACACCGATTTACTGGGAGTGATGCTGGTAAGTCTGGCGGTTATTATTATGGTACTGATCATTTGGGAAGAGATCTTGTTCCCGATCCGGGTGAAGGAAGTAAAAGGAGGAATCCTCTTCAGTAACCGTAAAAAGAAGTTGAAGGTGCAGGTATTGATGTATCTATGTATTCCATTGATCTTTGCTTATGTATATTTTAGCTTCGAAGTGAAATTGCTGCGTTTTATATTATGGGCTGCGGTATGTATGGGAGCTCCGGTATTGGAAAAACTGATCTCAGGAATCACAAATTTCAATGACTTCTTATTGCTGACAGATGATTTTATTGAATATAAAAACAATGAAAAGGAAGGACGTTTTAGCGTAGCAGAGGTGCAGCAGATCATCATTATTACAGAAGAAAGAATTGTAAGCAAAAAAATGCAGTTGGATTTTAAAGACGGCAATTCAGTAGTAATTGATCTGGATGAAATGGAATTGGATGTATTCTACGAAACGATCGATAAGTTTACGGAAAAACATTACGGAAGTTTGTTGAAGCAAGCATAAGCCGCTTCAAATAAAGCAACGATTAAAACACAAATTCCAAACAGCCTGAATATTATTCGCTGTTTGGAATTTGTGTTTTAAGAGCATTTGAATATTCACTTACAATGTTCCTTTATATTTTACTCCGTCGTATTTTAAAATTTCGGTTTCAGACGAATGTGTTTCTTTCTGAATACAATCATTATTTTGAGGTACAGCTACGCTATTCGTGATTTTATCTTTCACTACTATATTGGCAAAGCTTTTTGTTTTGTCTTTTGAAATGATCAGAACTTTTTTGTGCGTCCAAAAGCTGGAGGCACAGATGCCATCCATTTCGCCGTTTTCAAGCAATAAGGTATACTTATTAAGTACTTGTATGATTTTTTCTCCCTGTTGTATGAATAAAGAGATCACTTCTTCATAATATGGATTTGCTCGCGAGGAACCTTCATAACGTACTCGTATTCCAAAAGCTCTGGTTGAAGTATTTAACATATAAGGTGCTGTATCAATAGTAATGGATCGAAGTTTATTCGCATCTGAAATCCAATTATTAGTTGACGCACTTTCAAAATACATGGATATTATTTTTCCTGAACTCGTTTCAACAACTAAGATATAGCTGTCAAATGAAAAGTAATCTTCATAATGTTCAACAATCTTAGGAATTACAACAATAGATTTTGAAGAATCCGTTGGCAATCTTTTTTCTGATGCAAGCTCTAAATAACAATCTTCAATTTTTAGATTGAGATTCGCGCATACTTTTTCTATCAGTTCGGAAGATTGTCCGAAAGAAGAATCAGGAACGAAACTGCATAATAAAAACAGAACAACGAATCTTAGATCTATTCTTGTAATTTTCATGATTGCTTGACTTGGAATTTCAGGCTATCGCTATTTCTTTTCAATCACACATCCTTGTAAAGAAAGGGTGTATAGCAACGTTTTTTTCGAACTGTCGGGAAGTACCTGAGAAAGGGTCGAAATGTGTTCCAGTTTTCCTTTCACTGTAACTTTTGATTTTTCCTTTATACCAACAAGTTCTTTTCTATATTCTTTCGCAAATGTAGCTTGTACATTATAGGTAGGATTTGTTTTGCCCAGTTCTTCAAAGAATATGTTACTTGACTGAATGTCGTTAATTATGCGATGTGCCAACCATTTAATAGGTCCGGGGAGGGAATCATTTACATGACCAGTCAAGGTGTCGATCTGTTCAAAAACGGCCACTTTACCTTTTACGGAAAGTACTTTTCCAACGTATTTTTCTGCCGCAGCAGTACTGTCTTTTACAAAACTCTTAACCAGATCATCTACATCGACCTCGATCACTTCGGTGCTGGCCATCACTTCTTTTTGAATTTCAGATTGTTCTTTTATGTTACAAGAATAAAAAAAACAGATAATTGCTGTTAATAAGTAGATTTTTTTCATAGAGGGTAATAATTGTTTTTTGTTTTAAAAGTGAAGTTTAAATAATACAACGTTCATGCCAGATTCTCACGATTAAAGTTGAGGGTAATAAGAGTCCAAATTGTTCATAGGTAAATGAAACTGAAGAGAAAGATTAACATGCTCTTGTAGAGCCGAATCTTACTTAAGGTTAAAATAATGCCACACGATAGGCTCCTCGTTTGTAAATGAAACACATTGACTGGTAGTAATAGTAACGTATTTCTTTGTTAAATTTTCAAAGATGGGAAGCGTATTATTGGAATTATGAAATTTTAATGTTTTATTTTTTTTGATATAATCTGCATGCGCATAGTAATCATTTTTGGCGATTGTTTCATATTGTACTATTTGATTGCCAAAGATTACATATTGTTCGTTTGGCATAAAATTCTGAGAGCAGTTTCCAACTGTTTGCTGATTGATAAAAATGGTGTCGGATTTTAGTTCCCCTTTTATTAGAGAGTCTACTTTAAAAAGAATCATTGTACCCATGTATTTGGGATTATCTGAAATAAATGTATCATTTATGTTTTTAATTGGATGCCCAAACACAACCAGATCCGAATTTTCAGTTAAGTCTTTAAGAATTGCTTCATTGGGCCAAAAGAAACCGCACGAACATGCAAACGATGTTTGGAAAGACATAAACAGGACTAATAATAAATAAATTTTTTTCATCAATCAACAAGGTTTAATAAAAATACAAAAGGTCATTTGAAATTGTTTTTTGATATACAGGTTATTTTTTTTCAATAAGCATAGAGTCTATACCATAAGGTTCGCAAGTGCCATATGAAATCATATTGCCGGAAATGATAAATGTTTTTGATGTATCTGTAATTTCTTTTTTATCAAAGTCTGTTTGGACTCTATCAAATTCATCTGGGTATATCTGATATCCATGTCCGCTGGTTAGTGATTGAAGAAAAATCATACATGTAGAATCATTTTCGCAGACAATTTTATCAACGAAAACGCGATCCGTGAATCTTTCATATCCACAACCGCCGCATCCTTCGCAAGTGCTTCTATAATTATAATAAAATGCCCAGCAAACGATTGAAATAATGAGGAATGCTAGAACTATGATCCATTTTTTTGTGCTCATCGTTATTTCTTTTCTACAGTAATCGTTCCGCCATCGGCCATGATTTTATGACGGTACAAATATTTTTTGTCGGCATAGATAACTACGCCTTCATTTTCGTAGGTTGTATCGTAATGAAACGTTGTTATGTCTACGAAGTCTTTTAATTCGGTTATATCTGTTGGTCCGTCTTCCGATGGAGTCCAGCACGTATCGCAATAGACCTCTTTTAGCCAAACATCATGCTTTGTATGATTATCAATGTCTTCATTATTTACAGACTTCAAATACAGATTGCCTTCCGCATCGCGATACAAGTTATCTTTTATCAACGAGTATTTAGAATTTAATTTATCTGAAATTACCTGATGCAGATGATCAATTCCTAAAACCTGTTTGTTTTCTTTATTTTCAGAACAAGCAAGGAGTGTAGAAAGGGCTATAAAAATGATGGATTTATTCATTGTGTATTTTTTTCTATATATACATTCTTTATTAAAATTCAGGTACAATATCGCCACCTCTATCCTTAGAGTTTGCGCAGCGCTCTAAGGATCTTCAAATGAAAGAGAGTCTCCGACTCGTTTTAAGATTGCGAGCAAATAGTTATATCGAGTCAGAGACTCTAAACCATTTACTCATCCGTAGAGCGCTGCGCTAACTCTACGGATAGGCTAGTTTTGTGCGCTCTTATTAAAACTCAGGTACAATATCACCGAACATCATCTTACATCTTATTCGGGTAAAACTTCCGTTGTTTGATACATACATTTTATATACATCCCCTTGAATCAATACAAAATCAGAATGAAAATCTCCATTGAAATCACCTTCTAAAACAACTCTGGGTATAGAACCTGTTATTGTTATAATGGGTTGATTTCTGGTTTTGAGATCAATCCTTGTTAAACCATCCGATACGGTGCCTGTGCTGGATAGATCAATGTAATCCGCGCCTTTCCATTTATGTATGTAGGATTCTAAAACAAATACTTTACCGGGATATAAATAATTGTTGTTGCATTCAAAAAGATAATCTCTGTTTTCATATACGTAAAAATGGTTCGGCAATGGAAAGTTTGCTCCAATTAAAAAAGCTCCCTTGATATCCGACGTATCTATTCTATATCCGGCACGGGTAAATTCTGTTTTAGGGACTTTGATCCACTTGATTTTTATTTCCTGGTAAGAATTATTTTTTACCATATCGCATTTAGATAAAGCGTATATTTTAAAATCTGTTGAAAGCACAAATGTCCATTCAAACACTCCATCCCGTTCAATAAAAAACACGGTGCTGTCATTCTGAGCGTAGGATAGGCTAGAACATAAAAATAATACAGTAGCAAAAAATACTTTCATAAAAGAATTTATTTTCAATATTTATTTCTTGCGCTCTCTATTGCTAACTCTACGGATAGTCTAGCAACTAGTACCTAGCGGCTCGTTACCCGTTCCAAATCCTCAGGCGTATCAATCCCCACGGTCTCTATCGTAGTTACAGCTGTTTTGATTTTATACCCGCTCTCTAACCATCTCAACTGCTCAAGCGATTCGGCAAGCTCCAGTGCAGACGGTTTTAATTGGGTGATCTGTGCTAAAATATCCGGACGATATGCATACATACCAATGTGTTTGAAAAATGTATGATTTACTAACCAGTCTTTTTTATCGGGATATTGACGCAGATACGGAATCGTTTGTCTGCTGAAATAAATTGCTTCGCCCGCAGCATTCACCAGTACTTTCGGGGTATTCGGATTGAATAAGGTTTCTTCGTCTTCGATCTTTTTGATCAATGTGGCAAGTTCAACATCGGGTGTTAAAATAGCAGCCAGCGTACGAATCTGTTCCGGCTGAATGAAGGGTTCGTCGCCCTGTACGTTGATGACGAAATCAAATTTCTTATTTAATTTCTGATAGGCCTCGTAACAACGGTCGGTACCGCTTGGGTGTTCGGGTTTTGTACGCACAACCTTGCCGCCAAAACGAATTACTTCCGTTTCAATACGATCGTCGTCTGTCGCAACAATTACCTCATCAATTTCGGGCGTGCTTTTAACCTGATCGTATACACATTGGATCATGGTTTTGCCGTTGATCTGTACCAAAGGTTTTCCCGGGAAACGGGTAGACGCGTAACGTGCAGGAATGATCGCTGCAATAGATATTTTATTCGCCATGAATTTCTTTTACTTTTAATGAACTGCCAACCTGTTCAATGACTTCAATGTTTTTCTTTTCTTCAATAAATTCACCGCGTGAATAGGCATCGTATATTGTTCCATCGATCATCACTTTACCGCTAGGACGCAACACAGAATAGCTGGTGCCTTGTTTCCCGATCAATGATTCGGTGTTGAAATTTGACGTATACCCATCACTTGCTGCAAAGGTTTCCTGCACGCTGATCTTATTGAAAAAAGCACTTTTCATAAACTGATTGCCTGCTACAAACACCAGTACGATACCGCCAGTGAAGGAGAGTAGTACAGTAGCTGAAGTGATGTAGACATCGCCTTCGGGCACAAAGGTAAAATCAAAAACAATGTTATTGAGTGCTGCCAGTATTAAGGAAGCGACGATCAATGTCAAGCCCGTTAATCCTGCAATACCAAAGCCTGGTATAACGGTTATCTCCAGTATTAGTAAAACTGCACCGATAAAAAAGATCAGGATCTCCCAGTTCTCTGCCAGGCCGTTTAAATAAGATGGTACAAAGTACAACACAATACCAACAATGGCAGCGGCCAATGGAAATCCTACACCGGGAGTCTGCAGTTCAAAATAAACACCACCGATAATTAGCAATAACAACAGTCCGCGTAATGCCGGATTCATAAAGAAATTGATAATCTCGTCTGTTGTATCCAATTCAAATGTAACAATAGAAGCTTTATCTAAATGCAGGCGTTTATACAATTCATCCAGCGAATGGACTTCCGCTTCACAGTACTTATTGGCGATGGCTTCAGAAGTTGTAAAAGCAGTAACCTTACCGACGGTTATGCTGTCGGTGCCAATAACGGTGCCAACCATGCTTTCAGCAATAGCAGGGTTACGGTGATTGGTCTCTGCTGTGGTACGCATCATGGCACGCATATACGATTGATATTTGTCGGGGGCAGGTTTGCCTTCGCCATCTACTACCGTTGCTGAACCAATGTTCGAACCGCGGTCCATGTAAATGGAATCGCAGGCAATGGAGATCAAGGCACCTGCCGAAGCCGCATTTTTATTGATGAAAACATAGACAGGTTTCGGGTATTCCAGTATAGCAGTGCGAATGAGGTCGGCGTCTGTTAAGGCACCGCCGTAGGTATCCATATCGAGAATGATGTAATCGGCACTGTCTATAGTGGCGGCTTCCAATCCGAGTTCAACAAAATGCGACATCTGCGGAGCGATCTCTTCACGAACTTTTATGACGTATACTTTTTGTGCCGCAGCCTGGATAACCGTAAACAAAAAGAATGTAAAAATAATGATGCTATTTTTTTTCATAATATGGATGTATGGGTTTGAAAATTAGAGGTGTGATTGTTTAGTTGGCAAGTGGTCTGACGGACAAAAAAGCCGTCGGACCACTTGTTCTTAGAACATTCGTCCGACCACTTTTTGTGGTCAGACGAATCGTATTTAATACTTCACACTTAAAACTTTTCCCTACCTTTGACCTAAAATTAACAAATAATACCTATGTCTGTATATACCCCTTCTTTTTCTAAATTATTTACCGGCACAATCTGGAAAATACTTGCTGACGACGACAAAGGGATCCTATTTGTAGAGAGCCGCGATGGGGATAAACGAAAAGCTGTTTTTACTGCAATCGATATAAAATCGAAAAAAGTATTGTGGTTGGATCAGGCTATTCTGGATCCCTGGTGGAGCAGCTTAAAAGTAGCCGAAGGCGGAAATGTACTGATCGTAAAATTCAACGATCCTGAAATGCCCGAGCAACGTGGCTTTGCTGTAGTAGATGGGATTTCGGGTACGATCAAATGGGGAAAGGAAGATGCACAGGTCATGCATACCGAAGCAGATGGAGTAATTGTTTCAGAGGTTTCGGGTGAAGATAGTACATACAGTAAGTTGGATTGGAATACTGGCGCCTTGTTGAAAGAGGTTTCCATGAAAGAACTTTTTTCAAATTTCAATAAGAAAGCCAAACAGACAGCGTTAGTAGATTATCCGTTTCATTTTGAAGAAGAAAATTCCTTTTTTGTTAAAATTCAGGAATATATTGAAATAATAGCTAAGCAGAAGGCTGTTCGCATGATAGAATATTTGGAGAAAGGCGATAAGGTGCTGATTTCTTATTATATTTACGAAGAGGAGAAGCTGACTAATTACATGTTGGTTGCAGATGAAAAAGGGGCCTTGTTATTGCATGAAAAATTGCGTGGAGGGTTAACAGGTATTGGAATGGATACCTTCTTTGTTGTGAAAGAACAATTAATTATAGTTAAAAATAATAATGAATTGCAGGCGTATGTTATTAAATAGAAATGTATTAAACCGAATTTTTTTAGTTGTATGTATTTCGCTTTCTGTAAGCACATTTTCTGAAGCAGGAATTTGTGATTCGATTGGTGTTGAACGGAAAGATGGTAAACTATTTATCCTGCATCGCATTACAGCAGGTGAGACCTTATATTCGATTTCAAAAAAATACAATGTATCGGTAGACGAACTTAAGAAAACGAATCCCGAAGCAGCACAAGGTTTAAAGCTTGGACAAATTTTAAAAGTACCTGCACCATTACCTGCTTCACCGGCTGCTGCAACAGCAAGTGCGGCTGATGGAAAGACGCATACGGTTGCGGCAGGGGAGACCTTATACAGCATTGCAACAAAATACGGTATTTCAGTAGATGCATTGAAAAAAGCAAATCCAGGCTTGAGTTCTTCGATCAGTGTGGGGCAACAATTGAACTTACCTGGAAAAGCGGGAAGTCAAACTGCAGCACCTGCAACGAAGCCAGCAACAACAACAACTCCGGCTGCCGGTACAGAAATCATAGAGCATAAAGTAGCATCAGGCGAGACCTTATATTCGATTGCTAAAAAATACAATGTAAGTGTTGAAGATATTAAAAAAGCAAACCCGGGAATTGGTTCTTTGAAAGTTGGACAAGTTGTTAAAGTTGCCGGTGTAGCAGTTGCAGTACCTGCAACGACTACGACAACTACTACTACAAAACCAACGACGCCTGCAACAACACCTACAACAGCAACGACTACAAAACCTGTAGCAACAACTACGAATCCGGAAGCAGATACGGTTCAGTTGCAGCAGGATAAAGTACGTTTGGAAACAATGACGCAAACACCTCCAACGAAGAGCGTGCCTGCGTCTGATTTTAAAAAGATCACAGAGAGCGGATATGCAGATGTTATGTTAGATAATCAGGATACACCTAAATATCTGGCTTACCATAAGACAGCTCCGGTTGGTACAATTATTCAATTGCTGAATGAGTCAAATGGAGTTAAAATATATGTAAGAGTTGTTGGTAAACTTGTTGATACAGGTATCGATGGAAAAACAATTATCCGTGTTTCTAAAAAAGCATACGATCGTTTAGGAGGCACAGGAACTCGTTTCTCTGCAACGCTGATGTACATTCCGTAATTCATCCAGGCAATCAACATAATAATCGAAATCCAAATTTCAATCGGTGGTCCGAATGGAATTTGGATTTTTTTATAACTCAATATTAATTAGTGCACATTGGTCAGACCACTTTTTTGTGGTCCGACCAATCGGTGGTAAACGCATTTCTATCAATGAATAAATATTCTCGTGACGTTCTGTATAGCCTGCTTGAATCAAAATATAAGGCGTACAATACAAAAGACTTTATAGCATTTGATCCGGTTTGTATTCCCCATCGGTTCTCAAAAAAAGAAGACATTGAAATCATGGGGTTCATCGCTTCTATATTGGCGTGGGGGCAGCGTAAAACGATTATCAATAAATGCTCCGAGCTGATCGAACGTATGGATGGTGCACCGCATCAATTCATTTTACACCATCAAGATACAGACTTGAAACAGCTGGAAGGTTTTGTACATCGCACGTTTAACGATACCGACTTGTTGTATTTCATTTTTATATTGAAAGAAATGTACACAGAATTTTCTTCCATGGAAGATGTGTTTATGCAAGGCATGAACAAAAAATCTGAAAACGTGGAGGGTGGATTGATTGCGTTTCGTAATTATTTTTTCTCGTTTGAACATCCAACTCGTACACTCAAACACATCTCTTCTCCCGAAAAAAAATCTGCCTGCAAACGCTTGAATATGTTTCTACGCTGGATGGTACGCCAAGATAAAAAAGGAGTGGATTTTGGAATCTGGACGAAGATACAACCTGCACAATTGATTTGTCCGTGTGATGTACATGTCGATCGTATTGCACGTCAATTGGGGCTTATAACCCGTACACAAACAGATTGGAAAACGGCAGTTGAATTGACCAACAATCTAAAAAAACTGGATCCAAAAGATCCGGTGAAATATGATTTCGCGTTGTTTGGGATGGGTGTTATAGAAGGAATGATCTGAAGCAAATTCCAAAATTCAAATAACAAATTCCAAACGGAGAAAAATATAATTAAAAAATAAAGAAATATAACTATGGGTTTTAACATTGCTGGCATTGCCATTAACAAAAATTATGAAGGACAACTCGACGTTCTTAAACAAAAATTTAATTGGAAGCTTAAACAGGAAGGTACTGTTTCATTTGAAACCGCTTCAGGAAACTGGAAGGAAGACGGCATCTGTGATATTTATTTTTTACCAAATGCTACACTCATATTTTTGCCCATGGAAATGTGTACAGATCCATATATTATTGAAGGTAGCAATGTGTTAACCTTTGTCATATCTGAGATGTCAATGGCTTTTAATATTATTTATACCGAGAATAATAAAGTTGTTCGTAATATACTGGAAGTTGAGGGTAATACGCTCTCTAATGAAGGAACACCTCTTGCTGTAGAAAAAGAAGCTGAGGATACCTCTGAGATTTTATGGAAGCAGTTGGAAGTTGTATTAGGAAAAACATATTGGGATATAGATCTTGAAGAGAAAGTGTCGAGATTTACATTTGTTTAATGAGGCATCTATTTTCTTAATTAAAAACCTTTGTTGCTGAAAACAAAGGTTTTTTTGTTTTAATATTTTTTTGTCTAATAGTTATATAACATTCTAACCAAATCATGTAACAGATCAAAAGCAGTTCTATCGTAATATTCTATTGTTAATGAAGGAATATTATGAAAGTTCATGTAGGCTGTTCGGGTTACAATTACAAAGAATGGAAAGGATTGTTTTATCCGGAAAATTTGCCGCAAAGCAAGTGGCTGCAATACTATGCGCAGTACTATAATACCGTAGAGATCAATGCCAGTTTTTATCGTTTTCCGACAGATAAGTCGTTGAAAGGCTGGTACGATAAAACACCCGAGAATTTTCGTTTTTCTCTTAAGGCAAACAATCAGATCACACATTATAAAAAATTTAAGGACACGCAGACATTGATTAAAGAATTTTATGATGTTGCAGCATCGGGTTTAAAAGACAAACTCGATTGCATACTTTTTCAATTACCACCTAGCGTAAAATATTCATACGAAACGCTTGAACGGATTCTGGATCAGCTTAATCCAGCCTTTAAAAATGTATTGGAGTTTCGCAGTGCAGACTGGTGGAATCCGGTTGTGTATAATGCGTTGAAATCACATAAGGTTATTTTTTGTACATCGAGCTATCCCGACTTACCGGATGACTTTATAACCACCGCGGACACAGCTTACATTCGTTTACATGGCAAAACAGAATTATATAAATCGAATTATTCGAACAGCGAACTACATGATTTAAGCGAATTCATTACAAATTCAAATGTTAAAAATGCATTTATATATTTTGATAATACATGGGGTGGTAATGCCATTGCGAATGCCATCACCATGAAAGAAATGATGTACCTAAAAGACTACAAATTATGAAAACAATCTGGACAGGGGCCATTGGATTTGGCCTCGTAAACATACCTGTAAAATTATTCAGTGCAACACATGAAAGTAGACTGGATCTGGACATGCTTGATAAGAAAGATCATTCCAATATTAAATTTCATCGGGTGAATGAAAAGACGGGTAAAGAAGTAACCTGGGGAAATATTGTAAAAGGATATAAGATCGATGATGCATATGTGATCCTGGAAGAAAAAGATTTCGAAAAAGCGAATGCGAAAAAAACGAAAACCATAGAAATTCTTCAGTTTGTTCAGGAAGATGAAATAGATTCAACGTATTTTGAAACGCCTTATTATATTCAGCCGGACAAATCCGGTGCACGTGCCTATGCCTTACTACGTGAGGCATTGCGCAAGTCTAAAAAAGTAGCGGTCGCCAATTATGTATTGCGCAACAAAGAAGCCTTAGCTATTCTCAAACCAATAGGAAACGTAATTGTATTGAATAAGATCCGTTTTCAGGAAGAAATTTTAGATGCGGATGATTTAGATCTTCCGGCTAAAAGTGCTATCAAAGAAGGGGAAATGAAAATGGCCTTGTCACTTATTGATCAGCTAACAGAAGAATTTGATATTTCGAAATACAAAGATACCTATACCGCTGAATTGTTGAAGGTAATTAAAGCAAAAGCGAAAGGCACAGTTATCAAAACCAAATCTGTTGCAGCAAAACCAACGGCAACAAAAGATCTGATGGCACAGCTGAAAGCAAGCTTACATTCGGCTCCAACAAAGAGAGCTGCAGCAGCAAGATAATTTTACTTAATCCTGGGATCTTATGGCTTTAGAAATCTATAAAGAAAAACGCAACTTTAAGAAAACACCCGAACCTGCAGGTAAGAAAAATGCAGCCGGTAGTGAATTGAAGTTTGTAATCCAGCGCCATGCAGCGTCTCATTTGCATTACGATTTCAGACTGGAGATGGAAGGTGTGTTAAAGAGTTGGGCAGTGCCGAAAGGTCCGTCGCTTAACCCGCAAGATAAAAGACTTGCAATGATGGTTGAAGATCATCCGTTTGCGTACCGCACTTTTGCCGGAGTTATTCCTGAAGGCAATTACGGCGCAGGTATCGTTGAGATATGGGACGAAGGCACCTATCATGCGATCGGGAGTGAAGACCGAAAGGAAAGTGAAAAAATGCTTTTAGCAGAATTAAAGAAAGGAAGCTTAAAGTTTGTCTTGCATGGTAAAAAATTAAAAGGCGAATTTGCCTTGGTGAAAATAAAAAATAACAATTTATCTAAAGACAATGCCTGGCTGTTGATCAAACACAAAGATGAATTCGCTACCGAAGAACAGTATAGCAGCGAAGAGCATGTGCCGGAAAATTCAAAGATCATAAAAAAAGATGCTGTTGCTAAAAAGACTGTTAAAGCTGTAAAGAAAACAGTAACGAAAGCAACAAAAGAAGCTGCGTCTTCTTCTAAAAAAAAAGCCCAGCCCAAAGTAAAAATAAAACAAGGTAAAGATCTGATACCGCATGAAGTAAAACCCATGCTGGCAAAATTAACAGATGGTCCGTTTGATTCTGAAGAATGGATCTTTGAAATTAAGTGGGACGGATATCGCGCCATTGCAGAGATAGAAAAGGGGAAAGTAAATCTCTATTCAAGAAATCTGATCTCCTTCAATCATAAATATAAATCGATAGTAAAAACACTTGAATCTTTCGGACACAATGTGGTGCTGGATGGAGAGATTGTTGTATTAAATGCAGACGGCACTTCAAGCTTTCAAATGCTACAGCAATACGACGAAAACCCTAGTCCGAATTTGTGTTATTGTGTGTTTGATATTTTGTACCTGGATGGAAATGATCTGCGGGATTTGCCTTTAACAGAACGTAAAAAAATACTAAAAGAAGTTTTACTTGATGTTTCTAATATTACATACAGCGATCATGTAGAGTCTGAAGGTGTCCGTTTTTTTGAATTGGCGAAAAAAAATAAGCTGGAAGGGATCATGGCGAAGAAGGCTGATAGCGCATATCGCATGGGATCACGTTCAGGTGAATGGCTTAAGATTAAAATCATTTCAGCGCAAGAAGCAATTATCTGTGGCTTTACAGCGCCCAGGAATTCGCGAAAAAGTTTTGGCGCATTGATCCTTGGTGTTTATGAAAAAGGAAGACTTGTTTACATCGGACATACCGGTGGCGGCTTTACAGAATCCTTGTTGTCGTCCACGTTAAAATTGATGAAGCCTTTGATTCAACCAGAATCTCCATTTGATGTAAAAATTAAAACCAACGAAAAAGTGACCTGGGTAAAACCACAGTTGGTTTGTGAGATTGCTTTTTCAGAATGGACGAGTGAAGGACATATGCGGCAGCCTATTTTTAAAGGCATGCGCATTGATAAAAAAGCTAAAGAAGTAACACGTGAATTGCCAGCAGTTGCAAAAATTCCGAAAGACACTATGGAAGCACAATCAAAAACGAAAAAAGCAACAAAGAAAAAATCAGTTGTTGCAAAAGCTATTTCTAAAAAAACATCGGCAGCTAAAAAAGTGGTTGAAAAATCAGAAGACGTAGATCATTCGAAAAAGGCTACCAGTACTGAGGTTAAAATTAACAAGCAGGTTTTAAAAATTACAAACCGATCAAAAGTCTATTGGCCGGAAGATGATTATACTAAAGGTGATCTGATCGATTACTACATGCAGATTTCTGATTATATTTTACCTTATCTGAAAGACCGTCCGGAGTCATTGAACCGCCATCCGAATGGTATCAATGGTTCCAGCTTTTATCAAAAAGACATGGCAGATAGTTTTCCGGATTGGATCGAATATAAGGAAGTTTATTCTGAGTCAAATGATAAAGACATTAGGTATATGGTTTGTCAGAATAAAGAGACCTTGATTTACATGGCCAATCTTGGCTGCATTGAGATCAATCCATGGAACTCACGTATCCAGAAAATAAAAAATCCGGATTACATTGTGATCGATCTGGACCCGAGCGATAACAATACGTTTGAAGAAGTGATAAAAACGGCATTGGTTGTTAAAAGAATATTGGATAAAGCGGGAGCGGATGCATATTGTAAAACATCCGGCGCAACAGGATTGCATATATACATTCCGTTGGGGGCAAAGTATACGTATGAACAAGGGAAAAACTTCGCACATATTATTGCGCAATTTGTACATGACGAGCTACCTGAACTTACGAGTCTGGTCCGTAATCCAAAGGAACGGACAAAGCAGATCTATGTGGATTATCTGCAGAACCGAAGTGGACAAACACTTGCAGCAGCATACAGTGTACGCCCAAAACCAGGCGCTACGGTTTCTACACCACTTGAATGGAGTGAAGTGAAGAAAGGCTTACACCCATCTAAATTCACTATAAAGACTATTTTTAAACGCCTGAAACAAAAAGGCGATTTGTTCAAAGGTATATTGGGCAAAGGAATTGACATGGAGAAGTGTTTGAAAAAGTTGGGAGCTTAAATTGAAATTCCAAATTCCAAAAAACAAATTTCAAACAGTAAAAGATATAAATGAACTTTGTATATCCACAGCTTAAAATTTTTTATGAATGGTAAAAATAAAGGCTGCAATTATATTGCAGCCTTTATTGATTTTTATACCAGTTCCTCGCGTTCCCAGAAACGGTGCTTGCCAAGGGCTTTGATGTAGGCTGTTGTATCTTTGTTCAACACTACACCTTCATCTAATTTTTTGCCAGCTTCTTTAACGATCTGTATAGATTGAATAAGTGCAGCACCCTCTTCTTCGCCGCCAATTACTTTACAATGTTTAAACGCATCTGTGATAAATTCAGCAACTTCTTTACTTTCTTTTAAATCTACAATGCCTTTTCCGGAAGGAATAAATACAGCGTCAAATAACACTGAAGCTGCGATCAGTAAACTTTGATCTACTTTTATTTTCTTACCTTCTTCAGATTTAATGAAGCCCAAATGTGGTGCGATGATTTTCACTACAGCACCCTTTTTCTCTAATGCATTTTTATAATTTACCAGCGAAGCGTTACACACACCATCTGCACAAATAAATGCAATCTGTTTTGTTTTAATAGAACTTGTTACCGTCGGGTTTTTAATGACGCTCAATGCATCTGAAGAAAGAGTTGTCTGTGGTATTGTCTTCGGTTCGTATTTTGTCGGATTGGCATCTGCACCTACGCCTTTATTCATAGGTATTTCCGGATTATGCACCGTTATGCCCAACCCTTGCGCAACTTTTTCTGCAAGTGTTGAATCTACTTGATTTAACAATGCCACCATGCGCACACGGATCACTTCGGTCTCTACTTTTCCTAATTCAAAACGAAGTGCTTTAATGATGTGATTTTTTTCAACGTCCGTCTGACTGTTAAAAAATAAGGTTGCCTGACTAAAATGATCTGAAAAACTTTCGCTACGGTCTCTCACTTTTTGTGCATCCACACGTTCATTGAAACTTACAAATCCACCTTCTTTCATTTTTGCCTGATACGGACAGCCGCCGCCCAATGAGTTTGGCTGGTAACTTACACGGCCGGTATTTATTTCCTGGCGCATGTGTCCGTCACGCTGGTTGTTGTGCATCGGCGCAACAGTACGGTTGATCGGGATCTCATGAAAGTTCGGACTTCCAAGACGTGATAGTTGTGTATCCGTATATGAAAATAATCTTCCCTGCAATAAGGGGTCGTTTGTGAAATCTATGCCCGGAACAAGATGGCCCGGATGGAATGCAACCTGTTCTGTTTCTGCGAAGAAATTATCCGGGTTGCGGTTCAGTACCATCTTACCGATTATGGTAACAGGTACTTCTTCTTCAGGTACAAGTTTGGTTGGATCTAAGAGATCGTATGTAAAATTAAATTCATCCGAGTCGGCGATTAATTGCACACCCAATTCCCACTCAGGAAAATTTCCTGTGTCAATTGCTTCCCACAAATCCTGACGGTGAAAATCGGAATTTTTACCGGAAATTTTCTGTGCTTCGTCCCACGTTACAGAATGCGTTCCTTGCAGCGGTTTCCAGTGGAACTTTACAAAGTGCGATTCATTTTTACTATTTATAAATCGGAACGTGTGTACGCCAAAACCTTCCATCATTCTTAAGCTACGCGGAATAGCACGATCAGACATGGCCCACATGATCATGTGCATGGATTCGGGCATGAGTGAAATAAAATCCCAGAAGGTATCATGTGCTGAAGCAGCTTGTGGCATTTCATGATGCGGCTCCGGCTTTACAGCATGGATCAGATCCGGAAACTTCATTGCATCCTGAATAAAAAATACAGGCATATTATTTCCTACCAGATCATAATTTCCTTCCTGTGTATAAAACTTAACAGAGAATCCGCGTACATCACGGGCAAGATCTGTAGAACCTCTTGAACCTGCAACGGTTGAGAAGCGTGTAAAAACAGGCGTCTTAATGGATGGATCTTGAAGGAAACCGGCTTTGGTATATTTTTCCATCGATTCGTACACCTGAAAATAACCATGCGCTGCTGAACCACGGGCATGAACAATACGCTCCGGAATACGTTCATGATCGAAATGCGTAATCTTTTCTCGCATGATAAAATCTTCGAGTAAGGAAGGCCCACGTTCGCCGGCTTTTAATGTATTGTTATCATCATTGATTCGAACTCCATGATCGGTTGTCATGAACTGATCGGTCGCGTCTGATGTGTTTCTTTGTAGATCCTGTAGCTTGGGATCTAAAGCCTCTCCGGTTTTTGAAGTGGATTTTTTCATAATAGCTGTTTGTCGTAAAAAGTATGTTCAGTATAGAATTTACATAATTGCTTTGGGAATTGGATTTTATTAAAAATATTTCTGAATACGCATGTAAAAAAAAACATAACTTATGTAACAAATAGAGATTGAATTTTGTTATTATAGTCCATGCCTAAGTTGTATTTCAATTCCAACACACGATACGCTGACCTGCCATTGCATTATGGCAAGGTGCCGCCGTGGCTTGCACAGCGCATGACGTTGTTGGGCGGTGCAATTATTGAATCCATCGTATTGGAGTACGGAAAATCGGCAGTGTTAAGTCGACTCAGTGATCCATTTTGGTTTCAGGCATTTGGCTGTGCGTTGGGTATGGATTGGCATTCTTCCGGAATTACTACGTCGGTGATGGGATCGTTGAAAGTAGCAGTGAATCCGAAATTCAAAGAGCTGGGAATTTATATTTGCGGTGGAAAAGGAAAACACTCCAGAAAGACTCCCGATGAATTATTGTTGCTGGCCGAACGCACCGGATTGAATGGAACAGAATTGGTGCGTTCCAGTAAGCTGTCTGCAAAGGTTGACAATACTGCCATACAGGATGGCTTTCAATTATACTTACACAGTTTTATTGTAACGGATGAAGGGGAGTGGGCTGTTGTACAACAAGGAATGAATGATGCTACAGGTATGGCGCGGCGTTATCATTGGCATTCTGAAAAGGTAAATTCTTTTGTAGAAGCACCGCATACATTTATTTACGGACAAAATCAGGGGCCGATTTTAAATCTTGTAGATACAGAAGCTGTGTCTGCAAAGACGGGCATACTGGATATTATAAAAGAACGCCCTTCACTGATCTTACCGGAGATACAAAAGATTGTGATGCCACGCCATCATGAGGTTCGTGCTTCGAATGTAAATTTAAAACGTCTTGGTGCAGTGCTTGCTCTTGCACATGAAAGTGATCTGAATAATTTTGAATCCTTGCTTTTACTGGAAGGTGTCGGTCCGCGTACGATACAATCGCTGGCGTTGGTAAGTGAAGTCATTCATGGAACACCATCGCGTTTTAGCGATCCTGCTCGTTTCTCTTTTGCATATGGGGGAAAGGACGGACATCCGTTTCCAGTGCCCACAAAAGTATACGATGAAACCATTAACATTCTCCGCACTTCTGTAGAAAAAGCCAAGCTTGGAGATAGCGATAAACAGCAGGCAATTAAAAATCTTACGATTGCTGCACAACAGATGGAAAAAGGTTTTGAGCCCGATGCTAATGCGTTTAATCGGGTGATTGCTAAAGAGCGTGCCGAATCCTATAAGCACGGTGGACGGACAGTTTTTGGAAAAGCAAAACCACCGAAAGATGATGGTCAGTTGAATTTGTTTTGAATTATTCAGATCAGAAATAAAATTTTACTTATAGGTAGTTTAAATCCTAAATTAACGATACTTAATCTTTAATTCGTCATAGAATAATTTTAAAGTTTGATTTATATTTAGTTATTCCAATCACTTAAATATATTTTAATTATGAATAAGAACAGTTTTTTAATTCTTGTAGTGCTTTTTTTTAGTTCAATAATGAATACGTATGCAAATGAAAACGATACAATCGAAGTATTTAAAAAGAGCATAGATAGCTTGCTTGTATCCTTTCGAAGCAATCCTTCGAATCTGAAAATTAAAAAGCAACTGGGAGGGCGCAAGATTAAAATTAAAGGCACATTTGATAATGGAACAAAGTATTTTAAACAGAAAATAAAATACAACGGAGGCGTTAAAAAAGAATCGATTAAGGTATTTTATAAGCAGTACAAAAAAAATCAACTCTTATTAATGAAGGTTGTTTGTATAAATGATCAATATTTTTTTCTTCATAAAATCAATTATAGATCGCTGGAATTTGCCAAAAAATATACGGAAGAGACGTATGCAGCAAAAGGCATTTATAAAAGAGTGGAGTATGATGCAAATAAAAAGATCTCTAAGCGTTTTTATTTATGGTCCATGCTGACTCCAGATGAAAGAAAAAAACTTCAGGAATAATGCTTCAGATAAAATAAAAAATCCCATCACGCGAATTTGCGGGATGGGATTTTTTATTTTATCTCAATGATCAATATTTTATTTCATCAACAAATATGCTTTGATATACTCATTCAAATCCCCTGCAAGTACGTTATCTACATCGGTACGTTCAACACCCGTGCGCACGTCTTTGATTAATTTATATGGGAACAAAACATAGTTACGGATCTGAGAACCGAAATCGATTTTCTTTTTTGTTCCTTCAACGGCAGCTTTTGCTTCGTTGCGTTTATCTATTTCTATTTGATACAAACGCGACTTTAATAATTTCAACGCTTTGTCCTTATTCATAATTTGAGAACGTTCCTGTTGACATTCGATGATCAATCCGGATGGTTTGTGTTTTAAACGTACCGCAGTTTCAACCTTGTTTACGTTTTGTCCACCAGCACCACCAGCTCTATACGTGTCCCATTCAATATCGCCCATGTTGATCTCGATGTTAATCGTTTCATCAACTTCCGGATACACATATACAGAGGCAAACGATGTTTGTCTTTTACCATCGGCATTGAACGGAGAGTCCCGCACCAAGCGGTGAACACCGATTTCAGATTTTAAATTTCCGTAAGCAAATTGTCCTTCAATACCAAGAGACGCAAATTTAATACCTGCAACTTCACCCGGCTGATTTACAATTTCACGTACGGTGTATCCGTTCTTTTCGCCCCACATGATGTACATTCGCATCAGCATATCTGCCCAGTCATTGCTTTCTGTTCCGCCCGCACCAGGGTTGATCTCAAGTACGGCACTTAACTGATCTTCTTCTGCACTCAGCATTTTTTTGAATTCAAGCTCTTCCAGAACTTTTGCAACAATTGCAAATTCCGCGTCCATCTCTTTGTCATCGATGTCGCCGGCCTGATAAAATTCATTTAATGCTTCAAGGTCGCCAAGTTTGGTAACGAGTGCATCGTATGGATCGGTCCATACTTTTTTATTTTTTATACTTCTAAGAATTTTTTCAGCTTCTTTTGAATCATCCCAAAATGTAGGCGCTAGCGATAATTCCTGCTCTGCTTTTATTTCCTCCATTTTAGAATCATAGCCAAGATATCCTCTTAAAGCGAGAATGTCTGCTTTTAAATTCTTTAGTTGGTCGTTGGTCATGGATTGGTTAATCTGAATATAATGATAAAGATAAGGAAAAGATTGGAGTTCGCTGTTATGTTCATTGGATAGAATACCTTTTAAAATACCTATTTGTAGTGATGATAAGGTACATTGGTTTTGAGTTAATTCTTGGTAAATTTGTTTGCAGAAATACTCTTTCCTGTAGTTTTACATTCTTCAGCTATTTTACATTTTAATAATTGATAATCAATGCGTTTAATTCTAATTCCAATGTGGGTGATGTTGTTTTTTATAACACATCTTTCATTCGGACAATCATCTTTTTCCGAGACAAAATTTGAACCCAATACCATTTTTGTAAAAATAAAAGATGCGAGCAATGAACGTATTTTATATTCGAATACCAATAAGGAAATTGCACTTAAGGAAATCGCACTCAATCCGGAACTGAAAAAAATCATTCAAACATATAAAATCAGTTTGATAAGTCCGGCATTTCAAACTACACAAAAAACGGATGCACGGTTAAAGCGTGTATATACCGTATCGTTTCCTATAGCTACTCAACGCGAGGCAATCATGAGTGCATTGCGTAGATTGTCTTTTGTTGAGTATACGGAAATAATTCCGGTCTATGAGATTTTTTTCACGCCGAATGATTTAAATCCGCAACAATGGAATCTTCCCAAAATTAATGCTTCGGGTGCATGGGATTTATCTACAGGTGGCGGAAAAGTTATTGCTATTGTTGATGATGCATGCCGGTTAACGCATGAAGACTTAGCGGCAAATATCTGGAATAATCCGTTAGAAATTGCGGGTAATGGAATAGATGATGATGGCAACGGATACATAGATGATGTGCACGGCTATGATGTTGCCGATAGCGATAACGATCCGATGGTTCCGGCTTCCGCAACAAACTCGGAGTTTACACATGGTACGCATTGCAGCGGTATTGCAGCTGGAGTAAGTAATAACGGAAAAGGGATTGCTTCAATCAGCTACAGCAATAAAATCATGGCTGTAAAATGTAAGCAGAGTTCTGATCTTGGAGGTTCCTTACCTTATGCCTACAGCGGACTGGCATATGCGATTCAAACACATGCGGATGTTATTAGTATGTCCTGGGGAGGATATTCGTATTCGGCTACGTATCAATTGTTGTTTGATGTAGCGTATGATGCAGGTATCGTATGTGTGGCCGCTGCCGGTAACAGCAATACAGATGTGCCTATGTATCCTGCTTCATACAATCACGTGATCAGTGTAGCAGCTACGGATCAAAACGATGCAAGAGCTTCTTTTTCGAATTATGGCAGTACAGTTGATGTAAGTGCTCCGGGAGTTGACATTTACAGTACTTTGGCCGGAAGCGATAATTCTTATGGCATGTTGAGCGGTACTTCCATGGCGTGCCCCTTGGTTTCTGGCTTGTGTGCGTTAATGCTTTCATACAATCCGTTGCTTACTCCGGATGAATTGGAAAAATGTTTAAAAAATAATGCAGACAATATCGATAATCTCAATCCGAGTTTCATAGGCACATTGGGTGCAGGAAGAATTAATGCGTACAAAACAATGTTGTGTTTGCAGAAGACACCAACAGCTGCATTCAAATCGGATAAGCAACTGGTGTGTCCGGGTCAAACAGTTACGTATACTGACATGAGTGCATTGGGTTCTAATTCAGGTGTAACCTGGAGTTGGTCTTTTCCGGGTGGTACTCCTGCAACAAGTTCAGCTCAAAATCCAACGGTGGTATACAATACTGCAGGTGTATATACAGCTACATTAACTGTTACGAACACTTTTGGTAATAGTGTAGAAACAAAGACGAACTATATTACTGTAAATGCATTGACAGCAATACTTTCAGGTACAGCATCTATTCCTCCCGGCGGGAATGCATTGTTGAAAGTTGATTTTTCAAATTTGGCAGGGCCTTATTCCATTACATATACAGATGGAACGACTTCTATTACGAAAAATAACATCACAATCAATCCATATTATTTTTCAGTTACTCCGACCACAACCTCTACGTATACCTTGACAGCTGTAAGTTCAGCAAATTGTACAGGTACGTTTAGCGGCAGTGCTGTTGTGAGCATTGATGGGTTTGCAAGTACAAATTGTTCCGGTGTTTCTTCAATAATGTTTGAACGGGCATATGGAACTTCTGGAAATGAGTTTGGAAATAATCTTATACAATCGAATACCGGAGAAAATTATTTGATTGGAATGAACAATGCAAATACAACATCTGCTAATTTTTCAATTTCAAAATTGAATGCTTCTTGGGATGTTACTTGGACAAAATCGATTGGAACTACTGCAACTGAATATATTTATAATAGTGTAAAATCCACAGATGGAAATATGATGCTTTGTGGTACAACCGTAGCTGCAAATGGGTTTCTTGATGCATATGTGGCAAAAGTTGATTTTGACGGAAATATAATCTGGAGCAAAACATATGGTGCTGCTAATAATGAATATGCTTTTTCAATACAGAATACTTCTGACGGTGGTTATATAATTACTGGCCGAGCAGAATCTTGGGCTTCAGGGATATCTGCTCTTGATTCTTATATAATTAAAATTGATGCAAATGGGGGGCTTCAATGGAGTAAAGCGTTTGGGAAACAAGGGAATGATTATTCATTCACATGTTTTCAAACGGCTGATGGTGGCTATATAACAGGTTCTGCAAGTCAACGCGTTAACAATACGAATTATGATTATTTGATAACTAAATTTGATGCATCCGGCACTATTATTTGGTCTAAATATTACGGTTCGCTTGAGGATGATGGTCCTAGAAAGCTCATTGTAACTTCAGATGGAGGATATTTAATTGGAGGTCAATCTCGATATCGAAACTCAACTCCGGATGCAATGGTTACAAAGTTAGATGCGTCAGGCAATTTACTCTGGACGCAAGTATTTGGTGGGAATGGCGGTGACGATGTCAACCTGTTGGCTGAAGGTGCAGACGGTAATTATCTTGTAGTTGGAACTACTGACAGTTATGGCGCAGGTTTGAGAGATGTATACTTTAATAAGTTTGATACTAATGGAAATTTGTTATGGAGTAAAATAAATGGAGGTACAGGGGATGAGTATCTGTCATCCTTTGGTACTATAGTAAATACAGCTGATAATGGTTATGCATTCGTGGCAACAACAACATCATTTGGAGCAGGAAATGCAGATATGTATTTGATTAAAACAGATTGCAATGGAAGTACAAACTGTTCAAGTGAAGATATTGTGTTTCAAAAATATCCACCAACCGTATCATTGGTTACAGTTACTCCCGTAAGCCAAAATGCGCCCGGTAGTGGAACACCTGTTTCATCCAGCACAGCTGTTAGCATAACCAACAAGCCTTTTTGCGTTGAATCAACTTGTACAATAAATGCAGATTTCTATGCAAGTGATACAACAATCTGTAAAGGTACTGCGATAACGTTCACCAGTACATCAACGGGTGCAACGTCCTATAAGTGGTATCTCAACGATGCATTAATTGGACAGAACGCTACACTTACTCATACATTTTCAACAGAAGGAGATTATAAAATAATACTTGAGGTTTCGAATGCAAATTGCAGCGATATTGATACGCTGATTATTTCTGTTAAACCCAATCCGCAACTTATCGTTTCGAGTGATACAACGATCTGTAAAACTACGTGGGCAAATCTTCGGGTATCTGGTGCTTTAACATATCAATGGCTTAACCCAACGAACTTGTCATGCAGCACATGTCCCAATCCTACTGCCACACCACCATCTGACAGATACTATGTAGTAATAGGTACAGATGGATATGGGTGTCAAAGTAAAGATACGATCCGCATTAAAACGAGATGTTGTCTGGTTGGTAACATACCTAGTCCGGCTGCGAATGTTATGCCATCCGATTCAATTATCTGCTTAAATGAATCGGTTACATTCATTGTTGGATATACTGGAGATGTAGTTGTCCCTTCATGGGATTTTGGACCGGCTGCAACACCACGATATTCAACGGGAGATGTCTTTCCTATAACTGTTCGATATTCGCAATCCGGCCACTGGCCTGCCAAATTAGTTGTGACAGATAATTGCGGGAAGGATTCCGTTATTACATACATCAATGTTTTCAATCCGCCTGTAGTAGATGCATATCCGGATGTATATGTATGTTCCCCAATAAATCAGATTAAGTTTGATATTACACCTATATCAGATTATGATTATAGCTGGATACCAACATTTGGACTTTCTGATCCAACGATTTCAAATCCTACAGTGTCGTTAACAGACACGTCGATTGTGTATACACGTACAATTACAGATAATAATACAGGATGTGCAACAACAGATGCTGTAAAGGTATCTTCTCATACGGGTTATAAAATTCAGGCTATGAATGACACAACGATTCTGCTTGGAAAAGAAGTTACCTTGAAAGCCTGCTGCACAGATTACACCTGGACTCCTTCAACCTATCTGGATAATCCGAATGCAAAGAATCCGCACGCAAGACCGGTTGAGAGTATGTGGTATTACGTTCAAGGGGTTGATTCTATTGGCTGTATAGCAAGAGATTCAGTTTTGATTATAGTAAAAATACCGGAACCGTTTATTCCGAATCTGATTACGCCGAATGGAGATCAATCAAATGATACATTTGAAATTAAAAATATCTGTTCCGGGTCACGTGTTGAAATATACAATCGTTGGGGAAATCTGGTATTCAAATCCGAAGATTATAAAAATGATTGGGATGCGAAAAAAGATTCAGATGGCATGTATTACATTATGTTCCAAAGTGGCTGCGACGGAAAGATCTATAAGAGCTGGCTGCAGGTGTTAGGAAGCAATTAAAAAAGCTTAATGCGAAGAGCTTAAAATAAAAAGGGTTCAAACATGTCATTATGTTTGAACCCTTTTTATTACTGACCACTTACTTCTCCGGTATCCAGTACACTTCCTCTACACCAAAGTCTTTGGCCAGTTTGCGCGATACCACAAATAAGTAATCGGATAAACGGTTTAAGTAGGGAAGGATGATCGGATGAACAGCTTCGTTTTCATTTAATAAAACAACCTGACGTTCTGCTCTTCTGCATACGGTTCTGCAGAGATGGGCCATCGCAACAGATTTATGACCTCCAGGTAATACAAAGTATTTTTGTTCAGGTAAGACCGCCTGCATCGCATCGATCGCTTGTTCCAGCTGTTGTATGTGAGCCTCTTTCAAGTCTGGCGCATACAGTTGCTGCTTATCCTGTTCGGTTGCTAAGGAAGCACCCAGTTCAAAAATTTTATATTGAACCGTTTTTAATAATTCTTTTTGATCTGAATTTTCTGGAAGCTCTTCAATCAACAAACCTATACAACTATTTAATTCATCGGTACTGCCGTATGCTTCAATACGCTCGTGATATTTCGCAACGCGTGTTCCGCCAAGCAAAGACGTTTTACCTTTATCGCCACCTTTTGTATATATTTTCATATTGATAGAAATGTGGTTGAGTTGTTGTGAATGTAAAAGTACGACTAGTAACTATTCAACCGGAGTCGCGAAGAATCTGCTTTTGATCGCAGCGATTTCTGAGTCACTAAGTTTTGATTGAATTTCATTTAACTCAACTTCTGCAGATTTAAATAAACCCAGACGAAGACAAGCATCTATATACGCTAAGCTTAAAGGTTTGGAATAGGAAATGAAACGCTTGGCTGCAACAAGTTTTTCAGCTGCTTCAAATTCACCGGTAGTACGTGCGATGTAATTTGAATAATCAATTTGAACGTTCACATCATAGCCCACGCTATTGATGGCTTTTTGGTAATAACTTAATGCTTGTGCGCTGTCTTTCCCAAACTCTAAACTGCGTGCGGTAAAGTAATCGATGTAGCCCAGATCCTGAGCAAGCAAGACTGTTGATTTTAATTCAGTAGCTAAGACATCCCATTGTTTCAAACCATTGATGATCTTTAGTTTTTCTAAATTTGCCTGAGCAATTATTTCTTCCGAAACATCATTACTTTTTTTCATCGCATTCCATACAACCATCGCTGCTTCGTATTGGTGCTGATTATTTAATTGTTTGATGCGTTCGATATCTAATAATACAGATTGAATCGGATCCTGAATATTGTTTTTAAAAGATGAAAACTCTCCTGTACTTAATGTGTGATAATGCAGACATTGAACTTTTTGCTGATCGCTTAGCGAAGTGTAGTTTGCCACAGATGGCTGCTGCATTGATGCCTGAAGTGTTTTAGCCATCTCTGCAATTTCCGGACGTAAACTTTTTGTGAGTGCTTCGATAAACGGTGTTACATCTTTCGCATTACCGTATTCGGCAGCAGCCAGACATTTATATGCAACCAGACGCTGATCCGGATGAGATATAAGCAAGCTGTATGTTGTGTATGCTTGTTCGTACAAACCTGATTTTAATTGCCAGTTGGCAAGTGTAATGATATAAAGCGGTGCATGTTCTTCATCAATGATCTGTTGCAGCAATTCAAGAGCTTGTCCAACGTTGGTTTTAGAGAAATAAAGATGTGTTGCTTTTGCATACAGCAAGTCGCCTCTGTAATGCTCGTTGCTTGGATATGTACTGAAGCGCTGCAACATTGCATCCAAAACGGTATCTGTTACAGAAAGTTTATTGAATGTATAGTTGTACAGATACGTGAAGGCGTCTGCTGTGAGTAAGGTATCGGAGATAAAGTGTTCAGGCAATGCTGCAGATGCGGATTTTCCCTGCAGGGTTGCGATGGCAATTTTATTTCCTAAATAGGTATCTGAAGCAGTTGGTTTTTCATTTTTTAAAATCGTAGCGCATTCCTCAAATTTTCCTCTTGAACCGAAGTATACCAATAAGTTTGATGATGGAAGATCATCTTCGGTATGCGTAGCAGCTTTGTTAAAGAAATAAACAGCAGAATCGGATGTTGCGAATTTCGTATAGAGGTATCCAAGGTTATTTAACAAATGCGGATCATTTGGATATACTTTCAATCCATCCTGCAGCATAAACATAGCAGGGAACAATTGATTGTTGTCTAAATAAAATGCACTGATATTGGCATAAGCATAAGGCGTAGGATTTTTCGTCAGACTGCTTTCGTAATATTGAAAGGCTTGAATTTTATTGTCGCGTTGTTCGTAAAATTTACTTAATGAATAACTCGAACGTTGATTCTGAAATTCATGCGACCACGCTTCTTTGTAAAACGATTCAGCCAGTTCATCCTGTTCGGTATACAGATACACGTCTGCAATGTTATTGTAATACGCTGCTTTACTGCTGCTGAAAACAAAACGGTTTGTAGCGAATACAAAATACATGATGATTGCCCAGCCCAAACTTCTTGCAACAAAGAAAGGAACCTGATATGTAACGTAAAACTGTTTGTAAACCTCTTCCTGCTTTTTGTATTTGGTCCAGAAATTTGAAATTACGTAAACAAAAATAGCCAGGCCCATACCGATCTGTATATAGAGCGCACAGTATTCCAGCGTAGTGATCAACGCATCGTTGGCAGTTGCATATCCGAAGGCGATGGTGGTGAAGGTAATAATGCCTAACACCAAATAGAGTATCGCACCAAGGGGTTTAAAAGGAATAGAATCTTTAACACTCTGTTTCATTTCGAACATCCAGATTCCAAGGATGCCGGATATGATTAAGACCACTAAAGGCTGTACCAATAACAAGCCCATGTCTTTTATAAATGCGGGTTTGTAATACACGCAGTATAAGTTTGCAATGTAAAGAGAACCGATGGCGATAAAGCTCCAGATGGAATTTCCCTTTGGCTTAAAATCAGATTTTCCATACGAGGTCAATACAACAACAAATTGCAAAATGTCATATCCTACGATAAACATAAACAGAATACATACAATGATCGGAATGGTGATGGCATAATGTGATACATACAATAGAGGAGCATTCACTGTACTGAAGAAGTACATGCTGCTTACGATAAGGATCGTGGCTGCTGTAAGTGCAAGCAGTCTTGTAAATAAACCAATGTTTTTTCCGAAGGCATTGAAGTAATAGGTTAAGCCACCATAGATCAGAATGATTGCAACTGTTGGAAGGCGGTTATATAGCCCAAAGATTCCCAGCAGTTCGGTATTCATACTTACGATAAAAAATAAGAACAGCGCCATGCCAAGGATGTACATCCAAAGATCGAGGTAGCTTATCACCATTAAGAAGCATACAAATGCAATAAGAACGACAGCCAAAAAAGTATACGAGATCCATGGATGAATGCTTACATCGTTTGATGTGTAACGTTTGAGCAATAAAAATTGCTCGCTTTCCTGAGGAATCTCAAATTGATTAATCGTAAATGTATCCAGACTTAAGGCAAGTGATTTCCATTCGCCAGTACTGTCCCATCCAATCGTATATAGATCACCATATGCATAGGCGATACCAACCGCAGCGATGCTCGCAAAAAATAAAATTAAAAGGGCTACGTAGAATGCTTTATAAGAGCTTTTCCACTGTAGCCAAAAGAATAAATCATTCATAGATAGTTACTAGTTTCTAGTTGCCAGTTTCCAGACAAAGAAAACTAGCAACTAATATATTAATTATAGTATTGTATGTTGTTTTCTAGTCTAGTAACTAGTTACTAGTACCTGGCAACTACGAAAGGAATTTTGGTACTCTGAAATAATCCGAATCTTTCTTAGGAGCATTGCGCAATGCTTCTTCGTGACTGATGGTTACTTTGTCAATGTCTTCGCGTAGCACATTTAATTCTGCACTCATGTGAACCAATGGTTTTACATTGTCTGTATCCACTTCATTCAACTTATCGATCCAGGAAAGAATTTTATTGAAGTCTGTAGAGAAATTCTCTAACGACTTATCATCAAATTCAAGACGCGCCAGGTGCGCAATCTTACCAATTGTTTTAGCATCTAAATTCATACTTTTACTTTTTCGTTATATATCTCCGGAAAATGTTTTTTTAATTCAGCAGCAATTACTTGCTTGGTTTTTTCTTTCAGCAGATCCACATCATCCATGGTTAAGCCGGTTGTTTCGATTGGTTCATGAATAACTGTTTTCATCAGTCTTCTGCGAGGAACGTATTTTCCATCGTCCGGAAGGATCAGCCAGTTATTTAGAATCGTCATCGGTACAATGGCAACTTGTTTTTCAATTGCTATTCTGAATGCTCCGTCTTTAAACTCCATTAATACGGGAGCATGATTTTTAGAAATGGTACCTTCAGGGAAAATTGCAAGGTTGTAACCCAGATCAATTTTCTGCATGGATTGTACAACTGTTTCGTATTTACTTTTAGAACTTTTTCTGTCTACCGATACATACAAATTGCGGAACATGTAGCCGAATAGTGGTACTCTTCCTAAAGAAGATTTTCCTATGAATACATTATAGCCCGGCAATGCGTAGCACATCGTTGGAATATCAAGGTATGATGTATGGTTGGCACAGTAGATATACTGTTTTTTCTTATTTACTTTAAATCTCCATTCAACTTTAGTTGGCAGAAAACAGAAAAGAAAAACAGTATGTGCCCAGATCTTATTCAGAAAGTGTCCGTATTTTTTCCATGATTCGCGCTGAACAGATATGCAAAAAGGAATATACAAACAGGCAAATACAACAACAAAACTGGTCCACACCCAGACCATGTATATTTTTTCAATTAGTTTATTCATTTTATTTTAGTTTCCAGGTGCGAGTTGCTAGTTCCTAGAAAATCGCTACAACACCTATCTGCCGTTGTTAATTATCGTTATGGTGAATTACCAGTTATGATTTTTTGATCTAGAAGCTAGTGCCTAGTGACTAGAAACTAAAATCGATGCTTTCAATAAACCGGCCATGCTCAAACTGTCTGTTATCTCGCCGCTCATTACCATTGCCACAGCATCTTTCAAAGATACTCTTTTTATAATTAATTGTTCAGTATCTTCGGGGTTGCTTGGGCCTGGAGTCAGATCGGTTGCTAGAAAAAGAAAGCCTTCTTCATCTGTAACAGAATTGGATGTGTGAATACGGCCTAAGTCTTGCCAAGTAGCTGCTTTTAAGCCGGTTTCTTCTTCTAATTCACGCTTGGCTGTTTCCAGAGGCGTTTCATTCATAGGACCGCCGCCTTCCGGAATTTCCCAGGTATACTCATTCAAGGTATATCTGAATTGACCAACCAAATAGGTATATCCGTCTGAATCAATAGGAACAACGCCGATTGCACGGTTTTTAAAAGAAACTACTCCATAAATACCCGGAGTACCATTGGGTTTCAACACATCTTCTTCGCGCACAGAGATCCATGGATTATCATAGATTTCGCGGGAGCGGAGTGTTTTCCAGGGATTTTCAAATTCGGTCGACATACTAGGGATTTATACTGCAAATTACGAACAAAAGAGCAGTTGAAAAAGACAATAAAACATTAAAAATTCTACTATTCGTACCAAATGGCAGCAGGCAGATTGATTTTTTTGCACATAGTGCCTTTGCTCATTCCATCTACGTAGGCTTTAACCAAATACCTTCTTATCTTTGTTGAATATGTCGCTTTTATCACATCATTCATTAGGGAAAATTGAAGCCGGAATAGACGAGGCGGGCAGAGGCTGTATGGCTGGTCCCGTTGTGGCCGCTGCTGTAATTTTACCCCCGGATTACAAACATTCGTTGTTGAATGATTCAAAGAAGTTAACGTCCAAACAGCGTGAACTTCTTCGTCATGATATCATTCGGGATGCGCTCGATTATTACGTTGCAGAAGTATCACATACAGTTATTGACCAGATCAATATTTTGAATGCAACCATGAAGGCGATGCACAAAGCGGTAAAAGGCTTGAAAAAACTCCAACCTGATTTATTGTTGATAGATGGTAATAGATTTAAACCGTATCCCGGAATAGAGCACCAATGCTTTGTACAGGGTGATGGTAAATATTTGTCTATTGCTGCAGCATCCATTTTAGCGAAGACGCATCGCGATGCCTTGATGGAAAGGCTGTCTACGCTTCACCCCGAATATGGCTGGGATGTGAATGCCGGCTATGCTACAGAAAAACATAGACATGCCATGGAGACGATTGGTTTAACACCGTATCATCGAACAACATTTCATTTCAAACCCAAACAACTGGATCTGTTTTAAAAAATAGTTTGCCGTGGTTGTGTCTTTTCGACCAGCCACATGGCAGCAAGTAGTTGGTTGAAAAGACACAACCACAGCGAGATAGAAGCAGTAAGGTAAATTATAAAAATAGTATTGATTATCATGAGTGAAGTTACCGAAGAAATTAAACACGTTCCATTAGAAGAAATACATGCTGCATTAGGCGCGAAGATGGTTCCATTTGCAGGCTATATGATGCCTGTCCGTTATTCTTCCGATATTGAAGAACATATGACGGTGCGTAATGCCGCAGGGATGTTTGATGTATCGCACATGGGCGAATTTATTTTGAAAGGTCCAAAAGCATTGGACGTTATTCAGCAGATCACAACCAACGATGCTTCTGTATTGCCGATCGGTAAAGTTCAATACACAGCTTTAACAAATCCGGAAGGTGGAATCATTGACGATTTATTGGTATATCATACAGGCGACAACGAATATTACATTGTTGTAAATGCTTCAAATATTGAAAAAGATAAAGCATGGTTTTTAAAACATCTGCCTGCTGAAGGTGTCGATTTTCAGGATATTTCAGAAGATACCTGTTTGTTTGCCGTACAAGGTCCAAGAGCACATGAAGTGCTTGCACAATTAACATCCTATCCCGTTAAGGATATGGAATATTATACCTGTGCACACATGGATTTTGCCGGATATAAAAATGTATTTGTCTCTGCAACGGGTTATACAGGTGCAGGTGGATTTGAAATATATATTCCGAATGCCATTGCGAAAGATGTCTGGAATAAATTAATGAAAGCCGGCGAACTAGTTGGTATGAAGCCTGTGGGGCTTGGTGCAAGAGATACACTTCGTTTGGAGATGGGCTATTGTTTGTATGGCAATGACATTACAGATACAACAAGTCCGTTGGAAGCCGGTTTGGGTTGGGTTACAAAATTTACCAAAAAATTTACTGCTTCAGATATTCTGCAGGTACAAAAAGCTACGGGTGTAACGCGACAACTGGTTGGATTCGAAATGGTGGAGCGTGGTATTCCGCGTGGTCATTATGAACTAATGAATGCAGCCGGTGAAAAGATTGGTGAAGTAACGTCAGGTACGCAATCTCCTTGCTTAGGAATAGGGATCGGTATGGGTTATGTTGAAAAAGCATACAGCGCGGCCGGTTCAGAAATATTTGTACATATCAGAGGAAAATTGATCAAAGCGAAAGTTGTTAAGTTTCCGTTTGTGAAAAAATAGACACTAGTGACTAGGTTCCAGTTACTAGACTTTGTGAAGTGGCTTGGTTCTTAGAACTGATATAAGAATAGTTAAATAAATAAGATACAGAATAAAAGTTTCTAAGAATTTGTCTGGAAACTAGCAACTTGAAACTAGTAACTAATAATGAAGAGAATTGACGTTTGTTTATCACCGGAAATGGTGCATTTGCATAAGACAGAAGGAAAAGTTGTTGTTGTTATTGATATATTACGTGCTACATCCTGCATGACTACTGCGATTGCAAATGGTATGGAAAGCATTACTGCAGTGGCAAGTCTGGATGAATGTAAAGCACTGGGAGAACAAGGTTATTTAACAGCTGCCGAACGCGATGGTAAAAAAGTAGATGGTTTTGATCTGGGTAATTCACCTTTTAGCTATCAGGATCCTACGTTAAAAGGAAAAAAAATTGTAGTAACAACAACGAATGGCACGCAAGCAATTGTTAAGTCGAACGGTGCAAAAGAAATAGTGATTGGATCATTTTTAAATTTCTCTGCAGTTGTTGAGTATTTGCGTAATCAGCCAAACGATGTATTGATGCACTGTGCGGGCTGGAAAGGAAAAATGAATCTGGAGGATACGCTTTTTGCAGGTGCGGTAGTAGATGCATTAAAAGGCGATTTTTCTCACGATGAAGATTCTGTATTGACTGCATTGAATTTATATTACTCTGCTAAAAATGATATGATGGGTTTTTTATTGAACTCGTCGCACGTGCGCAGATTACAAGGCTTAGGCATTATTAAGGATATCGAGTTTTGCTTAACAAAAGATGTATACAATGTTTTACCAATCATGCGTGATGGTAAACTGGTAAATTCTCAAGCAGAAAAAACCGTAGCTTAAAATTGATTTTTTTATAAATAATGACGCGGGAAAAAGTAGATGTCTTGGTAATTGGTGCTGGTCCGGCGGGTACAGTTGCAGCTGCAATGATTAACAAGGAAGGATTCAACGTAAAAATTGTAGAGAAACAAAAATTCCCGAGATTTGTAATAGGTGAAAGTTTATTGCCTAGATGTATGGAACATCTGGAGGAAGCAGGTTTTTTAGATGCTGTCAAGGCGCAAGGTTTTCAGGAAAAATTTGGTGCTAAGTTTGTTCGTGGCAAAGAGATCGCAGATTTTAATTTTTCAGATCAGTTTTCTGAAGGCTGGAAATGGACATGGCAGGTACCCCGAGGTAATTTTGATAAAACACTTGCAGATGAAGTTGCACGTCAAGGCGTGGATGTTGAGTTTGAATGTGGTGTAACCGATATTAAATTTTCCGGAACAGATTCTGTAACAACAGTTGAAGATGTTCACGGAAATAAAAAAGAGATAGAAGCCCGCTTTATTGTTGATGCCAGCGGGTATGGCAGAGTGATTCCACGTATGTTTGGTTTGGATAAACCATCTGGTTTTGAATCCAGAAAAACGTTGTTTACACATATTAAAGATTTGAAACGTCCCGGTGCTGTAATGGAAGGCAATCGGATTACGGCTATCGTACATAGACCAAAAGTATGGATCTGGGTGATTCCTTTTTCTAACGGTAATACTTCGGTGGGCTTTGTTGGAGAACCGGAATATTTTGATCAATATGAGGGAACACCTGAAGAGAAGCTGCGTGCTATGATTGTAAATGAAGGTCATATTGCAGACCGCTTTGACGGAGCAGAATTTTTATTCGAACCGCGAACCATTGAAGGCTATGCCATCTCTGCATCTAAACTCTATGGCGATGGTTTTGTATTAACAGGAAATGCTACAGAATTTCTTGATCCGATTTTTTCTTCAGGTGCAACGTTTGCCATGGAGTCCGGTTCTAAGGGAGGTAAATTGGCTGTGAAGTTTTTAAAAGGCGAAGAAGTAAATTGGCAAAAAGATTTTGTTGAACACATGATGCAAGGCATCGATACGTTCCGCTCATTTGTTACAGGCTGGTATGATGGTACATTGCATGCGATCTTCTTTGCACCAAATCCCGATCCGGATCACAAACGTATGATCTGTTCGGTGTTGGCCGGTTATGTGTGGGATCAGAGTAATCCGTTTGTCCGGAAACACAATACGATTTTAAAGACTTTAGCTGAAATAGTTAATTTCGAAAAATAAGTTTGATTGAAGTTTGTATATTATTAACGACCGATGCCTTTGCTTTATGCGAAGGCATCGGTTGTTAATAGCGGATTACAGCTGTTTTGGTACTGTTCAATAGTGATCATTCATCCGACCAATTTTGTGGTCAGATGAATTGTAAATATTTTAACTATTGTTGGTGGTCCGCGTTGTCATCCAGGGATTAAGACAAATTAAAGCTGGCGGAAACACCAACAACAGCTTTCCGTTCAGTTATTTTTTTAATGTATCACTCAATAGACGTTCATACAACAACTGCTTATATGCATCTATGGAAAACTGCGGTGGACTACAATAGGAGGACGTACAGAGTAGAATGAAATTTTTGTCGTACGCATCAAACAACTCTATTTTGTCGGAGCTGATTGTTTTACTGGTATATACCATGTTATTAAAATAAAATTGCGGAAATGAAATGCTTGCTGCCGTAAAGTATGATTTTAATGCATTGCTGTTTTTTAGCATCAAAGCAGCTGCTGTTGGCTCCTTGCTTAATTCTTCAGCGGCACTTAGTATACCAGCTTCCGTTGATAAGGATTTTACGAGAATTGGATTGGTTAAAAAATTCAATAGTTCCGCAGACAAATTTTTATACTTGGGTTCTTTAAAAAAGTACGATGCGTAATTTAATAATCTGCATGCTTCAATATTTTCAGATACGTTGTACGTCGCTTTGATCGGACTACTGCCAATATAACTATATAAGTATCCCTTACCGGAATTGAAGGTGGTTGATATTTCCCGTGCGAGTTTTGCAGCTTCAGATTTGTACACAGTATTTTCTGTTGCACGATACAATAGCATCAAGGTCTTTAACATGGCAAGATTATCTTTTAAAGAAGTGATGGTGTGATCTTCACCATGAATATAGGCATTGTTATATTTATGCGTATGCATGAGCTGCGACACACATTTAATAGCCTTGTCTAAATACATTTTATTTCCATCAGTTGCCCATAAAATAATGTAAGCTTCTGCAAGTTCAGCATTGTCACTTGTGTAAATATTTTCGTCTACTGCCGGTATTCCTTGTTTTATACGGTCTGCATCCGTTAATGCAAAATAATCTGCAGCACTTTTCCCTGGAATAAGATCGGCATCCTGGGCATTATAATAACCGCCATTGTCTGCAGCTAAAAAACGATCTACATAAGCAGCAGTACCTTCAGCTCTTTTAAGCGCATCAACATTATTGTAACGTTTATAATACCAGCAATACGTTTTGATGTACCGTGCCTGTACAGATAACAACTTTTCGTAATGCACGTGTTTCCAGTCGTTGTTTGTGGAGTATTGAAATATACCACCCCAGGTATTATCATAGATGCCGGTTGAATTTACAACGCTGTTCTCAACCCATTCACGCAGGGTTGTATCTGAACTGCTGTGATTCAGTGCATATTCAAAAGATTCAAAATCAATGTATTTTTGTCCAAAGTTGAAGCCGCCTTCTTCAACATCAATGGAGTTGAGGAATTTTTTCTTAAGCAGGTCCAGTGATTGTTGCTTGGATGTATCTGTAGTTGTACGGATGTCTACCTGAAAGCTATTATCAGGCAGAGGTGTAGGATTGTTGTGTAATTGCGTAAGCATGGTCATAAAACGATCGGTATCGATGAAGCCTGCTTCTTTTGCAAGTACATGACCATCGGCATCAAAGATAATCGTAGCAGGCCAGCCATATTCTGCATATAAACTTGTTAGATCCTGACGTGCATCGTGGTCTTCTTTACAAGTAATGTAATTTTTATCCAGATATTCGATAATCAATGGATTCGCATAGGTATTTTCTTCCATCACGTGACACCAGTGGCACCAGTTTGCGCCCAGATGCAATACAACCAGTTTATTTTCTCTCTTCGCTTTTTTGAAAACATTTTCATTGAAGGACTCCCAATCCGGGTGTTTGCTTGCATCCCTGATAAAGATCACATAGATCAATACAGCAAATACAATTACATAAAGTGGTATGAATGCTTTTCTAAACATGGTTCCCTGGTTAATTCAAAAAGTATATACGGTTAAAGCAGGTTCAACAGATTCAAAAGATGGGTATTTTGATACGATTGTGTAAAATAATGAAACTTTTGCCTTAATATAATTTACAATGTATTGGGATGGATTACAACTTTAAGGAGATTCAAAAAATTGAAAAAAGAAAAAAATAAAAAGAAAGGCCAGTTAGATGTAACCGGCCTTGATTCGTTATTTGGGAAGATCAAAATATTTTATGGAATGCACGATTGCATTTGATTTATTTTTTAGAGCAACCAGCGCTTTGTTAAAATCGTTTTTGCCGTTTAATGCATTCACTTTGTCTTTTATTTTGTTTGGGTTTGAATAATCAAATCCTTCACAAATTGCTTCGTCTACACACAAGGTAATTAAGCTATAGTCAATACCTGAGCCATCACTTTTTGCGAAAGCCGATTTGCATGCTTCTGATGCCAGATAAGTATCTAATAAGGCATATAGAGCCGAGTATTCTGAAGGGGTAAGCATGGGGTTGGAGTTTTGTGGACTACAAAAGTACGTAAAAAATAATACTTTTGAATGGATGTTATTAACTTGCTTGTGTTCTTTTAATGGTTTTCAGAGTTCGTAATATAAAATAAAAGTATCGTTCATATACAGATTCCTTGATACCAATAAATTACAAATTGTGAATTTAATAAAATACAGTAGCTTGAATAATTCTTTTTAAAATATTTTAACATGAAAATAATTTACAGCATTTTTTGTTTTCTCCTGATCAGTAGTATTGCACATGCACAGATCGATTATTCGTACTTTAAACAAACCTGGAGCAAATGCATGCCGGATAGCGGTGCTATTGCTACAGATACGTTGATATTCAGAATCAAATCTGAAGCGTGTAAAACGAAAAAATACACTGAAACACATGTATATACAGAAGAACTGATATATACGTTTGAAAAGAAAAATAGTGTAGATGTATATACATCCAGTGGGAGTGCGCCACGAGAGGATTATGTTGGAGAAAAAACAATTAAAGTATTTTACAAAATAAACTCAGTCGGAGATACAGTAGGAGTAGATTCAATGTATTACAAGATTCAACGTGGTCCTGCACTTTCAGGATGCACACTTTCATATTCTATGTATGAATTAGATAAATCAAAAAATAGATTGATCGTATTTAAAGTCAAAGGCAAAGATGAATATGAAATTCTTTTTCTTTCTTCAAAAATGTTGGTAATGCGGAAGATACAGTGATATGAAATATATATATAGCATACTTTGTTTTTTCTTAATTAGCAGCTTTGCAAATGCACAGATCGATTATTCATACTTTAAACAGACATGGTGTAAATGCCTGCCGGATAACGATACAGTTGCTACGGATACGTTAACGTTCAGAATTGAATCGGAAACGTGTAAAACGGAAAGATATATCGAAAAACGTGCATACATAGAAGAACTGGAATATACATTTGAAAAGAACAACGGGGTAGGAGTAGTTGAAGGTTCGGGAAATGGTTTACGTGGCGATGAGGTTCCAGAAAGGAAATGGAAAATAACTTTTAAATATTATGCTATTGGAGATACGATAGGCAGGGACTCCACATACGAAAAGATAGAGCCTGCCCATTCAAATTTTAGGGGGGAAGCTAAAACTATATTGGGACATGGTAAATATCAATTGAATAAATCAAAAAATACCTTGACAATTATTTATGATGAAAAAACGAATCAATACGAAATCCTTTTTCTTTCTTCGAAGATGATGTTGCTGCGAAAGATAAATGAATAGTAAAAAAGAAATACAACCGAACGGATTATTTATATTCAAAACAATAGACGCATTCGCAGCTATTTTTAATATGATTTTTTTGTGAGTGTGAAATTGAAGAGATAATAATTTACAGGCAGTTGCATTATATAGAATTGATAATACAGAGGACTGTATATTATCTTTTTTGAAACTCAATGAAATAGGCAACTCCGTTTTATATGTCTGCGTTAATCAGGGCAGGAGCCATTAGTCGACAGCGAGAGATTTTTTCTTTTACATTTTCAGGCCTTGTATATTCTTATTTATATATAATCGAATGCCTATGATGTTTTTTCCAAACCTGGATCCTGTTAATAAGGATCTGCCTTTTAGCGAATGCACATTAAAATCTGAGCAGATCAGAAATCAAATCGACGAAGTAATAGGCTTTGTTTATACCTTTCGCTACGCCGACGGGAACTGGTATATGAAGGTATGTGATCTGAATAATAATGTTCAGTATTATAAAGATTCGTATAACAGGACTGTGATGAAGGAAGCGTGAATATTGGCGTTTAGCCATCTGAATATATTAATCCCGTTAGGGATGAAATATCTGTAGGAAATTACCCCGCAATCTAACACGCACGGAGCTCCGCAGAGGAGCGACGGGAGAGAACATCCCTACGGGATTTGCGCACAATATATTTATGATCGATGTTTTCTACAGATATTATTTCCCTAACGGGACTATTCATCTTTGCCATAAATATTTTTTCTATATAAGATTACTCTTTATAAATCTTTGGATTCATAAAGAGTAATTAATTAAATATCCTTCTGTAATTTTTTTCAATGAATGACTAACACTGATTACTATCGACTAAAAGTATGGATTGCAATAAAATAAAAACGTCATCCCGGATCGGGATGACGTTTTTATTTTATGTATTTAAATCAAATTTATTTTTTAATTCTATGCACCCAATTGTATTTGTCTTCACCGATACCGTTTTTCAGATCAACAATTGTTTGATTTAATTTATTTGAAAGTGTTCTGGTTGCAACCGGCGGTAAGATCATATCTTTACCGTTGTGGTGAATCTCTGCAATCTGTGTGATCGTAGCTGCAGTACCTGTGCCAAATGCATCTTGTAATGTTCCGTTGTTGTATGCCGTAATTACTTCTTCAACACTCACTCTTCTTTCTTCAACTTTTACACCCCAGTCTTTTGCAATCGTTAAGATTGTATCGCGTGTTATACCAGGTAGGATAGAACCATCTAAGGAAGGTGTGATCAATACATCGTTGATCACAAACATTAAATTCATCGTGCCGGATTCTTCAAAGTATTTATGCTCTTTGCTGTCTGTCCATAAGATCTGCTGATAGCCTTTATCTGCCGCTAGTTTAGCAGGTAATAAAGATGCCGCATAGTTACCGCCAGTTTTAGCAGCACCAATGCCACCCGGAGAAGCACGCACGAATTCGGATTCAATGATTACTTTCACTGTACCTTTGTAATAGCCTGCAACCGGACATGTGAAGATCATGAATTTATATTCAGATGATGGCTTCACACCAATGAACGGATCGTTCGCAAAAATAAATGGTCTTAAATACAATGAGCAACCTTCTTTGTTCGGGATCCAATCCTGATCTAAACGTACAAGTTCTTCAATTGCATTGTAGAAATATTCAGCAGGAATTTCAGGAATACACAAACGACGGTTTGAGTTGTTCATCCGTTCCAAATGTTTTTCAATTCTAAAAACAAGCAGATCTCCATTCGCTGCACGGAATGCTTTCATGCCTTCAAATACAGTTTGTCCGTAGTGTAAAGAACTACAAGCCGGACTTACAGAGATATTTTGAAAAGGAAGAATTTTAGGATTTACCCATTCGCCTTTTTTATAATCAACCACAAACATGTGATCCGAGTTGACCGTTCCAAATTCCAAGTTCGAAAAATCTGTTTCAGATAATCTAGAATGTTGCGTACGTTCGATCGGAAAGTTTACGGCTTTAGAAGCACTCATCGGTTTTAATTTTTAGTTAAGTCTATAAAATTAACCATTTAACGGTTTTATTCCAACACAAGGAGTATTTTGCTCGTTTTTAATTTTGAATCTAAATAAGCTTATCATTATTCTTATGTCGGTCTTTATCCCGTTTGGTCTTTTTTTCCATGTTTTCTTGCATCGCTTTTTCCAGATCAATTCCTGTTTGATTGGCAATACACGTCAGTACAAACAGCACATCGGCCAATTCATCCGCCAGATTTTTGTCCTTGTCAGACTCTTTAAACGACTGTTCGCCGTAGGTGCGGGCCATGATGCGTGCTACTTCTCCAACCTCTTCGACAAGCAATGCGGTGTTGGTCAGCTCATTGAAATAGCGTACACCGTGTTCTTTAATCCATTGGTCTACATTGGATTGTAATTCTTTAATCCCCATATCAGTGTTTGTTTTTTGTATCGATCAAAATGGTAACCGGGCCGTCGTTCAGCAATTTCACCTGCATGTCGGCCCCAAATACTCCGGTAGAAACGTCTTTTTTCAGAATCGTTTTACAGCTTTTAATAAACTGCTCGTAAAGCGGGATTGCCTGTTCGGGGCGAGCTGCTTCAATAAATGAGGGACGATTGCCTTTTTGAGTACTGGCCAATAAGGTAAACTGGCTGACAATCAGTATTTCGCCATCGATATCCAGTAGGGATTTGTTCATTTTTCCTTCTTCATCTGAAAAAATGCGCAAGCCACATATTTTTGCTGCTAACCAGTCCACATCGGCCTGCTCGTCGCTGTGCGTAATGCCTAGTAAAATAAGCAGACCTTTTTGTATGGAGGATTCCAGAACACCGTCAATTTCTACTGAAGCATTTTGTACACGTTGTATAACCCCAATCATTTTTTTTCGTATTGTATGCTGGATAATGATATGTTTTCAATAATCCGGATAATTATTCCAGTAATTGGTACTTCACATCATTTTCATTGTGCAAATTTTATAGCAATTACATAAAGCAAGATAGTTGATTAATATGAGTCTGAACAAATATTTTTTTATCTTAGCTACATCAAACACTGCGCATGCTTCGTTCAATTAAATTTTCATTCTTGATTTATTGTTTTTGTTTACAGATTGTCTGCTTTGCGCAAGACAATAAAACATTAAATTTTAATGAAGGCGGCGTTCCGAAAGTTACATTCTTTATGGTGAAAGGAGATTCGCTTCTTCCGCTAACACATCTGAAACATGCTGAAACAACTGTTGTTTTTGTAAAAGTATCCGGTGGAATGGAACATGTTCTGTACAATCAAATTCTTTCCAGTAAAGAAGCAGTAATTGAAAAGTCTAAAGAAGAACGAAACATCTATTACGTTACACCAATCGGTGAAGGTGTTTGTGAGTTGATAGTAGATGTACGATTGATGGAAAATTATTATCATGTAGAATTAGAAATGCACGGCAAACGGGTTATGAAAAAAATCATTCAGACCTATATACCCCGAACGTACATGATCGGTTACGAACAATTTTCAATTGTAGTAGAATAAAACAAATAGTACATATAGAGCGCAAAGCGCATTGTTACCATGTCTAAGTATAACACAGCAGAACACAATCGATTAAAGACAAGTAAAGAAAATAATCCCTGGAAAAACTGGGGGCCTTTTTTAACTGAACGTCAATGGGGAACTGTACGCGAAGATTATAGTGCAGATGGTTCTGCATGGGAGCATACGACGCACGATATGGCACGTAGCTACACATATCGCTGGGGTGAAGAAGGTATTGCCGGTATTTCAGATAACAAATCGTTGTTGTGTTTTTCAGTTGCGTTATGGAATGGTAAGGATCCTGTCTTAAAGGAACGTCTGTTTGGTATGACAGGGAATCAAGGCAATCATGGAGAAGATGTTAAAGAACTCTATTATTATCTGGATAGCACGCCTACACACTCGTACATGAAAATGTTGTACAAGTATCCACAGGCGGAGTTCCCGTATCAAAAATTGATCGATGGCAATCAGCGCTCAAGACATGAACCGGAATATGAATTGATTGATACCGGTGTGTTTGATGAAGATAAATATTTTGATGTCTTTGTTGAATATGCAAAGGGCGACATGGAAGACATCTTAATTAAAATAAGTGTTGTGAACCGTGGTCCTGAAGAGGCTGAAATTACAGTGCTTCCTACATTGTGGTTCAGAAATATATGGACATGGGGCTATGATTTTGCAAAACCTAAAATGGCTGCACAGAAAGATGGGTCTATTTTAATTGAACATGATTTTATCGGTAAGCGTCATTTTTATTCAGATCAGGCAGACCGTTTGTTGTTTTGTGAAAACGAATCGAATAACAAACGCTTATACAACAAAGCAAATAAATACAGCTACTGCAAAGATGGTATCAACGATTATGTTGTAAACGATAATACCAGTGCGGTAAACATGTTGCAGCGCGAAGGCACCAAGGCTTCCTCCATGTATAAGGTAAAAGTAAAGCCGGGCGAAACAAAAGTTGTTCGTACCAGACTTACAGATAAAACACTTAAAAAACCGTTCGAAGATTTTGATCAGATTTTTTCAGATCGTTTGCGTGAAGCAAATGAATTTTACGACGAAGTACAGCATGGAGTAAAAGACGAAGAGTTGCGTTTGATCCAACGTCAGGGCTATGCCGGTATGATGTGGTGCAAGCAGTTCTTTTATTTCAACGTACAGCAGTGGCTGGATGGCGATCCGATCCGTAAAGACACCTTGCCTGAATCAAGAAAGAAAGGACGTAACAGTCATTGGGAACATTTGAATAACTCGAATGTGATTTCGATGCCTGATAAATGGGAGTATCCTTGGTATGCTGCATGGGACTTAGCATTCCACTGTATTCCGATTGCGCAGATCGATCCGGATTTTGCAAAAAGACAATTGACGATTTTGCTTCGCGAATATTATATGCACCCGAATGGTCAGATTCCTGCATACGAATGGAACTTCGGAGATGTGAATCCACCTGTGCATGCATGGGCTACATGGCGTGTATATGAGCTGGATAAAGAACGTAACAACGGAGTAGGCGACACGGCATTCTTAGAACGTATCCTGCACAAACTTACCATGAACTTTACGTGGTGGGTAAATCAAAAAGATAAAGACGGAAAAAATATATTTGAAGGTGGTTTCTTAGGCCTTGATAACATCGGGGTATTCGATCGCAGTCAGCCATTACCAATCGGTGGTAGAACAGAGCAGTCGGATGGTACAAGCTGGATGGCAATGTATTCATTGAACATGCTGCGTATCTCTACAGAGCTTGCACTTAAAAATCCAGTCTATCAGGATCTGGCTTCAAAATATTTTGAACACTTCTTATACATTGCCGGTGCGATGAATAACATTGGTGATTCGGGTGTTGGTTTGTGGGATGAAGAGGATCAATTCTATTTTGATATCATTCACTTACCAAATGGTAAGAGCCAGCACTTAAAAGTAAAATCCATTGTAGGTATTATTCCGTTGTTTGCGGTTGAGGTATTAACCAAATCAAGTGTAGATCAATTACCAGATTTTAAACGCAGACTGGAATGGATTTTATTGAATCGTCCGGATCTTGCAAGTCAGGTATCACGCTGGACAGACGTTGGTGATCACAATACGAAATTGCTATCGTTGTTACGCGGTCACCGTATGACCATGGTGTTAAAACGTATGTTGAATGAAACAGAGTTCTTATCAGATTTTGGTATTCGTGCCTTATCAAAAGAGCATGAAGCAAAACCATACGAATTCAATTACCACGGTAAAGTATTCTCGGTAGTATATAAACCTGCTGAATCCGATTCAGCAATGTTCGGTGGTAACTCAAACTGGAGAGGCCCGATCTGGTTCCCGATCAACTACATGATTGTTGAGAGCTTAATGAAATTCCATTCGTATTATGGGGATGAATTTGTGATTGAATATCCGACAGGCAGCGGTAAGATGTTAACCTTAAAAGATATCGCCGGCGAATTGTCAAACCGTTTGATCAACATTTTCAGATTGGATAAAAAAGGTAAACGTCCGGTGAATGGCGACGTTGATAAATTCAGCACCGATCCACACTTTAAAGATCTGATCTCGTTCTATGAATTCTTCCATGGCGATAATGGACGTGGTTGCGGTGCATCGCATCAGACAGGCTGGACGGGCCTTGTGGCTACCTTGATCCATGAGTTCAAGAGAGAGGAATAGTTTTTAGAATTATAAATTATAAGTTATGAATGATAGCCCATGGTTTAACTGTGGGCTATATTTTTAAAGTATTTAAGATTATGAATCATTGTATAAGAATTAGATGTTTTTTTTTGATTGTATTAAATAGCACAGGTTTTATTTTTTATGGTAATGCTCAAAGTGTGACTATAAAAAAATGTGATACAATTACAGTTCCAAGAGATCCAAGTTTTAATTCACATTGTAATAAAAAATCCTATTTTGCTCCTGATTTAGACTGGTTCATATTGAAACATCAACGGAGAAGGACAGAAGATAATCATTATGATAATTTGGAATGCTCTAATGCGGCTAAGTCTTATAGAGTCTGGTCAAAGTCGCTAGGCTTTGTATTGGATTTTAAAGTCACATCCTTAGGCAAAAAGAAAGGAAAAATTCCTTTAGCGTATATGAATATGGATTCTTCACTAGCTGGCACACCCTTTAAGGATAGGATGGTGGGTAAAGCTTTGATTCTTGATAAAAAAATGGTGAAGAAGGTATTTTACTTAATAGATTCCTTAGGTTTGGATTCAATTTTTTTTGTGCAACAAGGTTATACAGGTGATAAAATAGATCCTAATAGTAAATGGGGACTTCCTGTTGCCGATAAGAATTACAATCATACATTTTTTATATATGAATATGCTACACCAACTGAATATTATCTTCAGATGTATCCCGAATGTAATTGTAATGACTTGCCTTGCATGACTTGGATTAATAAACTGGCAATATTTGAATACCGTCTGTTAATTATGTTTCAACCTTATATGCAGGCCATAATGCAAATGGATGATGCGTTATATGAAAAAAAGCTTTTTAGATTGAGTGGTACCCTTTAGCGAAGAGCGCATCATTACGTAGTCTTTGACTACATTTGTTAAGCCCTACTCAATTCTCTATTTTTGTTTAATTAAATTTAATCATATGAACGTATCGGTTTTAGATAGTGAGATCAGTAAGAAAAGCCAATTGCGAATTATTATTGGTTTGCTTTGTTTAAAGGTTTTATCTACTATACTGATAAATATAGTAGATACTCCATATTCTGAATCATCGGATCTGCAGAAGATATTTTTCAATATATCAAATGCATTGATATTTCTTCACTTATATAAGTACATTCGATATGATTCCAAACTGAAATTGTTTTTTGCATTTATAAGTGTTGAGGTTCTTATTAATATATATTATTTAGCATTAATAGTTTATAAATCAATTCAAGGGACTGAGCCCGTCGATACTGGTTTTGGCAGTTACGAACAGACCTATCCAATTTTGGTGGCAATATCAATCTTAAGGCCCATTTCAATCATAGGCATTGCTATTCAATTGCTTTTAAATAAGTATTTCAAAAAGAAAATTAGAATAGCAATACAGTTGTTGGGAGTAGGTTTTCTTCTTCAGATTATTGGCCCGTTTGTGGCGGTTTATTTAATTGGAATGCTGCACGGTACTACGTTAGAATCTTCAATCATTGAGAACATGTATAGTTACTCTTATTTGTTTTTCACCATTCTTCCTTACATAAGCATGGTTTGTTTGTATGTGCTTGCGCTGGATCAGGATGATGCTGATGTATCAACAGAAGAAGAGCTATGAGAAATACATTGTCCGAAAATCTCATACTGCTTGATCAATAATATTTAACAGTAAAATTGATTGTAAAAATTGTCACATTGTTTGTTGTTGAAATGATTATGAAGATAGAACGAATATCCTATTTCAAATAAAGTAGTCAATAAATAAAGAGCAGATTGAATGTTTTCTACTTATTTATAAAATTGTTGAAAGGTTTTGTCTGTTAACATATGTTAATAGACAAATGATGGATTTGATATTTTTTTTAAATATGTTGCTTTTAGACTCAAAAAAGGACTTTTAAAAATATTTTTTTTGCGTTTTAATTTAGAATTCATCGGGACTATATTTTTAAAGGGTTAGCTGAACTGGATAGTTTTGGGTCGTCGTAAAATTTCAGATATATTAGTAGAGAGAGATAAGAATTTTCATTGTTTGTTATTCTTGCATTCAAAATTATATTTCGCTGCAAATGAATAAATTTTTTACACGTAATAGTTTCAATATAAGAACTGTCCCAAAGATTTTTCTTATAATCATTGTATTGATTTGTTTGCTTGTTTTACTCGGATGGCAATTTGATATAAATTCATTGAAGAGTGTATTTCCTATTTTGGTTTCAATGAATCCATTAACTGCTTGGTGCTTTTTATTGATCGTAATATCTTTTCAACTCATTATAACAGAAAGCAAATTAGAACAAAAATATTTTATTAGTAAGGCATTAAGTTCAGTTGTTTTTATGATCTGTTGTACTAAGCTTATATGTTTATATTATAACTTAGATTTTAAAATTGATGCCATATTATTTAACGAAAAAATTGATGCTGATTCACATACAAGATTAAGCAATAGCATGTCCGTTAACACTGCAGTAGGATTAATTTTTTTAGTTCTAATACTACAGTTCTTTCATTATAAGACTGAAAGACGTTGGGTTCTATATCAGATTTTAACAATACTTGTTTTTTATTTTGGCATTTTTTCTTTGCTGTGTTATTCATATAATGTACCAGAGTTCTATGATTTGCTCAAATATTTTCCAATGTCTCTTCTTTCTGCAATTTGTTTTATATTAATTTCTTTATCCATTCTATTATCAAGGCTTGATATAGGGATTGTAAAAGAATTTTCAGGATCATTAGCCGGAAGCAGCATTGGGACGGAATTGCTTTTTAGTGCTTTGGTAATACCATTCCTTTTAGGATTTGTTCGGATCTATTTGAGTAAATCTAATATGTTCTCAACTGAACTAAGTATAGCTTTACTTGTGCTGGCAGTTATTATTATATTTTGCGGCATTGTTTTATCTTCTGTAATTCTTCTCAATAAAAAAGATTTATTCAGACAAAAAACTGAAGCTAAATTTCAATCATTGATTGAATCTGCTCCGGATGCAATAGTTATCATTGATGGCAGGAAAATTATTCAATTAATAAATATTCAAACAGAAACAATGTTTGAATTGAATAGAAACGCTGTTTTGGGTACATCGATAGATTTGTTGATTCCCCAAATCACTCAATTAGAGTTTTTCAATGAAATTGGTGAGGACTTCCCATTTACAAAGGAATTAACTGGAGTTAAAAATGCAGGGATACAATTCCCCATTGAAATACGCATTAGTCCTTTAGAAACTGAAGATGAAATTCTTACCTCAATTTCAATCAGAGATATAACGCAGCGTAAAAAACTGGAAGAAATCAGTTGGAACAATCAGGAAATATTTAGAACCTTGGTTACCAATGTAGTTGATTATGCAATATTCATGTTGGACATTGATGGCAATATTGTTACCTGGAATAAAGGGGCTGAAATAATAAAAGGATATAAGAAAGAAGAAGTCGAAGGTAAGCATATCTCACTCTTTTATGTTGAAGAAGATAAAAACGTTCCTCAACAAATGCTTGCAGAAGCTAAAGAGAAAGGTAAATGTGAACAAGAAGGATGGCGTGTTAGAAAGGACGGTTCTATTTTTTGGGCAGATGTTATTTTGACTGCATTGCATGATCAAAATGGTAACATTACTGGTTATGCAAAAGTAACGAGAGACTATACGGATAAGAAAAAAATGCAGGATGCTTTAGCTAATTTTAATGAAGCATTGAGTGAACAGGTTCATGAGAAAACAAAAGAAATCGAACAAACAACAGAACAGTTAAGGCAGTTGTCAGCGCATTTACAAACAGCAAGGGAAGAAGAACGAAAGTATATTGCGAGGGAAATGCATGATGAACTAGGGCAAATGATTACTGGTCTTAGAATGGATATGATATGGCTGAAAAAGAAAATTCATACAACCGACGAGGTCGTATTATTACGTTTTGAAAGGTCGCTTGAATTGTTGAATGATATTAAACAAGCAATACGAAGAATTGCAATGGATTTGCATCCGGCAGTGTTAAATGATCTGGGCTTAATAACTGCGCTTAAAGTGTATGGCAAAGATTTCGAAAGTAGATCTGGTATTAAAACCACATTTGACGTTGAACTACAAGACATCGACGATTTGCAAATATCTTCCAATATATGCATTGGGTTATATCGGATTTTTCAGGAATCTCTAAATAATGTTGCTAAACATGCAGAAGCGAATGAAGTGAATGTTTGCTTGCAATTGAATGAGCAAAATTTAGAATTTAGAATTTTGGATAATGGACAAGGGTTTAATCTGAATGAAGTAGTACAAAAAAAATCATTAGGCTTGGTTAGCATCCGTGAGCGAATGCTCATGATGGATGGTAAATATCAGATTCAAAGCTCTCCCGGAAACGGAACTGTTATATCATTAACTGTACCAATTAAATTTAAATAATATGTTGCGATTTTTAGTTGCGGATGATCATGCGGTTACAAGAAGAGGTATTAAGGAAATCCTTTTAGAGTCATATCCGACTTCGGAAATAATTACTGTTTCTTCAGCTGAAGCATTGATGAAGGAAGTTTCGATTGGAAAGTGGGATGTTGTAATCTCAGACATAAACATGCCTGGAAGAAGCGGCCTGGAAATTATTTCAATACTAAAAAAAGAATATCCCGAAATTCCAGTGTTAATTCTAACGATGCATTCAGAAAATGAATATGCATTAAGGGTTATTAAATCAGGTGGAGCAGGGTATTTAAGTAAAGATGATGCGATTGATGAAGAGCTCATAAAGGCTATAAATCTGATCATTCAGGGAAGGAAATACATAACGCCTTCCATTGCAGAAATGCTTGCAAATGAAGTTTCTCATGATTACGGAAAAAAACTTCATGAAGCATTATCAGATAGAGAGTTTGAAGTATTTAAATTAATTGCTCAAGGAAAATCAACGAGTATAATTGCAAATCAACTATCGTTAAGTGTAAATACAATAGGCACCTTTAGAAGAAGAATTTTAGAGAAGTTGCACATGTCAAGTAATTCTGAGATTGTCGCATATGCTATTCATAATAATTTGATCTGATATTTGTAACAGATTTTGTGACATGTAGGTATTTTTTAATGACATGCATCTAATTGATTCTGTTATATTATTTGTATTTTTTTTTAGATAAGTTTGATTAATCACTTTTGGAGCATAGATACATCAATAATTTTTTATTTATTAACCAATCCAAATGAAAAATCAAAAAATTTCGGTATTGATCATAGATGATTCTCCAATCATTATTGAACGATTAGTGCCTGAAATTGAAGAGATGGAATTTGTTGAAAAAGTAATCGTAGGATTTACATTTGATGAAGCAAAACAATTGATTCTTTCTGCCAAATTTTCAATTGCTATTTTTGACATCAATCTCCGGGATAGAAACGGTCTTGATTTGTTACGTTATCAGAAATTTATAGACCCAACAGTCAAAATAATAATGATGACTGGAGACCATTCGATTGAAAAGCATAATGCATGCATGGATCTTGGTGCAGATTATTTTTTAAATAAATTTACTGAATTAGAAAATCTTCAAGAGATCATTAAGCAGTTAATGGCAAATAGAATTTAGATGCACATATTTTTATTCAAACATGTGTATTTCAATAATTGTTATTCCTTAAGAAACCCCTTTATTACTTTATAAAATATGTAATAGTTTATACTACATGATAATTTTATTTAGCTACATGTATTACACAGCACCTGCTATTTATTGCCATGTATGTTTGCTGTAATTTTGATTTAATAATTCAAGAGTAATGCATGTGGTTAAGATAATTTTAGTCCAAAGATTCAGAAATATTTTTAGTGCGAATCAAAATCTAAAATGATTTATTAACCAAAACGTCGATAGTCAGAATAGGACTAATTATTAAACTTTCAATCAGCATATTTTAACTTTTATGATTAACATGTATGGGGGCTTTACAAAAAAAAAATCATTCTTTAATTAGTTGTTGTGAATCAAATAATATTTTTTCACACATTGAAATGTACCAATCTTTAAAGCGTGTTCAATTACGCTTTAAAAAATTTAACAGAGAATTTGGATCAAGCACTTCAAATTGCAATTCAACAAAATCGGAAACCATATCAAATCGAAAAAAACGAATGAATGTTGTTAATCAACCTACTGATAACACAAAAAAAAATAAAATAAAATCAGAACCGATTGTTATTTGTGGTATGCTATTGTTCATTATAAATCTAATTGTAATTTTATACAGCTAATAGCTATTCACCATTTTATTTTACATCGTAGCCAAAGCTTCAGTCGAACTTTAAATTGGATTTATCTATATTTGATAAAATGTATCGATATTAATTGTTGGTTATGAAAAATACCTTATCCGAAAATCTTTCTTTGCTCAATCAAGACGCACAAAAAATATTGGATGTTCGGTTTAGTATGTTGTTTTCATTAAATAGAAATCGTTTCTTTTCATTCTTGAAAAACTATAGTGCGTTTTATAATGAATATAGAAATAAGGTTCTGGAAGAACATACAAATATTTCTGTGAATGGTATTCCCGAATTAATATTTAAAGATTATTCTTTGTCACTACGCTTTTAGGTATTGTTGATATTAGTCTTCCCAATTTCATTCTGGATTTTTATACAGCAATGGAATTACATTAAGAAACTGAAAAAGGACTTAACAATGGGATTGGAAACAATCCATTCAGTTGTGAAGAAGCCTGCAAATAAAAATACAAATTATACACCGCCCAAACCGAAGCGGAAGTAAGAATTAATATTAAAGCAAAAGAGCCCCGGATTTCTCCAGAGCTCTTTGCTTAAACTACAACCATTATTGACAAAATTAGGGAAACTAATGTCAATGCTTTTATAACACGTTTTAATAATCAATCGTTTCCTTTGCAAGCAATTCTTTTCGTGATTTTTTAAAAAAACGTTTTCTGAAGAATTTATCTACACGTTCAACTGCGGTATCTATAAGCATGTACATAACAGGTACAAGGAACAAAGTTAAGATCAATGAACTCGATAAGCCACCAATAATAACCCAGGCCATACCGTTCTTCACTTCCGCACCGGAGCTTGTTGCTAGGGCAATCGGTAACATACCGGTAATCATCGCAATCGTTGTCATTAAGATCGGTCTCAAACGTTCTTTACCTGCTTCAACCAAAGCATCAAAACGATTCATGCCTTCAGATTTTAAGTGATTGGTAAAATCGACAATCAGAATACCGTTTTTGGCAACCAAGCCCAGAAGCATGATCAAACCTACAATGGCGAAGATCGATAAGGTTTCCATGCTCAATGCAAGTGCAAGGAATGCACCGATCAATGCAACCGGTATGGAGAAGAGTACCACAAACGGATACACCATACTTTCATACAAGGCAACCATGATCAGGTATACAAGAATGATACCCATCAGCATGGCAAGTCCAAGGCTACCGAATGCATCTTTCTGATTTTTTGCATCGCCTTGATAATCTATGATGATGCCTTCTGGAAGTTTTTCTTTTGCAAGACTTGCCTGAATATCTGCAACGATTGTTCCCGAAGGGCGGCCAACAGCAGCAGAGGTTACTTTGATCGAGTTCATACGGTTGGTACGTTCCAATACCGATTGTCCAAGTATTTCTGTTACTTCAGCTACTTCACCTAAACGTATGGAGTTCCCTTGATTATTACGGATGATGAGGTTCTTCACACTTTCAATATCGCGTTTGTCATCTTTGTCAAGCGATACATTAATACTGTATTCTTCTCCTTTATCTTTATATTTGGTTTGATCATCTCCTCTGAAGGCAAGCTGTATCGCATTCCCCACTTCCGGAATACTCATTCCGATATTGGATAGTTTATCTCTGTTTAATTTGATGTCAATTTCAGTCTTAACACTTTTCGTACTGTAGTCAACATAGTCTGTACCCGGTGTAGCAATAACAACTGCTTTCAGCATACGAGCTGCTTTCCATAAACTGTCCATGTCAGTACCTTTCACAGCGATCTGAATCGGTGATTGGCTATTACCCGTAATACTTACTGGAAGTACAGTAACTTTAACACCTGGTATTTCTCCGATCTTATTGCGCATGGCTCCACCAAATTTATCTGCTGATAAAGTACGTTCAGATTTATCAACCAATGTTACAGTGATCTCTGCCAGGTTTGAGTTGGAAGTACCCCCGCCCATAGCACCTGACTGTGTACCAACGTTGGTAAATACTTTGACAACTTCCGGTTGAGCAAGCAAAATATTTTCGATCTCTTTTACTTTTAAGTTTGTTTGGTATAACGGTGTTTCAGGTGCCAATTCAACTTTGATCGCAAATTCACCACGGTCCCCCGCGCTTATAAACGCGAAGCCAATAAAGCCTGTTGCTAAAAGCGAAAAAGCGGCGATAAACATAACGAAAATAGAAATGAGTACATATCTTTTATGTCCGCGAGTTAATACCCAGGACAATGCCTTACCGTATGCTTCTTTCAAGGTGGTTAAGAGATCTTCAAACTTAATATTGATTAATCCCCACAAAGAATCTTTACTTAATACTTCCAGCTTGGCCCATCTCGATGCAAGCAATGGAGTAAGTGTGAACGATACAAACAAACTCATCAACGTGGAAAATACAACAACCAAAGAGAACTCTCTTAAGATGTTACCGATCATACCGGTGCTCATTGCAAGAGGTAGGAATACCACAACGTCTACCAACGTAATCGCAATAGCTGTAAAGCCGATTTCACTTCTACCGTCTAAAGATGCTTGTACTTTATTTTTCCCCATCTCCAGGTGACGGAAAATATTTTCCAGTACAACAATACTATCATCTACCAGAATACCTACTACCAGAGAAAGTCCCATCAAGGTCATCAGGTTCAAAGAGAAACCAAAGATGTACATTAAGATGAATGTCGGGATCATTGCGGATGGAATTGCCACCAATACAAACAGGGAGCTGCGGATGCTGTGCAGGAATAATAACATTACCGATCCTACAATAAGTATTGCAAGAAATAGATCGTGCGTTACTGCATCCGCAGAAGCCAAGGTATAAACAGATTGATCGGTTGCGATCTGATAATCGAATCCCTGTGCTGCATACAACGTTTTTAATTCTTCCAGACGTTTCTTCGCAGCCTGACTTACATTTACTGTGTTTGCATCCGATTGTTTGATGATCTCAATACCAATACCACCGTGACCGTTGATGCGGTTAATAGTGGTTGATTCTGCAAGTCCATCCGTTACGGTAGCAATGTCTTTGATCAATACACGGCTGCCATCTTTATTTTCTGTAACAACAAGATTTCTTAATTCTTCTACGCTTGTAACTTTTGCATTCATACGGATCGATAAACGATCGTCTGAAGTTTCTACACTACCTGCAGGGTAGGAGGAGTTACTGTTTGCAATGATCTGATTTACCTGAGCAGAAGAAATTCCGTAGGCCTGAAGTTTGTCGTTATCAAGTGTGATCTTGATCTCACGTTCGTTACCACCGATGATACTTACAGTACCAACACCTGCAACATTCAACATCAAAGGTTTTACTTTCTGATCGATCAGGTCATACAATTGTCCCTGAGACATATTTGCAGTTGCACTGACTTTCAATACCGGAATTTCATCCAGATTGACACGTCTGATAACCGGGTCATTTATATCATCCGGAAGGGATGCTTTTATTTCATTGATCTTGCGTTCGGCATCACGCTGCGCATTGATCGTACTAATACCGGGCTTCAGTTGAATAACGATCATCGATACGCCTTCCATAGAAGTAGAGGTGATCATATCAATCCCTTCGATGGATGCAACGGCATCTTCAACAGGTTTTGTGATCGAACTCTGAATCTCATCCGAAGATGCACCTCTGTATATTGTTTGAACGGTAATTACATTTACTTCAAACTTCGGCAGCAAATTATAATTAAGACTTGTGTAACTGATCCATCCGAAGAGGATCAATGTAAAGAAGATTACTGTAATCAGTAATGGTCTTTTTATGGATATTTCTGTAATAGACATGGCTATTCGATTTATTTGTTGCCTACAATGCTTATGATACTTCCATCAAACAAGTTGATCTGACCGTTGATTACAATCTGTTCTCCAACCTGTAAACCATTCACAACTTCAACATATTCGCCGGATTCACGACCGGTAACAATTTTACGTACTGCTACTTTATTGCCAGTCACCACATATACATAAGGATTTTTTAAACCTTCTGCCAATGCAATTTTAGGAATTTGTATTGCAGTGGTATTGCTTTCGAAATTGAATGCTACCATTACATAGGTACCGGCCTTTAAGATATTTTTTCCATTGTTTTCAATTAAAACTTCTACCAGATAATTGTGGCTTGCATCGCCTTTTGGACTGATGAAAGAAATTTTCCCTTTGAATACATTTCCCGGAAAAACTTCTGTTGAAACAGATACGCTTTGTCCTAGTTTTAAACGGTAAGCATCTTTTTCATTTACATACACAACACCTTTCAATTTTTGAATGTTTACGATGGTTGCGATTACCGTACCAATGTTTGCAAATTCTCCGACATTCAAACTTTTGCTTGAAATGATTCCGCTGAAAGGTGCTACAATATTGCCATCCGAAATTTGCTTTCTGATCTGATCCGCTTCAATACGTTTGTTGTCATAAGCATATTTCGCATCAATCATATTTGTTTCTGTAGCAGCTTTACCTTCATACAATTCTTTTGTACGTTCGTAATCTCTTTTTAATTTTGCTTCAGATAATTCAATCGCTTCCAGATTCAGTTGTTTTAATTGTGAATCAATTGTACCAATAATCTGTCCTTTGCTTACGTGCGAACCATTTTCAATAGACAGGCGTGTTATTTTCCCAGCAACATTGACCGCAATTTTTGATTCTTCAATCGGTGCAAGGGATGCAGGTAAATTGAATGAACTGCCCAGACTTTTTTCTTCTACCGCTGCAACCGCTACCGAAACAGGTATTTTAGAGCGATCAACAATCTGTTTGCTTTCATTAATTTTCTTTTTGTTGCTAACAAGCTTGAATGTAACAAGCGCTACAAGAGCTAAAATTCCGCCGATGATTAATATTTTTTTCATAGGTATATATGATTAATAAAGTATTACAGTTTTTGTGCAAATGGAATTAATGTGCCGTTCGCTTTTTCGTTGTTTAATGTTGAAGACAGTAAATTCAACATGGAAGTGATGTAATTGTTTTGTGCCTCTTTCAATGAATACTCTGCGTTCAGAAGATCCGTCAATGTTCCCATTCCTTTTTGGTATTGAAGATTTGTTATGTCAAAAACTTCCTGAGCCAGATTTAAATTTTCTTTGTTGTTGGCAACATCGTTGTATGATTTTTGTAATTGTGTATTCGCATTCAATGCCTGCAGTTTTAATGTATTGTTTGTTATGATGAAATTCTTTTGAAGATTCATAAGATTCAATTCACTTTGTTTCAATTGACTTTCTTTTCTAAAACCGCTGAATACAGGAATACTTAATTTTAAACCTATAGCAGAGTAATCAAACCATGTATGAAAAAGATTGTTGGATGCCTGACTGTAGGATTGTGCTCCATATCTTGCATAGCCCGTTAATGTTGGGTAGTAAGCAGCTCTTTTACGTTTCACATCAATTTCCTGCAAGTGTATTTTTTGAGAATTAATTTTATATGTGAACAATTGTGTTTCATCGAAATCACTGGCCTTTGATGTTGGAATCAATCGTTCGTAATCCAGAGAATCATTGATTGTAAGCTTCTCGTCCAAAGTCATACCCATAGCATCTTTAAGCTTATTCAGCGCAAGGTCTCTATTGGTTTCTGCAAGTGTTTTTTCTGCAACAATATTTTTATAGGTTACAAGAATCCGGTTGTAATCTACTTGTGTAGCTGTACCTTTTTCATATTGTAACTTTTTTATACTTAAAAGTTCTTTGTATTTATTTTCATTGATAGATAGAATACGAATTTTTTCACCATAGATCGCCGCTTCAATATAGGCTGCAGTTGTATTGTAGATCAGTGTTTCCTGATTTTGTTGGGCGTTCAATGCGGCAATTTCTTTATTGGGCGTATTTGCTTTGATCCCATAGATCATGGATTGATCAAAGATGGTTTGATCCAATTGTAATACAGAAGTTGTTGCATAACGTTGTCCCATCTGGAATTTTCTTGCATCCGGTCCGAAAGGGCCGCCACCTGGAATAATGGATGTTGCCAGCTTAAGGTTGTTGTCAAAATTTGTGACAAGCGCTACTTGAGGTAAGTAACCCGCTAAGGCTTCACGTCCTTGTTGGTTCGCAATTTCAACATTGTTTTGGTAAACCTGATTACTTAAATGATTTGTTAAACTATAGTCGATACACTGCTTAAGTGTAAGTTTTTGCTGTGCCATCGCTTGAGTGGCGGTGATCACGAGCATCAGACCCAGGATGTAAAGTCTCATTGTGATAGATGTTTATTTAATGTATTGATTGAAGTCGGTTGAGTGTAAATAATATTGTTGTGTTTGAATATTATTTTTTTGTTGCCTTCCATCGCTCAATTAATGATGGAATTTCTTTATGAAAGAAGCTCATAAAACTATGGATCTCTTTTAAGCTCTCATTGAATTGAGGAGTAGAATCAGGTCGTTGCTCAATAATCTCTTTCATAAGAGAATGCATGGTAATAACTCCTTCCATTTTTTCTTTCATGTGATTTTTCCAGTTTGTAATTGTTGCTCTGAAATAGCGTTTCCGTTCGCCCGGATTGGTAAAATATTCGATGCGTTTTGTATTAATTAATAAGTTAATTGCTGTGCTTGTTGCACTTTTACTGATGTTGAGTGCATCTTTAATTTCATCGAATGTCAATTCGTTTCTGTCAGCAATCAATAAGAGAGCGAGTATGCGTGCACCCGCAGGATGAAATCCTTCGTGTTCATAAAACACACCTAGTTGTTCTATAAGTACGCGTTGTTTTTCAGTTATAATTTCCTTCGTCATCTCTAAAAGTGTTAAGTTTGTTTCTTTAATGTTGTAAAGTTATGAAATATTTAATTAGTTCTGAAACTAAAGAACCAAATTTATTACATACGATAAGTTTATTTTAATTATCAGTTAGTGAGGTATTTGTATGTTAATTTAAATGCAGATGACAGCAAAAATATTGAAAAATGACATTTTAAGATGTTTTTCTATCTTTTGAAACTAGATCAGGGATTTGAAGAAAGAGAGAAATAAGATAAGATCTAAATGTTATGGAAACTAAAAGGCAATAAAAAAACCCAATCGGTTCGACTGGGTTTTTTTATGTAAAAAAGTGGGATGGTTAATTACTTAACTTTTTTAGTAAGATCAGAACCAGCTTTGAATTTAACTACTTTTTTAGCTTTGATTTTAATCACTTTACCAGTTTGTGGGTTTCTACCGTTACGAGCTGCACGTGTAGCAGTTTTAAATGTACCGAAACCAATCAATACAACTGATTCACCTTTTTTAAGCGCTTTACCAGTAGCATTAAGGAATGCGTCTAAAGCTCTTTTAGAATCTGCTTTAGTTAATTTTGATTCAACTGCAATAGCATCGATTAATTCTGCCTTGTTCATAGTGTGTAGTTTTTGTTTGTAAAAGTTAAAATTGTTTTACGAAATTATAGGAAAACCCTTAGCCCGCAAGCGCTTCAGCAATAATTTATCCAGTTGTTGATAACTTTATTGTAATTCACATTTTCTGTAGGCTACGTTAATAGGGAGATAGCGTGCTAAAGTACAATTTTATACTGAGCTGTTTTTTCAAATATATTTTTAATATTATTTATGTATCCCTTTATTCATGGGTTTTATAAGAATAGTTGCAACTTATTGACATTTATTTTTACGATGTGGATATAGTAATATTTCAATCCGTTAATTCAATAATCTTTTTATCGGGCACGTCTCAAGCCTTTATGCTCGGGACTTTAAAGAGGTTCTTCATATATATGTTTTATATCATCTTGTGGTATGCAATCAAAACGTGCTTCTACATAATTCGATGAATTGAATTCGCAACGTGAATAAAGGCGTGTGTAACATCTGAATAAATGTTGGAAAAGGTGTTATTTTTCCACAAAATGGTTTAAATTGATATAAATGTGGGTTAAAGTGGGTCTTTGTGGTTGGATTTTGCTTTTTCTTTTTTAAATTTGAATTAACCAATTGTAAATCAGTATAAATATATATGGGGTTCTTTTCAGGGGAATATGACTGTACAGTAGATGCGAAGGGCCGTATGGTCCTGCCTGCTCGTATTAAGTCCAATTTGCCCGAATTAGACGCCGGTAATGTTGTGCTTACTAGAGGCTTTGAGGCCTGTATCGTATTGTATTCTCAAACGGAATTCAAAAAAATATACTCTAAGGTCTCCGGTTTGAATGAATTCAGCGAAGAATACAGAGTCTTTCAACGGAATTTCTTTAGAGGCATCAATGAGGTTGAACTGGATAATAATGGACGCTTGCTTATTCCTAAGATGCTTCTAGGGCATGCACAGCTGGATAAGGACGTTACAGTTGTGGGGATGGGGAACCGTGTTGAGATCTGGTCGCCCGACTTATATCAGAAATATCTAATTCAGGACTCTTCGGAATTGGCTCAATTAGCAGAAAAATATTTAGCACCAACAAAAAAAGAATAAAGACATATGTATCACGTTCCGGTTTTATTAAAAGAAAGTATTGAAGGCTTAGCTATTAACCCGGAAGGAATCTACGTCGATGTAACATTCGGTGGAGGTGGCCACAGCCGCGAGATTCTGAAACATTTAAAAGGCGGTAAACTATACGCTTTTGACCAGGATGCCGATGCGGTTGATAACGCAAAGGATCTGATCGGTCCCAACTTCACTCTTATCCCTGCAAACTTTCGATATATAAAAAAATATTTACGACTGAATGGTGTAGATAAAGTGGATGGTCTATTAGGTGATCTGGGTATTTCATCACATCAGATCGATACACCTGAAAGAGGATTTTCTATTCGCTACGATGCTCCATTGGATATGCGTATGGATCGTGCCATTGATAAAACAGCGGCGGATATTATAAACAAATATTCTGAACACGGATTACATAGCATCTTAGGTATGTATGGTGAAGTGCGTAATGCAAAAACACTTGCACAGGCATTGGTTAAAAATCGAATTAACAAACCCATCAATCGTACATCCGAATTAATTGCAGTCTTATCCGAGTACGCACCCAAAGGCAAAGAAAGTAAATACTATGCACAGGTTTTCCAGGCACTTCGAATTGAAGTGAACGAAGAACTTGAAGCATTAAAAGATTTATTGGAACAAAGTCAGCAAGTATTGAAATCCGGCGGACGCCTTTCAATTATCAGTTATCACTCGCTTGAAGATCGTTTGGTAAAAAACTTTGTACAGCATGGAAAATTTCATGGTGATGCTGAAAAGGATTTGTATGGAAATACAAACAAACCTTTTAAAGCAATAGGCAAAGCAATCGATCCGGACGACGAAGAGAAAGAACGCAACAACCGTGCACGCAGTGCACGCTTAAGAATAGCAGAACGCGAATAAGCAGATGGCAAAAAATACAGTAAGATCTACTCCGGAGCCACAGGTTGAAGAACCTATCGAGCAAGACGTTAAACCGTCGGGCAAAGGAGTATTTTCTATGGTAGATAAATACATACCGATCGGACAAATATTTAACGAAGGGTTACCTGTTCAATATGTTCCCAAGGTATTGTTTTTTGCATTTGTAATGATGATGTATATAGCCAATGCACATTATGCAGATAAGCTTGTTCGTAAAATAGCTAAGATGAATTCAGAAGTGAATGATTTGAGAGCAGATTATACCACGCTTAAAGCAGATCTGATGTTTAAAAGCAAACAATCAGAAGTAGCAAAGCAAGTTGAAAATTTAGGTTTAAAAGAAAGTACCGAGCCACCAATAAAAATAACAGAGAAGCAGCGTGAATATTAAAAAATCCATCGTCCTTCGAATTCGTGTTGCCTTTTTGGTTACACTGTTATTTTCTTTCGCAATTGGATATAAGATCATCAATATTCAATTTATTAAAAGCGAAAGATGGGCGAAGCTGCATGAAGAAAATATTCTTGACTTTAAAGATGTAAAACCAACACGCGGTAATATTTTTTCTGCTGACGGAAGTTTGCTGGCTACCTCTTTACCTTTCTACAGACTTTGCATTGATCCTGTGATTGTAGAGAATGATGTATATAGAAAGGGAATAGATCAGTTGTCGAAAAATCTTTCTGCGTATTTTAAGGACAAGTCTGCAAGTGAGTATAAAAGAAAGATCAATGATGCCAGAAGGGGCAACAAAAGATATATTGTTCTGAATCACAAACTGATCAATTATCAGGATAAAAAAGAAATGACGGAATGGCCTATTTTTTCTGAAGGAAGATCTAAAGGTGGTGTTGTGTTTGAAAAGGTTGATAAACGATTTATGCCTTTCTCATTTTTGGCGCAACGGACTGTTGGATTCGTAAATGAAGAAAATCATGGTGCAGGTTTGGAATATAGTTTCAATAAAGAATTAGCAGGTAAAAACGGAAAAGCATTATTCAAAAAAATATCCGGAGGAAACTGGAAACCTGTTCACGATGAAAATGAAATTACTCCGGTGGATGGTATTGACATTGTTACAACAATTGATATAAATATTCAGGATGTAGCTGAAGCATCACTTCGGAACCACTTGGCAGCACACGATGCAGATTATGGTTGTGTGGTATTGATGGAAGTTGCAACGGGTGAAATTAAAGCCATAGCGAATTTAGGAAAAGTGGCAGAAGGACGTTATGCTGAAAATTATAACTATGCAATCGGTAATCAAGGGTTAACAGAACCTGGCTCTACCTTTAAACTTGCATCGGTAATTGCGTTGTTTGAAGATACGGATATTAATCTGGCAGATACGATTGATACAGGTAATGGAGAATATGAATTTTATGATCGGATCATGCGTGATTCCAAGCCGGGTGGCTATGGAAAGATCACCTTGCAGCAAGCATTCGAAAAATCATCAAACATTGCAATTTCAAAAAAGGTAAACGAATATTTTGGGGCGAAGCCGGATAAATTTCTTGAATACATTCAAAAGATGGGCTTAACAGAGCCTGTTGTATTTCAGATGGACGGTGTTGCAAAACCTTATTTTAAAACAACTGCTTCTAAAACATGGAGTGGTACCACGCTTCCATGGATGTCGATTGGTTATGAATTAAGCATGTCGCCTATTCATACACTATCTTTTTACAATGCCATTGCAAACAACGGTAAAATGGTTCGGCCAATGATTGTAAAAGAAACCCGTGTAGCAGATCATGTACTTGATAAGTATGACACAGAAGTGGTGGTTGATAAAATTTGCTCGGATGAAACATTGCGTAAAGTAAAAATAATGCTGGAAGGTGTTGTTGAAAGCGGCACGGCAACGAACATTAAAAATGTCAATTATAAAATTGGAGGTAAAACAGGCACGGCTCAACGGTTGGTAAAGCAAAGATATACGCAAACATATTATACTTCTTTTGTTGGCTACTTTCCTGCTGATCGTCCGAAGTACAGCTGCATTGTAGTGATTGATAATCCGAAAGGATTTAATTTATATGGTTCAGATGTTGCTGCGCCTGTATTTAAAGAAGTAGCAGATAAAATATTTGCGCAGGATCTGGAATTGCATACACCAATCGTTCCTCAGGAACTGGTTAACACAGGCATTTATCCAACCATTAAGGGTGGTTTGTTTGATGATTTGAAATATTTATGTGATGCGCTGAAGATACCACATCATAAAGGTGCCAATGCAAACGATGATTGGGTTACTTCGCATTTAGAAAATAAAACAGTGATCTGGTACGATCGGAAAATAGTTACAGGCATTGTACCGGATGTAACAGGTCTACGATTGAAAGATGCGTTATACATTCTGGAAAATGTAGGATTGCATGTACAGTATCAGGGAACGGGAAGGGTTGTTTCGCAATCCATCACTAAAGGTACCAGATATAATAAGGGGAATTATATCACTATTGTTTTAAACTAATATGCAGATAAAAGATTTAATATATAAGGTCTCTTTAATTTCTGTATCTGGAAGAACAGATATAGATGTTACTGCTATATGCTTTGATTCACGCAAAGTGGAAAAAGGCTCTATGTTTATTGCAGTAAGAGGTGTAAGCAGCGATGGACATTCTTATATCAATGATGTTATTAAAAAAGGAGCTACAACAGTTGTTTGTGAAGAGCTTCCGGTTATAGATGGAGAAACAGATTGTACAATCATTCAGGTTAAAGATACATCTGAAGCGTTAGGAATTATTGCCTCAAATTTTTATAACAGTCCTTCTTCTAAATTAAAACTGGTTGGTATTACCGGTACAAATGGTAAAACAACTACAGTGACTTTGTTGTATCGTTTGTTTAGAAAACTGGGTTATAAAACAGGTCTTATATCTACGGTAGAAAACAGAATTGAAGATAATGTTATTGAGTCTACACATACAACACCAGATGCAATTTCATTAAACAAGCTTCTTGCAGATATGGTGGCTGCGGGCTGCACGCATTGTTTCATGGAAGTGAGTTCGCATGCTGCTGTGCAAAGACGTATTGCTGGATTAAATTTTGCAGGAGCATTATTCAGTAATATTACACACGATCACCTGGATTATCATAAAACATTTGATGAATACATCAAAGCTAAAAAAATGTTTTTTGATGGTTTACCAAATGATTCTTTTGCGCTTATTAACGCAGACGATAAGAGAGGTCGGGTGATGATACAAAATACGCGTGCAAAAACATATACCTATTCGTTGCTTGCAATGGCAGATTTCAAAGGCAAACTGATTTCTACTACGATGCATGGTTTGGAAATGGATGTAGATGGCTTTCAGGCGTGGTTTAGATTGATAGGGAATTTTAATGCATATAATTTACTGGCTGTATATGGTGCAGCAGTATTGTTGGGAGAAGATAAAGAAGAAGTACTGATGCAGCTGTCTTCGATTGAAGCAGCGCACGGACGTTTTGAACAGTATCAGTCTTCTACAAATATTTCTGTGATTGTTGATTATGCGCATACGCCTGATGCATTGAAAAATGTATTGGAAACAATTACGGAATTAAAAGAATCGCATAAGATCATTACAGTTATTGGTTGTGGAGGTAATCGCGATGCAGCGAAGAGACCTGTGATGGCTGATATTGCCTGCCAATTCAGTGATCATATAATTTTGACTTCCGATAATCCACGTGACGAAGATCCTCAGGCAATCCTTTCTGAAATGGACAAAGGAGTTCGTGTGGTTGATAAGAAAAAAGTATTGACAGTATTGGATCGAAAAGAAGCAATAAAAATAGCCTGTACGTTGGCTGCACCCGGAGATATCTTATTGATCGCAGGGAAAGGTCATGAAACCTATCAGGAAATTAAGGGCGTGAAATATCCGTTCGACGACCGTTTAATAGTTAAAGAAGTGTTAGACACATTAGGCAAGTAATAGTATGATGAGTTCTTTTTTAGAAATAAAACATTTTAACCAAACAACTGTAAGGTATTCAGTTGAACGGTTTGTCGTTTTGTTAAACGATGTGAATCGTGAAGATCTTTCAGAGCGAATTGATTTGCTGTATAAAGAAATTGTAAATGCATTGCATCATGCAGAAATTTCTAAAACAAATCACGAATACAGATTGAATATGTTATCTGCTTCAAAGCAATCAAAAGGCTTATTGAATTTGATTCGATTTATTAAAATATATAAAATAATACCGGTCCTGGAAGAAGATTACAAAGACTTTACAGAGTTAGTGGATCAAATCGAACAGGCAAGAAGAAATACAAATATACGTGCAAACGCTTTTAAATCTATAGACTAGTCAATGACTTACGAACTATTAAGTAACCGAACTTTTGAACTGTCCAATAGGATTATGGATCTCTATTCTATTCTGTTAAAGAATAATGAAATGGAGTTGTCTGCAAGACTATTGAAATACGGGCTGTCTATACGTAAACATTCTGAAACTGCGTGGGCTTCTACTACACAGATGGATTTTACGGAGGCTATTTCTACTGCTTCTGAAATGTCAGTACAAACAAGGTACTGGTTGAAATTAATTCAGATGAAGCACCCGTTAAGTACCGAATGCGATGAATGTGTGGAGTTGTTAAATAACGTCATCAACATGTTAAATTATATTATCAGTCACAACGAGCAATATCATTTTCAACTTCAATACCAGTCGAACTAATGCTATACTACTTATTTGATTATTGGAACCATAAATACAACCTGCTGGGGGCTGGTGTATTTCAATACATTTCATTCCGTGCCGGAATGGCTGCATTTGTTTCGTTATTGATTGCGTTAGTTTTCGGAAAAAAAATCATCAGCTTCATACAAAATAAACAAATAGGTGAAACCATTAGAGATCTTGGATTAGAAGGTCAAATGGAGAAAAAAGGTACTCCAACAATGGGAGGACTTATGATCATTTTGTGTATCGTTGTTCCCACATTATTGTTTGCTAAGTTAGAGAACGTATACATTGTGTTGTTATTGATATCAACCATATGGCTTGGTTTTATTGGCTTCATGGATGATTACATAAAAGTATTTAAAAAGAATAAAGAAGGCTTACAAGGTAAATTTAAAATTGTTGGTCAGGTTACATTGGGTTTAATTGTTGGCTTAACCTTATTGTACAACTCCAGCGTTGTTATTCGTGAATATACGTTAGCAGACGGAAGCAAATCAACTATTCAAAGTTCTGCTGTATACAAAGATGTTGAATCAAGTCTAACAACAATTCCATTCATGAAAAACAATGAATTGGATTACGGTTCTATTTCATGTTTGATCACAGACAACTGCACACCGATTTTATATGTATTACTTGTGATTGTTGTTATTACCTCCGTTTCAAACGGTGCCAACATTACAGATGGTATTGATGGCTTGGCTGCAGGAACATCCGCGATCATTGCATTGACCTTAAGTATTTTTGCATATGTATCCGGGAATGCAATTTTTGCCAGCTACTTAAACATTATGTACATCCCGAACAGCGGTGAACTTGTGATCTTTGGAGCAGCGTTAATGGGAGCATGTATTGGTTTCCTTTGGTACAATTCTTATCCGGCTCAGGTATTCATGGGCGATACGGGAAGTCTTGCATTGGGTGGGGTAATCGCAGTTATGGCACTTGCTGTTCGAAAAGAATTATTGTTACCTGCAATATGCGGTATTTTCTTAATTGAAAATTTATCGGTGATCATCCAGGTGTCGTATTTCAAATACACAAAGAAAAAATATGGTGAGGGCAGAAGGATATTTAAAATGTCTCCATTACATCACCATTACCAAAAATCCGGATATCATGAAGCGAAGATCGTTACACGTTTCTGGATCGTTGGAATTCTATTGGCGATTCTTTCGCTGGCAACATTAAAATTAAGATAATTCATGAGTCAAAAAGTAGTCATATTGGGTTCAGGAGAAAGTGGTGTTGGTGCGGCTTTGCTATCAAAGGCAAGCGGCTATACTACTTTTGTATCGGATTCAAATGTGATTCCTGGTGCCTTTGTTAAAGAACTGGAAGATGCTTCCATTGCTTACGAACAAGGCAAACATTCCGAAGATATTATTTTATCTGCGGACATCATTGTTAAAAGTCCGGGTATTCCTGAAAAGGCACCCATCATGAAAACGATCCGTGCCAAAGGCATTGAGGTTATTTCAGAGATTGAATTTGCATACAGACATATTCATGAAGAAGCTGAGTTTATCGCCATCACAGGTAGCAATGGTAAAACGACGACTACCTTATTGACCTATCACATCCTGTCGAAGTTAGGCTATTCTGTTGGATTAGGCGGTAACATCGGTAAAAGCTTAGCAAGACAAATTATACAGGAGCAGAAGGATATATATGTTTTGGAATTGAGCAGTTTTCAGCTGGATGATATGTATACGTTTAAAGCAAATGTTGCTGTATTGCTGAACATCACTCCGGATCATTTAGATCGTTACGAGTATAATTTTGAAAACTATGTGGATTCTAAATTCAGGATCTTTCAGAATTTAACTCCTGCTGATTATTATATCACATACGCAGAAGATGAAGTTGTTGCAAATAAATTGAAGCATACATCAATCACTGCAAAGCATCTACCTGTTTCATTAAAGCAGTTGTACACTACAGGTGCTTATTCAGATGAAACAACGATTCAGATCAAAGATTTAACGAATAATACGGTTACTGCTGCTGTTGCTGATTTTCCGTTGAACGGAAAACATAATTACATCAATATTATGGCTGCTTTAAATGCGGTAATTGCAATAGGTGCAGACGTAGCAGAAAGTATTGAAGCAGTAAAAAGTTTCAGAAATGCTCCGCATCGTTTGGAATTTGTAGGTTCTATATATGGAGTAAAATACGTGAATGATTCAAAAGCTACCAATGTAGATTCTGTCTGGTATGCATTGGATAGTATGAAAACACCGGTTGTGTTGATTGTTGGTGGAGTAGATAAAGGAAACGATTATACGCAGATCGAATCCTTAGTAAAAGAAAAAGTACATACAGTGGTTGCCTTAGGAAAAGATAATTCAAAAGTATTGGCAGGTTTTTCTTCCATGGTTAAAGAAATAAAAGAAGCAGGCTCTATGCTGGAGGCGATTCGTATTGCACATGATTCTGCAAAACAAGGAGACACCGTATTGTTGTCGCCTGCTTGTGCAAGTTTCGACTTGTTCAAGAATTATGAAGATAGAGGGAATCAGTTTAGAAACTTAGTAATTGAATTAGCAGGTTAATTGTATAGATATGTTGAATCGCTTTACATACTGGTTGAAAGATAATTTGAAAGGGGATCCTTTCATATGGACTATTATTATAGTGCTTTCATTGATCAGTGTTGCAGTAGTATACAGTGCTTCAAGTGCGCTTGCATTTCAGAAAAAGGGAGGCGATACCGTGTATTATTTAATTAAGCATGGAGGTTTAATTATCGGCAGTTTGGTATTGGTATGGTTGGCACATAAAGTAGATTATAAATACTATTCCCGTTTAAGTCGTTTCGCATTAATTATTTCAGTACCTATTCTGGTCTTTACATTCCTTATGGGTGGCGAATTGAACGGTGCAAGCAGATGGCTTGTAATTCCTATTATCAATCAATCGTTTCAGCCTTCGGATTTAGCTAAGCTTGCATTGATTGCCAATCTGGCGAGTATGCTTGCTAAAAGACAAGCGAACATTGAAGACTTTAAAGAATCGTTTATTCCGATTGTATTGTGGTGCGGATTGATCTGTGGCTTGATCGCGCTTTCGAATTTATCTACGGCATTGATATTATTTTCTACTTGTCTATTATTGATGTTTATAGGTAGAGTGCCAATCAAATATTTATTCATGTTGGTTTTAGTTGGTGCAATATTTGGAACAATTGCATTGAAGATTGGTCAGCGTTTGGAAACAGCTATTAACAGGATAAAAGATTTCTTTAATGATTCAGGTGAATTACCGGATCAGGCGGAGCAAGCATTTATAGCGATATGGAATGGAGGGTTTTTCGGTAAAGGCCCAGGGAATAGTGATCTGAAATATTTTCTTCCGCAATCTTCTTCTGATTTTATTTATGCAATTATTATCGAAGAGTACGGATTTATAGGAGGCGTATTTGTCTTGTTCTTATACCTTGCTTTACTCTATAGAGGAATGAAAACCGTTGTGAATAGCGAACGCGCATATGGTGGTTTGTTATCTGCAGGTTTGGCATTTAGTCTTGTTGGTCAGGCAATGATCAATATGGGTGTAGCAGTAGGTTTGGGTCCGATTACAGGACAGCCACTACCCTTAGTAAGTATGGGAGGTACATCGTTATTGTTCACCGGACTTTCATTGGGAATTATATTGAGTGTAAGCAGAGGAGATATTTCAGAATCGAATTCATCAGAGCCAAAGTATGCAACAGCGTAATCCATATAGAGTAATTATCAGCGGCGGCGGTACAGGCGGACACATCTATCCGGCGGTAGCAATTGCAAATGAGATCAAAGCACGACATGCCGATGCAGAGATATTATTTGTAGGAGCTAAAGGACGTATGGAAATGCAGAAAGTTCCTGCAGCAGGTTATAAGATTGAAGGCTTATGGATCAGTGGTATTCAGCGTAAGTTGTCTTTGGATAATTTAGCGTTCCCATTAAAAGTTATCGCAAGTTATTTCAAAGCGAGAAAAATTGTTAAAACATTCAAGCCGGATATTGCAATCGGTGTAGGCGGATATGCAAGCTGGCCATTGTTGCAGGCGGCAAACTCTGCAGGTGTACCAACCTTGATACAGGAGCAGAATTCGTATGCAGGTATAGCGAATAAAGCATTGTCTAAAAAAGTTCGTGCAATCTGTGTTGCCTACGAACGTATGGAACGTTTCTTTCCGGGAGATAAAATTATTTATACCGGAAATCCTGTGCGCAAAGATATTGTTGATTACAAACAATTCGGAACAGGAGCACACGAGTTCTTTGGTTTGAAACCTGGTATACCAACCGTATTTGTTATGGGCGGAAGTTTGGGTGCACGTACAATTAACATTTCCATTGAACGCCATTTAGAAGAATTGAAGCAGGCAGGTGTTCAAGTATTGTGGCAGACAGGAAAATTTTATTACGAAAATTTAAAACAATATAATTCGGATACGATTAAAGTAACCGATTTTATTGCCGATATGAATAAAGCCTATGCAATGGCAGACGTAATTGTTTCCAGAGCAGGAGCTTTATCGATTTCAGAATTATCCATTGTTGGCAAGCCTTGTATTCTGGTCCCTTCGCCGAATGTGGCAGAGGACCATCAGACAAAAAATGCGAAAGCACTTTCTGAAAAAGATGCAGCCTGGATGGTTAAAGATATGAATGCGCCGGAGCAGCTGGTTCAAAAAGCATTGGAGTTATTGAAAGATACCGCTGCACAGGAAGTATTGACTAAAAATATTAAAGTCTTTGCAAGACCGAATGCAACTGAAAAGATTGCAGATAAGGTTATTGAAATAATGAATGAAGTAAAGAAGTGAATTTAACAAGTATACATAGCGTCTATTTAATTGGTATCGGTGGTATCGGTATGAGTGCTTTGGCCAGATGGTTCAAGCAGAATGGCTATGCGGTTGGAGGATATGATAAAACACCTTCTGATCTGACGCATGCATTAGAGGCAGAAGGAATGTGGGTGCACTATGCAGATAACGTTCAGGAAATTCCGGAAGCATTCAAAAAGAAAGATTCTTCACTTATCATTTATACGCCTGCAATTCCGGCAGAACATGTTGAATTGAATTTCTTCAGAGACAATCAATATCAACTATACAAACGTTCGCAGGTATTAGGTTTTTTAACAAAAGAGTTAAAAACAATTGGTATTGCAGGTACGCATGGTAAAACAACTACCTCGTCAATGGCTGCGCATATCATGTTTGAGTCGGGTCAACCATGCAGTGCCTTTCTAGGTGGTATTACACAAAATTACGGTACGAATCTATTGATTGGAAATCACGAAGATGGTGCCGGTTGGGTTGTTGCGGAAGCCGATGAATACGATCGTTCGTTCTTACAATTGAGTCCGGATATTGCTGTGATTAATAATATGGATCCGGATCATCTGGATATTTATTCAGACGTTCAGTCTTTTTATGATTCGTTTAATGAGTATCTGAAAAAGCTGAAGCCGGAAGGTATTGTGATCCGCAGAGTGGATGTGGATGTTCAGATTCCATCTCAGGCATCAAAGGCAGTAACGTTCGGAGAGTCTGTTGAAGCAGATTACAGAATTCAGAATGTGGTAGTAGAAGATGGTGGAGTTACATTCAGTATTGATCACGATTTTCTTCGTTGGAATAATATTCGTATTGAAATGCCGGGCATGCACAATGTAATGAATGCAACTGCTGCATTCCTGGCTTGTTATTATGCAGGAGTTTCCGTAGATTCTATAAAGCAGAGTTTACGCACGTTTGGTGGAGTAAAAAGAAGATTTGAATACATCTATAAAAACAATCAGCTTGTGTATGTAGATGATTATGCACATCATCCTACAGAATTGGAAGCATTGCTGAAGGCCGTGCGCATGGTATTTCCGGGGAAAAAGATCGCAACAATTTTTCAGCCGCATTTGTATACACGTACACGTGATTTTATGAATGAGTTTGCTCAAAGCCTTGCATTGACGGATGAGTTGTTGTTGATGGATATTTATCCAGCTCGCGAATTGCCGATTGAAGGAATTACATCAGAGGTATTATTGGATTTAATACCTTCGAAAAATAAACAAGTGGTACGAAAAGAAAATGTACTGCAGGAATTAGAAAAGTTGAATTTTGATGTTGTAGTTACAGCAGGGGCGGGAGATATAGACCGTTTTATTCAACCGATAAAATTGCTTTGTGAAAAAAGATATGGCAGAGGAAACTAAAACAAAGTCGAAGTGGAAGATCGGAGCTTCATTCTGGAACAAACTTACGTTTGGTCTGATGGGAGTTTTTATGTTCTTTTTGATCGGTTTTGTAGAGAACCAGCATGCCGAGAGAACCGTGAAGTCTACAGTGGTTCGGATCAATTACGAAGCCGATAATTACTTTGTAGATGAAACGGATATTCTTCGAACATTAACCATGAATGATGCAGATCAAATTGTGGGTAAAAAATATCGTGATATTGAATTGAAAAATCTAGAATTACGACTCGAAAGCATTAAATTTGTGGAAGATGCACAAATAAGCACAGATCACAAAGGAACCTTAATGGTTGAAATTATACAGAGCAAGCCAATTGCTAGAATCGTTAATCAAAATGGACCGCATGCTTATATCGGAAGCAATGCAACAGCACTGTCGACTTCTGATAAATTTACCTCTCGAGTTTTAATTATTGATGGACCGTTTTCTCCTAAGCTGATAAAAGAAAATTATTTATTGACGGACTCTGTCGGCAGTAAATATTTTGAAGTGATCCAGTTTATTGATAAAAGCGAGTATTGGAAAAAAATGATCGCTCAACTTACGTTGCAGGCAAATGGGAACATCCTTATGCAGCCTCAGATCGGTGATTATGAAATTCAATTCGGGAAGCCGGAAGATATTGAAAACAAGTTTAAAAAAATTGATATGTTCTTTAGAGATATACTTCCATCAAAAGGATGGGATGCATACAAAACAGTGAACGTGTCCTTTAATAATCAAATAGTCTGTGAATAATTTTTACGCCCATGTACAAGGAAAACAATGAATCTAACGCTAATTCAAACGACAAAATTGTTGTTGGTTTAGATATTGGAACTACAAAGATTTGTGCCATTGTTGGTAGAAAGAATGAGTACGGTAAACTTGAGATACTTGGTATCGGTAAAGCTGTATCAGAAGGTGTGATTCGTGGCATGGTTACGAACATCAACCTTACTGTGACTGCCATTGAAAAGGCAATCAAAGAAGCTGCCGATCAATCTGGTATTGATATTGGTATCGTAAATGTTGGTATTGCAGGGCAGCATATTAAAAGCTCTTTACACCATCATGGTTTTAACAGACCAAATGGTGAAGAAGAAATTTCTGTAGATGACATCAATCGTTTAACTGCAGATATGTACAGAACGGTTATGCCGTTTGGTAATGAAATTATTCATGTAATGCCACAAGTGTATACAGTGGATTACGAAGAAAATATAAAAGATCCGGTTGGTATGACAGGTGTTCGTCTGGAAGCAGACTTCCATGTGATCACAGCAAATACCAATGCGATCAAAAATATCAATCGTTGTGTTCAGAAAGGTGAGCTTTCAATTGATAACTTAATCCTTGAACCGATAGCATCAAGCATGTCGGTATTGAGCGAAGAAGAAAAAGAAGCAGGTGTATGTTTGGTAGATATTGGTGGCGGTACAACAGACATCGCGATCTTCTACGATAACATCATCCGTCATACTGCAGTGATTCCGTTTGGTGGTGATATCATCACATCGGATATTAAAACAGGTTGCAACATCATGCACAAGCAAGCAGATGAATTGAAAATTAAATTCGGTTCAGCTTTAGCTAGCGAAGCACGTGCAAACGATATCATTACTGTAAAAGGGTTAAGAGATAGACCGGCAAAAGAGATTTCAGCTAAAAATTTAGCTTCGATCATTCAGTGCAGAATGGAAGAAATTTTGGAGTTGGTTCATACAGAAATTATTTGTTCAGGTTACGAAGATCGTTTAGCCGGTGGTATTGTTATCACTGGTGGTGGTGCTCAGTTGCAAAACTTAAAACAATTGTTCGAGTTAATGACGGGTCAGCATACACGTATCGGGTATCCGAACGAGCACCTGGGTAAGAGCAAAACAGAATTGGTTAAAAGTCCGATGTATGCAACTGCTGTAGGGTTGGTACTTGCAGGCTTCTGGTCGATCGACGAACGTGCAAATAAATATTCAGATGTAGTTGAAAAAACTTCGACGGCAGCACCTGTTGAAAGTAAGAACCAAAAAGTTCAAGAAAAAAATTATAAAGACGATACTAAATCCTTGTTTGGATTCAATTTGAAAAAAGCCAGCGATAGACTGAAAGGTTTGTTGATGGATGATATTGACGATAAACAAGACTATTAATAAATTCATTTTTACTAAACTTCGTGTCCTATGTATAAGTTTGATTTGCCAAGTCATCACAAATCCATCATCAAGGTTATTGGTGTAGGAGGCGGCGGAAGTAACGCCGTAAATCATATGTATAGCCAAGGCATCAAAGATGTTGAGTTCATCGTGTGTAACACGGATGTTCAAGCATTGGGTGGCAGTCCGATACCTAATAAATTACAAATAGGTATTGGCTTGACCGATGGTTTAGGTGCAGGTGCTAACCCTGAAAGAGGTAAGAATGCTGCCCTTGAAAGCAGAGAAGAAATCAGAGAAATGCTGAGCAATAATACAAAGATGGTTTTCATTACTGCCGGAATGGGCGGTGGTACAGGTACCGGTGCGGCTCCGATCATTGCAAAACTTGCAAAGGAATTGGATATCGTTACAGTAGGTATTGTTACTGCACCATTTGGTTTTGAAGGTAAAAAGAAAATCATGCAGGCAGAGCAAGGTATTGCTGAGCTGCGTATGTATTGCGATACGGTACTTGTTATTCTGAACGATCGTTTACGTGACATCTATGGTAACCTTTCTATTCGCGAAGCATTTGCAAAGGCAGATAATATTTTAACAACTGCTGCAAAAAGTATTGCTGAGATCATTACGGTTACAAGTGATGTGAACGTAGATTTTGAAGATGTTAAAACGGTAATGAAAGATTCGGGTGCTGCTGTAATGGGCTCCGGTATTGCAAGCGGAGAGGGTAGAGGTACACGTGCCGTTGAAGAAGCATTATCTTCACCGTTATTGAACAATACAGATATTACAGGTGCTAAAAAAATATTGTTATCTATTATGTATGGTCCGGATGCGGAATTACGTATGGATGAGTTATCTGAAATTGCAGATTACATCGAAGCACGTGCAGGTCTTGAGCAGGATACTATCTGGGGACAAGGTGTTGATCCGGAGTTGGGCGATAGTATCCGTGTTACGGTGATTGCTACAGGTTTTGAACCGAATAAAATGTCTTCTGAAACGAAAGTTGAAAAAGACGTAAAAAAATTCTATGATCTGGATAGTGCAAAACAGATCACCATATTTGATGCCATCGACGATAAAAAGGCACACGATTCAAATGTAGAATTGAATCAGGAAATGGCGAACAGAAATAAATTTGATACAACAATCAAAGATGTTTCATCGACTCTTTCTTTAGAAACAACAGAACCAACAAACACATACACGTTTGACTTCCCTACGCCTGTTACAAATAAGGTTCAGGAAGAAGTTGATAATAATCCAAAGGATGAAACGGAGTTTGTATTTGAGATTCAACAGGTAGCTCCTGAAACTCCCGTTACACCTACTGCAGAGACTCTGATGGCTGAAGAACAACGGAAAAAACTTGTTCAGCAATCAGAAGAAAGAATAAAACGTTTGAAGAGTTTAAACAGCAATCCGAATATTCCTCACGAACAATTCAAGGATATGCTTGACAGACCTGCATTTGAACGTAAGAATGTAAACCTGAAAGATTATCCGCATTCATCGGATAGAAATATCTCAAGATTTAATTTGAATGATGAGAATGAGATCTTAGGGAACAATAAGTTTTTACACGACAACGTAGATTAAAAAAACGTTGTGCTAAAATTATAGAGCCTTGGTTTAATTCTTTTAAACCAAGGCTCTATAATTTTCCTGATTTTTTTGAAGGAGTTGTTGCGGGAGCCTTCTTCTCTGCAGGGATCTCATCTTTATATAAGAACAAAGGTTGAAATTGGCTGTCACCAAAATGAAGCCATACTTTTTCTATATCCGTTGCTGAAAATATTTTATCGTAGCAGTAATACTGCATGTGGGTAGTACCCGGAGCAACCTGATACTTACACGCATATTCTCCGGTTGTTGCAGTTGTTAAAAAATTATATACCAATGTCCCATCTTTAAGCAAGATGTATATTTTAAAATCGTTCCATTCAATTGGCTCAGCTTTTTCATTATTCACCAAAGCCACACTCATAACGCTATACAGTGTGCCATCATTTTTTTTACTTTGATTAATAGAGCTCGGATATACACCCATGGTAAACTTTATAGTCCCCGTTGTATTTGAAAATACGCCCAAATAATACTCATTTGTTTGCTGAGCAAACACCTGTTTTGATAAGGCTACTATCAAAAGGCATATAATAAATAAAGCACCTGTTTTTTTCATTCTATTAAAATCTTAGAAGTTCTTTAGCTTGAGCAGAGATCAATTCTTTTACAAATGCATCTTTTATTTCACCACCAACAAAATTCTGCTCGATCTTTGTAATACGTGGTTTCGAAGCCAGCACATGCATTCCTAAATAATTTAAAATATCTGTAAGGTGGCTTAATGCCAGACTGCCGCCCATAACACCGGAAGATATACCAAGCAGTGCTGCTTTTTTATTTTTAAAACTGGCAGGATAATCCAAACCATCTATAAAAGCTTTTAATACTCCCGGGAATGACCCGTTGTATTCAGGCACTACAAACACAAACTTTTCAGCTTCCGCTATGGTTTTTTTAATGGCATTAAAGATTGCGTCTTTTCCCTGATTGTGATAAAGAGCCGAGAATAAATAGCTTTCCGGTAATTTATTTAAGTCAATCAATGTACATGGAACACCTTCCTTTTCAAGAAGCTTAATATAGTATTCGGATATTTTTAGTGAGTTCGAATTGGGCCTATTTGTGCAGGCAATAACACAGATCATGGTGCTTCAACTTTGCTTTAGATTGTTGATTTAATTTGTTGAAGTTAATTAAAAAAACTAAATTTAGTAGCAATGCTACACTAGTCAACGAATATAATTATGAAAATATTATTAATTGAGGATGAAAAGGAGTTAAGGCAATCCATTATTACCTATTTGTCTCATGAAGGCTATGTGTGTGAGGTTGCACGGGATTTCCCCGAAGGGCAGGAAAAGATGAATACCTATGCGTACGATTGCTTTATTATTGATTTAATGATGCCAGGCGGAAATGGTCTGGATCTGGTTAAAGAGATCAAAACAAAAAATATTAAAGGTGGTATTATAATCATTTCTGCCAAAGATACACTTGACGATCGCATCAAAGGATTGGATCTTGGATCAGATGATTACCTTACTAAACCATTTCACTTATCAGAATTGAATGCACGTTTGAAATCAATTGTAAGAAGAAGACAATTTGATGGCAATACGGATATTATTTTCAATGAAATCCGATTGATTCCCGAGAATCATGAAGTATTTGTAAACGATACACGTGTAACATTGACAGGAAAAGAATTTGATCTGTTATTATTTTTTGTATCAAACAAAGGACGTGTGTTACCTAAAGATTCTATTGCAGAGCATATATGGGGCGATCACATGGATCAAAGCAATTCATTTGATTTTATATACACGCATATTAAAAACATGCGCCGAAAACTTGTAGATGCAGGCTGTAAGGATTATTTAACTACCGTTTATGGTATTGGTTATAAATTTCAAACTGAGTAATGAAACTAACAGCTAAAAGCTCCATTTATTATTTAGTTTATACGCTTTTCATATTTACAATAGGAACGATTCTGTTCTATTTTTTAATACGTAATATTCTTTTTAATGCCATTGATGAAGCACTTCATCAGGAGAAAAATCAAGTAGTAGAAAATTTAAAATACGAAAAGGATTTTAAAGAAATACACAACAGTGATTTCATAGATATCATTGAAGTAAGTTCGGATAGTAAACTATACGACAAAGTTTATAATACAAGTATTTATAGTTACGAAAAGAAAATACGCATTGATTACAGAGAATTAAAAAGTGTTTACAGGCGTGGCGATCATTTTTATGAAATAACAATCAGACAATCATTAACGGAAGCCGAATCCCTGATCAGCTCGATTCTACCTATTGAAGTAGCCTTGTTTATGGGCTTGATCGTAGGAGTATTATTGATTAACGGATATATATCAAATAAAATCTGGGAACCATTTTACGAATTGATTGAACGTCTTAAAAATTACGATCTGGTGAATGTTAAAATCATTTCCTATAAAAAATCGAATGTGGATGAATTTGATGAATTGAGTGAGATTGTAGAAAAAATGACCACACGGATTTATCGGGATTTTAATAGTCAGAAAGAGTTCAATGAAAATTCGTCACACGAACTACAAACGCCTTTAGCAATTATTCGAAACAAACTGGAATTACTTATTCAATCCAAGAATCTACAGGATGAAGATATGGTTTTGATCGGGTCGGCCTTTCACAGTATTAACCGCCTTACACAATTAAACAAAGGCTTGATCCTGCTTTCAAAAATTGAAAACAATCAGTACTATGAACTATCCCGTATAAATATCGGACAGCTTCTGGAAACGTTGATGGTGAGCTTCGAAGAATTGATCGCAGAACGTAATATTCAGGTTGAGATGAATATTACAAAGACCATCATTATTCCTGCAAATCAGATTTTGGTTGAGACACTTCTGTTCAATATTATTTCAAATGCAATTAAACATAATCTGGAAGAAAACGGTAAGATTGTCATTGATACCATTTCAAAAAATGTATTGGAGATCTCAAATACCGGACGACCATTGCCGGTTGCAGCAGAGCGCATGTTTGAACGTTTTTTGAAGAGTTCCACTTCAGAATTGTCCGTAGGTTTGGGCTTATCGATCGTTAAAAAAATATGCGATCTGTATAAGTTTGACATAAAATATACCTGCGATGGAAATATTCATACGATACGAATTGAATTTTAATCCCTGCTTCAGTATAAGAAAATACGGAAATTCATTTACAGCAATATTATTTCAATCAACTTCTTAGTAACTTATAGAAATTTTATAAAACAGTATACATGCTTAAATAAAATCCTGTTAAGCATGTATGCTGTTTCTTGTGAATTAAGAATATTTATGTAATGAAAAAAATCAGTATCGTTATCTTTTTGCTTCTTTCTATAGGGACTGCATATGCGCAGCAGGATACACTGACACCACCTACTAAAAAAGCGATCAAACCTCAGGTTATAAAACCGCTGAAATTAGCACTGAATGAAGATGGCAGTCACTATGTGCAGTTCACAGGCCTGATCCAGGTGTGGGTACGCTACAATCAAAGCAATCCAAATTCTACAGTTAACGGTCAAGCCAATAATGCAAAGAATACATTTGATATCGGTTTAAGACGTGTGCGTTTCCAGACAATGGCGCAGCTAACAGACCGTTCGTATTTCTATGTTCAGATTGGGGAGAACAGTTACAATTATTTATCTGCAAGAAAATTCGGATTGTTTTTGATGGATGCAACCGGAGATTATGAATTCATAAAAAAACATTTAACAATCGGTGCTGGCCTTGGTTCATGGGTTGGGCCACTGCGCTATTCTGCACCTGGCGTTGGTTCATTGATGGGAATGGATGGTGTGATCTATCAGCAAACAACAAATGATCTGAACGATCAATTTGTGCGTAGGTTTATGGTCTATGCAAAAGGTAAGATCGGTAAACTGGATTATCGTGTAAGTGTTTCAAAACCATTTATCGTAAACAGTACTACAAACAGTCCTTCGAATATTACCGGCGGACAAGCAGGCATTGGTATACTTACAAAGGATGCAGCGAATGCAGGCATTAACGGATATATGCAGAACGATGTAGCGACCTTTTCTACAAGAGGTCCCAATCCGCAATTGAATACCTATTTAATGTATCAGTTTTTTGATCAGGAAACGAATAAGGTTCCGTATAATACAGGTACCTATTACGGAACAAAAAAAATATTGAATGTGGGTGGCGGTATTCAATATCAGAAAGATGCTATGTGGTATACACAGGCAAATGCATCTCATGCAAGCGGCATTGATACAGTCACACACCAATTGCTGACAGCAGGTATTGATGTGTTTTACGATGCCCCGCTCAACAAAGAAAAAGGAACAGCTATAAGTTTTTATGCGGCATATTTATACAGCGATTACGGAAAAAATTATGTACGTAATTTAGGCGTGATGAACCCGGCAGATGCTGGTCAGGGGTATAGCGGACAAAGTGCTGCAGCCGGTTCTGCAACACCTAGATTGTATAATAGTGGAGGCGGCAGCGCATATGCAATGAACGGTACAGGTAACACACTGTCTGCACAGATCGGATATAAACTGAAAGATGATCTGTTGGGCGAACACGGAACACTGATGCCTTATGTGATGACTCAGTTATCGACCTTTCAGTATTACGATTATAAGATCATGTCAACATTTGATATTGGTATCAACTGGTTGATCAAAGGGCATCACTCTAAGTTTTCATTGGATTATCAAAACAGACCGTACTTCTCTCAGAAGGCAGGTGAGTCCCCTAAAGAAACAACAAGAAGAGGGATGGTGGTATTACAATATCAGGTATCGTTCTAAGAACTGGATTGTATTAAAAAATAAATAGATTGAAAGAAACCCATTGCTCTTAGCGATGGGTTTCTTTTTCAAATAAGATACTGCAATAACTTTCGTAACGTGTCGGAGCAATAGTAAAGGCTTCAACAGCGTCTTTAACTTTACACCCCGGCTCGTTGGTGTGTCTGCAGTTGTGAAAGCGGCATTGTCCCATCAACTTTCTCATCTCCGGAAAATAATGCGAGAGCACATTGTCTTCAATTTCAAATAATCCCAATTCTTTAATACCCGGAGTGTCGATCACTTTTGATGTTTCATCAAGATCGTACATTTCTGCAAACGTAGTTGTATGTTTTCCTTTTTGTGAATGATCGGAAATGATGTCTGTCCGAAGCGCAAGCTCAGGAAATATTTTATTCACCAAGGTTGACTTACCTACACCTGAATGTCCTGAGATAACAGAGGTCTTACCATATAGCAGGGGCATTAATTCTTGCAAGCCATCTTCTTTTTCCATCGATGTTAAAATACATGTGTATCCCAAAGGCGTGTATACATCTTTTAAATACAAATATTCTTCCATCAATTCGTCGTTGTATAAATCTGATTTGTTAAATACAATAACTGCCGGAATACGAAATGCTTCACAGGAAATTAAAAAACGATCGATAAATCCAATCGAAGTTTTAGGTTGTTTAAGTGTTACCAGTAAAATACTTTGATCGATGTTGCAGGCAATTAAATGTCCGAATGCAGTTTTGTGTGAAGACCTGCGGATGATGTAATTGGTGCGGGGAACAATTGTAAAAATAACTGCCTCCGTTGGAGTTAACGGATCAATCGTCATTTCAACAAAGTCGCCTACTGATAAAGGATTTGTTACTTTCAGATCCAGATTTTTAAATTTACCACGTAAACGTGCATTGTAAAATGAACCATCTTCTGCTTTAACCGAATACCAGGATCCTGTTGATTTGTAAATTGTACCTTTCATCGGGTAGGCGTGTTGAAATTAAGAGTAGAGTCTTTTGATAAAGTATTCATGATGTGATCTGTGGCCCCACAAGCCTGCAGCATGGTACTTTTCAAACCGGATCGGATAGAATTCTGTAGTGTTATGGATTCATAAATCGTATTAAACTCTTTTGTAAATGTTTCTGTAGAGGTAATACTTTTTGCATAACCCAATTTGATCAGCCAGGCTGCTTCCGGAAACTTTTTTATTTTTGGTCCAAAGAAGATCGGAGAACCAAACACAGCAGGTTCTAAAATGTTATGAAGTCCACTGCCAAAGGCGCCGCCAACGTAGGCATAATCTGCATAGGCATAAATAGAGGAGAGCATGCCGATATTATCGATCACAAGTATATCCGCGTCTGCAGCTTGTTCTTTGTTGAAGCCTGAGTACAGTATACTTTTTTTAGTAAGCTGTTTTGTTACTTCCTCAATTTCTTTTGAATGAATTTCATGCGGAGCAAAAATGATTTTCAATTCTTGATCAAATGCATTTATGAATGGGATCAATACATTCATATCTGCTTGCCAGCCGCTACCAATAACCAACAATGGTTTTTGTTGTTTAAATGTTTCGATTTCTGTCAATTGTTTTGCTGCACGGGCTGTTTGTTGAACCCGATCAAAACGTGTATCGCCGGAAACAGACCAGTTCTTAAAACCGATAGATGTTAATAATTCACCTGAATTACGATCCTGCAAAAAGAAGTGCGAGAATGCATGCAGACGCTTGCGCATGAAGCCGCCGCCTGTGCGGAAGAACAATAGTTTTTTACGGAACACACCCGATATTAGAAACAAAGGAATTTTTTTATCTGCTATAGCATCCAATAGATTCAGCCAGAATTCATACTTCACAATAAATACAATAGCAGGAGAAAGGTCGTGTATGAAAGCCTGAGCTTCTTTTTTTGTATCTGCAGGTAAGTAAACAATCAGATCTGCCTGCGCGTAATTTTTACGCACCTCATAACCTGAAGGAGAATAGAAGCTAACAGCAATCTTGTATTCAGGATATTGTTTTTTCCATGCTTCAATTACAGGGCGCGCTTGCTCAAATTCTCCCAATGATGCGCAATGAAACAATGCGATCGGATCTTTGTATGAACTTCTAAAAGATTCAATTTTCGAAAAGGTTGCTTTTCTGCCTTCAGAAATAAATGCAGCTTTTTTATTTCCACCCAATTTGGCCAGCACAATCAGCCAATTGTACACATAAATTGATAAATCGTATATGAATTTCATAAGTAGTGCAAGGTACGAAATTGTAGATGTTTGATAAGCATGTATCTGTTTTGTATTTTGCGAGGATTTTTATTGAAAAGTAACATATATATGATATCAGATACTACGAATTCTACTGTTAAGAACGCCATAACCACAACCGTGCTGGTCGCGGCATTGGGCTATTTTGTGGACGTTTATGACCTGGTGCTGTTTTTGATCATTGGGGTTAAAAGCATTAAGGGCATTGGTTTTCAGGAAAATATTATTGAAGACTTCCAGAAGTTACTGGATATTCAAATGATCGGAATGCTGCTTGGAGGGATCTTCTGGGGGATTCTGGGAGATAAAAAAGGCCGTTTATCTGTTCTTTTTGGATCCATTATCATGTATTCGTTGGCAAATATTGCAAACGGTTTTGTGGATGTATTTCAGGATAAAGATCAGGCATTTTTAGCTTATGGTATTTTAAGATTTATAGCAGGCTTTGGTTTAGCAGGCGAACTGGGTGCAGGCATCACACTGGTAAGTGAAGTAATGAGCAAAGAGAAGCGTGGTTATGGAACCATGATTGTTGCTTCAGTAGGTGTAACGGGGGCTATTGTTGCGGCTTTGGTGGGTAAGTTTATGTCCTGGCAGACGGCTTATTTTATTGGCGGTGGTTTGGGTTTATCGCTGTTGTTGCTGCGAATAGGAGTGTTTGAATCAGGTATGTTTGAAAAATCAAAAGGAGAAAACGTACGTCATGGAAATTTCTTTGATCTGTTTAAAAATAAAAATACCGCATGGAAATACCTCTACTGCATTGTTATCGGATCGCCGATCTGGTTTGTCATTGGTGTGCTGATCGGTAGAGCGCCGGAGTTTGCTGCAGAAATGGGCATCAGCGGAACTGCTGTATTAGAGCGGGAGTACAGTATTATGTTTTGTTATACAGGTTTGGTTTTTGGAGATATTGCAAGCGGTGCACTTTCCCAATTATTGAAAAGCAGAAAAAAAGCATTTTATATTTTTTATACATTCTGTATCATTCAGATCTTAATTTATCTGAATCTGCATGATGTATCTGCAACCGTTTATTACATCATGATTACGCTGTTGGGCTTCTCTGTTGGCTTCTGGGCTATGTTTGTAACGGTGGCATCCGAACAGTTCGGTACCAATCTGCGTTCCACAACGGCTACTACTGTTCCGAATTTTGTAAGAGGTTCATTGGTGCCGATTGCAATGTTGTTTGATTATCTGAGTAGCCCTCAAAAATATAATAGCTTAACTACAGCAGCACTTATTGTTACAGGTTTATTATTCCTGATCTCCTTTGTCGCTATATACCGCTTACCTGAAACGTTTGGTAAGGATTTGGATTATGTGGAATAGTTTCCAGTTACTAGGTACTAGTTACTAGACGAAAGAACAGTACAGAATAACAAATGAGTTACTAGGCACTAGCTTCCAGTTGCTAGACAAAAGAAAGCATAGAGTAAAAGTAATAGCAAACTAAAAACTATATTATTCTGAATATTATATATTATAAACAAGAAAGTCCCGCCAATTAGCAGGACTTTCTTGTTTCATTGTCTAGAAGCTAGTACCTGGTAACTAGAAACTAATTCTTTGCTAAGTAATCAGAAACACCTTCAACAGTTGCTTTCATTGCTTCTTTGCCTTCGCCCCAGTTAGCAGGACAAACTTCGCCGAATTTCTCAACATGTTGTAAAGCTTCAACCATACGCAACGTCTCATCAATGTTACGACCCAATGGGAAGTCATTTACTGTTTCATGACGAACAATACCTTCTTTATCGATTAAGAATGTTCCTCTGTATGCGATCGGAGCACCAATGAAGATCATTAGTCCGTTGTCATCAACATCAAAATGACCACCTAATACACCGTAGTTTGTTGAGATAGTTTTTGCTGTATCAGCTACAAGTGGATATTTTACACCTTGTATGCCGCCTTTGTTTTTCGGCATAGACAACCATGCAACGTGAGAGTTTTCCGTATCTGTAGAACAACCTACAACTACAGTATCTTTTGCTTCAAATGCAGCAAGTTTTTCCTGGAAAGCTAAAATTTCAGTCGGACAAACAAATGTGAAATCTTTTGGATAGAAATAAAACACAACATATTTTTTGCCTAAATACTGATCCAATGAAAATTCTTCAACAACTTCGTATCCGTTTAATACAGCCGGCGCAACAAATGACGGAGCTTTTTTTCCTACTAATGACATATTTATTTTATTTTATAGTGAACAATTATTGATTTTACTGAATGGAAATTTTTTGTTTGGGATTAATGACTTCTGCTTTAATGTGTACCTGTAGTTCGTGGATGGTAAGATTGGTAAGCTTTTTTTTCTTGAGATACGCAGTTAATATTTTTTGCAATTCCGGATCATGGTAGTCAATGATTTCATCGGTATTGCAAAGGTATATATGATGATGCTGATGCGTGTTGAAATCGTATCTGCTTTTTCCTTCTTCCGATAAAACGCGGGTAATTAATTTTGCTTCAACAAAACTATCTAAGGTATTATAAACCGTAGCGATAGAAATAGAAGGGTTGTCAGAATGTATAAGCGTATATACTTCTTCTGCAGAAGGGTGTAAGTGAGTTTTTTGTAATGCATCATACACAACCAATCGCTGATGTGTGGCTTTAAGGCCATATTCAGTCAATTTATTTTTTATTTCTTCAAGCGAAATAGGTTGTGAAATGCTATTTTGAATCACTATTTGTTAATAATAATTATTAATTGATAATTAGTTACAATGATAATAAATCGTTGAAGGGAATCAAAATTATTTGAATAAAATTGATGTGCTTATGAAATCAAAAACGTTTAAAATTTTGATTTTCATTTGCAACATACATTCTTAGTAACGTTGAGTTACTTAATAAATGTATATTATCTAGCCTGGTGTGGAGTAAGTGGATAGTGGAATAGATCTTCAACTACCATAAACTGTTCGGTTGCTTTAAGGGCAATCGTCCAATTATAAAAATTAGCAGAAGTGTACGTTTTCATTAGAAAACTTATAAAAATAAGTAAGTAAAGAGTGAAAACTTTTGCGTAAAATGAACTCTGTTTTTTCATTCGGGTATGTTAAACAAGTTAACAATTTGGTGCAATATAGTACATCTTAACGGATGTTAATCGAAAAAGATATACTAAATATTGAATATTCAACGGTGTTAATTTGTTGGATTTTCTGTTACTTTGTTATACAAGTAAATACGATTGAATGAATCAAATTAATGTACTTTTTGTGTGTCTGGGGAACATTTGCAGGTCTCCAATGGCAGAAGGAATTTTTAAAAATGTAGTTGAACGGGAAGGTTTGGCTCATCATTTCAATATTGATTCAGCCGGAACAAGCACATATCATATCGGTGAAAACCCTGATATTCGGGCAATAGAAACATGTGGAAAAAAAGGTGTAATCTTACGCCACAAAGGAAAAGAGTTTAAGGCCACTGACTTACAGCAACAACATTATATTCTGGCAATGGACAAAAGCAATTTTGCGAACATTTCCAGGGTGTTTCCTGACGTACCTTTTCCGGCTAAAGTTTTATTGATGAGGGATTTTGATGAAGAGTTTAAAGGAAAGGATGTACCGGATCCATATTATGGTGGCATGGATGGATTTTCTGATGTTTTTGAGATGCTTGAACGTTCATCCTATGAATTATTAAGCTATATTCGCAGAGAACATTCAATCTGATAGAAGAACACTGAATTTGTGTACTAATGAATAAAGAAACGATAGAATCCTTATTAATACAAGTGGCAGGCGCAGACGTAAAAGTCCATGAAGTGCGCCCTATCGGAGGAGGAAATACCAGCAGAGCATTTGCTGTAAAATCTACTCAAGGAAATTTCTTTATCAAGACCAATCGTGCAGGTTTGGTTGATATGTTCGAAAAGGAAGTACGTAATCTCGAATTGCTGAGAAAAGTACTTCCGCATAATACGCCCGAAGTTGTTGGTTTTGGTACCGTTGATCACATCAGTTATTTTATTTTAAAACTGATCGAACCTGGTAAACGTGTGCCGGATTTTTGGGCAGACTTTGGCAGAACGCTTTCTGAATTACATAAAGTAACAGGTACTACATTCGGATTAGAGTATGATAATTATATCGGATCTCTTCCTCAATCAAATAAACAAAATGCCAATTGGGTTGATTTTTTTCTGAACGAACGAATCATGCCTCAGGCAAAAAAAGCCGAAAAAGTTTTGGGCCCTGAGATCATGGCAATGATCGATAAAGTAGGAAACCGCTTACCTGATTTACTTACTCAGTCGAGACCAACGTTATTACACGGTGATTTGTGGAGCGGGAACTTTACCTTAAATCAGAAGGGAACAGTTTGCTTAGTTGATCCCGCAACCTATTACGGAAATCGAGAAATTGAAATTGCCTTCACTAAATTATTTGGTGGTTTTGAAGATGAGTTTTATGATGCCTATAATGAGGTATTGCCTTTAGATAAAGGCTTCTTCGATACACGTGCAGATATTTATAATCTTTATCCGTTATTGGTTCACGTTAACTTATTCGGTGGCTGGTACGTCGCTTCTGTTAGAGAAACATTAAAGCGGTTTATCTAGATCCGAATCAGAAGAATAGGCTCTGCGAATCTTCATTTTTTGTATTAAGCGCTCAACAATGAGTGTACATAAGCGTTGTGCGATCTCGCCGCTGTCCGGAATGCCTTCAAAAATTTCTTTTACTTTCTTTTCGGATACATCAATTCGATACAAACCATTCCATAAAGTTGCTGTATCTTTTTCCAGTAAAAAATGAAGTTGCTTTGTTAGTCTGGCCTTAAAAAGAGAAACATCCGGAGTATCTAGCTCCGGATGTTCTGGTATAGGAATTTCAAATATTTCTAAGGATTTATTCACCTTTTGCTTTAGCCGCTTTTTTAGCTGCTGGTTTTTTAGCCGCTGCTGCTTCTTTTGCAGGAGCAGCTTCATCCTTTTCTTTTTTAGCTGCTGCTTTTTTAGCCGGAGCAGGTGTTGCTTCTGCTTCAACAGTTGCAGCGGTTGAAGTTTTTTCAGCTTTCTTCTCTGCAGCTTTCGGAGTTAATACTTCCGGAAAATTAGCAAATAATATTGCGTACCAGTTTGCTAATTTTTTAATATCGGAAAGGTAAACTTTTTCGCGATCGTAATCAGGTAGAACAGAAGCAAGGAAAGCGCCTAGTTCATCATCAGATGACTTAGGTGTTATTTTAGTATCAGCACCATACTTCGCATTGATCTTTTGTAAAATTGTTTCTAATGCAACGGATCCTTCTTTATCAGTTGTATAAATTGAAATTTCATTCAAGATAGAAACGCGTTCATTTGCACCTGCAACAAAACGTTTTTTTGAAGCATCAATTGCTTCAAGGATTACACCATTTTTAGTTGGTTTAAGTATTTTGAATAAACCACCTCTGCCTGATACAGCTGCTACTTCTCTTAACTCCATTGTAATTTTAATATGATTGGTACTGTTGATGATTAATTATAATTTGAAATATACCGGGATGCTTGTTTGCTGTTTAAAACCAGGCGCTTTGAATTTTAATAATTTCACGATTCGCGCTGCTTCTTCGCCACAACCACCACCAATATTTTTTACTACAGTGATATTGGACATTGTACCATCTGCTTCTAATACACCTCCTACAATGCATTCACCTTGAATTCTATTTCTTTTTGCTGTTGGCGGATATAAAAGCTGAGAATTAATAAATGCATACATAGCAGTCTGTCCACCTTCATAATATTGAGCAGCAGGTACAGCTTTTGTTGGTGTACCTTGAGCCTGAATTTCATTGTATGAAATCATGGCAATTAAACCTAGGGTAAGAACAAATAAGAATTTTTTCATAATCTGAAATTTGGTTACGGTTTAGTTTGCAAGTATAGGGAAAATCATTGTAAGTATCCCCTTTAATTTGAAATCTGTTTGTTGATTGCTGTTATATATTCTAATAACTCGTCTTTTCCTTTTCCTGACTCAGACGAGGTTATTATAATTTTGGGCAATTCCTCCCAATCTTTGCTCAATTCTGCTTCCCAAATAGCAATATTTTTAAGGCTTTGAGAATTTGAAAGCTTATCAATTTTAGTAAGGATCAAACTAAATGGTATTCCATTGCTGGCTAACCACGTAATTTGTTCCATATCCGATTTCAAAGGAGCATGTCTGGAATCTACAAGTAAGAATACGTTGGTAAGGTTACTTCGGTTTTTTAAATAATCATGAACCATCATTCCCCACTTAATTCGGCTTGATTGACTGGCTTTTGCAAAGCCGTAACCAGGTAAATCGGCAAGTATCCATTTATCCTCAATATTGAATAAATTGATCAATTGCGTTTTTCCGGGCTTTGACGAGGTCATTGCCAGGTTTTTAACGCCCGTAATGGCATTAATGAGAGAAGATTTTCCAACGTTTGATCGTCCAATGAATGCATATTCGGGCGTAGACATCTCCGGGCACTTTTTGTAATCATCGTAGCTACTGATGAATTTTGCATTCATTTTCATATGGGCTCTATTCTGTTATTGATAATGGGTCTACAATTTACTAAAATAAATGCATACGATGGACTTCGATTGATATTATTCATCCATTTTTAAAAAATAGGAGTAGGAAGTGAAAAATAAAGTTTTTTTCAGAAAATTGTATAATTCAAACGTAACCTTTACATTTAAGTTCGTGTAAAAGAAGAAATATAGATTATTTCTAGAAATTTTAAATATTATGGAATCGACAAATTACAGATCATTCATATTCAAAATCCTATTTTTTGCTTATTTACTTTTAAGTCTTTCCTACATTACTCAGGCTCAGAATGAAAAAAGGTATATTAAGGATGGCGATGCAGCAAAAGCTGCAGGCGACAATCCTACTGCTTTACGATTATATTTAGAAGCGTATAAATTAAATAAAACGAATGCGAGTTTAAATAATAAAATAGGTATACAATATATAAAATCAGATTACCCGCATAAATGTTTATCTTTTTTTGAAAGTGCGTATAAGCTGGATCCTAAAGTTGATCCGGATATTTTATTCAATTTAGGCGTAGCTAATCAAGAAAACCTTCGTTTTGCTGAAGCAATTGATTTTTATACACAATTCAGAGCAACCTTACCATCTAGCAGTCCTTTGCTGAAAAAAGTAGACAGACGTTTGTACGAATGTGCCAATGGCATTGAATTCATGGCCAAGCCGGTTGATGTAAAGATCGAATCTGTTGGCAAGGTATTAAATTCAACATCTCCTGATTTTGCACCGGTTATCTCTGCCGATGAAAAAGTAATGATCTTTACTTCAAGAAGACCGGGAAGTACCGGTGGCTTGCTGGATGAAACAGGGCAGTATTATGAAGATATTTACATATCTAAAAAAGTAAACGGACAATGGGGAACGCCTCAAAACATTGGTGCGAACATCAATACAGATGGACATGATGCAAGTATAGCCTTGTCTGCAGATGGTTCGGAATTGTTTATCTATAAAGACGATGGTTCCGGAGATATTTATTATTGTAAGGAACGCCCGGATGGTTCATGGTCTAAACCTTTGCCAATTGAAGGCTCTGTGAATAGCCGATCATCGTATGAAAATGCAGCAGCCGTTTCTCCGGATGGGAACACCTTGTTTTTTGCTAGTAACAGAGAAGGCGGCTATGGCGGCCTTGATTTGTATATGGTTAAAATGAATGATAAAGGTTTTTGGGGCAAGCCGGTAAATTTAGGACCGGTTATCAATACAGAAGAAGATGACGAAGGTCCGTTTATGGATTTTGATGGTATGACCTTATATTTCTCTTCCCGTGCACATAAAGGGATGGGGGGCTATGATATTTTTAAAACCTATTACGATTCTACAAGATCTGAATGGACCGATCCGATTAACATGGGGTATCCAATCAATACTGCAGATAATGATATTTACTTCGTATTGTCAGGGGATGGTTCTCACGGGTATTATGCATCTGCTAAAGATGATGGGGTAGGTGAAAAAGATATTTACATGATCTCAATGCCTCCAAGAGAAGATAAGCAGGCCTTGATCGCAAAAATGAAAGCGATGAACCTGGATGTGCAGCCGGTTGTAACTACTCCGGATCCGCTTCCTGTTCCTGTTGTTGCCACGGCTATGCTTCCGATCACCATTAAAGGGGTGATCAAAGATGCGGATACAGGTTTGCCAATTGTAACATCCATTCAGCTTACAGATGCAAATGGAGAATTAGTTGCTGTTGTACAAGCGAACGATAAAGGGATGTATTCCTTTGTAGTGCATAATGCAGCTGCTACACAATATACTTTGTCTGCTGAAAAAGACGGGTACGGCTTTGTGAACAAAACATTCAATGTGCCTGGACAAACATCAAGCGCACAGGAGATCACTCAAAACTTGGCGTTGAAGAAGTTAGCTGTTGGAAATATTTATGTATTGAGAAATATCTATTTTGATTTTGATAAAGCAACGTTGAAACAGGCATCTAATAAAGAACTAAATAATTTATTACAGTTGCTTGAGAAAAATCCGGGTATGCAGATCGAAATTTCAGGACATACCGATAGCAAAGGCTCGGATGAATATAACAGAGTGTTGTCTAAAAGACGTGCGCAGGCAGTTGTAAACTGGCTGGTTTCAAAAGGTATCTCTAAAGACCGCTTAAGTTATGAGGGCTATGGAGAAACAAGACCGTTGGCGTCCAATGATGATGAGGAAGATGGTAGGGAATTAAACAGAAGAACAGAGTTTAAAATTATAAAACAATAATACTGCTGTAATGAAAATGTTAAAATATTTTTATACTGTTTGTTTAATTAGTTTAATATTCTCATTACAGAGTGTTGCACAAAACACGAAGATTTTAGTACGTCCGGGCGAACGTTGTTTCAGCAAGGAGCAATATAAAAATGCGTATCCGTATTTTGAACAGGTTTTAAAAACAGATCCGGATAATTTAAATGCTTTATATAAAAGCGGTGTATGTAATCTGCATAGATTCTCCAAAGAGCAGGCGCTTATTAATCTGGAGAAGGTATATGCGAAGGATTCAACATACAATAAATACTTATATTTTTGGTTAGGAAGAGCCTATCATTTGAATTACGATTTTGAAAAGGCCTTTATTTTTTACAATAAGTTTCAACAGAAAATCTCTAAAAACAATATTCAGTACAAGGAAGTTGAAAGGTATAAATACCAATTAACGTGCGGTGCAGATTATATTTCAAATCCATCGAATTATAAAGTTCAAAATGTTGGTGCTGCAATAAACTCCAGTTATTCTGAACACAGTCCGGTATTATCACAAAACGACACCTTACTTTTATTTACGTCAAGAAGAGCCAATGTGATTGATACAAAAGAAGAATATGACGGAGAACCATTCGAAAATATTTTTTATTCGCATAAACTTGATTCTGTTACCTGGTCCGCACCTGAATCGTTTCAATTAAATACTTCCGGTCACGACGCCTCTATTCAATTGTATGATAACGATACAAAATTATTTATATACAGTTATCTGCATGGCGGCGACATTTATACAACGGAGAATAAAAACGGAACATGGAGTACACCGGTTTCTTTGGAGGAAATTAATTCAATAGATTTTGAAGCGGATGTATTTCTCACTGCAGATGGTAAAACGTTGTATTATGCTTCAAACCATTTCAAGAAAAACGGAGATTTAGATATTTATTATCTGACTAAAAATACGGATGGTACCTGGAGCAAACCTCAGGCGCTTTCGTCAACAATTAATACCGACGAAGACGAAGATGCTCCCTATATCAGTGCGGATGGAAGAACGATGTATTTCAGCTCTCGCGGACATACCAGTATGGGTGGTTATGATATCTTCAAATCAACTTTGGATACAGCAACAGGGGCGTGGAGCAAACCGGTTAATTTAGGGTATCCTGTAAATACTCCGGATGAAGATCTGTATTTTATATTAAGCCACACCTCGGAAAAAGGATATCTGTCGTCTTACAGAACCGGTGGTTATGGTGAAAAAGACATCTATGAAGTCATCGCTATTGAAGATGCAGTGATTAAAGGGCAACTGGTAGATAAAAATAATTCACCTGTAAAAAGAGACGGATTAATTGTTCAGATTATACCTCTTGAAACTGCTTCTAAAAATGCCAAATCAACGCAGGCTACAGTATTGAATGACGGAACATTTGATGTGTCTGCCTTGTCAGATAATAATTATTCTGTATTTGTTCTTGACGGGAGGGATACCATTGCACGCGATACCTTGCATATAGCATTGATCGGTGAAAAGAACAGAGCGGTTAAGTACAACTGTGTGATCCCGGATAAACAAGTAAATGAGAGTACGGCTCCTGTAACTGCTGATACTACTGTTACTACACCGGTTGCTGCTCAAAAAATACAGCAAACGTTTTATTTTGCTGTCAACATATCCACTGTAGGACCTTCAACCAAAGCAGAATTGAGAGAGCTTGTCTCTATTTTGGAGAAAAATCCGAATGCAACGATTTCCATCAGTGGGCATGCCGATGGCTCCGGTCCTGAATCTGTGAATACAACATTGGCTCAAAAAAGAGCAGCAAATGTTAAAGAGTATTTAGAGTCAAAAGGAATACTTGCTTCCAGAATTAAAGTCGCTTCTTATGGGTCGACAAAACCTGTGGCTACGAATGATACAGAAGCCGGCAGATCCAAAAACAGAAGAGTCGAGATAGTTGTAGAGTAGTTGAATTCAATGATTTTATTGTGATTATGCTTCATCCCGTAGGGATGAAATATCTGTAGAACATCTATCCCAATAATTATTTAATGTACGGAGCTCCGTTTAGGAGCGACTGATAACGCCTTTATAATATACCGTCCCAATGGGACTTGTAAATTTTTATTTATTTAATTCGTAATTTCTACAGATATTATGTCCCTAAAGGGACTGCAAATAAAGAAAGAGCACGGATTTTTCTGATAACTGACAACTGACAACTGACAACTATTTTGTACCTTTGCGCCTATGTCAGTAACAATTAAGCCATACCAGGAAAAAGAGAGTGAAAAACGTGAGCAAGTAGAGCTTATGTTTAATAATATTTCTCCCAAATACGATTTATTAAACCGTGTTTTAAGTTTAGGAATTGATAAAATATGGAGAAAGCAAGCACTCAATTTGCTTAAAAAAGATAAACCTGCCTACATCTTAGATGTTGCTACAGGTACTGCAGATCTGGCAATCGAAGCGGCAACAAGGCTAAAGCCAACATCTATTGTAGGAATTGATATTGCAGAGAACATGCTGCAGATAGGCAGAGAAAAAATTGCAAAGAAAAATCTGGACAACATTATCCGTTTGCAAAAAGGCGATTCAGAAAAAATTGAATTTGCAGACAATACTTTTGATGCAGTAATCGTTTCCTTTGGTGTACGCAATTTTCAACATCTTGAATTGGGATTGTCTGAAATACACCGGGTGCTTAAACCAGGCGGCAATATTATGGTTTTAGAGTTTTCTAAGCCTCAAAAGGCCCCTTTTAAGCAGGTATATCAGTTTTACTTCAAAAATATTTTACCAATGGTAGGGAAGCTGGTATCCAAAGATACAGCAGCTTATACCTATTTGCCGGACTCGGTAAATGCCTTTCCGGATGGTAAAGCATTTTGTGCGATTCTGGAAAAAATTGGATTTAGTGTACAGCATTATAAGCCCTTTACATTTGGCGTATGTACATCGTATGTCGGGAAAAAATAAAAGAAATACATAGTTTACATAATTGCATGAAATCCTTCAGCCTGCTCGTATTATCCTTATTTGTTATTCTTAAAGTTCAAGCCCAGGATCCGAGATGGACAAACCTGCCTTTTTATGATGATAAATTCATGCATTATGGGTTTACATTAGGGGTAAATGCTTCGGGTTTTAAATCAAAAGTATCTTCAGACTATTTAAGTAATCCTGCTGATACAGCGATGAACGTTACTCCAACATACACCCCCGGCTTTTCTTTGGGTTTTATCGTGAACTTTCGCTTGCACGATCACTTTGATTTGCGTGTATTGCCAACGGTGGGTTTTTACAGCCGCAGCATTACATATGACTTTGCAAATAGTTCTGAAACACAGTCTATTGAATCCACTTTTATGGAAATTCCACTGATGTTAAAGTATAAATCTATGCGCAGAGGAAATTCAAGAATGTATGTACTGGGCGGTTTTAAGGCAGGAATTGAAGCGGGAGCGAAGAAAAAGCAGCGTAAACCGAGCGATTTACGTACCAATGGCTTTGATTTCTGTCTGGATATGGGGGTTGGTATGGATATTTATTGTCCGTTATTTAAATTCTCCCCCGAAATACGCTTTTCCCACGGCTTGTTAAATCTATTAAATAATGATCCAAATATCTATAGTTCAAGTTTATCGAGGTTGTCTTCCAATACCATATCGTTATTTCTGAATTTTGAATAATTGTGGAATATTATTTAGCTAAATATGGATTATAGGTATAAAAATTTATATATTTGAAATACGATTGACAACAATTAATTAAACAAAATAAATTCAAACTAGTATGAAAAAAGTTTTACTTTCTTTATCAATGCTTGCAGCTGTAATGGTTGCAAATGCACAAAATCAAGTTGTGCTTTGGAATTCAGCAAATGGTGCTACTCAAATTACAGGTGTTCCTTTTAACTTCGGTGTTCCGGATTCAAATCCGAACAACCCAAATGTAGCAAACCCTCCAGCTATCGATGGTGGTTTGTTTGTTGATACAGTTACTGTTTCTGGTGTACAAACAATCACAGCAACAGGTTCTCGTTCAGCTGCATCAGGTGGTTATTATGTAGGTGGTATGGGTAATGGTTCATTCCAAACAGCTAACGTTGGTAAGCCTTGGGGAACAAATGTTACTGGTACTCCTGGATCATCAATGGCTACTTACTACTTCAACTTCAAAATTAAAAGTGCTAGCCCGGGACCAAAAATTAAGGTTCAATTAGAATCAAAAGATTCAACGAACGTTCAAGGTTATATTGTTGATCTTTCAGCTGGTACAACTGGTGGTAACTATCAAACAGTAAGTATTGCTTTAGGTTCTTTCAGTAATACAATCGGTCAGTATGGTGATCCAATCGGAACTACTGGTAACTTCATGACGAAAGCATTTGCTGATTCACTTTTCAAAGTAGGTTTCTCAGTAAACAATGCTGGTTTAAATGGTGGTGAAGGTGCTGTATCATTTACTATCACTGATATCTGGATCAGTACTTCTAAAGCTGGTATCGTTGCTTCAACTTCAGCAGCTGCTGCTAACATTGCATCTTCTGTAGTTTATCCTAACCCTACATCAGGTGATGTTAAAGTTAACATTACATTACAAAATCCTGCTTCAGTAACAATGATCGTTACGGACATGGTTGGCAAGCAAATTGCTACTAAAAACTTCGGTACAGTTTCTTCTCTTAGCGATGCTTCAGTATTTGATGCTGCTGGTTTAGCTAAAGGTATGTACACTGTTACGTATGTTTTAGATGGTACTCCTGCTAAAACTGAATTAGTAGTTGTTAAGTAATTAACGATTCTCTAAAATATTAAAAACCCTGATCGGTAACGGTCAGGGTTTTTTTATTGCCTTGTCTGAATGGATGTAAGGGTAAAAAAGGATTGTTTACTAGAAGCGGTTATTGTTATTTTGATGAAAAGTGCAACTTAAGAATTGCAGTCTCACGGGGCAATTGGAATTTATATCCACAATGGCGATTGGATTCCTCTGGAGTTTATTACTAATTGGTATTCAATTTAATTTTGAATTATCACTAATAAATATATTCAATAAAATAGTCGATAAGGTGTAATGACTCCGGAGGAGTACATATCTATAAAAACCTGCGAACACTATTATTGCACGCACGGAACTCCAGTTTAGGAGCGACTGATATCGATTAATATAACTGATATCGATTAATATAATAGTCTTTGTGCGACTCTACTATTATCTTTTTGGTGTTACAGATATTTCATTTCTACGGAATTACGCAAAATATTGTAACTAAAAAAACAAAATTGACTGAAAACAAAACTATCTAAAACTATATCCTATAGATAAGGTTGCATTTAAACCATTGCATCGAACATTTTTTGCTTTATTAGTAGTGTTTTTGAGTTCATATACATTTCCTGTTTGCATTGCATAACCCATCATGAAAGAGGCATAAATTTTATCTGAAGGATTACATAAAACACCTACGTTAATTGCAGGAGACAAAACAAGCGAATTCGGTTTCGGATCAAGTGTAAGTGGAAGAGAACTAGAATTATTTTTATTATGTCCGATGTTGCTCATGAAGCTTAATGCACCATCTATAAAAGGTTTTAGCTTGCTACCATTAAATACATAGCGTACACCAACAGGTATGCTAAGATATTGTGCATGATACATGTTATATGAATAATATGGTTTATATAAAGAGTTTGAAAAAGAAAAGGATACATATTCTAGTCCAGTACGTATTTTCCAGTGCGTATTTAAACCAAAAATAAATTCTACACCAAGTTTAGAAGCGGAGCTTGGTCTTAGTGATGTATCAGGAACATGTTGTAAAGGAAGGATAACCCCTCCCGTAAATCCAATTGAGATCTGAGAAAATGATTGGAATGAAATGAAAATAAGTAAACAAAAAAAGATTTTTCTCATAACTGATTCATGGCAGGAAATATATTAAAAGAACTGAGTTTAGTAAACGTAAAACGCCTCTACAGTTTTATTTATTATGCATCGACATTAAAATTTATATATTTGAAATACGATTGACATCAATTAAGTAAACAACATAAATTTAAACTAGTATGAAAAAATTTTTACTTTCTTTATCAATGCTTGCGGCTTTAATGGTTGCAAATGCACAAAATCATGTTGTACTTTGGAATTCAGCAACTGGTGCTACTCAAATTACAGGTGTTCCTTTTAACTTCGGTGTACCGGATTCAAATCCGAACAACCCAAATGTAGCAAACCCTCCAGCTATCAATGGTGGTTTGTTTGTTGATACAGTTACTATTTCTGGTGTACAAACAATCACAGCAACAGGTTCTCGTTCAGCTGCATCAGGTGGTTATTATGTAGGTGGTTTCGGTAATGGTTCATTCCAAACTGCTAACGTTGGTAAGCCGTGGGGAACAAATGTTACTGCTTCTGGCGGTTCACTGTCTGTTTACTACTTCAACTTTAAAATTAAAAGTGCTAGCCCGGGCCCAAAAATTAAGATTCAATTAGAATCAAAAGATTCAACAAACGTTCAAGGTTATATTGTTGATCTTTCAGCTGGTACAACTGCTGGTAACTACCAAACAGTAAGTATTGCTTTAGGTTCTTTCAGTAATACAATTGGTCAGTATGGTGATCCGATAGCTACTGCTGGTAACTTCATGACTAAGAAATTTGCTGATTCACTTTACAAAGTAGGTTTTTCAGTAAACAATGCTGGGTTGAATGGCGGTGAAGGTGCTGTTACATTCTCTATCACTGATATCTGGATCGGTAATGATATTCTTTCTACTGCTGCAGCTGCTAACATTGCATCTTCTGTAGTTTATCCTAACCCTACATCAGGTGATGTTAAAGTTAACATTACATTACAAAATCCTGCTTCAGTAACAATGATCGTTACGGACATGGTTGGTAAGCAAATTGCTACTAAAAACTTCGGTACTGTTTCTTCTCTTAGCGATGCTACAGTATTTGATGCTGCTGGTTTAGCTAAAGGTATGTACACTGTTACGTACGTTTTAGATGGTACTCCTGCTAAAACTGAATTAGTAGTTGTTAAGTAATTAACGACTCTCTAAAATATTAAAAAAACCTGATCGGTAACGGTCAGGTTTTTTTAATATTTTAGAGAGAAACTTATGAGGTCTTTTAATAATCACCTCGACATATCCAAATCATTTTTTGTTTATTGGTAAGACCTCATAGGTTTTGTTAGTTAAAACTTCTCACATTTTTATATCTTTAACCATGCAAACAATCTTAATCCTTGGAATCGGTCGATCAACCTATTATTTACTTCAATACCTGAATGAATATATAGCTTCGGATGATATTGCTGTTACTGCGCTGGATGCACAACAAGCATTGGTAGAAAAGCGCAGCAGGGAATTTTCAAAGATCCGTTTCATTCGATCTGAAATTAATGAAGCATCCTTATTACCGGTAATTTCAAATTCAACGATTGTTGTGTCCATGTTACCGCCTGCTTTCCATACGATGGTTGCTAAATTGTGTCTGGATGAGAATAAACATTTATTTACAGCATCCTATGTAAGTGCGGAGGTCAAGGCAATGAGCGAGCAAGCTAAGAGCCAGGGCTTGTTGTTTATGATGGAGTGTGGTCTGGATCCGGGCATTGATCATATGTCTGCCATCACGCTTATACATACATTAAAAGAACAAGGTGCTCAAATAACATCTTTTAAATCCTATACAGGAGGATTGGTACACCCATCCAATACAAATCCACCATGGAATTATAAAGTGTCCTGGAATCCACGCAATGTGGTATTAGCCGGACAAGGTGCTGCTGCGCATTATCTGGAAGATGGCATTGTAAAAATCGTTCCCTATCATAGATTGTTTACAAACCCTTCTATCTGGAAGCTTTCAGATACGAATGTATATGAAGGATATCCGAATCGGGATTCATTGAGTTACCAGAAACTCTATGCATTGGAATCTGCAGAGACCTTTGTGCGCGGCACATTGCGCTATCCGGGCTTTTGCGAAGGCTGGAATTATCTGGTGCAGCTTGGCTTAACAGATGATTCCATTATTCTGAAAGAAGATCCGTCCCGCACAGGACGAAGTTTTTTACAGCACTTTCTGTTAGAGGGGACGGAAACTATTCAAGATAAATTAAAAGAATTGTTTCAGGAGAATGCTTCAGAGGCAACTATATTTCTTGAATCCTTAGGCTTATTGTCTGACACTGAAATTGCCACCCAAGCCGCTACGGCTGCCACAATCCTTCAGTCTGTTATTGAAAAAAAATGGAAATTGGAAGCAGAAGATTGCGATCGCATTGTTATGATTCACCGCATTTCTTATGTGTTGAAAGGAGAGAAGCAGACCATTCAAAGTTCTATGATTGTAGATGGGGAAGACAGCGAACGTACTGCTATGGCCAAGACTGTGGGCCTACCATTAGCAATAAGCATTGATTTATTTTTGAATGGAAATATTTCTGAACGGGGTGTCGTGATACCTGTTGATCCTTTGCTGGCTAAAACTATTTTATCTAAGTTAGAAAGCTTAGGTGTTTGTTTTAAAGAAATGAAATTATGATAAACGATTCTATACAAAAGTGGTCTTTTGATAAAAGACTCTTATTCCAATTTTTATTTACTACGGTGCTGTTATCTATACCTGCATTGTATAATAAGTATCCGTTGTTTGTTTCGGATTCAGGAACCTATCTCGTTACGCTGTTTGATAAACGAAATGTACCTATGGATAGACCTTTTGGTTATGGATTCATCATGCGTTTTGTTTCAATGAAACTGAGCTTGTGGCCTATTATTTTATTTCAGAATTTAATTGCGACAATATTAATATGGAAGATCATTAAACGATTTTTTGAAGTCGAAAAAGTAATTTACATTCACATGGCTGTCTGTTCAATATTGCTTCTTGCAAGTTCACTTCCATGGTACTCAAATCAAATCATGCCGGATATTTTTACACCATTTATAATTTTGATTCTGTATTTATTTTTCACGTCTGTAAGTAACTATAAATGGTTTTATATGGGTATTTTATTCTTCTTTGTAATGACACATTTTAGTAATTTCCCGATCCTTATTTTTTCGACTGGTACAATTGCAGCGTTGATGTATTTCTTTAAAATAAATACATTGAAAACAACGGTTTTGAAAAGTTTAGTCGTTTGTGGTGTCGCAATCGCAGGCTTTGTGTCGATTTGTCTGCAATCATATGTAAACAATCAAGGCTTTGTTTTTTCACACTCGTCTGATGTTTTTCTTACCGGAAGACTTTCAGAGACGGGCTTGCTAAAAACATATTTGCAAGATCAATGTGCATCAGCACCATCGCCGTTATGCAGGTATACAGACAGTTTATCAAATTCAGCAGCTGATTTTATCTGGAATGATCAAAGTGCTTTGAATAAAGTTTCGCGCACACATTTTAATGGAGCGCAAGCAACAGGTGAAGAGAAATGGCACTATTTAAATAATGAAGTATGCAAGCCGGTTGTAAAAGATATTTTTACTACACCAAAATATTTAAGCCGTTTTTTATATTACGGTATTCGGGAATCGGTTATTCAGTTTTTTCAAATAAATATCGGAGCAGGTTTGTCTCAATATGGATATAATTCAGCACCATTCTGGCCAATCAGAGATCATGTAGCAGCAGAATTGCCTGCATTTCTGAGTTCTGAGCAGAATACTCGTCACCTTGATTTTGATTTATTAAATGTTATCAATTATGTTGTTTTGCTATTGTCGGTTTGTATTTTTTGGTTTGCGTGTATTCAAAATCAGTTATCGAAAGAATTAAAAGTATTTTGTTTATTTATTGTATTTAGCATTTATTGGAACGCATTTTTTACGGCAGCACTTGCCAATGTATACGATCGCTTGCAAGCCAGAGTAACATGGTTGTTCGTGTTTGCCGCAATTTTGATTGCAGTGAAAATGATTCAATTGTATCGTGAAAATAAAATATCGAATGTGTTGTAAGTATGAGTTGATATTTAGTTGAGATTTTATTTTTTATCGTATGTTAATATTGAAAAATAATGTTTGTAGTAATGACCCCAACGGGGTCAAATGTTTATAGCAAAATGATAATTTTGTAATATCGACCCCATCGGGGTCGCACCAATAGTTATATCATTTGTACAATCAGTTCAGCTAATTTTTAATCATTATGCCAAATACATTTTCACAAATTTACATTCAAGTTGTTTTTGCAGTTAAAGGCCGTGAGTGCCAAGTTCAACATTCATGGGAGGAAAAATTATATAAATATATTGCGGGTGTTGTTCAAAATCACAAACTGATTGCAATAAATGGCATGCCGGATCATATTCATTTTTTGATAGGAATGAAACCTACCTGTTGTTTATCAGATTTAATTAGAGAGATAAAAAAAGCTTCTAACGCCTATATTAAAGATAATAAATTATCGCCATATAAATTTCAATGGCAGGAAGGTTTTGGTGCATTTTCATATAGTCATTCATCTTTAGATAACGTGATTCATTATATTATGAATCAAAAACAACATCATACGAATAAGACATTTAAACAAGAGTATGAAGAATTTCTTACTAAGTTTAACATAGAATTTAAATCTGAATATCTTTTTGAATGGTATGAATAATTGTATGTTCGACCCCGCTGGGGTCGGTATCGGGTGGTGGTGATTTTTTCCTATAAACATGTGACTCCTCTGGAGTCATTTCTAATAAATATTCGTTTTAATACTTGAATGTTTGGTATTCAATTGATATCTCGTATAAACTTTACCAAATATCAGATTATGCGTAATGACTCCAGAGGAGTCACATGTTTATAGCACAATGATAGCTAAATTATTTCGACCCCATCGGTGTCGCACTACTTTGTTCTTGCAACTAAATACTAGCAACTGGCAACTAAAACTCTTACCTTCGTAGCATGATTACTTTATATACAGACGGTTCTTCACGAGGCAATCCCGGTCCGGGAGGCTTTGGTGTTGTGTTGATGTTTAAGCAGCACCGTAAAGAGATTAGTGGCGGTTTTCGCATGACTACAAACAACCGCATGGAACTGCTTGCTGTTATTACAGGTTTAGAAGCACTGAAAGATCCCGGTCATGAAGTATTGATTTATTCAGATTCTAAATATGTAATTGACTCTGTTGAAAAAGGCTGGTTGATGGGCTGGGTAAAAAAGAATTTTAAGGATAAAAAAAATGAAGACCTGTGGAGACGCTATTTATATGTTTCGAGTAAACATAAAATTCGTTTTCAATGGGTGAAAGGGCATGCGGGCAATAAAGAAAACGAACGTTGTGATGTACTTGCTACTGAAGCAGCAGATGGTCCGGGTAAGCTGATTGATTTTGGATACGAGACAGAAAATGGTTTGTTAAACAAAGATCATTTGTCGCGTTAAGTATGGCCAACTCCTGGTTCCAATTCAAACAATTTTTAGTAAAGCAGGAATCTGCTGCCATGAAAGTGTGCACCGATTCATGCGTGTTTGGAGCTACTATTCCAGTTGTTTCAAAAGTTACATCTATTTTAGATATTGGTACCGGAACCGGCCTGTTGGCATTGATGCTGGCGCAGCGCACTACGGATGAAGTATTCATTGATGCTGTTGAAATGAATGAAGAGGCAGCACAACAGGCGCAGGATAATTTTTTTAACAGTCCGTGGGACGCACGTATAAAATTACATACCTGTTCGATACAGGATTACTTTAAATTTACACCCAAGCAATACGATTTAATTATTTGCAATCCTCCATTTTTTTCTTCTTCGCTTAAAACCGGAAATACTTCTAAAGACATGGCCTTGCATCAATCACATTTGCTGATCGATGAATTGATGCAGATCATACATTTTATGTTAAAGTCTGAAGGAGATGCTTATCTGCTTATCAGTATTTATGAAGAGACGCATTTTATTAAAGCAGCTGCTGATGCAGGGCTTTATATAAAAAGGTTTCAGGAGATGTCTGATAATGAGAGTAAGTTGATCCGTTATGTGTTGCATGCACGGAAAGATGCAAAGCATTTGAATAATGTAGAAGAAAAATTTATTATTCGAAATGTTGATAATCAATATACGCAACAGTTTGTGGATGCGTTAAAAGAGTTTTATTTGAATTTGTAATGTCTGAACTTCCGCTCCTAAAGCGGGACAGGCGCTGATTAACCTGATTAGATGATTTTTATGATGGGTTTAAAATGTCATCAGATATAAATTTGAAATGCAGCTAAAGCTATAAAAAGTCACAAATAGCGCTACGATAAGTTAGCGAAAGAAATCATTGTAATCATTTACATCAGATTAATCAGTGGTTCAGACAATTGTCAAATCGCTAACAACAGCTCCTTGAAATCTTCATCCGTATGTGCAGGAAAGTTTGCAATGCGTATGGTATTTTCTTTCCAGATGCCGTATCCGCTGCCGATAATAATACCTTGTTCTTTTAAGGATTTTTTTATTTGCTTGATATAGTCTTCATCACCTTTCAATGTTAGCACTGTAGGGGACTGTACCTCTTTTTCAATGATCAAAGGGTTTAAGGATGCATGCGCTGAAAAATGATTGTATAAATAATCCATTCGTTCTTTTAATTGTAAAAACTGAATGCTGTTTATTTCTTTTAATCGTTCAGATAATAAATAGATGCCTAAAATATTAGGTGTATGTGTTGTCTGAAAAGTAGAACCATTTTCTACAATACGTTTTAATGAATTGTACTGGATGTCTTTGCTTCTGTGTTCAATGGTATGTTGCGCTTGAGGCGATAAAATAAGTACACCTAATCCGGATGGCAAACCAAAACATTTTTGTACAGATGCAAACCAGATATCGGCATGTTCCCATTTAACAGCTATGCCCGCTAATGCTGAAGTCGCATCCACAGCAATTAAGCTATCCGCAAATGTTTCACGGATATCTGACTGAATATGGTGCGATAAAAATGTTCCGTTAGAAGTTTCTGCAAGTGTTGTACAAACGATTTCTGCAGAAATAGAATCATCAATAGTCTGTACATTAAGTTCTGAATGAATATCAAAAACAACAGATTCATGTTCAATAGACAATTGCTTCGAAACCTCCATCCATTTTTTTCCAAACGATCCATTATAAATATGTAAAAAGGAACGATTGGGAAATGATTGTGCAAGGATCGTCCAGCACTCTGTTGCAGATGAAGTAAAATATACGCGATAACCTTTAGGCAGGTCATAATATGTTTCAAATCTTTCCTGTACCTGCTTGTACAGCTCCATGAATTCAATGCTTCTGTGATTCATGCTGAGTATACCGGACGCAATGGCTTCCTGCACATGTATATTTGCGTGTGCGTGCAATTTGGATGGACCGGGATAGAAATTTAACATATTATTTACTTAGCAAATGATGAACAGCTAATGCGTAACTTTTCATACCGAAACCTGTAATGATTCCTGCACAGTTTTTTGCCATCAGACTTTTGTGTCTGTATTCTTCGCGGGCATATACATTTGAAATATGAACTTCAATAACGGGTGTTTTAATTCCCGCTACTGCATCAGCAATTGCAATAGAGGTATGCGTGTATGCACCGGCATTAAATACAATGCCATCGTAGTCAAAACCAACTTCGTGCAGCTTGTTTACCAGTTCACCTTCAACATTCGACTGAAAATACGTGAATGTTACAGATGGATGAAGTTGTTTCAATTCATTAAAAATGTCTTCAGCAGATGCTGAGCCATAGATACCCGGTTCGCGTTTGCCAAGCAGGTTCAGATTAGGACCGTTGAGAATGAGTATTTTCATAAAGTAAATATAAGTTATAAGTTTTATGTTTTAAGTTCTAAGAGTGTATCTATTTAACTTTTTATGAAAAATAGTTTTGGGTGTATTAAAACCATTGAAATTATAATCAAATTTTATTTGTGGCGTTTTCTTAAAACTTAAAACTTAAAACGTATAACTTACACCATGAATTGGAAGATCCTGATACGGCAGTTTAGAGATTATTTAAAAATTGAACGCTCTTTGTCGGGTAATTCAGTCGAAGCGTACGAGCACGATATTGTAAAGTTTATGCAATATCTGGAATTGACAGAACCTTCAATCGGGCCTATGCAGGTAAAGGGAAAGCATATTCAGCAATTTTTAGAATACATTACCGAACTGGGTATGTCCGCTTATTCGCAGGCTCGTATTTTATCCGGTATAAAATCGTTCTTCCGTTTTTTACTCATGGAAGAAATCCGTGATGAAGATCCATCGTCGTTGATTGATAGTCCAAAACTAGGACGCAAGCTTCCGGATACCCTTTCGTTTCCTGAAATCGAACAGTTGTTGCAGGCTATTGATCAATCAAAACCGGAAGGCGTCCGCAACAGAGCGATGCTTGAAACCCTTTACAGTTGTGGCTTACGTGTTACAGAGCTGGTAGAATTGAAAATTTCGAATTTGTTTTTCGAAGATGGATTTATAAAAGTTCTTGGGAAAGGGAATAAAGAACGTTTGGTGCCAATCGGCAGAGAAGCCAGAAAATTTATTACGATTTACAAAAACGAAATACGCTGTCATCTGGACATTGTAAAAGGTGCCGAAAATTATGTTTTTTTAAATCGAAGAGGAAATAAATTGACCCGCGTGATGGTCTTTACGATCATTAAAGATCTGGTCACGAAAATAGGTTTAAATAAAACCGTCAGTCCGCACACTTTTCGCCATTCCTTCGCGACACATTTAATTGAAGGCGGTGCAGATTTACGGGCCGTTCAGGATATGCTTGGTCACGAATCCATTACAACTACAGAAATATATACCCATCTGGATCGGGATTATTTAAAGCAGATCATTAAGGATTTCCATCCGAGATCGTAGGATTGATGTTTTCTAGGGGCGATGCCCCTAGTTCGAATATTTCAGGCTTACAGCCTAAGTATCTCATGTGAACCGATAAGCCTGAAAGGCTTAGATAGCATAGCTTGGGGCATCGCCCCAAGTAAAATAGATTTCTCCCACGAGTTTTTCCACAATCAAGTCAAGCCCTTTTCTGGCGCGAGTCTTAGCGAAGCGGGACTCGTGTCTAGCATTTTTGCAGTCTTTGACTGCTTTATAATTAAGTAGTCAAAGACTACTAAAATGAAGGGCACCAGTCTGAAGACTGGCGTCAGGTTAGGCTACCCCAACGAGTTTTTCCACAATCAAGTCAAACCTTTCTTTCACATCCAGTCTTTGCGTATTTTTGCAGTAGAAAATTAAACGCATACGATCTTGTATAAACTCCTAATAAAACCAATTTTGTTCTGTTTCACCCCGGAAACAGCACATCATATAACGTTTGCATTCATTAAGTTCCTATTTAAAATCCCTGGTGTAAGCAGTGTTTTCAGACTGATCTATTCTGTTGAAGATAAGCGTTTGGAACGTACGGTTTTTGGAATCACATTTCCCAACCCGGTTGGTTTGGCAGCAGGGTTTGATAAAGATGCGAAGATTGTAGATGAGTTTTCAGTACTGGGCTTTGGCTTTATTGAAATCGGTACGGTTACACCTGTCCCACAGGCAGGAAATGATAAGCCAAGATTATTCCGTTTGCCTCAGGACGAAGCTGTCATAAACCGAATGGGCTTCAATAATGGCGGGATGAAAGAGATTGCGGCACGTTTGCGCAAAAGAAAATCGAAGGTATTGATCGGTGGAAACATTGGTAAAAATAAGATCACACCAAACGAAGAAGCATTGAACGATTACATCAAAGCGTTTAATGAATTATTTGATTGTGTAGATTATTTTGTTGTGAATGTAAGCTCTCCAAATACACCCGGACTTAGAGCTTTGCAGGAAAAAGAACCGCTGAAGAAGATCCTGAACAGTCTGCAGGAGGTGAATAATCAAAAAGCAGTTCCCAAACCTATTTTATTGAAAATTGCTCCGGATCTGACCAATGAGCAATTAGATGATATTGTTGAAATCATTACCGAAACGAAACTTGCGGGTATCATTGCTACCAATACAACCATATCCAGAGATGGGTTGGTAACTGAGAAAGAAAACGTGGAAGCGATCGGAATGGGAGGCTTAAGCGGCAGACCATTAGCCGTAAGGTCTACAGAAGTTATTCGCTATCTGGTAAAAAAATCGAATGGAACCATTCCGGTTATTGGCGTGGGTGGAATACATTCACCTCAGGATGCTTTAGATAAGCTGGATGCAGGAGCTTCCCTGATCCAATTGTATTCAGGGTTTATTTATGAAGGACCGGCTTTGGTAGGAGCAATTAATAAAGCGATTTTGAAGAAAAGTTTCTAGTTGCCAGGTACTAGTTTCTAGACGTTGAAAATTGCAAATAATGAGAATTCTTTTGTCTAGTAACTAGAAGCTAGAAACTGGTAACTAACATATATTTTGGTTAACTTTAGGCGTTACTAAGTACATATGGCTGAGAATACGTATAGGGCTGAAAATACGCCTGTTCAGAAAAAAAATAATAAGACAAATACTGCTTCAAAGGCTGACAAAAAGGAACCGGAAGTTGAAGAAGAAAAAGCTCCCAAAGGCCCTTCTGCAATCATGACTTTCTTGAGAGACCGTCGATTACATTTGGTAGTCGGTATGTTCATTATGCTTTTTTCATTTGCATTGCTGATTGCATTCACTTCATTTTTATTTAGCGGAAGAAACGATCAAAGCATTGTCGAGTCTATTTGGGATACAAGCGTACAGGAATCGGGACGGGAAGTAGATAATTTATTAGGTATTATTGGCGCAGTTTTATCGTACTTTTTTATTTATAAATGGTTTGGTCTTGCTTCGTATTTGTTCCTTCCGATATTCTTCCTGGTCGGTTTCAGAATTATTTATTTAAGCTCTCCGATCCATTTAGGAACCTTGATTAAAACCAATTTTTATTTTCTATTATGGATCAGTACTGCCTTTGGATACATTGTATTGTCTGTAGATGGAGATAAGTTTCTTGCTTTTCTAAGTGGAGGAATCGGATTTGACATTGCCTTATACCTGGATAATTTAATTGGTTGGGGAACGCCGTTTTTATTGCTGTTCATGCTACTGGCGTTCGGTATCTATTTCTTTAACATAACTAAGATTCATTTATTCGCTCCGCAGCCGGTTACAGATCTGCAAGCAGAAGTGCCGGGAGATATTGAAGATACAGAAGAAGAGCTTGAAGAAGAGGAAGAGTTAGAAGAAGACGAAGAAGAGGAAATTGAAGAGTCAGAGGAAGAGTTAGAAGAGGAAGAAGAACTGGAGGAAGAAGAAGAGTTAGAAGACGAAGAAGAATGGGTAATTGAACGTAAAGAACCTGTTGCAACGAAAGGTACTTCTGAACTGCAGATTGAAGAACCGGTTGTTGAACCATTGGTGGAAATGCCGGAATCAATTGCAGAAGGTGAATTGGATCTTGTTGTCGAAAAACCGAAGGAAGAAGATACCCTTGAGAATGTAGGCAATCTTGAAACATTCAATTACGATCCTACTTTAGATCTGTCTTCATATAAATACCCAACGTTTGATTTGTTGAATGAATACGATTCAAGCAAAGCGATTCAGGTAACAAAAGAAGAATTAAGTGCAAACAAAGATCGTATTGTAGAAACCTTATCGCATTACAATATTGGTATTGCCAGCATCAAAGCAACCATCGGGCCTACTGTTACCTTGTATGAGATCGTTCCGGAAGTTGGTATCCGTATTTCTAAAATTAAAAACTTAGAAGATGATATTGCCTTGAGTTTGTCTGCTCTTGGTATCCGTATCATTGCGCCGATACCAGGCAAGGGTACGATTGGTATTGAAGTTCCGAATAAAAATAAAGAAATGGTTTCGATGCGTTCTGTATTGTCTACAGAAAAGTTTATGAAATCAGATAAAGAATTGCCGGTTGTATTTGGTAAGACTGTTTCGAACGAAGTGTTTGTAGTAGATCTGGCAGAACTTCCGCACTTGCTTATTGCAGGTGCTACCGGACAAGGTAAGTCTGTTGGTTTGAATGTGCTTCTTGCATCGTTGCTTTATAAGAAACACCCGTCTCAATTAAAATTGGTATTGGTTGATCCGAAGAAAGTTGAATTAACCTTATTCAATAAAATTGAAAGACATTTCTTAGCGAAGCTTCCGGATGGTGGTGATGCCATTATTACCGATACGAAGAAGGTTATACATACGTTGAATTCGTTGTGTGTGGAAATGGATCTGCGCTATGATCTGTTGAAAGATGCGCAGGTACGTAATATCCGCGAATACAATAAGAAATTTGTTGAACGCAAATTGAATCCGAATAATGGTCACCGCTTCCTGCCATACATTGTACTTGTAATAGATGAGTTAGCAGATTTAATGATGACTGCAGGTAAAGAAGTGGAAACACCGATTGCCCGTTTGGCACAGCTTGCACGAGCAATTGGTATACATTTGGTTGTTGCTACACAACGTCCGTCTGTAAACGTTATCACAGGTACTATTAAAGCCAATTTCCCTGCACGTTTGTCCTTCAAAGTATCTTCTAAAATAGATTCAAGAACAATTCTGGATGCAGGTGGTGCAGATCAATTGATCGGTAAAGGGGATATGTTATTTGCCCATGGCGATATGGTCCGTTTGCAATGTGCGTTTTTAGATACGGCCGAAGTAGAACGAATTTGCGAATTTATTGGTTCTCAGAGGGGTTACAGTATGGCATACAAATTGCCTGAGTACGTCGACGATGAAGCCGGACAAGAGAAAGGTGACTTCAATTTCTCTGAAAAAGATCCATTGTTTGAAGAAGCTGCTAAAATACTTGTAATGCATCAGCAGGGAAGTACTTCGCTTCTTCAACGTAAATTGAAATTGGGATACAACCGTGCGGGCCGCCTGATCGATCAGCTGGAAGCAGCCGGTATTGTAGGACAGTTTGAAGGAAGCAAAGCCCGGGAAGTCCTTATAAAAGATGAGTATTCGTTAGAAGCTCATTTGAAAGGATTGGATCAACGTTAAGAAAAAATTATTACAATCGAATATTTATTAAAAATTATGAAAAAGAACATTCTAATTTTATTAACTACATTTTTTATTGCGTTGCTGGCATTTGGACAATATGATCCCAAGGCATTGACAATTCTGGATGAAATGAGTAATAAATTTAAAACGTATTCTTCGTTTAAAGCATCTTTTACATTTACACTGAAGAATACCTCTGCAAGCATCAATGAAGTTTCTGAAGGCGAATTGCTGGTGCGCGGATCGAAGTATCGCATTAAGCTTCCTAAAATGGAAATTATCAATAACGGTACTACCGTTTGGAATTACATGAAGGAAGCAAACGAAGTGAACATCTCTACCTACGATCCTGCAGATGACGACATCTCTCCGAATAAGATCTATACAATGTATAAGAAAGGATACAAGTATACATACGTTGGCGATAAAGTGGAAGGCAGTAAAACGTATCAGATCGTTGAGCTTGTACCGGAAGACAGAAAAAACAGATTTTTCAAAGTACGTCTTGAGATCAATAAGCTTGATAAGTCTATCAAGAATTGGAAATTATTTGAGAAGAATGGTAATATCTATGAATACTCCATTAAAACATTTACTCCAAATACCATAGCAGATGATACACCTTTTACATTTGATAAATCAAAGTATCCGGGTGTTGAAGTAATTGATTTACGATAAGGAATAACAATGAATAAGGCTGAATTAGTAGCAAGCATTAAGCGTAAGAAGTCGTATTTGTGTGTTGGATTAGATACAGATCCTGCAAAAATTCCTTCTCATTTATTGAAAGCAAAAGATCCCATCTTTGAATTCAATAAATACATCATCGATGCTACGATTGATTATGCAGTAGCATACAAACCAAACTTAGCCTTTTACGAATCACTAGGTAAGGCTGGTTGGGAATCATTAGAAAAAACATTGGAATGGATTCCGAAAGATGTCTTTACGATTGCAGATGCAAAACGTGGTGATATCGGTAATACAGCTACCATGTATGCAAAAGCTTTTTTCGAACAGCTTTCGTTTGATTCAGTAACAGTTGCTCCATATATGGGTGAAGATTCTGTTACACCTTTTCTTGCATTCAAAGATAAGTGGGCAATTGTGTTGGCGCTTACCTCAAATGCAGGTAGCAAAGATTTTCAGCAGCTTGAACTGAAGGATTCTGCAGAGCCTTTATACAAAGAGGTATTGAAGAAGTGTGCATCCTGGGGATCGTCTGAAAACTTAATGTTTGTAGTAGGTGCAACGAAGGCATCTTACTTTAAAGAAATACGTCAGATTGTTCCGGAACATTTTTTATTGGTACCGGGTGTAGGAGCACAAGGAGGCAATTTACAGGAAGTATCGGAGTTTGGTTTGAACAGTTCTTGCGGACTGCTGGTAAATTCTTCACGAAACATTTTGTATGCCGGTGCAGATGAAAGCTTTGCAACAGCTGCTAAAGCTGAAGCGCATAAGATGCAACAAGAGATGAAAACATATTTAGAAGATTACCTTAACTGGTAATCTTCGTTTTTAATTTTTTAAAGAATTTTGTAAAGAAATTCTCTTCTTTACTCTCATCATCACTTAGCAAAATACTCAGCGGCTTTAACGGTTCAATGTGATCGCATAATATTTTAAAAATGCCTAATAGCGGAATGAATAAAATCATGCCCGCTACGCCCCAGATCAGTCCGCCGATGATAACAATGAAAATTGTTGCAAGCGAATTCAACCGTACATAACCTCCCACAACATTTGGTGTAGTAATGTTGTTGTCGATAAATTGGTTGATCATAAAAATGGCAAGCACACCCACCGGATACCACAGCGAATCTTTATAGATTAATGCCATGATGATTGGCAAACCTGCACCAATAAAGGATCCTATGTATGGAATAATATTTAGAAAACCTGCAAGCAGTCCTAAAAATATACCATGCTCAATACCTAAAATGGATAATCCAATCGCATTCATAACACCAATAATAGATAAGGCGATGCATAAACCGGTTATGTAATGCATCACCAATGACTGTACCTTATGAATAACAGTCTGTGCTTTTTCATGTTCAGATTCATCAATCAGTGATAAAATAAACAGCTTAATCTTGCCTCTGTAAAGTTGTAAAAAGAAGGTATAGATCATTACCAGCGTAAGGCCAAAAACAAAATTTCCAACACCAACTAAAAGCGTTGCTCCTTTTTGAAATCCGGATTTTAGCAATTGTTCGGATTCTTTATCAAACCAGGCTTCCTGCTCTTTTTCATCCATACCGGTGTATTGATTAACTGTAGCCTGCAGTGTATGAGCTTTTGTTTTGATCTTGCTTTCAATTAAGTCAGAGTCTGAAATAATATTTGAAATCTGTGTTGAAATGAAATAACTCACGCCGCAGATTACAATAAAGAAAAGAATCAGGGATAAAATGATTGAAAATACTTCGTTGTGAATGAATTTTTGAATCTTTTTTGATATGGGCAGCAATAATAGGGAGAGCAGTCCTGCAAAGAAAACCGGAACCAAAAATGGCTGTGCATAGATGAGACCGATTACGATTAGAAAAATAAATACTAATAAAACGGTAATTCGTAATAATAAAGAGTCTTTCATAACAAAAGTTGTTTTATGAATATACAAATTTAATGTAACATTGTACAGGGGATTTTTTAAATATTCATTTTTAATAAAGCTATGGTTAACGAAGAACTTTTATGGGTACTTTGGCAGAATCTGTTATTTTCTGTCGAACATTTAAAAACAACATCCGGAGAAACAATTATTATTAAGCGCACCGGAACATTGAATACACATGCTGGTCCGGATTTCAGTCTTGCCTTGCTAAGCATTAATGGAATAGAATGGTGCGGCGATATTGAAATTCATACCAAAGCATCTGATTGGAACAGACATCATCATTCAACAGATGCAGCATACGAATCCGTAATCCTTCATGTGGTATACGATGCGGATGTAGAAATAACACGTGCAGATGGTACGCTTATTCCTGTATTGGAATTAAAGCATCGGATTGAAGCATCTCATTTGAATACGTATCGGTATCTGATGGAAAGTCAGGCTGTGATTCCCTGTGCACAGGCGTTCCCTTTCATTAAACCCATTGTTATTGAACAGATGAAACAACGCGTGTTGGTTGAACGACTGGAACGTAAAACCGATACATTGTTTCTGCAACTCAAAGATCAGCCGGATTGGAAGAATGTTGCAGCGAAACTTATTTTTAAATCCTTTGGTACGGGACTGAATGATTTTCTCTTTGAGCGTATGGCACAGCAGATTGATTTCAATAAGCTGGATCGATTGAGTTATGCACCTAAGTCGATTGAAGCATTATTTTTCGGATTGGCAGGCATGCTGGAAGAAACGTTTGAAGAAGCATATGTCAATGCATTGAAAAAAGAATTTGATCACTTAAAACGTACGTTATCGGTTGATTCGGTTGTGCAATTTTCTGAGTGGAAATTTCTTCGTACGCGTCCCGGAAATTTCCCGACAGTGCGACTCGCTCAGCTTGCAGGTCTGTTCTCCGATCCGGAATGGTTTCATCGTTTTGCAGCTGTATGTGATGTTAAATCTGCAAAGCAGTTGCTGCAAATACAACTGCCGGAATATTGGAATACACATTATCGTTTCGATCAGCAAACACATGTTTCAGCAAAGCACATCGGTACTAATTTTACTAACACATTTCTGATCAATGCATGTATCCCGTATTTAGTTTTGCAGGCCCGTTATATGAAAAGCGAAGAAACCTGGGATCAGGTATTTCAATTTATTGATTTATTGAAAGCAGAAGACAATGTGATTACCCGCAAGTGGGTGGATCTTGGAATGAAAATGACATCCGGATTTGATAGTCAAAGTGCGTTGGAATTATATAAGATGTATTGTACTCATAAAAAATGTTTATCTTGTAGTATTGGCTATTCCATTTTACGAAATGCAACAAGTACTGCTGCTGTTATGTAGTCTGTTTTTAGGTCTCGTTTGTTATTATTCTGTGATGCGTATGCAGCCTGATCTGCGTAAGCCTTATGCAGTATTGCTTTTGTATCGTTTTTTGTTTTTCGTTCTTCAATCGGTTTTCTTTTATTCACTTTATAATAATCAATTGGATCCGTTTTTTTATCACGATACATTGGTGAAGTTATTTGATTGTTTCGCAAAGAATCCCTTTGATCTTATTTTGTTTTTAAAAGGAGAATATCAAACCATGCACATTGCTGCAGAATTGAAAACATATTTTGCAGCGGAAGTACGGGCAACCTTTTTTATAAAAGTATTAATACCTTTCTTCGCCTTTGCTGCAAATAATTATTATTTATTGGGTGCTTGGCTAACACTCTTCGGCTCGATGTGTTTGGTTTCCTTTCTCTCTCTATTCAAGCGCAGTTCAAGTTTAGTAATATGGCTGCTTATATTGGTTATTCCGTCGTTTACGTTCTGGACGGTTGGTGTATTGAAAGAGGCCTTTGTACTTCCCGTTCTCTTTTTGTTGATCTATTTTTTGAATAAAATAATAGACAGTAAAGGGAAAGATCTTTTTTCGATCACATTATTTATTGTATGCTGCTGTTTGTGCTGGTATGTGAAATATTATCTGGTTGCGATCTTTTTATTGGGAACGCTTATGTATTTTATAAACAGTAAAATTTCCTATTCTTTTAATGCCGTTCTTTTTTCAATACTTGTTATGGCAATGGTTATTGTAGGCTTGGGTTTTCTGCACCCTGCCTTGCAATGGAACGTATTCCCGGAAGTTATTTATATCAGCAATCATCTTACCTGCACAAAATATGTAGATGCTTACGCATGCATTCCGTTCGATCTGGATAGGACATGGACTTCTATTATACTGAATTATCCGAAGGCTTTGTTGTATGCATTTTTCAGTCCGTTTCCCTGGCAGATTCATAACCTCTCATCTTTATGTGCAGCATTGGAAAGTTACGTGTTTATAGCGCTGTTGTTTTATTTGATCTATCGATGGGTAACTAAAAAAATAATTGTTTCAAATGCAGAACTATTTGGGCTGCTTATTATTTTATTGGCAGGAGGTTTGTTGATTATGGCATCTCCCAACATAGGTAGTTTCAGTAGATACCGGATTTTTTATTTACCCATATATGCATACATCGTTTTGAAACACTCGGGTGTTATTTATAACGCTGCATTTTTACGTTTTAAAAATTGGATCGAAAAATAAATTCCCAAACCCGACCAGATAAAAATCATTGGGAGGAGCGGAGCCAGAAAGCGCCCGTCCCAATCTGCATAGGTAACCATAACCAATACAGAATTTATTCCGCAGTAAAGCAACGTGATCCGGGTTAATTCAGTGAATAGTTGCCTGTACTGAATGAATCCGATAATCGCTGCACTATAGGTCGTAAGCAGGTATATGCCTATGAAGATATTGTGTGGAAGACTGTAGTAGGCGCGTACATCCGACCAGAGCGCTATGAAACGACCAACAAAAAGCTGCATGCTTTTCACCGGATTTGAAGAAATCAGATCAATTATTTTTGTAATGCTTCCGCCGGAAGAATTATTTTCTATGTGTGTTTTATGCGGCGATGTCCAATGGTCGTAACCGCAAATAACTTCTCCTTTATTAAATGAGTCTAATAAAAATTGATAAAAGGTATCTGTGAAAGAATTAACGATCAGCAGTGCCACTGCAATTCCTATCATAAAAAAAACAGGAAACGTTTTTTTTTGTTGGATCAATTGAATGGCATGGCCGCCAATGCAAGTGATAAATAAAATTCCTCCGTTAGGCCTTACAGTTGCTGCAAGTATGGAAATTAAAATTAGTACAAACCATTTGTGCGATAATTTTTCAATGGAGAAAGCCCAGACAAATAATAATAGCAAACTGATAAAGATCGATTCTGTGAGCAGACAGGTGTTCCATTGCTGAATGGGCATGTAGCATAGAATCAATAAAGTTGAATAAAATGAAGCCTGTTCGTTTTTAATCAATTTACTTAATCCCTTATAAAACAAAACTGTAGAAATGAGAGAAAGCAGATATTGAAAAATAATGCTTGGGTAAATGGAATGAAAGATGCTTTTGCAAATAAAAAGTATTGCAATATATCCGCAGTACCATAGCCGGTAGCTGGGTTCAAATTCACCGTTGATCCATGCAGTTGCTTCGGATTCAAATCGTGTTGTATCGATTGCGTATTTAATTCCTAATAGATATAACAAGAGTCCGTTTATCATGAACCAGCAAGATAGAAGAATGAATAGGTTTTTATTGATACGCATGTATGCAAATGTATGTGTTTTAATGTTGTTATTGCAAGACCTCTACTTAAGCTCGTTGGTTATTAATCCCGTAGGGATGAAATATCTGTAGTAAAATGTATTTTACACAATACTACGCACGGAGCTCCGTGAGGAGCGACAAACAATACAATATATCGTCCCGATGGGACTCGTACAATTTGTAATAGATAGATTTCTTTGCTACAGATATTTCATCCCTACGGGATTAAAACAAGACAATAAATCTATTCCGTCTTTTTGATAAAAATGATGTATTTTTGTACAAATATTGAAATATGGAAAAGAAAGATGCAGTAATTATTTTCGGTGCTTCTTCATTAGGAAAAGCAGCTTTGGAAATTTTTGAAAGCAATGGCATGGTAGCGTACGGCTTCCTGGATGACACAAAAGCATTACACGGTACACAGATAAATGATGTTACGGTATTAGGCTCAACAGACGAAGATGCCTATTTGAAACTGATTGGAACTAGCTGCGATGCATTCATTGCAAGCGACGAGCCTAAGCTGCGTGAAGGTTTAACGAAGATGCTTCATGAACGCAGACAAACGCAGGCTGTAAATGCGATTCATTCAACCGCTTCTGTTTCTCATTCTGCTTCTATCGGTCACGGTAATTTTATTAATGGAGCTGTTGTAATTGGTGCAAATGCAGAAGTGGGCAGCCACTGTTTGATACACACAGGCGCGATCATTGATTTTGAAGCCGTAGTTGAAGATTTCGTTCAGATTGGTGCGGGTGCTATTATTAACGCAGGTGCGAAGATCGAAAAAGGTGCATTTATCGGCACCGGTGCTGTGATTATCGGAGGTATTGTCATTGGTAAAAATGCCCGTGTAGGTGCAGGTTCTGTAGTAATTGCCCCGGTGAAAGATAAAGAAACGGTGTTCGGTAATCCGGCACAACCGATGAAAGCTTAATTATAAATTATGAGTTATGAATTATGAATAAAGTGAATTCATAATTTTATATAGTAAAAGAACAGTTAAATGTAAGTTTGACTGTTCTTTTTTTGCCCATTTTGGACTGAATCACTGTATCTACCCATAATTTATCATTCATAATTCATAATTTATAATTAATTTTGCAGTAACACTTAGATTGAAACTAAGCAACGTTATTATTATGAAAGATTATCAGATACTCTTGTATTACTGCTATACCCACATAGCAGATCCTGATGCTTATCGGGAAGAACACCACCTTAAATGTCTTGAACTTGGTTTGCTTGGCCGTATCATTATTGCGAGCGAAGGCTTGAACGGTACAGTTTCCGGTACGGAAGAAGGCTGCCGTCAATACATGGAATATGTGAAAGCAGATCCGCGTTTTGAAGCGCTGGAATTTAAGATCGAAGCACACGAAGGGCATGCATTCCAGAAATTATATGTGCGTGTAAAACCTGAAATTGTTCACTCTTCTCTGAAGCATGTGGACCCTACAAAACGTACGGGGAAACATTTAGAGCCGGCAGAGTTTAAAGCCATGAAAGACCGCGATGATGTGGTTGTGCTGGACGTGCGTTCTAATTATGAACATCAGGTAGGGCGTTTTAAAAATGCCGTTACAATTGATATGGAAAATTTCCGGGATTTTCCGGAGAAAATAAAAGAACTGGATCACCTGAAAGGCAAGAAAGTATTGACGTATTGCACAGGCGGAATCAAATGTGAGAAGGCAAGCGCGTTCTTGATAGAACAAGGTTTTGAAGATGTATACCAATTGCATGGAGGTATCATTAAATATGGTATTGAGCAAGGCGGCGAAGATTTTGAAGGCAAGTGTTACGTGTTCGACGGTCGTGTAATTGCAGACGTGAACAAAGTGAATCCAAGCATCATTTCGAAATGCTATGTATGCGGAACGTTAAGCGATCGTATGGTGAATTGTGCAAATCCGGTATGTAACCGTCACGAACCGATGTGTGAAGCCTGTGGTGATAAAATGCAGGGTGCGTGTTCAGAAGAATGTAAATGTCATCCCGAGAAGCGTCCGTATGATGGTACCGGTGCGTATCCAAAAGAGCTGAACGGGTACGATCCTTATCTGCATGTTAAACGCAGTTAAATTCCAAAGAACAAATTCCAAACGGAACAGGATATCAAAAAGAGTTGTGCTAACTAGTACGACTCTTTTTTGTTTTATAGATTATTCAATGATCTTGAAGTCACAATTTGTGAACCCAAGCGTTACAAAGATTCGATGTATAATTTCTTAACACGAACTTTCTTTTCATACCACTATTTTTAAGAAGTTTTTATCGATATTTGTCTCATTAATCGAAGTCCAATCGTATTAACATCTGCTGTTAATATAAATTCTGTCGCATGAGTTCCATACGCTTAGCAGGAATGATCATATGGTCTATTCTGTGCATTACCTCTTCTATACTTGTTCGCTTTCTTACCTTTTCTACACATCTGGGTGTTGCTATGGCGCGTACGATGTGGGCACCTGTAATCTTATGGTTAGCTGGTATTAAGTTAACGGTGAAAGGACTTGAAAATATTCCTACAGATAAGCAATCGTATATTGTGGTTGCCAATCATCAATCCGTGATTGATATTCCCATTTTGTTTTACACCCTTCCGTTCAATGTATATTTTGTAGCGAAAAAAGAAATAGCAAAAGTTCCTTTTATCGGCTGGTACATGTATGCAATGGGTATGATCTTTATCGACCGCGGCAGTCGTGATAAAGCCATGCAGAGTATGATCAACGCAGGTTCATTAATTCGGAATGGCAAAAGCGTAATGACCTTCCCGGAAGGTACACGTTCATTAGATGAAAAGATGGGTGTGTTTAAGGCGGGTACGTTTGTAATGGCTGAAAAAGCTGGTGTACCTATACTTCCTGTTAAGATCACTGGTGCAGGCAAGATCTGGCCAAGCGGAAGCTTTACCATCAAGGGCGGACCTGTTACGGTGTCGTTTGGTGAGCCGATCTCAACTGCAGGTTTGAATGATCAGACACGGGCTGCGTTTATTGAAGAGGTGAAGGGCAGAGTAGAGGCATTGTAAGAGGCATAAGGCTGGTTGTTTCCTAGCCACTGCTCAACCCGTTGTTGTACCAACGGCCAACAACCCACAAAATTTTTTAGGAGATGGTCAATAGAGGCTGTTGTTGGTGTTTCTGCCTGAGTAAATGATATGATAGAGGTAGCGCGTTTGCGCAGACCACCAACAACTATGGGCAGATTAACTTTTGAGAGCAGCAGGTTGTTGGTAGCCCGCGTTGTTTTTAGTTCATTAAATAAACACCAGAGCTGGCGGGAATACCAACAACAGCGAAGGAGAAAAATCAATGTTTATAGTTAGAGAATTCTTTAGGCACAAGAGCAGTGAAATTTGCTTTTGCTATCCGAATCAGATACATTTAGTTCACAACAAAACAGCAGCAATGCTACTTTTATGAAAGTATTCTTCGCCTTTGCACTTAGCGCCGGTATTCTTACAAGCTTTGTAAACTATAATTCATCGTCCTTTCCGGATATTTACGTTAAGGCTATTGCCGTTAAAGACACTGTTGCAGTTGGAGAAACCTACAAAGCCAAATTGTTTATCGTAAATGGAAAAGAATTGGGTGGCACTACACCACCTGTAATGTATTACATGTACGACTGTTGCTATAATATTTTTGCTGATGGCAAGAAAGCAATCGTAAAAAACGATACCGCTTATGTAGAGTTTATCGTACCGGATTATAAATCGAAAAAGAAATTAAGTATAGAGCACTGGGGCGCAAGAGTTACTCAACAAACAAAGAATGGAAGCGATACAACCTTTTTAATGAATTTCGCTTATGCTGCAATCAGGAAATAAAAACATGTAGCAAGCAATAACTATTTTATAATACAAAAATTAATTAATCAATCTTTATGTCAAACCGATTTATATTGAAATTGTTTTTTTGTCTGATTTCTTTTTTAAGTATACATCTTGTTCACGCAGGTAAAAAAGAAAATACGTTAAAACTGATCAATACTATAACTGAATTACCTATACTGAAGTGGGGTGATGAAAGTGAATTCATACACGGATTTTATATTCCTATCCGGGAATATTCCGAAGTAGGAAATATTTCTGTCGTTGAATTGCGTACACCGCAGCGCGAGATCATGTATCGTTGTGAAGTAACAAGCAATGAAGATGCTATGCCTGTAGAAATACTTGTTTATACTTCTGTTAAGACAAGCAATTATACAGGTGTAGATAACGGAACCTATGAAGTGAAACCCTGCATGCGCATTAAAATATCGTATGAGGTCACCGGTAAAATGAAAACCATTTCGTATAAAAATATTGTATGGGGTGAAGATGCTACGGCTGAAGAAATTGCTTTGGACTATTTGCCAAACGGAATGATCTGGCGTGTGTATCATACAAAGTCCAGCGATTATGGTCCTGTATTTGAGGCATACTATGCCAATGGACATGCAGATAGTATTACCATTGGTGTACTGGGAATAGCAGGGAAGGTGGTTCCTTTTGCTATCCGAAGATCTGTATATGATGCAAAATGGAATGTCATCAGACATACGTTGCGTTATGTAGATGATACCTATTTTGAAACAGACCTGATTCTATATGCAGCAGATGGTAAAGTACAGGAATGGTATAAAAGAAAATATGCTACGGAAGGTTCTACCAAAGAAGTATCCGGATATGTATTTACGTATGAAAATTCAAAAGTAATTAAAGCGAATTATTACTTTGATTATGTTTCTGATCAAACAGGAAAGCTTGAAGATGTTAAAAATCTGGGGCGTTTAAAGAAAGAATTCTATTATACGTATTCAGCGAACGGCAATTTACTCAGTTACAAAGATGCTCTTATAACCGATTGTGTGATTGCAGACAGAACAACAACCTATACGCTGGATGCGAAGGGGATGGTACTGAAGCAAACGACGGTTGATAAGACGAAGTATAAGTGTAAGTACTAATTTGCTATGTTTATTAAATGCAGTCAGAGATTGCCGAATGATGGACACCAGTCAACGCTTCGCTAAGAATGCGCCAGGTGAATGGTTGGGTAGAGGCTGTTGTTGGTGTTTCTGCCTGAGTAAATGATATGGTAGAGGTAGCGCGTTTGCGCAGACCACCAACAACCATAAGTATGTAACTATTAACGAGCAGTGGTTGTTGGTAACCCGCGTTGTTTCCAGTTCATTAAATAAACACCAGAGCTGGCGGGAATACCAACAACAGCATCATTAGATACATTTTTAACAATAATTTTTTGTTTGAATAGGTATGGAAAAAATAATTTATCATCCCGAATTTGTTACTGCAACTATAGTAAATTGGTATCCACTGTTGAAGCAGCGTTCATACAAAAAGATAATTTTAGAAAGTCTTCAATATTTAGTGAAGAAAAATAAGATTATCGTATATGCTTATTGTATTATGGATAATCATATTCATCTAATATGGCAGATTAAAGGTGAACAGTTGCAGTCAGATGTTCGTCGAGATTTTTTTAAATTTACTGCAAAAAAGATAAAAGAGGATTTAGAAAAATACAATCCTGAAGTGCTATCTTATTTTAAATCGACTCAAGCAGACAGGGAATATCATTTTTGGGAACGAAATCCTGAGTGTAAGGAATTGTTTACGGATGATTTTTTTGAACAGAAATTCAACTATATTCACAATAATCCAGTTGACGCAGATATATGTGAATTGGAAGAACATTATGAATATTCTAGTGCGAAATTTTATTTGACAGGAGAAGATAAGTTGGGCTTACTAACGCATTATCGGCGCTAATGGCTGTTGTTGGTGTTTCTGCGTGAACAAATGATATGATAGAAGTAGCGCGTTTGCGCAGACCACCAACAACATAAGTATGTAACTATTAACGAGCAGTGGGTTGTTGGTAGCCCGCGTTGTTCTCAGCTCATTAAATAAACACCAGAGCTGGCGGGAATACCAACAACAGCGCAAGATAAGTTGGGCTTACTAACGCATTATCAGAGCTGATGGCTGTTGTTGGTGTTTCTGCCTGAGCAAATGATATGATAGAGGTAGCGCGTTTGCGCAGACCACCAACAACATAAGTATGTAACTATTAACGAGCAGTGGGTTGTTGGTAGCCCGCGTTGTTCTCAGCTCATTAAATAAACACCAGAGCTGGCGGGAATACCAACAACAGCGAAAAATCTCCGAAACAACAACATTGATGTAAACGTATTAAAATTCATGCGATATCTTTTAATCTCTATTCTTTCAATCTTAACAATTCTTATTCTGTGGATCAACATTGGTTTGCATACACCCGATGATACAAGGGCAGAACAAAAGGAGGATATATTGAAGCAATTGCATTTTTTAGAATCCGAATTAAAAGAGAATAATTTGGGTGAACGCATGCAGCAGATTTTTCCCGAAGGATATGTTTTTATTCATGCGCTTTATGGATTGAGCTGGTGTGAACTTGCATTGGCAGATTCATCACAAAATAAAACGATAAAAGATAAAGCGATCAAAGAAGCCTTGTATGCATTTGATCAGATTGATTCTGAAAAGGGACGTTCTACTTTTCAGATAGAACTTATTCCTGAAAATGGTATTTTTTATTGCGGATGGAAAAATTATCTGTTGTCTAAAATCCTGCAGGTAGATACCACATTCAAAGGACATAAATTCTATGAAGTTCAATTTAAACAGCAGAGTAAAGAGATTGCAGAAGCTATCAAGTTAAGTAAGACACCATATTTAGAATCGTATAGTGGACATGCATGGCCGGCAGATATGTTTGTAGCGATGGCCTCTTTGAGTAATTACGAGAAAGTATATACTCCAGCATTTCAATCCGATATACAATCCTGGTTGGTTAAGGTGAAAGGAAAATTAGATCCGGTAACACATCTTATTCCGCATAAAGTATATCCTGAAACAGGCGCTCTCATTGAAGGACCGAGAGGCAGTTCTCTGGGCCTGAGTTTACGTTTCCTGGCGGAGATTGATCCTGCATTTGGAAAAGAGCAATTTGCGTTGGACCGCATGCATTTTATTACCACCAAATTCGGACTGCCTGCAGTGCGCGAGTATCCGAAAGGCAATTATAATTTAGGTGATGTAGATTCCGGTCCGGTTATTTTTGGTGTAGGTTTTTCTGCTACCATTGTGATGATCGGTACCATGTCTATGTACGATCACGCTACTTTAGCAAACCAGCAATACACAACGATTCATGCCTTTGGTTTTGAAACAGGAAATGATGAAGAGAAAAAATATTTATTCGGAACACTGCCGATGGGTGATGCATTCATTGCCTGGGGTAGAGCAACAGATCTGCATTACAGTTTATACCAGCCGTATATTTCTTCAAAGAACTGGCGACTGCAGTTTCATTTGATTTCTTTAGCGGTGCTGGTGGTTTTGTGGATACCGGTGTATTGGAGGAGTATAAAAAAGATATTTACGAAGTCGCAGTCAAAGACTGCCCAATAATAGACGCCAGTGGTACAATAATGAAACTTTAGAAATGAATATTTAAATAAGATTTTCAACTATGATGTCCAGAGAAGAATTAATTGAATTGGGACGGAAAATTGTGAATTGCGAGGGGACAGAAGAAGAGATAGATTCTATGTATGATTTATTTAATAAGAATGTTCCACATCCGAACGGTGCTAATTTATTCTATTATCCAGAAAATTTTAATGCGCGTAAAGATGATCTATCAAAATACAATCCTTTAATTGAAGAAGTTGTTGATCAGGCATTAAATTATAAACCAATTCAGCTTTAATCAGTTGCTCTTAAAATAACAAAGCCCGCGATCACTCGCAGGCTTTTCTATTTGTCTGAATTTGGATTTATTGGATTAGAAGATTAATTGGATTATTTACCCGTATTCAGATTATTGATTTTAGAAATTCTGCCTTTCAGAATAATCCAATAAATCCAAATTCAGACAATATCAACCAATCATACTACCCGCATTAACAACACCATCTGGTTGCACAAACTTCAACGAACCATCTGCATCTTCCGCCATTAAGATCATACCTTGTGATACGATGCCTTTGATCTCACGCGGAGCAAGGTTGGCAAGTAAAGATACTTGTTGTCCGATTATTTTTTCAGGATCGAAGTGTTCTGCGATTCCGCTTACTACCGTACGTTCGTCGATGCCCGTTTTAAGTGTAAGCTTTAATAGTTTTTTTGTCTTTGCAACTTTCTCTGCTGCAATAATTGTTGCTACACGGATATCCATTTTTGCGAAGTCGTCGAAGGAAACATTTTCTTTCAATGGTTTTACTTCAGCGTTGGCAAGCAAGTTCGCCTGTTTGGTGTCCTCCAGTTTTTTAACCTGTGCTTCAATTGTTGCATCTTCTATTTTGTCAAACAACAACTCGGCCGTGCCTAACTGATCGCCTGCTTTTAACAAGTCAATTGTACCAGCATTGTTCCAGGTGTTTGCTTTTAAGTTTAACATCGTAAATAATTTCGCCGATGTAAACGGAATGAACGGTTCAGAAACAATGGCTAGGTTTGCTGCAATCTGTAAGCCGATGTGTAAAATGGTTTTTACACGCTCCGGATTTTCTTTGTAGATCTTCCAAGGCTCCGTATCCGCTAAATATTTATTTCCCAAACGTGCAAGGTCCATCATGAAACCAAGTGCTTCACGGAAACGGTACTGCTCAATAGATGCAGCAATCTTACCCGGAAATTCTTTTAACATCATGATCACGCCTTCGTCTGAAGCTTCAAGCTTACCTAAAGCCGGGATCACACCTTCGTAATATTTATGTGTCAACACCAATGCACGGTTTACAAAGTTTCCGTAGATAGCTACAAGCTCATTGTTGTTGCGTGCCTGAAAATCTCTCCAGGTAAAATCATTGTCTTTTGTTTCCGGCGCATTCGCACACAATGCATAACGCAACACGTCCTGCTTGCCTTGAAATTCTTCCAAATATTCATGCAACCAAACAGCCCAGTTACGTGACGTAGAAATTTTATCGCCTTCAAGATTCATGAACTCGTTTGCAGGTACGTTGTCGGGAAGAATATAACTTCCTTCCGCCTTCAACATAGCAGGGAAGATGATGCAGTGAAATACGATATTATCTTTACCGATAAAGTGTACCAGCTTGGTATCGTCTTTCTTCCAGAAGTCTTCCCAGGTATTCGATTTATGAATTGCTTTGATCGCAGAATTCTTAAAGTAATCTTTTGCTGCCGAGATGTAACCGATCGGTGCATCAAACCAAACGTACAGAACTTTTCCTTCCGCACCGGCAACGGGTACAGGTACACCCCAGTCTAAATCACGTGTTACGGCACGGGGCTGCAAGCCTTGATCCAGCCACGATTTACACTGACCGTATACATTGGTCTTCCAGTTTTTATGATCTTCTAAGATCCATTGTTTCAACCACGGCTCGTATTGATCCAAAGGTAAAAACCAATGTTTCGTTGATTTCATTACCGGCTTCTCGCCACTTAGTGTAGAGCGCGGATTAATAAGCTCCGAAGGACTTAATGTTGAACCGCATTTCTCACACTGATCTCCATAGGCGTTTTCGTTTCCGCATTTCGGACAGGTACCAATGATGTATCTATCTGCTAAGAATTGTTCAGCCTTTGGATCGTAATATTGTTCGCTGGTTTGCTCGATGAATTTTCCATCTTCATACAACTTCTTAAAATACTCCGAAGAAGTTTCCGCATGAATTTTTGAAGACGTTCTGGAATAGATATCAAATGAGATCCCCAATTCTTCAAACGATTGTTTTATCTGAACGTGGTATTTATCTACGATCTGTTGTGGTGTAACGCCTTCTTTTTTTGCACGGATGGTAATAGGCACCCCATGTTCGTCTGAACCGCCGATAAACAATACATTTTCTCCTTTCGAACGTAAAAAACGCGCATAAATATCCGCAGGCACGTAAACACCTGCCAAATGGCCGATGTGAACCGGTCCGTTGGCATACGGCAGGGCAGAGGTAATTGTATATCTAGTAGGTTTGTTCGTCATATATGTAAAGTAATGAACTGCAAATATAAGAAATAAGGCTGGTACTGTAAATCTAGGGGCGATACCCCTAGCTAAAATATGCAAGGCTTTCAGCCTTAAAGGATTCTATAAACATTTAATGCGTTGTACCTTAACTTTATAACACACAAATAAGGCTGAAAGCCTTTCATATCCAAACTTGGGGCATCGCCCCAAGTTGAATAAGGAAGAAGACTAACTCTTGGGGCGATGCCCCAAGTTTTGCTATTACAGCCTTTCAGGCTGAGTGCTCTAACATTTACTTGATGTACTGGTTAGAGCACTTTTCAGGCTGAAAGCCTGACATATTTTAACTTGGGGCATCGCCCCAAGAATTTCAAGGCTGAACGCTTTTGCGTTTTGCATAGTTCAGAGCAGAGCTTATTAAAAACTTACCCGATTCATATTACTTTTTCATTAATTTTCAAAAGGCTTCAAAACCTTCATTTTAGCTTAAAAATAGCATTTTTAGACTTCTACTTTCAGCTTTTGGCCCTAAGCATGATGCATTTTTCCTTCTTTTTCAAAGCTTTAAGCATTACGCTTTTCGCTTTAAGCTTTTTTCCGTACTTTTGCACCTTATAAAATTCAATTTATGCAGAGTATCAGGAATATTGCGATCATCGCACACGTCGATCACGGTAAAACAACATTGGTTGATAAAATCATTCACGCTTCTAAAATCTTCAGAGAGAACCAAGTATTCGAAGACTTGATCTTGGATAACAACGATCAGGAACGCGAACGAGGCATTACAATTTTAGCTAAGAACGTTTCTATTCGTTATAAAGAACATAAAATTAACATTATCGATACACCTGGTCACGCCGATTTCGGTGGTGAAGTAGAACGTGTATTGAAAATGGCTGATGGTGTAGTACTATTAGTAGATGCATTTGAAGGTGCTATGCCTCAAACGCGTTTTGTATTAAGTAAGGCTTTGGGCTTAGGCTTGAAACCAATCTTGATTGTAAACAAAGTAGATAAAGAAAACTGCCGTCCGGACGAAGTACACGAAGAAGTATTCGACTTGATGTTCAACTTAGGTGCCACGGAGCATCAGTTGGATTTCGTTACACTTTACGGTTCAGGCCGTGGTGGTTGGATGAACACAGACTGGAAAGTTAAAACAGATAACATTATTCCTTTGTTGGATGCTATCGTGGATCACATTCCTCCAGCTCCTGTACACGAAGGTATTCCTCAAATGCAAATTACTTCTTTAGATTACTCTACATTCACAGGTCGTATTGCGATCGGTCGTGTGTTCAGAGGTGAATTGAAAGAAGGTGGTCAGTATTCATTAACTAAATCTGACGGTTCAATCAAAAAAGTACGTATTAAAGAACTTCATTCATTTGAAGGTTTAGGTAGAGTACGTGTTGAAAGCGTTTTAGCAGGTGATATCTGTGCTGTAGTTGGTATTGAAGATTTCGAAATTGGTGATACAATCACAGATTTAGAAAATCCGGAAGAACTTCCTCGTATCGCTGTTGATGAGCCTACAATGAGTATGCTTTTCACAATCAACAACTCTCCATTCTTCGGTAAAGAAGGTAAATTTGTAACATCTCGCCACATCAGAGATCGTCTGAATAAAGAATTAGAAAAAAACCTTGCGTTGCGTATTCAACCAGGTGAGTCTGAAGATAAATTCTTGGTATTCGGTCGTGGTATTCTTCACTTGTCTGTATTGATCGAGACAATGAGAAGAGAAGGATATGAATTACAAGTGGGACAACCACAAGTATTATATAAAGAAATTGATGGCAAACGTTGCGAACCGGTAGAAGTATTGGTAGTAGATGTACCACAGGAAACTTCCGGTAAAGTAATCGAATTAGCTACTCAACGTAAAGGTGAGTTGTTGATCATGGAACCAAAAGGTGATTTACAACACTTAGAGTTCAGAATCCCTTCACGTGGTATCATCGGTTTACGTACAAACGTATTGACTGCAACATTCGGTGAAGCAATTATGACACACCGTTTAGATGGATACGAGCCTTACAAAGGTACGATCGCTGAACGCGTAAGTGGTTCTATCATCTCTATGGATAGCGGTGATGTTACTGCATATGCATTGGATAAATTACAGGACAGAGGTAAGTTCTTCATCGAACCGGGTGATGTTATTTACCAGGGTATGGTTATCGGCGAGCACAACCGTCAGAACGATATCACTGTAAACGTTCAACGTGAGAAGAAATTGACTAACATGCGTGCATCCGGAACAGATGATAACGCTAAGATCGCTCCGAAGATCAACTTCTCATTAGAAGAGATGATGGAATACATCCAGAAGGATGAATACATCGAGGTTACGCCTAAGTCTTTACGTATGCGTAAAATCCTTCTTGACGAGAACGAACGTTTGAGAAACACGAAAAAAGAAACAGTTTAATCTGTTCTTTACATATATGAAAAGCCTTCTGATAGAAATATCGGAAGGCTTTTTTGTTTGGTATACATTGTTTGTGTTCCCACGACTGAAGTCGTGGGCTATGCAAACCGTACTGCATAGCCCATGGTTTTAACCATGAGATTTATAAGATTAACCATCCAAGCCGTTTATTTCGCTGCTGGCGCAAGCATTTGCTTACGCCTTTCATATGAATTTGAATAGCCGATTATATTAAATATCTTAACGTAAGATATGTTTTGTAGAATATTGAATTGCTAATACATCATTTATGAAAAGGGTTTTATTAATATTTTTATTTCTATTCGCATCCTTACTTTATTCCATTGCTTGTGTTAATGGGCTTACACGAGAGCTAAAGGATGGCACAGTGGTTTCAATGGATTTAAGAGGGGAGCATAGTAAGTATATTCCTATGGGATATTTGATTTTTAACAGTGATAAAGCATTAAAACGGTTGGATAGTTTATGGAAGACTACAAAAGATGTAGATTATTTATCCGATTATGCTGTTGTTTTAATTTTTCAACATGAATATAAAAAGGCAAGGGACATTTATTTGAAGATTGAAAAAATAAAGCCTGATCAGTATGCCACTGCTGCAAATCTTGGGACGGCATATGAATTGTTGGGCGATAATAATAACGCACTTAAATGGATACGCAAATCTGTACAGATTAATCCTGCGTCACATGATAGTTCAGAATGGGTTCATGTAAACATTCTTGAAGCAAAAATAAAAGGAGATAAATTTTATACATCTGATTTTTTATTAAAAACCAACTTTGGCAACGACTCCATTCCTGTATCTGCATTGTCCAATACTGAATTAATTAAACTAAGTGATGCCCTAGCTTTTCAGTTGAATGAAAGAGTATATTTTACAAATCCATTAGATAACGATAAAATTGTTGCTCAGCTATTATTTGATCTGGCGAATGTTTTGACCTTGCTTGAGAATAAAAAAGACGCGTTAGCTGTATATAAAATAGCCAGAAAATATGGATACTCAGGTCCGCTTTTAGATAGTCGAATGAATTATGTTAAATCTAAGTTAATAGCCGATACAGATTCTTTACAAGCAATCAGTAAACCTGTTTTGCAAACACCTGTTTCTGAATCCGACTATACACTGTTCTATATCCTCGGTGTAGGTGCCAGTATATTATCAATAGGTGGTTTTTTCTTTTTTAAGAGAAAGAAATGAATCTATGCGTAGAGGCTATATAACCTATTTCCACGATTGAAGTTGTGGGTTATGCAAAGTCGTAGGCTACGCAAAGGCATTATGTGATCCCAACCGTTTCAATGATTATCTGTTTAACTATTTGCATAGCCCACGATTTTATCCGTGGGTAATTGATTAGAAAAAGTATTCAACCTTATATTTTCATTCAGTAATTTGAATAGCCCGATTATATTAAATATATTAACATACGAATAAGACTGCTAGAGAACTATTCAATTAAAGTTGAACAATATTTGAAGTTTACATGATAAGAGTTATTTGCCTATTCGTTATTTCATTTTTCTTAGTTACATCATCATATGCTTGTATACAGGGGCTTCAGGAATTAAGCGATGGTAGAGTCGTTTCAGTAGAGAATCAAAATCTTTTTATCCCTAAAGGGAATACACTCATTCCTCAGGATGAAAACGTATTGTTTCGTTTGGATAGCTTGTGGAAAGCCACTAAGAATGTAGATTATTTGTCTGATTACGGAATGGTGCTCATTGTAAATGGAAAATACGAAGAAGCAAAAAACAGTTATTTACAGATTGAAAAAATAAAGCCGAATCAATATCCAACAGCGTCAAACCTTGGAACGCTATACGAGTTGCTTGGGGATAATAAAAATGCACTCACATGGATTCAGAAAGCTGTAAAGTTAAATCCGGTATCACACGACAGTTCTGAGTGGCTGCATGTACGGATCCTGGAAGCAAAGATCAATGGAGCACCTTATGTAAATACAAATTTTTTATTGCACACAGATTTTGGTCGTGATTCGATACCTGCCTCGGAATTATCAAAAACAGAATTGCTGCATTTGCAAAAAGCATTATTCTATCAATTAAATGAGCGTTTAACATTTATTCATTCATCTGATAAAATTGTTGCACAGCTTTTATTTGATCTGGCGAATATTTCCTTGCTTACAGGCGTGAATATTTATCAGGTAAATGATATATACAGCATGGCTAAAAAGTATGGATACGAAGGTCCTTTGTGGGATAAGAGAAGCACGTATGCAAAACATTTAAGTCTGAAGATCAATAAAGGACAGGTAGATACTCCTGCTCATAAAAGAGAAGAAGTGAAAACACCTGAAGTAGATTTTCCATGGGCAATCATTCTTGGCGTTTGTTTTCTAATCGCTCCGGTGTTTATGTTCTTCTATTTGAAATCAAAAATGAATACCAGTAATCCGAAATAATTTTTTTAGTCATGTACACATACATAAAAAATATTCTGGTAGTTATTTGTATACTTGTGGCAGGGCTAAGTGATGTAGCTGCTCAGAATGATACCTGTAATGTCCAGTCTTACGTACGTGCTGACGGGGTTTTGATTCGTGGCGTTGATTTTGAACCGATTTTTAAAAATGATAGTATACAAATATCAGCAGCCATGTATACAATCGATAAAGATTATTATTTGGTGCTTCGTATTGAAGGGGATAAGAAATTATATAAATACAACAATGATCTTGCTATACAATTCTCTGACAGTACAGTTATTTTATTGCCTTTTGATTCTAATAAAGATGACCGCAGTAAAAAAATGTATGAAAGTTATTTTAAAATAAATAACGATGGTATGGGATACATAGAGCGGTATACTGTTGAACGTTTTATTTATACCGTTAATGGTGTTCGGAAAAACCTGATGATTCAACGAAAACACATTCTTCAGCGGCATTTTGCCTGCCTTAGAAAGAATTGATTTTTATTCAATAGCTACTGGATTATATGTATCAGTACCTATTTTTTATTGAAGTAGCCTTTAAAATAATTAACAGAGAAAATATTGTTAATGGATAAAGTTAACGCCCAGGCTTGGATGCTGGCATCAGATCCATTGGGTAATATCCGTATTGTATAAGCGTAAAGTGATTCAAGAGTTATATAATCGGTGATACAATAGCCTAGCCCAACTTGAGTTAAGTTCCGATCAAAAAAATGATAACCTGTTACTGAGCTTCCTGTGTTAAACATGATTTCGTTTGAAACATATAAATAGAGTGCTCCCTGTATTAGATTTTTTTTATTTATTCCTACAACAGATTTTATTAAGTAGCGTGGACGAAACGTATTGACAAAGTCACCTGTACTATTTTCTATGATACGATCTTCAATACGGATTCTGTTTTGAAGTGTCCAGCGATTAAACGGAGAATAGTAAACATTTTGAATAGCAATTCTGTATTCCATTCTGTCATAATCAGAATCTGCAGTTGATCTGTTCCAGATAGGTTCAAAAAATAGAGAAGTCTTTACTTTTGATCTGAAATAGTGATTATACCAGATTCTACCGCCCACCCCGGAATTATAGCCTAAACTAGTAGAAGTATCTGCATCAGATTCACGGTTTGAATACAGATCAATTCCAATGGTTGATTTATTAAAAGGTTTGCTTGTAAAATCTATTTCAGGCCAGAATTGTGTACTCGAATTTTTTTGCGCAATCACATTTTCAGATTGAAAAAAGAAAAGTGCACACGATAAAAATAAATAAACCCTATATATATTCCGCATAAACTAAAGGATATGGGCTAATTTACACTTATTTTATTAAATCTGCTTGCATGATAAATCTAAAAAATAATAATACATTTATTTTATGAATAAAATAATACGTAAGCTGGTCAATTCAATTGCAGTTTTAACTTTCATATTTTCATTGGCTTGTACATCTCCTTCGGAGCAGGCTGCAGAAACGAAAGATAGCATGAGTTGCCACAAAGGGATTCCGGATCGTTTTTCGAGCAGTGGTGGTGTTGTAAATCTTTCAGATATTGTACAACGTGCGGATACCAATCATACTGGCATGGTATGGGTACCCGGAGGTACGTTTTCTATGGGGGCAGACAACAAGCAAGCTTCCCGGGATGAATATCCCAAACATAGAGTAACGGTAGATGGCTTCTGGATGGATGCTACAGAAGTTACAAATAAAGAGTTTACAGAATTTGTAGAAGCGACAGGATATATAACAACTGCTGAACGGAAAATAAACTGGGATGAAATAAAAAATCAAGTTCCTGTAGGAACACCGAAGCCGCATGATAGTTTGTTGCTGCCATCTTCGTTGATATTTAAGCCATCGCTGGGGCAGATTGATATGAATGATTATACGCAATGGTGGGAGTGGAAGCGCGGTGCAGACTGGCAACATCCTCAAGGGCCGGGGAGTACTATTGAAGGTAAAGAGGATTATCCGGTTGTACAGGTTTCCTGGGATGATGCAGTGGCATATGCTAAATGGGCTGGGAAACGCTTGCCTACCGAAGCGGAGTGGGAGTATGCAGCGCGCGGAGGTCTTGAAAATAATATTTATCCATGGGGCAATACATTCTTAAAAGATGGTAAGCCAAATGCGAATTACTGGCAGGGGAAATTTCCATATCAAAATGATAACAGTGATACATATGAAAATTCGGCTCCTGTTAAATCATTCAAGCCAAATGGCTATGGGTTGTATGATATAGCAGGAAATGTATGGGAATGGTGTTCGGATCTATACAGATATGATTATTATGTATCCATGGAAAATATTGTTTCCAAAAATCCCATGGGGCCTATAGATAGCTATGATCCTGACGAACCTAATGTTTCAAAACGTGTAACAAGAGGAGGTTCTTTTTTATGCAATGAATCGTATTGTTCGGGATATAGAGTTGCAAGACGCATGAAGACAACACCGGATTCTTCTATGGAACATCAGGGTTTCAGGTGTGTGAAATAGAAAGATCGTTTTCAATAGTCCGGTCCGTCACATAAATGTGACGGCAATGAAAGCGAGGCAATTTTTCAAATCAACATATGTTGTATGCATGGTGTTCAAACTAAGCGGGCAATTAATTCAATGACAGCAAAATATATAATTAAAAACATCTTTAGGATTACTGGTCGCGGACTAGTACTAGCAGGTTATATTGAGGAAGGAGAAGTATTTATTGGTGATTATATTGAATTCAGCATATTTGAAAAAACTATAAAAAGAAAAATATTAGGAGTTGAAGGTATTAGAAAAGCGAATGCAGATAATACTAATACAGGCCTTCTTATTGAATGTCACAGTGAAAAAGAAATTGATGAGTTAGGTCAATGGATACCTAAAGACGAAATTGGATTGGTGACAAAAGACTAAATAATAAATACTAAGTAGATAATTCATAGATACGCCCCGCTTCATTGCCGTTGTGCTTTAGCCAACGGTTTTTTTCTTTTATAAAATTCTGAATTCGTTAATTATTTTCATCCGATCAGAATATAAACCCAACTTTTATATTTGAATAGACGGCGTTTATTTCCGGCGAATACATTGCTGTAATTTCCATTGGTAATGCTCCTATATCATAACCGATGCCTGCTGAAAATCCATTGATCCATTTTGCTTCTTTAGATTGCGTCTTGTCTGTTGACCATAAATTGTCATAATTATAAATACTTGTATTCACTCTTCCCAGTAGTAACAGATGACCTAAAAGATTATACTGATAGCCTACCATGGCTATTGCTGTGGAGTTGGTAATGATCTGCCCTTCATTGATTCCTGCAAATGGAATCTGTTGATTTAATATATATTGTATACCGCCTGTAAAGTAATTGTCTAAAATAAAATCTTTTGAATTAATACAATAGGCTCCTTCCATTTTTAAGATAAGTGTTGATCGTATGCTTAATGGTTTGTACGTGATGTATTTTAATCTTAACCGATACAATTCAGGAGTGCCTTTGACTTTTGCTGAAATACCTTCAATGTAATTGTCTGTTGTGTCTGCAGATATATGCAATGAGCGGTTGTAATCTATTCCTATTTCAGCTAATAGTTCGTGGCCGCTGGTTGGGAAATTCGGGCTGTTGATCGTTTTCGATTCTGTTCGGATATAAGAAAATATTTCAGTAAAATTTCCTCTGTAACTTATCTGTTCAGGCGTTACTTCCGGAGAGTATCGGACGTTTTGGAAATTTGTACCTGCTGTAACACTCCAATTAATGGTGAATACTTTTGTGAAATTTAAATCAAATAATGATTTATTGATATTATAAACGACTCGCTTATTTGATTCATCATAGAGATTCAATGGTAAATGATCGTATTCGTAACTGATGTTAAAATAGGAATTTGTTTTTTTACCGAATGCCTGTCTATGCTGAACAAAGCCTCTGAAATACTCACCAACTGCAAACTTGGCCATTGTTCTGGATTTGGTAAATAGCAGATCTCGTAGGGTTAGATTTGCTATGACAGCAAAGCCGGTAAATGTTAGATACGAAATGCCAACTTTAGCTTGTGTTAACGGAGCTTCTTTCACAATGCAGGTTAAATTTGCATGATCTTTCTCCGTAGGCGTTAATTGGTAATACACGTTTTTATAATACCGTGTTGAAAATGCATTTCTAAAACCTGCATTCAATTCATCTATGGAATAAGAAGCACCTGCTTCAATTCCAAGCTTGTCCTGTAATAATTCTTTATTTGTTTTTTCTATTCCTATAAATTCGATTTTATCAATTACTAATTTATGAGACTTCGGCAACCGTCCATCGGGGCTGTAGTGTATATGCTGAATTGCATTTAATGAATCGGCTAATTTTTTAAAAAACGGATAATACAGTTTCCCTATTTCTTTTCCGATTGCAATAATATCGTTTGCATCACTAAAACTTCCTGCAGAATATTTTTCCAAAGGTGGTTCAATGATCAGATCGCATAAACGTTTTTCTTTTACCAGATCTTCCGCATCTCTGTATTGTGTGATCTGGTAAAAAATATCCATGGCAGTATTCAGTTTTGAAATATCAGGAAGTCCTTCGAACAGATTTACTCCGATCACATAATCGGCTCCCATTTCTTTAACATCAATGACAGGGAAATTTCGAACGATACCACCATCTACCAGTTTGGTTGAATCGTAACCAACTGCTGTAAAGATGCTGGGTATGGCCATGCTGGATCGGATTGCAGTTACGATCTCTCCCTGTGAATGTACAACGGCGTTGCCTGTTGACAGATCCGTTGCAATGCATTTAAAAGGAATATTGAATTTTGAAAAATCTTTTATATCATACACCGGTGAATACAATTGAGTCAATGTGAGCCATAATTCTTCAGATTCAATCAAGCCGGATGGTATTTGTGGCTGCAGTTTTTCTAAACCCAATTCAATGGAATACTTTGCATATTCGTCTTTTTCTTCAATGCTGATATTTTTGTAATCGGGCTTGTTGCTTAACAAGGTATTCCAGTTTAAGTCCCGGGCAATTTTTTCTATGTCATTTCCTGAGTACCCAATTGCATATAAACCGCCAATGACACTTCCCATGCTTGTTCCGGTAAGGTAATCGATCTTTAGTCCTGCACTATCGATCGCTTGTAAGATCCCGATATGTGCAAGTCCTTTTGCACCCCCGCCGCTTAGAACAAGACCTATCTTTGGTCGTTCCTGAGCAGTAGCCTGCAAATGGAAAAAGAATAATAAAAGAATAATTATAATTTGCGCTCTAAGTAATTTCATGGAATAAATACTATTTTTGAAAAGTAGTACATGATGTTTAACATGTAATTGAATCTGAAAAAAGGGGTAATGCTCTTTTCAAATATAATTCGTTTAAAATAATAATTCATATTTTTACCTGAAAGAAATAATTCAATTAATAGAAAAGCCCTATGAATAATCAGTCTCCAGCACATTCTTTTTACGATACCACCATACGTATGATTTTTCTTCTGATCATTATCGTGTGGTGTCTGTTGATTTTAAATCCGTTTGCAAACGTATTGCTTTGGAGCCTTATATTGGCGCTGGCTATGTTGCCTTTGCATCGGTTTCTATCTAAAAAACTTGGCGAGAAGCCAAAATTAGCTTCGTTCATACTTGTTTTTAGTTTTTTGCTTTTGGTAATCATACCGCTCTTCGTAGTAGTCACATCGCTTGTGGAAGAAGTGATGCAGCTCAAGGCAACGTATGTTACAGATCCGCTTACTATTCCGGCGCCAGATGAAAAAATTAAATCGTTGCCGGTGATAGGTAAAAAACTATACACAAACTGGCTGGCGATCTCAACAGACAAAGATGCATTTGTACAGTCGCATCAGGAGCAGCTTATCGAGTTTGGTAAAGTATTTATGAAAGGTATCTTAGGAGCTGTAAGCAGCATCATACAACTTATTTTATCTCTTTGCATAGCAGGTGTGTTATTGGCATACGATGATACCGGCAAGTGGCTGCGGGAGTTTTTTATAAAAATTGCAGGTAGCAGGGGAGATGAGTTTGCAGATCTTACCGTTAAAATAGTTAGTAGTGTTGTGAAAGGTGTTCTTGGCGAAGGCTTTGTTTTAGCGCTGTTGCATGGTGTGGTGTTTATGCTCGCAGGTGTACCGTACCCGGGTATTCTGACCTTGGTGGTATTTGTTTTTGCTATAGTACAGGTGCCGGCGTTTTTTGTTTCAATTCCGGTTGTGATATACTTTTTTGTAACAAAAGAAACCATGCCTGCTGTTATGTGGTCTGTACTTATGATTCTGGTAAGTCTTTCGGATAATATACTCACGCCGTTGATGCTTGGCAAAGGCGCGCCTGTACCGATGGTTGTCATATTTATTGGTGTGATCGGAGGCTTTGTATTGTCGGGTTTTATAGGGCTGTTTACAGGTGCTATTGTAATGTCATTGGGCTATAAATTATTTCTTGAGTGGATTAGGCCGGGTAACACGCTCGTTAAAGAATAATCAACGACTTCGTGTAATTAATATAAATAAAAAGTTTGCTGAAGTTTTTATATTTTTGTACGCTGCTACAAGACTTATTTATGAAAAAAATACTGATTATATTAAAAAATACATTGTTACGAGGCATTGTATTTACAGTACCGATATTGGTGGTTGTTATTGTACTCGAACAGGTATTTGAAAAACTTCAGCAAATAGCAAATCCCATAGCAGATCTATTGCCGTATCATTCTCTTTTTGGAATTGGTAAAGCATATTGGGCTGTTTTTTTAATACTCATTTTGGTTGGTCTTTTGATGGGATTGGTTGCCAGACTTAAAGTAGCAATGAATTCTGTAATCTGGCTTGAAGATAATTTATTGAATCGTTTGCCGGGTTACACGTTTATGAAGCAAATGGGTGAATCAATGATTGGAGCAAATGATACATCAGCTTATAAAGTGGTATTGTTAGATATTGAAGATTCCTGGCAGCTGGCCTATCTTGTGGAAGAACTCGATGGCAATATGATTGCGGTGTATGTACCTAGTGTGCCCAGTGCATTGGATGGAGATTTGTTCTATGTGCCCAAAAGTCGTATTAAAGAAACATTCATTTCTTATAAGGATAGTATCCGATTACTGCATTGTCAGGGACGGGGATCTAAAAAAATTATGAAAGGGGTATTCTGATTTTAAACCTGATTGATTATTTTATTCAAATTTGCTTTCATATTCATAGAAGTATCGCAATACATTTGAATTTACATGCATTATATGAATCTTTATAAAGGGATTGCCATGATCATTTTACTTTTATTAAAACAGGATGCGTCTTTTACTTTTTAATATTCAGCAGTACCGTATGTTCAGAATGTGTTCGCTCATTCTTTTTATACAGGTGCTTATATCTTTCAAGAGTAGTGCACAATCATATCCTGTAAATTATACAGGCTGGTATGGCTATGAAGGCTACCATGCTTTTAGAGAAGGTAAGCCCTGGGGATTAATGGGTGAAGCGTTCTGGATCCGGGATGAAGTGATACTGAAACAAAATGCCTTGTTTGCCAGAGTCGGACTGAATTATTATTTGCCTTCGGGTAACCGCATCAATGCAGGGATTGCGTATCAATATAATTATCCGTATGATGAGGCATCGAAGCCATACAACTGGCCGGATTACAGGTTGTTTCAGCAATACCTGATCCGTATAGCACGACCGAAAGGCATGTGGCAATTTCGTTTCAGAATAGAAGAACGCTGGCTTGGCAGAAAGACAGATCCTGCACAATCGACGTTTGATTATTACAAATATGAAACGTCGTTCATCATGATGGCTAAAAAATCCTTTAATCTGGGTGAAAAATATTATGCCGTTGTATATGACGAGATCTGGTTGGTCTTTAATCCTGCGGATCGGATCTTAGATCAGAACCGGGCATACCTGGGCTTTGGAATGAATCTGGATGAAAAAAAGGAATGGAGACTGGAACTCGGATACATGAATCAACCTAATTTTGATGACTCGCCAGATACAGATAACAGAGCCAGAATGAATCATGCACTGCGTGTTACGCTTACTTCAGATATACCATTCAGGCGCGGAGGAGCTTCGAAGAAGAATAAAGCAATGGAGAAACTTAAAACGTTATAGGTGAAAATGATTTTATTGGACAACTGTTGCTGTTGGGGGATTTTTATATTTACTTTTAATGAATTGAATGAATACTATCGTATATGAAAAAAAGCATCTTTATTTTATTGATTTCTTTATTCGCTTATCAGGCACATTCTCAGGTATTGATTTCATTGCTCTTGGGAGATAAACTGAATTCTGATAAAATTGAATTCGGTTTGGAAGGCGGAGCAAACTTCTCCCACATCTCTTCCTTGCAATCAACGAAGTATGTTCCGACTTTTAATTTAGGTTTCTATTTTGATATTCAGATTAAAAAATCGTGGCGCTTGTATACAGGCGTGCTGGTAAAATCAAATTTAGGGACAAAAGAGTTATCTGCTTCTGATTTAATTCAGCTACATGCTTCAACATACAATGCAAGCGGAACATACAGTCAGAAAATAGATTATTTTTTAGTACCTGTATTAGCCAAATATCAATTCAAAAATAGAATCTATCTGGAAGCCGGTCCGCAAGCGGGTTTAATGACGAAGGGCTGGGTTGAATTCAAATCTGATAGTGGTAATACGACTGCAAAGATCAAAGAAAAAAATACGGACAATATTCATCGCATTGATTTTGGTTTTGTTGGCGGCTTTGGATATAAATTTCAAAAAACACAAGGCGTAACGATTGGGGTGAAATACTATTATGGATTAACGGATGTATACAAAGACATTGCAGGCAGCAATAACAGTTCATTTTTTATTAAGTTAAATATTCCGATTGGCGCAGGTAAAAAGAATAAAGATGCTGTTGCTGAATAATTGATCAAGAAAAATTAAAATGAAAAAATCCGTTCCGATTGCTCGGGACGGATTTTTTTTATTGAATACAATATATTTTACAATCCAAATCGGTATTGCAGACCTGCAATTACTTGGGTTCTCCCTCCAAAGAAACCAGCTTCGGCTCTTATCATCCAGTGTCTGTTAAATTGAAATTGGCTACCTACTAAGAAGTTCCACATTTGTGTTGGTCTTTTAGAAAGAGAATATTGTACGGTTGCTTTTTCTGCATTCGTTACCACAGTAGATAAACCGTCTAAGGTAGCTTCAGCTTTAGCCAGTGCATTTTCTGCCGCATCTTTTTTTGCTATGTTTCCAGGTCTTTGCTGTTCCGCCGGACTAAGTCCAGCCCACCAGGTGTCAACGTTTTGCTGTGCATCATCAATTTTGGTGTAGCCATTATCTATTTTCTGTTCGATGCCCTCTGTATTAAACAGATCTCCTATAGGCATTGAGCCGGATGTACTGGAACTCATTTTTAAACGAAAACCTCCGACCCAAAAAGTAACATTTTGATCGGGCTTATGCAGTTTGAACGCTTTCCCAACTCTTGGTCCGAATATATAGATAAAGGCTGGTTTGTCTAACTGTGGAATATCGGTCCAGGTGAAGTTCATATCCATCGCCATCCAGCAGCCTTTGATACCCATTGTTGGAGTTAGTCCAAAACCGGCTGTCGTGCCTTGGAAATTTGCTTTCGTTTGAAAACTTGCAATGCTTTGCCAATCAGAGCCAGGCACGGATGGGTCTGTCGGGATCTGGAGATCAATATCAATTGCAGTAGATGAATTTGATTTGGCAAGAATCCCGTAAACATTCAGAAAGGGAAGCACCCACACATCCGGACGTATATTGATTCCTTGTGACGTGGCAGTTGCATTATTGAAGTGAACAATGTTGTCCATGTTGTACATGGTGCCATGATTGAAACCAACTTGTAGATTGCTAACAGTGATGTCCGATTTTTGCCATAAATAATTTAGCCCCAATCCTCCTGAATACGGAAGTTTAAAACCTTTCGCGGCAACCTTCTTTCCCCATATAGGCAGCAGATAAGGATAAGGTTCTTCTTGTTTAACAGTGTCTTTTTTAAGATTGTCTCTATCGGAGAATACCTGAGCTTGCCCCAATAAACAGGAAGATGTAAAAAGGAACGTAAGTATATACTTTGTCATCAGTTAAAAATTTAGTTTATAATACAAGTATACATGTTTTAATTAATTTTTTTATGATTTTATAACATGTTTTTTGTGCCACATATTTTACGGTTCAAATAAATGAAAATTTAAAGTGAGAATATTGATACTTGTCATAATAAGGTACTGACGATATAGGGTGAGATAAAAGTCAAAAAATAACATTATCTTTCCAGAGTTTTAAATGCTCTTTTAAAAGCATTTTGCTATTTAAAACAAGTAGTCTTTTATTTTTATATAATTATAAATTACAACGCATATGAATATTCGTTTAATCAGATCAGGAATGTTTTTTTTATTCCTTGCAATGATATGCAATGGTGTATCTGCACAATGGCCTAAAGTTGTTACAGGCAAGAATGCTGAAAAAATTACCATCTATCAGTTTCAGCCTGAAAGTGTAGAAGGTAATATGGTTAGTGGCCGTTCTCCTTTTTCAATCCAATACAAATCTTCAGATGATTATCTTTTCGGATTGTTTTGGTTTGACGCTACTGTATCAACAAATACGAAAACTCAAGTTACCACACTTGTAAGCATAACGGTTACGGATATTAAATTGCCGGATGTAACGGATACAACTAAAATTGCTGAGATCAGATCTATTTTGGAAACAGAAATCCCTAAGCTTAAGATCTCCGGTTCAATGGCAGATATACATGTTGCATTAAAAGAAGAACAAGACAATACAAATAAAAATTTTAATAATAATGCTCCGTTCATCTATTATAAGAATGCGCCTACAACGCTTGTTATTATTGATGGAGAACCTAAGATCGAAGAAGATAAAGAACTGAATGTAAAGCGTGTGATCAATACGGCATTTTTACTTGTTCAGGATCCCGGCAATAGTAAGTTTTATTTGTATGGTGGCAGTGCATGGTATGTTTCTTCAACAGCAAAAGAAGGGTATGTTGAAACCACAAAGCTTCCGGGCAATGTTTCTGCTTTAGATAAAAAATTAAAAAGTGAAGGTAAGTTAAATGAAGCTCCTGTATCAAAAGATTCTAAAGAAGAAAAGGAAGCTGCGCCTGCGATTTTGATCAGTACTGTTCCGGCTGAGCTGATACAAACAAAAGGGGAGGCACAATTTTCAAATGTAGAAGGCACAAGTTTGCTTTTTATTTCGAATTCAGAAGATGATATTTTCAAAAATATCAATGATCAGAAGTATTATGTATTACTCTCAGGAAGATGGTATGCCGCTCCGAAGTTAGATGGTACCTGGGAATATATTGCAGCTGATAAATTACCGGCAGACTTTAAAAAAATACCGGCAGGTTCTGAAAAGGATGATGTGCTTGCAAGTATTGCCGGCACAGATGCCAGTAAGGATGCGGTTAAAGAAGCACAGGTTCCTCAGACAGCAAAAGTAAGCAGAGATTCTGCAACGTGTACCGTAACATATAATGGTGAGCCGGTGTTTGAAAAAATTGAAGGCACATCACTAGAGCTTGCAAAGAACACAAGTAGCACGGTGATCAAATCCGGTAAAAGTTATTATGTATTGGAAAGCGGTGTTTGGTTTATATCTGAAAATGCAAAAGGCCCGTGGAAGGTAAGTGATGAACGTCCAAAAGATCTGGATAAGATACCACCAAGCTCACCGGCTTACAATGCACAGAATGTATACATATATGAAACAACACCTCAGTTTGTGTATGTTGGTTATACACCAGCATACATGGGCTGTTATGTGTATGGCGGTACGGTAGTATATGGAACAGGGTATTATTACAATCCATGGTATGGCCCGTATTATTATCCAATGCCGATGACGTATGGATATAGCATGCATTATAGTCCGTATATGGGTTGGAGCATGAGCGTTCATTCTTATTATGGTTGTTATCACGCGGTATATTTCGGACCGCCAATGTATCGTCCTCCATACTATGCACACTATCATGGTGGCATGTATGGCCCGCATGGTCCAACGTATATACATAATGATATAAATATAAATGTTGATCGTTCGAATAATATCTATAACAAACGGAATGGTGCCACAACCAATGATGTTAAGAGAGGAAATTATTCGAAGCCAAGTACGATGGATAAAAGTAATGGGCAACGTGGACAATCCACTGGCGCACCGCGTGCAACAACGGGTCAACGCAATCAGAATGCAGGAGGTAATAATACAGGAACACGTCAGCCTGCCGGTGGAAATGGGAACGCAGGGAATGCAAATAGAGCAGGTGCGGGCAATGCAGGTGCAGGAGGCGGCGGTGGACAGATGAATCGTCAGCAGCCAGAGGGTGGCGGCAATATGGGCGGCGGAGATGGTGGATTTGGCGGACGCGGCGGATTTGGTGGTGCAGGCGGTGGTGGTATGGGTGGCGGCGGTCGCATGGGTGGCGGTGGTAGAGGAAGATAATATTCATTAGGTATACATTCAATAAAAAAAGGTCATCCCTAACGGATGACCTTTTTTTATTGATAGCGATTTTTTAAATTAATTTGATACAACAGATCTTCCATACAGCGCCTGAACATGTCGTGCATTGTTGCCCTCCAATGCATTCAGCGCTTTGATTTGTTCTGCTGAAGCTTCAAATATATGCTTTGCAATAAACCAACGTACCGCTTCGGTATAAGGAGGAGTGGTTAAAGAACCTTTGTAATTGAAATAATGATTCTTAAGTTCTTTAGGAATGGTACCGAATAAATCCGATAATTTTATGGTGCCTGCTTTTACTTTTACATTGGCATCTGTTTCTTTTGGAATTAGATTTAAAAAGTCTTTGATAAACGCATTCTCCTTACCCTCTTTAAATAAAATTCCAATAACAAGATATTGGGGCTTGTCTTTGGGTGCCGTTGTCAATACATTCACAATATGCATCTCCATTGGAAATGTTATACCATCAATCAAATGTTCGGAAGGGGTATGGAAGTGACATTGTTTAAAGGTGAACACCGTATCGTCGTAGGTAATAGTACTTCCTGCTTGAAAATCCAATTGAACAGTATGTCCTAAATTTTCAATTTTATTTACTTTATCATTAAAATACAAGGTGATCTTATGCGTATTATTGGATGAAGAATCGTTGGAATTGATATTGATTGGCGACTGCTCGAAACCATGATCCAAGCCCGGCATGATATAACCTAATGAATGTTGTTTTGATGAATCTGTCTGAGTAGAATCATGCGATGTATTTGAAGTTATTTTATCTGTTTGTTTGCAGGACAAAAGAATTGCTAGTAAAAAAAAGGAAATAATTGTTCGAGCTGAAATCATAGAAGTCGTATTAAAAGAAGTTATACTCTGATACTAATATTGGATAAAGTATCTGGAAAACCAAAAAGATTGTTTGGGCAGCTTACAGTTTATCCGACATTTTTTTATATTTGAATTGTTTTGAAACATGTCAATTATTCTTTTGAAGAATGAGAGATGAGTATCTGTTTTAAAATAAAAAAAGCATTTTTAAATAAACCTCACATGAAAAAGTTTTTTATTTATTTAGTCCTTGCTGCGAGTATCAATGCCTGTACTACGAAGGATAATGCTCATTTAAATAAAGCAGAAGATGTTGAAGCGAAAGACCAAATGGCTTTATCCTCTTGGTCTGACAGCACACGACAGCTTATTGAAGCGTGGGTGAAAGATGTTACAGATACAAGTTCTCCCAATTTTATTCCTGTGCCAGATAGAATTGCTGTGTTTGATAATGATGGTACCTTATGGCCGGAGCAACCTGTTCCGAATCAATTAATATTTGCTATTGCGAATTTAAAAGCGCTGGCACCAACACATCCGGAGTTTCAGAAAGACCAGGTTTTAAAAGGTATTTTAGATGGCGATCTGAGTCCTATGAAAAAAGCAGGTGAAATCGGCTTCTTAAAATTACTGGCTGCAAGTCATACCAATCAAACAGAAGATGCATTCAATCTTGCTGTTCGCAATTGGGCCGATACAGCAAGAGATGCTAAGTTTCATAAGTTATATAAAGAAGTAATTTATCTGCCGATGGTTGAGTTGTTAAACTATTTACGCGCAAATGAGTTCAAAACATTTATTGTAAGCGGTGGTGGTGTAGATTTTATGCGCGTATGGACAGAAGAAGCATATGGCATTCCTCCCTATCAGGTAATAGGCAGTTATGCTGCAGTGAAATATGACGTGGTAGATGGTAAGCCTGTGATCACAAAAACAGCCGGATCACCTTATGTAGATGATAAAGCCGGGAAACCGCAGGCTATTCATCAGTTTATAGGTAAGGTTCCTGTATTCTGTGGAGGTAACAGCGATGGAGATCAGGCAATGATGCAATATACAAGCGGAAGCAAATATAAAAGCATGTGTGTGATTCTACATCATACAGATGCTACAAGAGAATATGAATACGATCTGAAAACATTAAGCGGACATTTAGAAACGGCTCTAGTTGAAGCGAAAGAAAAGAATTGGCTGGTTGTAGATATGAAAAAAGACTTCAAAAGGATATTTTCGTTTGACTAAATACAACTGAATTTTAGTTCTATAAAATATTTGTATGTATTCTTTTTGGCATATTTTCTATATCACTAAAATGAATTTAATGATATAGATCATTGGTGGCATATTTTATGAAATTGTATTTATCTTTGTAGCGAAAGATATTCATTTTATTCTTTTAAATTTTATCATATGAAAAATACTGTTCGAAATTCGATTGCTTTTTTTAGTCTAGCATTAGCGTTGGTTACATTTAGCTGCAAGGATCAAGGGGATAAAACAAACTCTTCCAACGATTCTACATCTGCTTTTAAAGGCGATATACAATTGGATGTACGCAATTCAAAACCTGATTGGGATCCATATATGCGTAAAAAAGCTCCGGAAGGATCTCCCAATATATTATTCATTTTATACGATGATACCGGTTTAGCTACCTGGTCTCCTTATGGGGGTCGAGTAAATATGCCAACATTGGATAGTCTTGCTGCAGATGGTTTAACGTACACACAGTGGCATACAGTTGCCTTGTGCTCTCCGACACGTTCTACTATTCTTACGGGTCGCAATCATAACCTGAATGGTATGGGCTGTATTACAGAAGGCTCAAGTGGTTTCCCAGGATTTAGCGGACAAATACCTGATCAGGCTGCAACCCTTGGACATGTGTTGCAGGATAATGGCTGGAGTACATTCTGGCTTGGTAAAAATCACAATGTTCCTGAAACAGATCTATCGTCTGGTGCAAATAAAAAGCAATGGCCTTTACAAATGGGCTTTGATCGTTTCTATGGCTTCATTGGCGGCGAGACCAATCAGTGGTATCCCGATTTAGTAGAAGACAATCATTACATAGAACAACCGTATAGTCCGGAACAAGGCTATCACTTTTCTAAAGATCTGGCAGATCAGGCTATTAAAATGATTACCGATCAAAAATCTGCGAATCCCTCTAAGCCATGGTTTATGTGGTATTGCCCGGGTGCAAATCATGCACCGCATCAGGCACCGAAAGATTATATTGCAAAGTATAAAGGAAAGTTTGACGATGGATATGATGCATACCGTGAATGGGTATTACCTCGTATGATTGCAAAAGGAATTTTACCGAAGGACACAAAGCTGACAGATTTTAATCCGATGCCAACAGATCAGGCAAACTCTGGAGATTTTGTTCGTCCATGGAATACCTTGAATGCAGATGAGAAAAAATTATTCTCACGTTTGTGTGAAGTATTTGCAGGTTACTCTGAATATACCGATGCGCAGATCGGTCGCGTTATTGAGTACTTAAAAGAAACCGGTCAGTATGAAAATACGGTAATCATGTATGCTGCTGATAACGGTGCTTCCGGTGAAGGTAGCCCAAGTGGTTCTGTAAATGAAAATAAATTCTTTAACGGTTATCCGGATGAATTAAGTGAAAACATGAAGCTGATTGATGAACTGGGCGGACCGAATACCTACGAACATTATCCTACAGGATGGGCAGCAGCATTTTCAACTCCATTCAAAATGTTTAAACGGTATTCAAACTATTCAGGAGGTACGTCAGATCCATTGGTTATTACTTGGCCTAAAGGTATTAAAGCACGTGGTGAAGTGCGTAATCAATATCACCATGCCGTAGATATTGTTCCGACTATTTTGGAAATCTGTGGTTTGTCTATGCCAACTACTTACAGAGGAGTAGAACAATTTCCGTTATCAGGTGTATCTATGAAGTATTCATTTGATGCAACACCATCAGCGCCTACACAAAAACACCGTCAGTATTATGCGATGTTAGGTACCCGTGCTATGTGGGAAGATGGCTGGAAGGCTGTAGCTGTACATGCTCCGTTAACCGACAAAGGTAATTTTGATAAAGATGTCTGGGAATTGTATCATGTAGATGTAGATCGCGCAGAAGCGAATAACCTTGCTAAAAAATATCCTGAAAAATTAGCAGCGTTGATCAAAGCATGGGATGAAGAAGCGGATAAGAATAATGCTAAACCTTTGGATGACCGTACTACGGTACAAATTCTTTCTATTGTTCGACCGAGAGAAGAAAAGCCTCGAGATGTATATACATATTACCCGCATGCAAGCCCAATTGCAGAAGCAGTTGCTGCAAATATCAGAGGGCGTTCCTATAAGATCGTAGCCAACATTGAAATCACAGATGCGAATTGCAGCGGAGTTATTTTTGCTCATGGTTCGCGCTTTGGCGGGCATGCGTTATTTATCAAAGATCACAAACTGTATTATGTTTATAATTTTCTTGGCATAAAACCTGAGCAACAATTTATCTCATCCGTTCCTTTAAAACCAGGAAAGTACACTGTAGGGATGGAGTTTATCAAAGAGAAAGTTGGTCCGTATCATGAATCCATTGGTACCATGAAATTGTATATCAATGATAAGGTGGTTGCTCAAGGACCTATGCGTGCACAGGTTGGCAGCTTTAGTTTGGTTGGTGACGGACTTTGCGTAGGATATGATAGTGGAGATCCTGTGAGTCAATTGTACAAATCTGTAAACGCATTTACAGGTGGTAAAATTCGTTTTGTTTCAATCAGTGTTGACAATTCTCAATACACCGATTTTGAAAAAGCAGCTGCATTAAAACTTAGAGATTAACATAGGAAGTATATAATGCATTTAAAAAGGTCTGATTGCTGAATGTAGTCAGACCTTTTTCATATAAGTACACACACGATACAAGCTTCATAATGTCTTGAATAAACTGGCATGAAATTTATGCAACTAATTTGAGCATGAGTAAAATACATGTTTCATTCTTTTATTAGAATAAATGAATTCAGTATGAACGTATATAAGCTATTTATTTTCTGTATTATTTTTTGTGGTTGCAATTTCATCTATGAGAATAATACCAATCACGATGCTGCGCTGGAAGAGCTCAAACGTGAAACCGATTCATTAAAAAAAGAAATCAATGTGTTGAAGAAGCAGGCAAATAATAAAGATACACTTTACAATATATCTAATCCTGTGTCAGCTTATAGGTCAGATTCTGTAAAGGATACGACTTCAATTAAACGAACACTTCCCAAAGTTCCTTCAGATAAAAAAACAGTTCAGAAAAAAACTAAAGTATCCAAGAAGTCAGATACGATGTTTTATTATTATACGAATACAAAAAAGATCTCTGCTAAAATTCCGGCACGAAATGTACAGGGTGAAAAAATTAGAATTCGATTTTATGATCTTAAAGGCAATATAACGTTTGAGCAGGAAGATGTATTTGCGAGTTATTCTATTTCAACAGAGATAAAAGAATTTCATTCAAACGGAGCGGTAAAACGTATTGTGATCCATTTCAATCCCGGAGCAAGTATACATTGGTATGAGACCATTATAACATTCGATACAGATAACATACCTTTGTGGAAGGAAGATGTCACATATCCAATGACAATAGATAATATGATGAATAATAAATCGTATTGGGATATAACTAAAAAACAATGGGTGAAGCAAGAGGTTGTAATTGAACAACCATATGTGAAATAAAAAAAAGAAACCAAAAATCAATTATCACTTTTACAAAATAAAAATTAAAAGGGAGTTCATTTGAACTCCCTTAATTAATTAGTTAGAAAATTCTCCAATGAATGGAAGTTCATCCAGAATTTCGAATTTGATTGCAGTCTGAATATAATCGTCTAATTGTAAAAAGTGAGCAGCAATTTTTGCACCCAATTCTTTTTTCATCTTGCCATAATATTTGATGCGCATTGCATCTTCAGCCTTATCTACTGCCAACCATTTTTTCATAAATGCATCTGCATCTTCATTGCTCATTGTTTGGTATTTTTCAACGTACGTTTTAAGTAATGTGATACGTTCAGAGCCTATTTTAGAACGCTCTGTTTCAAATGAATTGTAGATCGTCCAGAATTTATCAAATTCTTCCGTTTTTAAATGCATATTCTCTGCGAAGTATGCTCTTTTTTCCTGTTTGAAAACAGAGTTAAACATTTCATCCTGCGTTTGTGCGTTCGCTAAAAAAGACATTGCCGACAAAAAGATGATAGCTAAAACAGTGGTGATTTTTTTCATGATTCTAAGTTAAAATGTATAAAGTATTTGATTGGTTAATTTGAAAATTTTAATTAATTAATAAGGAGTGAATGCAAAACCAATATTGAACGTTAGTAATTCTCTTTTTGCAGTAGAAGATGTTTTAAAAGCATATAAGAACTCAGAACTTACGGAAAGCTTTGTTGTTTCGTTTAAATAATACCAAAGTCCGATTTGAGGTTTGAAACCTGTATGCCAGTCTTTAGTATTGTAACGATACAGTCCCATGTCAACATTTTCAATGCTGTATACGGCACCAACTCCAAGTCCAACGAATGGTTGTATTACATGATCATTGTCAGCAAAGAAATAATCAACTGTTGCCATAAACGGAAGAACATTCAATGATCTGTATTGAGTACCGGATAAGCTTGCTGTTCCAATGGTATAGGTATCGTATGATTTTTTTTCATACAAAACATTCCAGTTAAAATCAAAACCCAAAGCAACCTGATCAGAAGTGAATTTTTTGTATTCAAACGAAGCACCTCTGAAACTCATTTTGCTTATTCCGTCATGCGTATTTCCTAAACCAAGAGCGGTAGAGTAGTGAAGTGTTAAATAGTTTTCACCCACTTGTGCTATAGATTGCGTTGTTACCGATATAAAAAGAAGAAATAATATATATAGCTTTTTCATTTATCAATGTTATTTTAAATATGGAGATTGAGTAAACGCCTGGTTGATGGTTGTTGTAATTCTGCTGTTCACACTGGTTGTGCTTCCAACATTCAATAAGCCATTGATAACGCCTGACCATACAACAGGAACACTAGATGCTTCAATACCTGCCGGGTATGTCATTTGCATAAGTAATGTACCGGTTTGGTAACTGGTTGCAACCGGATACGGAGCGTAGCCTGGATATCCCCAGCCATATCCCGGATAATATCCCGGATAATACCAACCCCAATAAGACCAGTCATAATAGTAATAGATATTTGTAGTTTTAGATGCTGAAGGAAGCAAAATAATATCAGCATTCAAACTGTCTGTTTCTGTCCAGCCGTAACCATTCAAATTTGTACGTATCTGATTTAAAATAAGTGTTGCAGTTGCCTGATCAACAAATATTGGTTGTCCCGTTAATGTTTGGTCACCGATCAATACAATGCTATCCGGTAATGCGTATGTTTTGTTTGCAGAAAAATTAAAATCCTTGTCGTAATTTGTAGCTACAAGATCGTATTCGTTTACATATCCATTATTATCCTGAGGATAACATCCACATAACAATAAAAATGTGCTGAACCAGAATATGATTTTAAGATGATTTTTTTTCATTTAAATTTCATTTAAAAGTATTTGAATGAGTTATTTATAGTTGAGCCAAATTTACCTTTTAAAATTGATTCTCCAAATAAAAAATGACTTGACACATATAACCTATTCGAAAAATAATAGTAATTTACCCCGTATTAAATATCTATTATATAATGAAGTATTTATTGTTTTTCTACTGTTCTATTTTAAGTTTTGGCGCCTTTTCGATGGATTCATTGAAGGTAGCTAAAATGCCCAAGTATAGATATTATGTTTATGCAGGTACGTTTTTTCCGACAACTGAAACAACATTGCGTGTGGACGGAAAATTTGTTGGAACCTATATTAATCTGGAAAATGATTTTAAAATGAAAGGTAAAGGAATATCCTTCAGAACAGAAGCCATAGCACAATTTTCGCCGCGAAGTTCTGTTTCCTTAACCTACTTTTCAATCTTCAATCATGGAAATAATACGCTTGATCGGGACATCACATATGGTGATTCAACATTTCATGCAGGTGCCAACCTGGATTCTTATTTTAATATCCGTTTTATGGGAGCTTCTTATAGATATAGTATCTTTTATAAAGAAAACTGGAGTCTTGGTTTGACAACGGGTCTGCGCGTTTTAAATATGGATGTGGGAGCCACTCTTAAAAGAGCGAATGGCGATTCTTACTCCAATCAGTTTTCAGTTTATATACCTGTAGTATTATTTGGTATACATGGTTCTGCTTATATTACACCAAAGCTTTTAGCCCGGTATTCACTGGAATATTTCGGAATAACCATTCAGGGTATTAATGGACGGGTGATTGATAACAGGCTTACATTGGAATATTATTTCCTGAAAAATTTTGCCTTAGGAGGGTCATTCACAAACATCAGTTACAAAGTAAAAGACTTCCCGTTAACAAGCCGTTTTGATGGAGAGGTAAGTTATTCTATCACGGGTTTTGCATTGTACGCAGCAGCCCGTTTTTAGAATTGATTTAAATCATTTAAAACAATTACTCATTGTCTTGATAATTTAAATAGTTTATATTTAAACTTTAATTCACGAAAAAACAATTGTATGAAAACAAGATTGTATTCTTTTTTAATGCTCGTTTCACTTTTAGTATTTTCTAATTCTACAAGTTATGCGCAGCGGATTGAATTAACTGCAACGGGCGGTTATCAATATTGGGGCGCTTATAAATATTATAATAGTGTAAATCAAGGGAGCGGTAAACTCGCATTAGGCGATGGTCCGTGTTATGGTGGTATTCTGGGTTTTGAATTAGCTGATGCTACTTTTGTGGAATTGGTTTACAACCACCAGGATTCGAGATTGATCAATAAACCAAATTATGGCCCCGACAACACGGTGATAGATGTGGTGGGCGTGAATTATTTTCAATTGAACGGTACCCGTGGTGTTCAGATCAATGACAAAGTTGAACCATTTGGAACACTTGGTTTGGGAGCAGGTTTATTTGATCCTAAATCAGATAAATACCATTCTCTTTGGAAGTTCTCTGTAAACTTTGGTGTAGGTGTTAAATATTTTGTAAGTGATAGAATTGGCTTGAGATTCAGTACAGGTTTCTGGGCTCCCATTCAAGGTGTAGGTCTTGGTGTAGGTCTTGGTACAGGCGGTGCGTATGCGGGTGCTTCTACCTACACAACAATTATTCAGATGAACCTGCAAGGTGGTATCATATTCAGATTGAAGAACTAATCATTAACTATATTATAATTAAAAACAGCTCGGTTATATTACCACTAATATAAACTGAGCTGTTTTTTTTGTTTATTTAGATAAACATATTATTCAAGAGCTTTAAAGCACAACATGAAGTATTTAATCATACTGACTTCTTTTTTTCTATTTATACTGCATCAGCCTGTATTTGCACAGGATACAGCATCCTGTACACCTAAAAATTTAAGTGAGGTATTATTTCATAAACACGTTTCGCCTACAACAAAAATTAAAAAAAATAGCAATACGTCTTTAATTTTGTTGCCTGTAATAGGTTCGAGTCCTGCTACCGGATTCTTTTTCGGAGTAGGTGGTGTAGCTGCTTTTTTTCTGGGTAAACCTGCGTATACACGTATGTCTTCGTCTAATCTGGCGGCACAGTATACAACCAAGAATCAAGTGATATTAATGCTGAAAACGTCTGCGTATACTCCCCATAACAGATTTTTTTTACAAAGCGATGTACGTTTAATGATTTATAATCAGCCGACGTTTGGATTGGGAACAAATGCGCCGGATACAGCATCTATTTTATATCAAATAAATATTAATGGTAATAATACCAGCGGGAATACAGGCGCTCAGCCTATTTCCTATAATTATGTTAAATTTCATCAGATTATTTCTAAAACAATTAACCCAAGCAATACCCTTTTCTTCGGACCCGGTTATCATCTCGATCATCATTATTCTATAGTAGATGAAAATCTGAATGTATCGGAGAAACAATATACAAGTCATTATATTTATTCAAAACATTATGGTTTTGATACAAGTCACTATACGGTGAGTGGATTGAGTGCTAATTTTGTTATAGACACGCGTGATAATCTTATAAATGCATACAAAGGATATTATGTGAATGTAAATGTTCGGTTTAATGAAACGTGGCTTGGTAGTACAGCGAAAAGTACGATGTTGTGGGCAGAGTTTAAACACTATTTTTCACTCTCAGAAAAAAAGAACAGACATGTGCTTGCGGTATGGGCCTGGGCAAACATGCAGCTTAGCGGACATACTCCTTATTTGGATTTACCGGCTCTTGGATATGATTCCAAAGGTTTCTCCGGACGTGGTTATGCACAAGGAAGATTCAGAGGTGAGCAAATGCTGTATACAGAAGTAGAGTGGCGTTTCCCGATTTCTAAATGTACAGAAGTATTGGGCGCTGCTATATTTGTAAATCTTACTACGGCATCCAGTAAAGATAATCATGTAGATTTGTTTGAGTATATTAAACCGGGCATCGGTGCTGGCTTACGTATTATGCTGGATAAAAAATCACGTACAAATTTAAGTATGGATTATGGAGTAGGAAAAAAATCAAATGGCTTTTACATGACTGCGGGCGAAGTGTTTTAATATAGAGGACAGAGGTCAGTAAACAATGGTCAGTTGCGCAGCGACGTACAGTGGTCAGACCACTTGGAAACTATACAACTTAATAACAACACAGTGGTTTATTTAGTGAAATTAGAATTGAATAAAATCTATAGTCTATTGTTATTAGATTTACATATATTTTATTCTGTGTTTTAACATTAACGTATTTACATCTAAGTGGCACTAAAAAAATGATTCTATAACTCAAAAGAGTAGGATTTTTTAGGATTTTTTTGCTGATTTGAACTATAGAACTTTTAACTTTTTACCATACATTTTAAATTTCTTTCACATGAAAAACAAACTTTCTTTAGTTGCTTTGTTTTTACTTTGCATTGGAATGCAGGCAATGGCTCAGCAACAAAAGCCGAATATTCTTGTCATCTGGGGTGATGACATCGGTACCACCAACATCAGTGCTTATAGCGATGGTATTATGGGTTATGCTACACCAAACATTGATCGTGTGGCGAATGAAGGTATACGCTTTCTTCAATATTATGGAGAACAGAGTTGTACTGCCGGTCGTGCTGCGTTTATCACAGGTCAGCATGGTATTCGTACAGGCTTAACCAAAGTAGGGTTTCCTGGTGCACCAATGGGCATGAGTCAATTGGATCCTACCATTGCAGGCGCATTAAAACAACAGGGTTATGCTACTGGCCAGTTTGGTAAAAATCACTTAGGCGACCGCAACGAGAGTTTACCTACAGTGAATGGATTTGATGAATTTTTAGGAAATCTATATCACCTGAATGCAGAAGAAGAACCGGAACTTCCGGATTATCCGAAAGACCCTGCTTACTTAGCTAAATTTGGTCCGCGTGGTGTATTGCATTGCTGGGCAACAAATACCGATGATCCTGCTATCCCGGATGCTCGTTTTGGTAAAATAGGCAAACAACGCATAGAAGATACAGGTCCGCTTACTAAAAAAAGAATGGAAACAATTGATGATGAAACATCTGCTGCTGCCATTGATTTTATGAAAAGACAACATGCTGCCGGCAAACCATTTTTTATATGGTGGAACGGTACACGTATGCATTTACGCACACACGTAAGAGAAGAGAACCGTGGTAAATATACCCATGGTGATAGTGAGTACAATGATGGAATGATCGAGCATGATCTGACTGTGGGTCAGTTGTTAAAAGCATTGGATGACTTAGGCATTGCGAATAATACATTGGTTGTTTATTCAACAGATAATGGACCGCACATGAATACGTGGCCGGATGGCGCAATGACACCTTTCCGCAGTGAAAAAAATACAAACTGGGAAGGTGCATTCAGAGTGCCTTGTATGGTTCGTTGGCCTAGTGTTATTAAGCCAGGAACGGTTACAAATGAAATCATGGGTCACAACGATTGGTTCCCTACATTGTGTGCAGCAGCAGGTGAGCCGGACGTTATCAATAAGTTATTAAAAGGCTATGATGCCAATGGCAAAAATTACAAAGTGCATTTGGATGGATACAATCAGTTGGAATTTCTGCGTACGGTAACAGGAACTGTAGGGACTGCTAATGGTGCAAAGAGTGCACGCAATCTATTCTTTTATTCAGATGATGACGGTCTGCTTGTGGCGCTGCGCCAAGGTGATTATAAATATGTGTTTGCAGAACAACGCATGCAAGGGACAATGGGTTTATGGGCTGAACCGTTTACAGAACTGCGCCTTCAAAAAATATTTAATCTGATGCAGGATCCATTCGAAAGAGCAGATATTACTTCCAATACCTATTGGGATTGGAACTTAAATCATATTGGTAGTGCATATGGTATGATGGACGAAGTCTTTAAGTTTGCAGCAAGCTTTAAGACATATCCTCCGCGATCATTCCCGCCAAGTTTCAATCCTACAAACGTTTTGAAACAAACACTTGAAGAAATTAAAGCGGAAGAAGCTGCTAAGAAAAAAGCTGCAGAAGCTACTCCTTCAGCTAAACCTGCTAAGAAGTAGTAAGCATTATTTTATTATTGCTTGCAAAAAGAAGGCCCTGTTTTATGAATTTAAAATAGGGTCTTCTTTTTTGTAAGTAAACGATTTGTTCTTTACAATATTAATAGCAATGTAATGACGAATATGATTTTTCCGTAAACGATGTATAATATGCATGCTATAAAATTAGTAAGTAGTCTTATCATTTTTTTATTATCTTTTTCTTTGTTTGCACAACAAGAGAAAGAAAAGAAACGGGCTTTCTACAAGGATACAACCGGAGCTGTAGATATTAGCAATTGGCTTATAAATGCGCATGGGTTTATTCCGCTTCCAACGATTATTACAGAACCTGCTTTGGGAAATTTTGGGGTGGCTATCGCACCTATATTTTTGCATCCTAAAAAACGTTTCTTAAGTGATACAACAATTAAAGGTAAGCCTCAATATGTTCCGCCGGATATCACTGCCGGGGTATTGTTGTATACTGCTAATAACAGCTGGGGAATAGGCGCGGCCAGAAGAGGAAGCTGGCTGAAGCAAAGAATCCGCTATCAAATTGCGAGCGGTTATTTCAATATCAACATGGCATTCTACAGAAAAATTTTAGGAGAAGAAGAAAAATTCACTTTCAATTTTAAAGTTGTTCCGGTTTATGCACAGGCTACGAGACAAATTGGTTTAACACATTGGTACGCGGGAATTCAGTATTTATTTGCAAATGCAAAAGTTGGTATTGAAGGGGAAGCATTGCCTGCATTTGTAACAAATAAAGAAGCAACACCGATTATCAGCGCACCGGGATTAATTATTGAATATGATGCACGTGATAATATGTTTTCTCCTAATAATGGATTAAAGGTTCATGTGAATGCATTGGCAAGCAATGAGATATTCGGGAGTGATTTTAATTATACGCACATAAATAGTTTTGCATATTACTATTTTCCGGTTGGCAAAAAACTGATCGGTGGTTTGAGGGGAGATTATCAGCAGATACTTGGAGATGCACCATTTTATATGCTTGCTTATATTGATATGCGAGGTATTCCGATTATGCGTTATCAGGGAGATGTTACGTTATTGACTGAGGCAGAAGCGCGCTGGGATTTTTATAAACGCTGGAGTGCTGTATTTTATGGTGGAGTAGGGAATGCTTTCAACGACTGGAAAAAAATGAGTGAGGCGCAATGGGCGTATAGTGCAGGTACAGGATTTCGTTATCTGATCGCAAGTAAGTTTAAATTGCGGGTGGGAATGGACGTAGCGCGAGGACCGGAACAATGGGCTTATTATGTTGTGTTTGGAAGTTCCTGGATTAAATAAAAAATGTCCCGTCCCGATAGCTATCGGGACGGGACATTTTTTATTTTTTGATATTGATAAAACTATTTTTACCAGCCGCCGCCAAAAGCTTTGTATAAATTCACATACGATTTTAAATAATCTTTCATTAATGTAGAATAGCTTATTTCAGCAGTGAATAAGGTTTGTTCAGAATTTAGTACCTCAATGAAGTCAGTATATCCGCTTGTATAGCGTGCTTTAGAAAGCTCCAGTACTTTCCGTGCTGCTTCAACCTGTAATTTTCTATGCGCCATTTCTTCCTTCATGGTGCGCGTATTTGTTAGCTCATTTTCAACTTCAACCAATGCTTGTATATAATTTTTTTGATATTGAAGTGCAAGCTGTTCCATTTTCATTTTTTCAGATTCTACTCTTCTTTTGTTTTTACCAAAGTTGAATAAGGGACCCATTAATGAAGTAGAAATGTAATTGGTGATCGAACCTGTAGAAACTATTTCTGATGCATCTGAACTCATGAAGCCAAACAGGCCAGTGATCTGAAAGGATGGATAACGCATAGCAACAGCAATACCGATTTTTTCATATTGAGCCTGAAGTTGTTTCTCAGACATGCGGATATCCGGACGCTGCGATAATAATTCAGAAGGCAGTCCTTCCGGGATGTACGGGTTTACAACCTGATCAACAATTTCCTTACCTCGAACAATTGGTCTGGGTGTTTGTGCTAACAATACACACAGTGCACGCTCGGTATTTTTTACTTGCCTTTCTAATTGGTAAACAATTGCTTTTACATCTTCTAACTGTTGTTCAGATTGCAGCTTGTCAATTTCTGCAACATCACCATAATTAAAACGGTCGTTGATGATGTCAAACATTTTTTGTCGTGAGTCAACCGTACGTTTCGTAATTGCAATTTTGTTATCCAGATCAACCAAGTTGAAATACATCGTTGCAACATCAGATACAATGGATAATTGAATAGCTTTTCGGGAATCTTCGGAAGCTAAGACCTGGTAGTATGCTTGTTTTTTACTGTGTCGTATCTTGCCCCAAAAATCAAGCTCCCAGGACATGCCAACGTTTGCACTAAAATTATCATATGTCTTTCCGATAGGTACTGCACCGTTATTTGATGGATTGTAATGCAGGTATCCGGCACCATAGGTAAAGGCAGGATAGAGATCTGCTTTTGCCATTCCATATAAAGCTCTCGATTCTTCAATTCGCTTTGTTGCAATACGCACATCGTAATTTGAATCTAAGGCAACCTTGATCAGATCAACAAGCGATGAATCGTTAAAGAGCTTAAACCATTCGTATGGATGCGCGGTATCGGAAGGAATCGTTGTAGCGAATGTTTCGCTAAACTTTGTTGAGGTATTGATATCAGGCTGCTTGTATTTCGGGCCAACCATACAAGATGCACAAAGCAATAATCCGGAAATGAAAATTATGATTTGATTTGTCTTCATGATTATTTGCTCTTATTAAATATTTTTTCAATTACTACATACAATGCAGGAATAATAATAATTCCAAAGATGGATGCGATCAACATACCGCTGAATACAACCAAGCCCATTACCTTACGTGCTTCAGCACCCGCACCGGATGCGGTAAGTAGGGGAACAGCACCTAATATGAATGCGAAGGCTGTCATTAAGATCGGTCTGAAACGAAGACGTGCAGATTCCATGGCTGCGTCAACAACCGTCATACCTTGTTCCTTCAGCATTTTTGCATACTCTACAATTAAGATTGCATTTTTGGCAGCCAAGCCGATCAGCATAATCAAACTGATCTGCGCATAAATGTTATTGACATAACTTTTATCAATCAGATTCATCATCCATAAGCCGCCAAAGGCGCCCAGGATTGCAATCGGTACGCCAAGCAATACGCTGAAAGGTAAGGTCCAGCTTTCGTATTGTGCTGCTAAAATTAAAAAGACCAATAGAATTGCAAATGCAAAAACGACTCCGGCTTTACCTTCTGCTTTTTTCTCCTGATAACTTAAGTTTGTCCATTCCATACTCATTGTTGCATCCAGTGTTTTTGCTGCAACTTCTTCAACAGCGTGCATGGCTTCTGTAGAACTGATACCTGGAGCAGGTAGTCCGGTTATTTCGGCCGAGCGGAACATATTGAAGCGATTTGTAAAGGCAGGTCCGTATTCTTCTTTTAATGTTACAAGTGTATTCAACGGGATCATATCTCCCTTGGCAGATTTTACAAAAAAGAATGCCAGATCTTTTTCTTCTTTCCTGTAATTCAGGTCTGCCTGTATAAGCACTTTGTATTGCTTGCCGAATCGGTTGATATCATTTACATACAGTGTGCTTAAAAAACCACCAACAGCTTTATTGATCTCATCAAGAGATACACCAAGTTTTTTTGCTTTGTCTGTATCAACAATCATTTTGATCTGCGGAATGCTTGATTGGTACATAGATGAAGCGCGGCCGATTTCCGGACGTTTGTTCAATTCTTGTAGAAACGCTTGCATTTTGGTTGCTAAATATTCAGGTGGATTTCCTGAACGGTCCTGCAACATCAAACTGAAACCAGAAGAGTTACCCAAACCTGCAATCGGTGGTGGAGCAAAGGCTACACAGGTTGCTTCGGTAATGGATTGAAGTAATCTGAAGTTTGTTTCTTTAATGATTTCATCCACTTGTTTTCGTTCCGCCCATTCATGCAGGGAAATAAACACCGTTGCATAATTGCTTGAACTCGTATTTGAAATCATTGACATACCTACAACAGAAGTTGTATAATGAATGCCTTCAATGCTTTTCATTACCTTCTCAACTTTCTTTGTAACAGCATCGGTGCGCTCTAAGGAAGATCCATCAGGTAATTGAATATTGATCATGTAGTAACCCTGATCTTCGCCCGGTACAAAACCTCCCGGAATACGTTTGTATACGATGAATATTAAGACTCCAATTATGGCTGTAATAATTAAGCTCCGATACGATTTCCGTACAAGCAATCCCACAACGCCGGTATATTTGGACGTAAGAGAATTGAATATCTTATTGAAACCGTCAAAAAACTTATCTAATATATTTTTCTTCTTATTCGGATCTTTTGGTTTAAGCAAGAGACCTGCTAAAGCCGGACTTAATGTTAACGCATTGAATGCAGAAAACAACACCGAGATCGCAATGGTCACTGCGAATTGCTGATAAAGGCTTCCGGAGATACCAGGTATAAAGGCTACCGGAATAAACACCGCAGATAAAATTAACGCTATGGCAATTACAGGACCTGAGATCTCAGACATAGCTTTGATCGTAGCATCTTTGGGATTCAGGCCATGATCCATATTATGTATCACCGCTTCGACTACTACAATTGCATCATCAACTACTATGCCGATAGCAAGTACAAGTCCAAGCAATGACAGTGTGTTTATAGAGAACCCCAATAAAGGGAAAGCCATAAAGGTAGCAAGTAAAGCTACAGGTACTGTCATTAAAGGAATGAGGGTTGCACGCCAGTCTTGCAGGAAAATGAATACAACAAGAATAACTAAAATGATTGCTTCAAATAAGGTATGTACGATCTCATGCACGCCTTCCATGATCGGCTTTGTAGTATCCAATGTAACAGATGCACTCACGCCCGGTGGGAAACGGTGTTTCATTTCTTCGATCTGTGCGGTGATCTGATCTGCAACATCCAATGCATTGGATCCTGGTACCTGATAGATGGCAATGATAGCAGATGGCTGGCTATTTACTCTACCGATGTTGTTGTAATTTTCTAAACCGAATTCAACACGTGCAACATCTTTCAAGCGTATCGTAGCACCATCGCTTGTAGATTTAATGATGATGTCTTCAAATTCTTTGGTGCTTTTTAAACGCTCCTGCAATACGACGGTGTAAGAGTAATCAACACCTGCTGCTGCGGGAGAACCTCCAATGGAGCCACCTGCAGAGATTGTGTTCTGCTCTTTAACAGCCTGCATTACTTCATTTACAGATAAACCTAAACGTGCGATCTGATCGGGTTTTAACCAAATACGCATTGCATATTCGCTGCCGCCCATCAGGTTTACCTGACCAACACCTTTTATTCGTGAGATTGGATCTACTAAGTTTATGCTTGCATAGTTTGACAAAAAGTTGTTATCGTACAACGAACCTTCTGCTTGAAGAGAAACCAATAGTAAGGGAAACGAAAGAGATTTTTTTGTCGTTACACCTTCGTTTTTAACTTCCAGCGGTAAAAATGCGGTGCCTTGTGAAACCCGGTTTTGTGTAAGCATGTTTGCTTTATCCAGATCTGTACCTACATCGAACGTAACACGAATGGTCATAGAGCCGTCATTCGCATTGGTACTTTTCATGTAAAGCATTTCTTCAACGCCGTTTACTTTTTGTTCCAACGGTGTTGCTACAGCTTGCTCTACAGCTACGGCTCCCGCACCTCTGTATGATGTAGTGATTTGAATTTCCGGTGGTGTAATATCCGGGTATTGACTGATCGGTAAGGATGTTAATGCAACAACACCCAATAAGATCAATACAATTGAGAGGACAATAGCAACGATTGGTCTGTTAACAAAGAACTTTCCCATGTAAATAATTAGTTAGTACGTGTAGAATCTGTCTTTGCCTGAACCGGATCAACGAGCGTATTTATCGTTAAGAAATTATTGCCCAATAACGCAATGCGTTCATTACCTGTTAACCCTTCTGTAATGATCCATTTGCCATTTGTTTTTTCTCCTGTTTTCACGATGCGTACCTGAAGTTTATTTTGATCATCAATGATGAATACCTGAAAGATACCTTGGATTTCCCGTACAGCCTGTTGCGGAATGGTTATTGCATTTTCAATCTGAGCTGTTTGTATACGCACACGCACGTATTGACCGGGTATTAATAAACGGTCCGGGTTTTCAAACAATGCTTCGATCGTCATACTTCCAGTAGTAGGATCTATTCTACGGTCGTTGAAGTTAATTGTACCGGTATATGGATATACCTGATCGTTGCTTAAAATAAGAGAGAGTTTTACTTTTCCTTCAGTAGATTTTTTATCAGATCTTCGCTCTGCAAATTTCAGATATTCATTTTCTGTTATGGTAAACCGTACACGGATCATACTAACATCACTAATGGTATTTAATACCGAACGTGTACCAATAGGAGAGACGTAATCGCCTTCTTTCGCATTGTTGATACCGATAATGCCGGAAACGTTTGCGACTACATTACAATATCCCAATTGTATTTTCTGACTGCTTTTTAATGCTTCTTGTGCCCTTACCTGCGCTTTAGCAGATTTTTCTTTTGCTATGGCTTCATCCAGATCTCTCTTCGATACAGCATTCATATCGGCAAGCGGCTTGATCCGCTTCAGGTCTTCCTGTGCATTTACTAATTCTGATTTTGCTTTTTCCAATTCACCATCTGCCTGGTCTACTTTGGTCTGATACTCGATCGGATCGATTGTATAAAGCAGTTGTCCTTTTTTTACCTGATCCCCTTCTTTGTAATGTACTTTCTCAACTACGCCTTCAATGCGTGCTGTTACTTGTACGTCAGACTTTCCGAATGTTTGTCCTACATATTCATCAAATATTGGAAGGTTGGATTTTGTTGGAGATACAAATTGAATTTGGATGGGCTTTTTTTCGCCAATTTGATCAGACGAACTACAAGCAACTAAAAATAGTGCCTGAAAGAAAATGCAGATTCTTAAAAACATACTGGGTAAATCAAAAGTGAATAAGTAATACAATATTGCGTATAAAGGTAATAATCTGGTTGGATTTGTTATAGTTGCAGTTTAATTAATTTCTTATTTATCTTGCAATTAACTACTAGGGATGTTTGAATTATACTTTTTTCAAGTTATTTTTACACATATAAATTAAACCTTGTTCAGATTATGAAGATTGTCGTATTACTTTTCTCGTTATTTACAATGCAATTTTTTGCAAATGCTCAGACTGCTGACACCACAAAATGTTTTGATTACTATAAAGCAGAGTTTGACAAAAAAGGTGCATATCAGTTAAATGATGGTTTGTATAAAACTATTGTAACGTTTCGCTTAAATGGTGTATGTAAAGTGTATGAAGGCAAAGCACGCATTGTAGGTGGCAAGTTTCAGGCACCATTATATATTAAAAATGATAAAGGAGAATATGTTACAATAAAATCTACAGGCAGATCATTCAATAAAAATTACGATGCGTATAAAATTCCTCTTGAAAATAAAGTTGTGAATGGTGTTTCACCCACGTACATTACGAACAAAGATGAACTTGCGGATATTTTCTTAATAGAATTATTGAAAGACTAATTGGTCTGGAGTTCTTAATAAAAGAGGTCTTCCTGAAAAATTCAGGAAGACCTCTTTTATTATAGAATAACATAGCAGTCTGAAGAATTACTATTGACAATGAGAATCATTTCTTAAAACGACCCCAGCGGGGTCGCATGTTTATAGCACATACATAATAGTTTTTTTTACGCACAATACCGAAGGTATTTTATGAGTAAAGAATACCTTCGGTATTGTGCGTATTTTATTTGAATCAGATAATTCTATAAACATATGACCCCGCTGGGGTCATAACCTAATATCAACAGCGATACGCCCTTTGGCAATTAATTTGTATGAACTTACTTTGAACATCTTTTTTAATAATAGTATTTGTCAGGGTAGATCTTATATTTTTTATATTGCATCATGTACACAACAGAACGTATTGTTACAGATGATCTCATTTTGTCGTATCGCTATTATAAAGGCGGACAGCAAGAAACATTGGTTGCCTTTCATGGCTTTGGCCAAACCAATGTATTATTTGAATCATTTGTTCCTTCTGTATTGCCTTATTATTCGGTGATAGCGGTTGATCTGTTTTTTCATGGAGGGAGTGGTGCAAACACAGATAATACAGATTATATTTCTATTGATCGGTGGAATGCATTGTTCAATCAGATTCTGACAAAACATGCGATCAAACGATTTTCGTTGTTGAGCTACAGCATGGGTTCGCGATTTGTTGTTACACTTTTGAATAACTATGCAGCACGAATAAATAAAGTTGTGCTTATTGCACCGGATGGTTTTGGAAATAACTTTTGGTTCCGTGTTGCTACCTCAACAAAAATTACCCGATCTGTTTTTCAGTATACCATGTGGCATCCGTTCTGGATACAAGCTGTAGTGCGTATCTTAGGTGCTGCCGGAATTTTTAATGCCATCACAAAACGTTTTATTGAACGGAATCTGGAATCTGAAGAACATAGAAAAAAAGTCTATGTTTCGTGGGTTTATTTTAGAAAGCTAACAATAACTAAGAATGATTTTATAAGGTTTATCAATCAATATAAAATCAAACTGATGTGTTTTTGCGGAAAGGAAGACCAGCTGGTTTCTAAAAAATCTCTGCAGGTACTATGTGATGAAACTCAGGCGCAGTATGTAGAATTAGATCTTGCACATCATAAGATGGTGCAGGCACTTGAGAAAAATGAGCTGATTGATTTTTTAATTTCCAATCGGCAATAAATATACATCCCGTACAAATGCCTGTTTGTCTTTCCAGGAGATCTCATACCAGATACCTTCTTTTTTGATGATCCGAACACGGTGACCTGCTTCAATGTGTTCAATAGCTGCCGAACCCGGAGAAGGGCCTTCCATGATCACGCAATCGTTATTTATGATTCCCATGGAAGGTGTAATGTCATAATTGTTTAAATAGAACGCTGCTCCTAGAAGAGCTAAGAATATAATGGGACGGAAGCCTAACCCAATCTGTTTTCTTTTTCTCATGAACAGATAAATGATGAAAGGAAAACCGATGGCGCTGATTGAAAAGATGATGTAGTAGTAATATTCTTTGTAAATGGAGATGGCATACTCCAGATCGGTATAGCTATATCCCGATAAATGGTATTGATTGCCCATATCTTCCATTTTTTGGATCACACGGCTATCCGGATAATAAGAATACATCGTGTTGAGATAATAAAGGGCCATTACGTATTGATCCGAGGCTTCTTCCATCATGGCCATTCGAGCCAGCATTTGCTGAGAGAAAGCTTTGTCCTCTTCAAATGCTTTTTGATAACACTCCAGACTGGTTTTGTAATCTTTCTTTGTAAAGAGAGAATCTCCTTTCGTTATATTGGTGTTTTTTAGAGAATTAGCATGAGTGTTGAAAACTAAGGTTAAAAAAAGTGCCGCTATTATAAATATTTTAGGTTGTAGGCTTTGCATTTTCATGAATCTCTCGTACTTTTGCACTCGCAATTACGGAAAAATATTCGGTAAAAGCACAACGATTCTGTAGCTCAGCCGGTAGAGCATAACACTTTTAATGTTAGGGTCCTGGGTTCGAATCCCAGCGGGATCACAGAAAAAAGGCTTCATTCAATCGAATGAAGCCTTTTTCTTTTTTAATGCAGCTTCTTTCTGCAGATGTAAAAAAACTTTTGGTATCTAATCGGCTATCTTTCAATTCATATCAGACATTCAGAGCAGAATGTGTATAGATTCTTTGCTTTCTTATCAGATCAGGTTTGTTTTATTTAGTTTAAAATGCTACTTTTGCATTCGCAATTATCGAAAAACACCTCGCTAATTCGAATGATTCTGTAGCTCAGCCGGTAGAGCATAACACTTTTAATGTTAGGGTCCTGGGTTCGAATCCCAGCGGGATCACATAAAAATAAAGGTTGCATTCTTCATCGAGTGCAACCTTTTTCTTTTTTAACCTGTTTCTCTTAATAGAATCTTTACAACTTCACAGAACTTCATATAAGACCATGCAACGATTTATTTTATTCCTTCTATGTGTTTGGTTTACTTCTGCATTATATGCGCAGGAGAAGCCGTATTTGGGTGCAGAAATCAGAACCATTGAAACGTTTCAATACGGGAGATTTGAAGTGCGTATGAAGCCTTCTGAAGCAAGCGGTATGATCTATTCCTTTTTTACGTTTTACGATGAAGTTGATTTTGCTACAAGCTGGAATGAAATTGACATAGAAATTTTGGGGCGCTATTCAAACGAAGTTCAATTCAATGCCATTGTCGGTAATCACCAGATGTCTGAAAAAAGATATGTATTACCATTTAATCCGCACGAAGATTTTCACGACTATGCATTTACCTGGACACCTCAATACATTGCCTGGTCGGTAGATGGCATAGAGGTATACCGATTGACAGGAACCAATGCGGTACTCAAAATGAATCATCCGCAAAAGATCATGATGAATGTCTGGCCAAGCAGTTCTGTAGCTTGGGCAGGTACGATAGATGCATCGAAATTTCCATTAGAGGCGGCGTATGATTATGTAAAATATTATGCGTATCAACCGACATCTAAAGATACATTCAAATTAAAGTGGACAGATAACTTTGATCAACTGGATGTCAGTCGCTGGCAATTGGCAACACATACATTCGATAGCAATGAATGTGTGTTTACGACCGATAATGCTGTTGTGGAAGAAGGTATTTTGAAACTGAAGCTGACAAAACCCGCTGATGAAGAAGAGGCGGTTGTTGTGCCAACTCAATACATTGAATCCGCAAGCTGTATACCCAACACGTCTAAAAAATATGCGATGTATATTCCTGTTAAAGTTCAGTTTTATACACCTGTGAATCGCATCTATTGTAAACCTGAATTCTTTACGGTAAGTGAAGGTGTGGTAAAGCATGTGTATCTTGATGTAGATCGAACATACATCATATTATATGTAGATGGATTGGACATACGGAAGATCAAAACACAAAAAGTTTTTTATAAGCCTACAACTGACGGAGCAGAAAAATTAATACAGGATGTTGTAATTAAATAAACGAAGTACGTATCAGACGAAGTTTTTTTATATCTTTGAAATCAATTCCACTGCTCACATGGTGAAATTGGTAGACATGCCATCTTGAGGGGGTGGTGCCTTAAGTGGTGTGGGGGTTCGAATCCCCCTGTGAGCACTATCCATCCATTTCGTGCAAAGCAGTTTTTTTATACTTCATACACTCGCGGAGCGCTTTCAGCAAGAGTTGCACCAGGCAGTTTTTACGGAATGTTTTTCTCCGCAAGCAGATGAGTTATGTTTGGTTTTTCAAACTGAACAAGCAACGCCATTCTATATTAAAGTTTTTCTGAAAGATTCTTTTCAGTGCATTGCTGTACCCGAAGAAATTACGAAACCGAAACACAATGTACACCCATATTTCACGGATGTATATGGCTTGGCTGTACAACGTGTATATGCCGGTGCAAACGATCGCAGCATTGTAATTGAATTGGTAGATGGTACAAGTATTTTGATGAAGATGTATGCTAACCGTTCGAACGTGTTGCTGATCGGCGAGAAAGGTGTTGTTGAGCTGGTGAAAAAAGTACACGCACGTGATTGGGAATTTTTGTTGGGTGCGATTCATAAAACCATTCAGTTTAATCCCGAGCAAACACTTGCCGAAATGTTGAAACCTATGTATTTATCAGCCTCAGTAAATGCATATATCATAGAACAGGTAGGAGAGGCTACAGGTGCTGATCTTGCAAAGAAAATGCTTGGCTTGTACAATCGTTTTGCCTTAGCTGAAAATTATTTCATTCAGTTAAAAGATCAGCAGGTTTCTTTTTGTTTGTGGAACAATGAATACACCATTTATTCTTCAGAAGATCTGTTCGATGCATTAAATAAGTTTACGCAGTTTTATTTCCGATATAATGTATTTCAGGAACGCAGAATAAAATTAAAAAATCAGCTGCTGAAGAAAATTGAAGCGGCTGAGAAATACATTAAAAAGACCAGTGAACAATTGCTGCTCTTATACGATCTCGTTCCGCCGAATGAAATTGCAGATATCATCATGGCGAATCTTCATGATTGGCCGGCCGCACAGAAGGAGCGGGAGTTGTTTGATTTCTACAGAAATAAACCGGTTGTTGTTCAGTTAAAAGAAAAAATGTCGCCGCAAAAAATGGCTGAACATTTATATAAGAAATCAAAAAACAGGCACAAACAATTTAAACAACTGGAAGTGATTCTGGAAGAACGCAAGCAAAAGCAATTGGGCTATCAATCTGATCTGGAAAGTTTAGATTCAATTTCTGATTACAAACAATTGCAAACGATTGAATTGAAATATCAAAAAGAAGAAAAGGCAGTTGAAGAAATTTTTCCGTTTAAACGTTATCATGTAAGTGGCTTTGAAATCTGGGTAGGTAGAAATGCTGCAAACAATGAATTGCTTACGCTGAAGTACGCGCACAAAGATGATCTGTGGCTGCATGCACGCAATGCTCCGGGTTCGCATGTGATCATAAAATATCAATCGAATAAACCGTTTCCTCAAGATGTTATAGAGAAAGCTGCAGCATTGTCTGCTTTTTATTCAACCTTGAAAAACGATAGCTTATGCCCCGTGTCGTACACACAAAAGAAATTTGTACGGAAGTTTAAAGGAGGCGCCTTGGGTTCGATGAAAATGGAACGCGAAGAAGTGATTATGGTTGTACCTCAGGATATGAAAGAGGCGGAAGGTTTGAAACGGAAGGGATAATAATAAATAATATTAATTTTTAGATCTGCATTGATAAATACTATTATACAAATTCGTTGGCAAAGGATGTATCGCAGCTGATATTGAGTTATGACCCCAGCGGGGTCATATGTTTATAGAATTATCTGATTCAAATAAAATACGTACAATACCGAAGGTATTCTTTACTCATAAAATACCTTCGGTATTGTGCGTAAAATAAAACTATTATGTATGTGCTATAAACATGCGACCCCTCCGGGGTCGTTTTGAGAAATAGTTTTCAGCGATCTAACTTTTATTGTTAATGAATAGGATGAGAAAAATAATAGTATTTGGCAGGGTAGGCCTATCAAATTTTTAATGATGATATTTTTCTCCTTTAATGATGGTGCAGGCTCTGTATAGCTGTTCAAGTGCGAATAAGCGAACCATCTGATGCGAGAGGGTCATTTTCGATAAGGCAACTTTACCATTTGCACGTTTATAGATCACATCTGAAAAACCATATGGGCCGCCGATCAAAAAAATAAGATTGCCTGAAACGCTGTTCATTTTTTTTTGAATGTACTGACCGAATTCTACGGAAGTAAATTCACTGCCTTTTTCATCCAGCAAGATCAATTGATCCGAATCCTGAAGACGATCCAGAATAATTTTCTCTTCTTCTTTCTTTAATACATCGCTGCTAAGCTTTGTATTCTTAGGCTCCGGAATCTCAACGTACTCAAATGGAAGATAGTGGGGAAGGCGCTTTGTATATTGTGCACAGCCTTCTTTCAGATATGCGTCGTTGGTTTTTCCTATGGTCCAGAGTTGTAATTTCACTTAGTGAATGTGTTTAATCGATCTTTGATGCCTAGTAATCAGATAATAGGCGAGTGGTCTGACGGGCAAAAAGCCGTCTGACCACTGTGTTAACATCATTCGTTGGACCACTTTTTTGTGGTCCGACGAATTGTATATTATTGTAGACTGCTTTTGTCATTCTTTATTAGAAAAAAATTACAATTCAAGCACCAAACCATCGTAAGCAAAATGAATATTTTGAGGCAAGGCTTTTTCTTCGTCTGCATGTTTGCCTAAGCGATGGCCCATATGAATAAAATAGGCTTTTCCCGGATTTATTTTTTGAATGACTTCAATCGCTTGGTCAACGGTGTAGTGGGATACATGCGGTTCTTTCTGCAAGGCATTCAACACAACAATTTTCGAACCTTTGATCTTTTCCATTTCTTCATCCGAAATGAAATTCGCATCGGTGATGTAGGTAAAATCCTGAATGCGAAAACCAAACACGGGAAGCTTGTAATGCATTACCTGAATCGGTATGATGCGTTCGCCATTGATCTCAAAAGGTTCGTTGATCAATTCATTGATCTCTACTCTTGGAATACCCGGATATTTATTTTCTGAAAAGATATAAGCAAATTCGCGGTGCAATGCTTCGATCACATTCTTGCGTGCATAAACGGGCATGTCGCGTTTTTGAGTGAAGTTGAAACCGCGTACATCATCTAAGCCTGCAATGTGATCTTTGTGTTCGTGTGTGAAAAGAATTGCATCAAGTTCTTTAATGCGTTCACGCAACATCTGTTGTCTGAAGTCTGGACCGGTATCAATAACAAGCTTCACATTTTCTGTTTCAATGTAGATTGAAGCACGCAAACGTTTGTCGCGGTAGTCAAATGACTTGCAGACTGCGCATTCGCAGGCAATCACTGGTATACCTTGTGAAGTACCGGTTCCTAAAAACGTTGCTTTTACCACCTATGATGCTGGTTGGTATATGTCCAGATACATTTTTTTATTTTTATCCGTCATCTTATCGGTATTCAATTCGATCTGTTTTAAAATTTCGATCAGCGAATTTACTTTACCTTCCAGCGGATAATATTTATTTACAATGGCTACATGCGTTTCTTTAAGCAAGCAATAACCGGAGTGGAAGTTGCCTTTTTCATAACGCAACATATAATCCGACTCTGAAAAGATGTCTTCGAGTTTACTCAGAAACTGTGTGGTGTATTTGATCTCCATGCTTTGTATTAAGCAGTATATTCTTTAACAACTTCAACCAGACGGTCAAAATCCAATGGCTTTTGTAAGTAGGCATTGATACCTGCCGACTTGAAATCTTCGTCTGAGTAATTTTTAGCATTACCGGTAATCGCAACAATAGGTATTGCAGCTTTTACGGGATCTGATAATTTTCTGATTTCCTGCGCACATGTCATACCATCCATTTGTGGCATATTGATATCCATAAGGATAATATCAAACGAACCTTTATCAAGTTCTTTCATTACTTCCTTACCGTTTTTAACAGCAGTGATTTCGTAATTTTGAAATTGTAATATCTTCTTTGTCAGATTTTGGATTACTGAACTATCTTCTGCTACTAATACTTTTTTTGCGCTCATTTTGAATTTGAATTTAGAATAAAAGTGTAATGTTGTACGAAACGAATATGAGCTTCAGAAAGTTGCTCAAGTTCCATTCCCAATTCAGGGTAATAGCCAAACTTCAGCTTTCCTTCAATGGCTCTGGATAAAGATTCCAGCTCAATTGCGCCAAGTGTGCCCGATACTCCTTTTAGTGTGTGCAATTTATTTAAAATATTATGAATGTCACTCATACCCAGGTATTTTTTACAATCCACAATTTGCTCAAGTGACTCATTTTCAAACTCTTTGTATATCTGATCCAGAATTTCAGCTCCGGATAAGTTTTTAAGTTTGGTATAGGTGCCCATATCAAGAATGGAGTCTATTAATGGTGTTTCTTCCTCTACAACAGCTCCGTTTGTCTCAACTTCTTCGCCTTCATGGATATGCAGCCAGTGTTTTACCTTGGCAATCAGTGTTTCTGCTTTTATGGGCTTTGCAATGTAATCGTCCATGCCGTTTAGCATAAACCGCTCTTTGTCTTCTTTCATGGAATAAGCCGTCATGGCAATAATCGGAGGGGTAACATGCAGATTTAATTTCCGGATCTCAGCTGTTGCCTGGATTCCATCCATTTGCGGCATTTGTATATCCATCAATACAATCCTATAAGCTGTTTCTTTTACTTTTTGAATTGCTTCCAATCCATTGCCTGCAGTATCAATGTCACAGCCTGCCTTGCGCAGAATCTCGGATGCTACAAATAAATTGATTGCATTATCATCCACCAATAAAATTTTAGGGAAATCTTTGATCGGTTTTTCATATGCAATGGATGTAGGTGTTTCAAATTTTGTTTCGATCGAACGTTTGCTTTCGTTCGCTTCAAACGTAAACCAGAACGTACTGCCTACATTCGATTGAGTTTGTACACCTATTTCTCCATTCATTAATTTACTTAACTCTTTTGAAATAGCTAAACCAAGTCCGGTGCCGCCATATGATTTTGAAGAGGAATTGTCTACCTGATTAAAATATCCGAAGAGGATGTTTAATTTATCTTCCGCTATACCAATACCTGTATCAATGATGTTGACACGTATTTTATTTACCAGATCGTTTCTCGAAGCCAACGAGATCTGAATACGGACAGATCCGTGTTCAGTAAATTTGATTGCGTTGGAAGTTAAGTTTGAAAGTATTTGCAGCAAACGTGTTTCATCGGCCAGAATTACTTTCGGAACATTTGAATCGATGCTGTAAAGCAATTCGATTTTTTTCAATGTTGCTTGCTGGTAGAAAAGTGCATGCAGCTTCTCGATCATTTGTTCTATCGAAATAGGAGCAAGTCGCAGCTGCATTTTGCCTGCTTCTATTTTTGAAAGATCTAAGATGTCATTCAAAATATTCAGTAATGTTTCAGAAGATTTTTTGATCGTCTGTACATACTTCCGTTGCTCTTCCAGCAGCGGTGTTTCATTTAACAGGTCAATCATACCGATCACACCATTCATCGGCGTACGGATCTCATGACTCATGTTAGCAAGAAAATTCTCTTTAACTTTTAACGATTTTTCAGCAATTTCTTTTGCGTGGCGCAGATCTTCTGAAGCTTTTTTCAGATACGTAATATCACGGGCAACACCATCTAAGCCGATTGGCTTCCCTTCGTTGTTGTAGATCAAACGAATGTTGGAAATACTTTGGATCGATTCGCCGCCTTTGATATTTACATTCGTTTCATAATTTTTAACCCGACCGGTTTTTAACACTTCACGGATCAGGTTCACCTGTTGTTTCGGTGTAGTGAAGAAATCACTGATGTGTTTGCCAATGATCTCTTCCTGTGTGTACCCGCTCAGTTCGCAGCCCGAAGGGGAGATCATGGTGATGTAGCCGCTTAGATCGGTTCTGTAATAGATATCCTGGAACGATTCAAAAATGTTTCTGAATTTTTCTTCGCTTTCCTGAATGGTTATTTCCCATTGCTTTTTCTCTGTAATGTCATGCGAGATACCTGATACTTCATCGATTCTTCCATCCGGTAAAAAGATCGGGTTTAAGAATGTCTCTCTCCAGAAGACATCGCCATTCTGATTGGTATTGCATGCTTCAAAATGCTGCGCTTCTCCATTGAATGCTGCTTTGTATTTTTGATCAATGGATGTATGAAACTCCGTATCGGAGAGTACTAAGATTTCTTTTGTCTCGCCTTCTTCATAGATCGAAGGATACTTTTGATATTTTTTGAAAATTGCATTCGCGTAATTCTGGTTGAAGGAAGTAAGTCCGCGTCTTCTGTTCACCGACCAGATCAAATGCGAACTACTTTCGAAGATCGCATTCAAACGTGCCGTCTGATCAATGATCTTTTCTTCGTTTCGCTTACGTTCAATTACAAGTGCGATCTGTCCGGAAATAAAGTCCAGCAGCTCTACGTGTCTTCTTTTATATTTATTCCGGTCACTATGACTCTTTACACAGATCACACCAATCGTTCTGCCCTCTAAACGTAGCGGTACACCTAGCCAGATCTTTGGTATTGGTCCAAGCAATTCAATTTTGCCTTCTTCGGAAAGTTTCTTGATGTCTTCTTCGTAGAGAAACGTTGGTTCTTCGTTAAACAGCGAATACTCTGTCAAACCTTTACCTACAATACGTTTCATGCTGATAGGTTTCGGACCTATGTTCTCATCAACGTAGTAGGGGAAGTTTAAATAATTGTGATCTCTATCGTACAGCGCAACGTGGAAATTGTTGACAGCAATCAGTGTACGTAATTCTTTGTGAATATTATCCAGCAAAGAATCAAGTTTATCACTGTTGATCGCAAGTGTTGAGATCTTGTAATATAGATTCTGCGCACGTTCTGCACGCATGTGTTCTGTATTGTCGTGGAAGATCCCTCTGAACGAAACCGGCTTTTCTTTTTCGTAACGTACGTTTACACTGCAGATAACCTGTATGTTTCTACCGTTCTTACTGGTGAAGACCGTTTCAAATTTATCATCTTTCTTTCCTGCAAGAATATTATTTAGATGTTCAAGCGTATCGTTCACATGATCTTTTGCAATAATGTCGCGAAAGTTCAGCTTTAAGATTTCTTCATCGGTATACTGAAGACTGGCTTTCCAGGCACGGTTCACAAACTGAATCTTACCATCCAGATCAAACACCTGTATTAAGTCATTGGCATTTTCGAACAGATCCTGTAATTGATCGTTGCTGTCTTTTAATGCACGGATAACTTTTTTCTTATCGGTAATATCTTCACCGATAAGTGTTGTTAAATGTTTATTATCGCTAATTGGATGATGAATAACAACATTGAATTTTATGGTACGGGAATCTCCTTCTTTGGAAAGAAACTTACGTTTTAACTGATCAATAAATCCTTGTTTTTTGATCAGGGTATAAATGTGTTCTTCTTTGTTTTTGTCTCTGTCCGATTCTAAAAAATACTTCCAGTTTTCTCCGATCACACGTTGGCGTTCCCAGCCGATTACTTCTAAAAAAGCTTCGTTTGTAAACACAATCAACCCATCCTGATCAATTGTCATGACCAGCAAATTAATTTTTTCAAATGCTTCCTGAAGAATTTTTTCGGGGCGCTGGTTTGCATTGATGATCTGCAACTCCTTTACCTGCTGGATTAACTCATCTTTCGAAGAATGCTGAAAGGGGAATCTAGTTCTGAACTCATGCTTTTTTTCCTCGATTGAGAAATATGATTGGACTACTATTTGGGCGTGTAACCTACTATGTATAAATTTACCTATAATATCTGTTTTCTACAAGAGTCAAAAGGTCCATGAAAGTGTATTTATCGTTCGATTATGAGTTGTATTTCGGAGCGCAGAGCGGCTCTGCAGGCATTTGCATTATTGAACCTACGAAACAGCTGCTTGCACTGGCAGAAAAGCATGGCATTTACCTCAACTTTTTTATTGATAGCGGATACCTTCTTGCGCTTGAAAAGTATTCAAAGCGTCATCCTTCTGTAGCTTATGAAAAGCAGCAGGTGTATAAGCAATTGATAGAGCTTTCAGAGGCTGGGCATGATTGTCAGCTACACATACATCCGCATTGGGAAGATAGTTATTACGATGGCAATGGATGGAAGATGAATACAGATCGGTATCGCCTGGATCATTTCTCAGATGTGCAGATGCAGGAAATTATTACTTCTTATTTTAACGTCACGAAAAATATTTCCGGAAAGGCTCCCATTGCTTACAGAGCAGGAGGATGGTGTTTACCGCCCTGGGATAAGATTCAGGATACGTTTAAAAAACTGGGTGTCTGGATCGATAGTACGGTATATGAAAAAGGTTTTTCAGAAGAAGGACAAGTAAAATTTGATTTTAGAAATGCGCCTTCATCCGATCAATGGATGTTTGAAAAGAATCCTGTGGAACCGGATCCGGTAGGATATTTTTTAGAACTTCCCATCTCATCTGTTCGCCTTTCTCCTGTATTCTTCTGGAATCTATACGTTAAAGGTCGCTTGAATCGTTCTCTTCATAAAACAATCGGAGACGGTACGCCCATGGCACAACCCGGAACAAAAAAGAAAGTACTCACTTCATATACGCAACAGGCATTAAGCTGCGACGGCTATTATGCAAGCCTTTTGGTTTCTGAATATAATAGTCGTACAAAGCGTAACGACGATACCATGGTTGTGATTGGTCATCCGAAAGCGCAAACCGTTTTTTCGTTACAAAAGCTTGATGAATTTGTCTCAACAGTTAAAGGTACGTGTACGTTTGCACGTTACTCAGACTTACAACTCAATTGATTTTGGTACAGCTGTTACAACACACTCAAATAGATTTTAACAAATGGGACGCATGTATTTTGCGTGCTTCAAATGCAGATCCGTTTTTATTGTCTTCGTGGTTGAATGTTGTTGAAGCGAATTGGTCGGCCTTCGTGGCAGATGATTATGCTGCAGTCTTTCCAATTTTTCAGACAAAAAAAATGCGCTGGTCTTTTTTTGATCTGCCGAATTTTGTTCAGAAACTCTCTGTGTATGGAGATGCACGATATGAAAAAGAGATCGCTGAATGCCTGAAAGAACTTCATGCAACGATCGATTATGTGTGTTATACGACAGACGAACGTTTGGTTGAAGATGTTACAATAAAAAGAATACCACGTCGCCATCAGATCCTGCAATTACAGGAAGGTGTTCGTTTCCCGACGAAAGTATGGGGGCGCAACATTCGTAAAGCGGAAGCATCCGGTTTTACAGAGCTTGCAGCTGTTCCTATAGACGTGTTTGTTCCGGCTTTGAAGAAAGAACTGATAGAGAAAGGGAATCCGTACAAAAAAGCAGATTATATATTGTTGGAAGCATTGGCGAGACAATCTATACATGCTGGTTATGGTTTTATTGAAGGAATAAAAGATGAAGCAGGTGCATTCACTTGTGGACAATTTTATATTTATATGAAAGGCAGAATATATCTGGTAGCCTGTTTCAGTAATGAACGTGCCAGAGAACACAGTCTGCTGCATTATCTGCTATACAAAATCATTCAGCAAAAATACGGACTAGATACAACGATGCGTGTGCATTTTGGCGGATCGAACATTCCGGTGATTGCTGATTTTAATAAAAATTTCGGAGCAACAGACGAGCAGTTTGTACTAGCATACAAAAACAATCTGCCGTTTTGGTTCCGGATCTTTAAACATGCCTGATGAGTAACACAAGAATAATTGTTTCTGTAACCACCGATTTAGTAACCGATCAACGTGTCTATAAAGTATGCAACAGCTTATATACACATGGATACGATATTTTATTGGTTGGTCGGAAAAAGAAAGACAGCATGCCAATGGATTCAAGACCTTATAAAACACATCGTTTTAATTTGTGGTTTGAAAAGGGTCCGTTGTTTTATGCGCAATACAACCTGTATTTATTTTTCTATTTGCTGTTTCACAAAGCAGATATTTTATTGGCAAACGATTTAGATACCTTGTTGCCAAATTATTTAGCGTCAAAGATCAAGCGTGTTCCGCTTGCGTACGACAATCACGAATATTTTACCGGCGTACCTGAATTGATCAGACGTCCGCGCGTACAGAAGATCTGGAAGAGTATTGAAAACTGGATCTTCCCGAAAGTAAAATACATCTACACCGATAATTTTGCAAAGCGCAGTTTGTTTGTAGAAGAATTCAAACAGCCGGTTGAAGTTGTAATGAATGTACCTATTCTGCAAACAACTGCATTGGATCCTGCCTATAAACTGGAGGATGCTGAAAATAAATTTATACTGATTTATCAGGGAACAGGTATTAATGTAGAGCGTGGCACAGAAGAGCTAACGCTTGCCATGAAGTATCTGGATGAACGTTTCTTGTTGTTGTTTGTAGGAAGCGGCGATGTGATTGATGTATTAAAAGCATTGGTGAAAGAACATGGTTTGGAAAACAGAGTGCGTTTTATTCCAAAAGTGCCACATCATATTCTGAAGCAATACACCATGCAGGCGCACCTAGGCTTGACGGTTGATAAACCCATCAGTGAAAATTACATTTACAGTTTTCCGAACAAAGTATTTGATTACGTACATGCTGGTGTTCCTGTATTAGCTTCACGTTTGCAGGAAGTAGAACGCATCATGAATCTGTATGGCATAGGAACGTTCGTTGAATCCTATGATCCGAGACACATTGCAGATCGTATTCAATGGATACACGATAATCCGGAGCAGTATGCAGTATGGAAAGAAAACTTAAAATATGCTGCACAGGAGATCAATTGGGCGCAGCAGGAGAAAGTGTTGTTGAGCATTTATCAACGGATTAGAGAGGAGAATGGGATTGCATAATTTTTTATCTTAATGAATATACTTTAATCCACATAGCCCCGTTGTTGCTTACGTAATTAATTTTATTCTGCTTGATTGTATTTTTGAGTAGATGTATCGTAGCTATGAGAAAACTTTTTGTTTTTATTATTTTAATTTCATTACGAAGTTATAGTCAAAATCTTGTACCCAATCCGAGTTTCGAAGGCTATAATCCTTGTTCTAATGCATTTTCATGCTTCGTACAACCGAATTTAAATGATCCTTGTATTAGTAGTTGTTGTGGCTCCGGATTACCAGAATTTCCAGGTAGATTAAATAATGGCACATACAATTGGTGGTCTGTAAATAGGGGATATAATGGATTTGTGCCATCACCATTATATTTTAATGCGTGTATTTTACATGCTAATGAAGAACAAAAAAAATATTATGGAAATCCTATACAAAATGATTGGTATAAACCAAGAACAGGAGAAGGGTTCATTATTATATATACATTCGGTGATTTTTATAAGGATACAATTAATTTAAGACAATATGCACAGGTTAAACTTAGACAGCCTTTGCGTGCTGGTTGTACCTATGAAGCAACTTGTTTTGCGTTACTTACTACTAATCTTAAATATTATTCTGGTACAGTAGTAGATATACAATCACAAGTACAAGCTTCAGATGGTTTGGGCATTTATATATCAAAGGATAGTATATTTTTTACAGATGAAACAAAAGGATATAAGGCACTTACTGAATTCTTACCACAAGTTTCTAATCCTGATGGGTACTTACTTTCAGATTCAATAAACTATCAAAAAGTATCCGGTATTTTTATCGCAACTGGTGGGGAAGAATGGTTAGTTATAGGGAATTTTAAGGATAATGAGCATACTGTTACTGCAAGCAATACTCATATGAATTCACTTTATGCTATTGACGATGTAAGCGTAACAGAATGGAAACCGAATCTTGTTTCATTTAAAGATACAAGTTTGTGTGTTGATAGCACGTTAACTATTAAACTTCCTGATGGATTAAAAGACTATAAATGGTCTACAGGAGAAACAACCAGGCAAATAACTATTGCTGGCGGTAATGGGTGTTACACAGTAGAAGCGAGCAATGGTTGCACGATTTTACGAGATACATTTTATATACATGCTGTGCCACGCTTTGCTACATCCTTTACATTGGGTAGAGATACCTTTTTTTGTAAAATTCCTGCTTCGTATCAACTTCAGGCACCAGCAAGTTTTGATTTGTATGAATGGTCCACAGGTTCTCATACTTTCAGCATAGCAATACCCAATGCTGGTACGTATTGGCTAAAAGCTTCTTATGCTTGCGGAACATTGAAAGACACAATCGTTGTAACAGAATTTATAAAACCGGATTCTGTGTTGATACCTATAAACGATACTACAATTTGCAGCAATTCGAGTATTGATTTGCAGATTGCACATGTGTCTATGTATTCCAATTTTGCATGGAATGATGGCACGACTCAAAATCATTTATTGGTAAATCAGGCAAATCTATATAATGTGAAAGCATACACACCAGAAGGATGTGAGGTTAGGGATACTATTCGCATCACAACTATGAAGCCTCCTGTATTGTCATTGAAGAACGATACATTGTTATGTGCAGGAACGGAATTAAGACGTGTTGTTTCTAAAAAAACTACTGAGCAACTCGTATGGAACGATGGATCTATAGATTCTACCTATCGTATTAAGAGCTCAGGTATATATTGGGCTAGACTTTCAAATGTATGTTTCAATACGACAGATAGTATAACAGTCAGTTTCGTAGATTGTACAGTAAACATTCCCAATCTTATTACTGTAAACGATGATGGAAAGAATGATTATTTTGTTATTAAAACAGAAGTGAATCGAACGTTTGAGCTCTCCATTTATAATTCCTGGGGATCTCAAATATATCACAATACTACCTATCAGAATGATTGGAATGCGAATGGATTGGATTCAGGAATTTATTTTTATTATTTGAATGATCCCTTGATGAATAAAAATTACAAAGGATGGTTGCAGGTAATAAAGTGATTTAATTGTAATATTTTTTTAGTTTCAAAAAAGGTTTTTCAATTATGTAATAAGACGCTGAGGCAACAGCAATAAGCATCAATGCATTTAGTACCCAGATTAAAATAACAGGTAATTCCTGTGTTATACGGACAGGGATATAATTCCATATGTGAGGTATTGACATATGAAATAAATAAATTCCATAACTTATTTTTCCAATATAGATCAACGCTGAATTGTTAAATAGTAGGCTCCATTTAAATGAATTATTTTGATTTTGGTAAAGAAACACAATCAAATAAAAAGCAATGAACGTATTTTTTACACGTAAAGGCACAACATTAAAATCAGGAAATAATATACCAAATGCAATAAGTAGGATAGCTATAATTGCTCCATACATACTGATTTTTTCAACTTTTTTTAATAGGTGTTCCTTTGATATGGCAATCCATGCTAATAAGGCTCCTGCACCAAATGCATCAAAACAACATATGGTCATGTAACGATGGTTGTAAACACTATGTAATAGATATTGGCTAATGACTCCAACAAAAATGAATAAAATAATTACACGTAAGATTTTTGATTGTGGTACAAATAACATCAGCCAAGGCCAGATTAAATAGAACTGTTCTTCTGCAGCAAGCGACCATAAATGTCCTAAGGTCATATTTTCAGGATTGTCAAAATATTGATAATAATTGGAAGTGTATGTATAATAAAAACCCATCTCATATTTTAATGTTCCAAAAATGTATAAGTCATATATAGATATAAGTAGTAGAAATAAATAATAGATAGGAAAAATTCGCAGGATTCTTCTGATATAAAATCTTTGTACAAGCTGGAGCTGGCTGTTGGTAGTTTCAAATTCATTTTTTTTGAAACGTTGTTCGAGTAAAATTTTAGTTATTAAAAAGCCGCTAAGTACAAAAAAAATGTCTACACCTAATGGGCCAATCACACCATGCCAATGGTTATAATAAGAGGTTTTGTCGGGCGTGCACCAATGGCTGAATATTACCAAAGTTACTGCAATTGCTCTTAGGCTATCTAATTGCTTAATGTGAGTCATGTTACTATAATCTTGGGAACAGTCTAAATGCTGGTAACAACAAGACTTTCCAGCTGCTGTTGGTTTCTTTTTTATAATAGTACATGAGTAATGTACTGTATACAATATAACTGGCACAGCTCATTAAGGCCACACCATACACACCCAATGTTGTTATGAAAGGGATGAACGCAATGAGTGGAAGTATAAAGGAAATCAGCGTTGCTTTTGCATTGATACTGAATAAGCCCATTCCCTGAAAATAGTTCCAATAGATCTTTGCATAGGATAAAATAAGTGTCCCTGTTGAAAGCAATAGTATAAAGGTATGCAAGCCTTTGAAATCTTTCCCGATGATAAATTCTAAAACAAATTCTGGTGTTGCCAATAAAATAATAATAGCAATGAGGCTTAACCAAAAAGAACTATAAGCATATTCATTGGTCATGTGTATGATCTTTGTTTTATCTGTTTCAGCAGTGATTGCCGGGTAGAGCGGTGTAGCCAGCGCTAGCGGTATGATCCAGATTGCTTCGGTTAGTACAGATGCTGCTGAATAGATCCCCAACTGTTCGTTGTCTTTCAGTAAGGTATAGATCAGATAAAAACTTACACGGGTATTTAAAAAGAACAGCCAGTTGCTGTATTGAGATACAATACTTTTTTTGATCAATGCAAGCCAGTGGATAGCGGCATTACTTGATTCAACCGGTTCTTTTTTCAATGCAAAAAGAAAACCTAAACCAATGATGAAACTAATCGCTAAATGTATCTGTAAACCCATAATGTAATTCTCTACACTTGCCTGATTGTTCATCATGAGCCAGATCAACACAATTTGAAATACAGAATAGAACAAATAGAAAATATTATAGAAGTTGAATTGCTTGTGTGCCCTTAAATGCAGACCGATCCAGTTGACCCAGGCAAACAAGATGCTATTGATAATTAAATCGACAACAAGATTTTCAGGATGCAGATGTGTAAGAAATAAAATCACCGGAACAATTAGACCCGAAAGCGTGGATAGTATAAATCCGTAGGTAATGATGTTCTTTTTATTATACTGATGAATAAAATAAATATAACCCGAACCAAAAATAATTTCACTGAACAATTGAACAATGGTAACGTTTGCAACAAATAAACTGATGGTTCCTCTTCCTTCAGCACCCAGATAACGCGTCGATAGAATAAATACGCCAAAGGTATTTATTGCTAAAACGAAGCGTACTAAAAATGTACTGATAAGGTTTTTTTTATTCATTCGTTCTAATGAAACGTAAATTTTTACACCGAATAAATTTCTTTGATCTTCTGAACAATGCGCTCCGCAGCCTGTCCATCCCACAAAGCCGGAACTTCAGATGTTTTCCATTCACCTTGTTCAACCTTTGAAATTAAATTTTTCAACGTTGGTAAATCGGTAGCCAATTCATTTGAACCAACTGAAATGGTTTCCGGTCTCTCGGTAGTTGTTCGGTATGTGATACAAGGAACTTTCATGTAGGTTGTTTCTTCCTGTATTCCACCCGAATCGGTTATGACAGCTTTAGCATTTTTCTGCAAATAAAGAAACTCTAAATAACGCAGCGGTTCAATAAATTCTATGTTCTGTATTTCTTTATATATAGCGGTGCCACGCAGCATCTTCTCCGTACGCGGATGTACCGGGAATACACATTTTCTGTTGCCTATGGATGCGGATACAGCACGAAGAATATCGGTTAATACATCGGCATCATCCACATTATCTGTGCGGTGCAGGGTAAGCAAATAATAATCGCCGTCCTCTAACGAATAGGTTCTGAAAATATCAGGCTTTTGTGCAAATTGAATTTTCTGAATCAAGGAATCGATCATGATGTTGCCGACAAAAAAAATGCGATCTTCTGTAATACCTTCCTTCTGCAAATTATAACCTGCATCTCTGCTGGTTGTAAAAAAATAATCCGTAATGGAATCGGTAAGAATGCGATTGATTTCTTCAGGCATTTTCCGATCAAGTGATCTGAGACCTGCTTCAATATGAATCAAATCTTTATGTAATTTTTTTGTTACAATGCTGCATGCCATGGTAGAGTTCACATCTCCAACAACAACAACAGCTTTGGCAGCACTGTCTTTTAAAAATTCTTCAAAGCCGATAATGATCTCGCTTGTTTGTTTGTTTTGTGAACCACCCGCAATTCCTAAATGATAATTGGGCTGAGGAATGGAAAGGTCTTCAAAAAAAACATCGTTCATTAACGGATCGTAATGCTGACCTGTATGTACCAATGTGTAGTTGATATTTTCTTCACGCAAAAGTTTGTGGATCAAAGGGGCGATCTTCACAAAGTTTGGTCGTGCACCTGCAACAATAATTATTTCTAACATTCTTTAACTGAATTATTCTATAAAAATAGTGAAATCCCGTATCTTCACTAAATATAACGGAAAGCAATTCCAAATATTCCATGCCGCTGAAAAATAAATACCTTATTGTAATTGTTGGTCCTACTGCTGTTGGTAAAACGGCGTTATCCATTGAAGTTGCAAAGCGGTATAAGACAGCTGTATTGTCGGCAGATTCAAGGCAGATTTTTAAAGAATTGAACATCGGCACAGCAAAAGCGAGTCTGGAAGAGCAAGACGGAGTACCTCATTATTTTGTTGATTCGTTATCCATTGAAGAACCCTTCAATGCAGGCATGTTTGAGCGGGAAGGCTTGACTTTACTGGATTCCTTGTTTGAACAACACGATGTTGTTGTGCTGTGCGGCGGAACAGGTTTGTATGTAAAAGCCTTGCTTGAAGGAATGGATGAATTGCCTGAAACAGATCCGGAATTACGTGCAGCATTGAATGAAGAGTTCGAACAGCGCGGTCTGGAAGTAATGCAGGAAGAGTTGAAGCGCATCGATCCTATAACATACGATCAAATTGATCTGCAAAATCCACTACGTGTCTTTCGTGGAATTGAAGTATATCGACAAACAGGTACTCCGTTATCAGCCTATAAAACAGGAGAAAAAAAGGAACGCCCGTTTACTGCGATCAAGATAGGTTTAACAATGGATCGGGAAGAGCTGTATGCGCGTATCGATAAACGCATGGATCTAATGCTCGCTGCAGGTTTGGAAGAGGAAGCTCAACGTTTCATTGCGTACAAACACGTGAATGCGCTGCAGACTGTTGGTTACAGTGAGATCTATGGCTACATGGATGGCTTGTATGATCGGGAAGAAATGATCCGTTTGTTGAAACGGAATAGCAGACGATATGCAAAAAGACAATTGACCTGGTTTACAAAAGATACAGAGATACACTGGTTTCATCCCGCTGCGGTAGGGGAGATTGAAGCGTTTATTGAAGGTAGTTTCTAGTTGCTAGGTACTAGTTACTAGACGAGAGAAGTACTAAGTACAGAGTACAAAGTACTAAGACTACGAAATAGATAACGTAGAGCTCTGCTTTAATTATTAAGAAAGAATAAGGCTGAAAGCCTTTAATATACAAGCTTGGGGCATCGCCCCAAGTGTTGATTGTTAAATCATTGGCATCGCCCCAAGAGATGCACCACAAGAAAAAATTAAGATTTACTCCAATAAAAAAAGGAAAGAGAATGCATCTCTTTCCTTTTTTAGTATTTTTGGTATGGCGTGTTTTTCCTTGGTCTTAGTACTAAGTACTCTATACTTTTTGTCTAGCAACTAGGAACTAGAAGCTAGTACTAGCACCTGATAACGCTACTCTTTATATTTTCTACCGTTCAATTTTTCTGCCAATGTAAGCAAATCTTGATTGATTGGTTTACGTTTTGTAATGGTATCGATAAATGGAGTATAAACTACTTGATGATCGATAATACCTGCCATTACATTTGCTCTTCCTTCAAGTAAACCTTCAACAGCAGCAAGACCCAAACGGCTGGCTAATACACGGTCAGCCGCTGATGGCCCACCTCCACGTTGAACGTGCCCTAATGTAGTTACTCTGCAATCCAGTTGAGGTAGAGCTTCTTTGATATCTCGTGCAATCATACTTGCACGACCTTCCTGGTGACCTTCTGCAACAATAATAATATGAGAAGCTTTGGCATCACTTGTGCCATGTTTCAAACGATTGATGACAACATTTTTGTCGTAAGGAAACTCTGGTATAATCGCCATTTCTGCTCCGCCTGAAATAGCAGAACGAACAGCAATGTATCCTGTATCACGACCCATTACTTCAATAAAGAATACACGTTCGTGTGCGTCTGCTGTATCTCTGATCTTATCGATCGCAGCCAGACAGGTATTCACTGCAGTATCGTATCCGATCGTAAAATCTGAACCGAATAGATCGTTGTCAATTGTACCAGGCGCACCTACACATGGTATCTGATATTCGTTGTAAAATAATTCTGCACCTGTAAATGTTCCGTTACCGCCAATGGCTACCAAACCTTCAATGCCGAATTTCTGAATTTGTTCAAACGCTTTTCTTCTTCCTTCCGGTGTTCTGAATTCTTCGCTTCTTGCAGATTTCAGAATCGTACCACCTTTTTGAATAATGTTACTAACAGCGCGATTGTCAAGCTCGATAAAGTTCCCATTAATCATCCCGTCATACCCTCTAACGATACCGTATACCTCTAAATCATTATAATGACCTGCACGTACCGCAGCACGAATACATGCATTCATTCCTGGCGCATCACCACCAGATGTGTAAACCGCTATTTTTTTCATTATAAGTAAGTTGTCTAGACTTGTGTGAAATTGTGTGAGGAAAGTTTCAGGCCTGTTTAACCCGATAATAATTTCAACTTCCAATTTTACTAAAAAAATAATACAATAGAAATGAAATGTATGCTCTTTTATTCATTTTAAGCTTAAATATGAGAAGGATTATTTATTTTTCTTTTAAATTCGTCCCCAGCATCCTCAACGTTTAAGCGACCGTATGAATTCCTCAACACCTTTTTTATCCATCATTACAGTTGTCTTTAATAATCTTGCCGGATTGAAACATACCTATCAATCCATTAAAAGTCAGACCTCTACTGATTTTGAATGGCTGGTGATTGATGGCGGATCAAGTGATGGGACAAAGGAGTGGCTTGCCGGTTTGACGGTACCAAACATGCGTTTTGTCTCTGAAAAAGATGCCGGGCTGTACGATGCCATGAACAAGGGATTGAAACTGGCAACAGGGAAATTTGTATGGTTCATGAATTCCGGAGACAGTATTTTTTCTTCTGATACCGTGCAGACACTGATCGATCAGTCTGCTGACAACGATGTACTGTATGGAGAAACCATGTTGGTGGATGAGAACGATACCAGGTTGGGGATTCGTTCTGAAAAGACAACACGGGTTTTACCTGAAAAAATGACCCGCTTCTCTATGATCATGGGGATGGTTGTGTGTCATCAATCTTTTATTCCTCAGAGAAGTCTGGCACCAGCATACAACCTGAATTACCGCTTTAGTGCAGACATTGACTGGGTGATCTCTTGTCTGGAAAATGCTTCTTCCATTCATAATTGCAAGACGATTTTGTCTAACTATCTGGTAGGAGGACTTTCAGCTCAAAATCAAAAAACAGGGTGGAAGGAACGCTGGAAGATCTACGTAGCACATTATGGTTTTTTATATACCTTTCTGGCACATATTTACATTGCTTTCAGGTATGTATGGGTCTTTAAAATTTTAAAAAGAAATTATTAAAAAACAGATTAAGCTGCTGTGTAAATGCAAGAAGCTTATTTAATCTTTTTATATTGCGTAATCATTGAATAACATCATTTTAAATTAAAATAATGAAATCATTATCGTTCAAATCAATCCTCCCGCATTTGCTGGTGCATGTGCTGTTCATTGGAGTTTTAGTTATTTTTTATGCACCAATAACAAAAGGTAAAAAACTTTCTCAGAATGACGTGGTTCAATCCGGTGGTGCCTTACAGGAAGCAGCAGAATATACCAAGAAAGGGGGCGAAGAAATTCTATGGTCGAACTCCAGTTTTAGCGGTATGCCTGTGTGGCGTGGTTACAGCGCAAACTTAATCAGTTATGTACAGACATCTGTGCTTGCAGTAATGCCGGTTCTTGTATACATGAGTTACCTGGCTTTTTTAGGATTTTATGTACTTGCATTGACCTTAGGTGCAAATGCACTCATTGCATTGCTTGTTTCAGCAGCATTTGCATTAACGTCCTTTAACATTGTCAGTATAGAAGCAGGTCACATCAACAAAGTGCTTGCAATGGCAACAATGGCTCCGATCGTTGCAGGTGTTATATTGATTTACGATAAAAAGTATTGGATAGGCTCATTTGTAACGGCTCTTTTCCTTGGTTTACATATTTACCACGCCCATTATCAGATCAGTTATTATTTATTGATCACCCTTCTGTTTTATGTGGGATATAAGATCTATCAGGTAATCCGTGAAAAATCGTATAAAGATTTTATTATAGGATCTGCCATATTAGTTGGAGTAGCTATTATATCTATTCTTCCGAATATTTCTTCTCTTATTACCAATTACGAATACTCTAAAAGCACTACACGTGGTGGTTCAGAATTGACTACTGCTAAAAAAGAAGGTGGTGGTCTTGATAAAGAATATGCAATGAGCTGGAGTAATGGTATTACTGAAATTTTTACCATGTACATTCCATATTTTAATGGCGGAGCATCAGGCGAAGAATTGGATCAAAACTCTGCAAGTTATAAAGCACTTGTTGCCAATGTTGACAGAGCACAAGCCAAACAATTTATCAAACGTATGCCGTTGTATTGGGGCGATCAGCCGTTCACATCCGGTCCGGTTTATTTCGGTGCAATTGTGATCTTCTTATTTACACTTGCTATGTTCCTGGTTAAAGATACATCCAAATGGATCTGGTTAGCGATTGCTGTATTCGCATTTATGATGAGCTGGGGTAAAAATATTGAATGGTTTAGTGATCTGTTATTTTATCATTTCCCTTTATACAATAAGTTCCGTTCAGTTACAATGGCTGTATCGATTGCGCAGTTTGTGTTCCCGTTGCTTGCCTGTGTTGCGCTGGTAAAAGTTGTGCAGCCTGACTTAGAAAGAGAAGATGCACAGAAAGCGCTTGTTAAAGCATTTGCTGTATGTGGTGGATTTGCATTACTTATGATTGCGACAGGTACTATGTGGTTTGATTTTACATCAGAAAACGATGGACAATCTCAATTCCCGGAGTGGTTGCTTGAAGCGATCAAAGAAGACCGTATCTCGAAGTTCAGAAGCGATGCTATACGTTCGTTATTCTTTGTGACTGCAGCAGCGGCATTGGTTTGGGCAATTATCAAACAGAAAATTGAAATTAAATATGCGCTCATCGGTTTAACGGTGTTGGTGATCATTGACTTGTTTGTAGTAGATAAACGTTATTTGAATGAAGATGATTTTGTTAAAGCGAAAGGCAATGTGATTGCAAAAGCAATTCCTAAAACTTCGCAAGACGAACAGATCTTAGAAGATAAAGATTACTATAGAGTATTGAATCTTACGAAGAGTCCATTCAACGATGCTACTACATCGTTCTATCATAAGTCGATTGGTGGTTACAGTGCGATTAAGTTATCACGTTATCAGGATCTGATCGAAAATCAGATCAGCAAAAACAACATCGAAGTAATGAATATGCTGAATACGCGCTACATCATTGCAGCGCCACGTCAGGAAGGCGGAGAACCTGTTGTACAGCGTAACCCAAGTGCATACGGCAATGCATGGTTTGTGCAAGAAACGAAGATTGTTAAAAATGCTGACGAAGATATGAAGGCGCTGGATAGTATTGCACCTGCATCCGAAGCATTTATTGATGTACGTTTCGCTCCGGTTGCAAAACACTATACAGTGGATTCTTCTTCTTACATTAAATTAACAGAATATCATCCGAACCATTTAAAGTATGAAAGTAATGCTGCTACCGAACAGTTTGCAGTATTCTCTGAAGTATATTATCAGCCGGGCTGGAATGCATATGTTGATGGTAAGTTAACACCACATGTACGTGTAGATTATATTCTGCGCGGTATGGAGTTGCCTGCAGGTAAACATGAGATTCTGTTTAAGTTTGAACCAGCACACTATATTCAAAGTGAAAAAATTGCCTATGTAGGATCTCTTCTTTGGATCGCTTTATTATTAGGCTCATTGGGTATGTCCATTAAAAAAGAAATGAAATAATTTATTCAGACTTATGCAGTGGCAGGAATACAGTTACTGCATAAGTCTGAATTTATTTTTTTAGCAATGGTATTTTTGAAAACATTTTTTGCATCGTAGCTGAAATATCATCAGATACGTTAAACTTCAATAATACAAATACAAAAAGTATTCCTATAAATAGCGATTTTAATGCAATCACCAATAGCGTTAAGAGAATTGTATCTGCTTTATAATTAAGTAAACTGAAAAGCAAACACACAAGTATTCCAAAAAGAATAATGTGAATCATTTTTCCGGAAAAAGGCTGTACACCAATTTTATTCCAAACGACAATGGTTTTAAGAATATTCATGAGAATAATATTTAATAATAAAGCCAAGGCAGCGCCATTGATGCTGAATATTGGTATGAATATAAAATTTGCTCCAACTGTAAGAATAGATAATGCAATTACGAAGCCTATGTTGTATCTGTAATATTTTGAGAACTGAATGATTTCGCCATTAATGCTGGTTGCCATTTCAAATAATTTTGACAGACCAATAAACAGAATGACATATTTACCTTCCGAAAATGTTTCAGCCTTTGGAATCAATGATAATAAATCATCTACATTGATCCAGATTAATAAAAAGATTAGCATACCCGCTGCAAGCTGTATCAACGAATTTTTCTTGTACAACTCATCAATTTTAGCAACATCATTTTCCTGAGAGGCAGTAGATAGTAAGGGAATAGAAATCATGGATAAACTTTTTCTAGGAACTTCAACTACAGTGCCTATAAAAAAAGCCAGGCTGTATACCGCAACATTTGTAAGACCTTCCATAGAACCAAGCATGAGACTATCTATTTTTGAAATAATCATAGTACCTGCAACACCTGGAATTAAATACAATACATAAATACCCATTTCTTTGACTTTGCTTTTATTAAAAAGCGTAAAATCAGGCCGAACATCCAGGAGATTTATCTTTTTCGTATACAAAACAAGGAATAGCAAAGAAGTTGCATAACTGATTACGTACAGGTAAACCATCCCATCCAGATTAATAAGATTCATGTGATATAAAATCACAACAACGGTAAAGAAAAGTCTCAAAAAAACTTCCCTTAAAAAAGAAGAAACACTTATGTTGAAATTAGCTCGAAGGTATGCTTCAAAAATAAAAATATACATCATGAAAAATGTAAGCGGGAGTATAAAATTAAAATAGTCAATCAATATGGCTGACTTTTCCATATAGATATTTGCCCAAACACTTTTTAGGGCAATAAATCCTATAGCAAATAATATAAAGCCGATTAGAGGATAAAATAAAATCAAAAATAAGAATCCATTATTCTTGTTTCCATCTTTAAAATGAGAATAGAAACGATCTGATAAACTTGAAGCACCAATTTGCGTGAAAAACGCCAAAAGCATTGGTATATCAATAATTAATCTCAGTAAGCCTATTTCCTCCAGATTTAAATACTTAGGAAACAGCCATAAAACATTTATTGCTCCGATACCAATTCCAATATATGTAATTATTGAGTTGTTTATACTCTGTTTTATGATGATTCCCATATTGCCACTTAACTAGGTAAAGGTAATTATTTTATGATTATTTAAGTTAAAAACACTAAATTTGCTGGATACAATTACAGATATATTTGTGTAAATGAATGATTTAAATGACAAAACGGTATTTATTACTGGCGGAACGGGTTCATTGGGAAAGAAGTATGTAACATTTTTGCTGGAGCAATTCCCTCTTATAAAAAGCGTAATTGTCTATTCAAGAGATGAGTATAAACAATACCAATTTAAAAATAGTCTTTCTGAAGATCAACGTAAAAAAGTGACATTTGTGTTGGGGGATATCCGCGATCTTCCGCATCTCACACAATCGTTAAAAGGTGTTGATTATGTATTGCACACTGCAGCCCTAAAACATGTAACTGTTGGCGAAGAAAATCCTTCCGAATTTATTAAAACAAATATTATTGGTTCAGAGAATTTAATTCACGCTTGTATCTCTGCCGGAGTAAAGAAAGTGGTTGCTATGTCAACCGATAAAGCAGTTGCTCCTTTAAGCCTGTATGGATCAACAAAATTATGTGCAGATAAATTATTTATTGCTGCAGGTAATAAAAATCAGGATACTATTTTTTCAGTTGTTCGTTTTGGCAACTTACTTGGTTCCCGCGGTTCAGTCCTTTCTCATTTTATTGCCAAAGCTAAAGAAGGCGTTATTCCCGTTACAGATGAGCGCATGACGCGTTTTCATATAGACTATGTGGATTTAATTCAATTGATCATGCTTGCATTTAACAGTGCACAGGGTGGTGAGATTTATATTCCTAAGCTCGCTTCATATAAAATAACAGATTTGGCAAAAGCGGTTGATGAAGATGCTAAAATTGAATTCGTCGGAATCAGACCCGGAGAAAAAATTCATGAAGAGTTAATTCATAACGCAGATTCTTCAAATGTGTTGGAGTTGGAAAATTATTACATCGTTATGCCACCAAACAAAGGCATCAATGATATGAAACATCTGGATAAATACAAGCCGGTTAAAATACATCAGTCACTTTCTTATTCTTCAGATGTCAATACACAGTGGTTGGATTCAGAGGATTTAAGAGGAATTATTAAATCAGAAATACATCAGGTTGTTGATATAAGAAAATAGCAGATACAATTGTGGAACTTAAGAATAAAAAAATATTAGTAACGGGTGCCGATGGTTTTATCGGAAGCCATCTTGTTGAAACACTCGTGAATCAGGGCTATAGCGTTAAAGCTTTTGTGCTTTATAATTCGTTTAATTCCTGGGGCTGGCTGGATACATTGCCTAAAGAAACATTAAGCAAAATCGAAATATTTACGGGCAACATTACAGATCCGAACGGAGTGCGCACTGCTGTTAAAGGCGTGGATGTAATCTTCCATTTAGCAGCATTGATTGCTATTCCATACAGTTACTATTCTCCCGACAGCTATGTTGATACAAATATTAAAGGTACACTGAATATACTTCAGGCAGCAAAAGAATTTGGGATAGAAAAAACATTGGTGACTTCAACATCCGAAGTTTACGGCACGGCGTTGTATGTACCGATTGATGAGAAACATCCGAAGCAGGGACAGTCACCGTATTCAGCTACAAAAATATCGGCTGACTTTTTAAGTGAATCTTTTTACAGAAGTTTTAATCTACCCGTTACCATCGTAAGACCATTTAATACATTTGGTCCGCGCCAGTCAGCACGTGCAGTGATACCTACAATCATTACACAATTACTTGCGGGCAAAGAGGAAATAAAATTGGGAGCATTGCATCCTACACGCGATCTATTGTATGTAAAAGATACCGTAAACGGCTTTATTCAAATAGCTCTTTCAGATAAGACAATCGGAGAGGAAGTTAATATTGCTACCAAATCCGAAATTACAATTGGCGATTTAGCGAATGTCATCATTCAGCAAATTAATCCCAATGCAAAAATTGTTTCGGATGATGTGCGTTTGAGACCTGCGAAAAGTGAAGTGGAACGTTTGTATGGTAGCAATGATAAAATTCTTGCTCTAACAAATTGGAAACAGCAATATACGTTTGAAACGGCTATAGCAGAAACCATTTCCTGGTTTAAACAAGATGGCAATCTAAGCCAATATAAAACAGACATCTATAATGTTTGATGAAGTTATATCATTTATTAAAAACATAAATCCGGAGCGTAATTTTATTCCGTTGCATGAGCCTGTTTTTAGTGGGAATGAAAAAAAATATTTAAACGAATGTATTGACAGCGGATATGTATCTTCGGTAGGTGCTTATGTAACCGCCTTTGAAGAAGCCATTGCTGCTTATACAGGAGCGAAGAGAGCTGTTGTAGTGGTGAATGGAACGCAGGCGTTGCATCTTGCCTGCGTTGTAGCAGGTGTAGGCAAAGAAGATGAAGTGATCACACAACCGTTAACATTCATTGCTACTGCAAATGCTATTTCATATACAGGTGCAGCATGCATCTTTGTAGACGTAGATAAAGATACCATGGGCATGTCTCCTGAATCATTAAAATTGTTTCTTGAAACAAATGCAGTAATCAGAGATGGAAAGTGTTTTAATAAGACGACCAATAAACAGATCAAAGCATGTATTCCCATGCATACCTTTGGGCATCCGCTTCGTATCGATGAAATAGCTACTATCTGCAAACAATATCATATCACATTGATTGAAGATGCTGCTGAAAGCATTGGCTCTACTTACAAAGGAAAGGCCACAGGTCGTTTCGGGTTGATGGGAACATTAAGTTTTAACGGAAATAAAATAATTACTTCTGGTGGTGGCGGTGCAATCATAACCGACGATGATGCAGTAGCAGATCTTGCAAAGCACTTGAGCACGCAGGCTAAAATTCCACACACGTGGGAATATGCACACGATCACATCGGATATAATTACAGAATGCCCAATCTCAATGCTGCGTTGGCATTGGCACAACTGGAAAATCTAGATTCGTTTATTGAAAAGAAACGAGCGCTTGCAATAATTTATAAAACATTCTTTGAAAAAAAAGGATTCAACTTTGTATCTGAACCTGAACATGCATTCTCCAATTATTGGCTGCATGCAATTATATTGAAAGACAGAACTGAACGAGATGCGTTTTTAAATGAGTCGAATGCAAATGGAGTGATGACAAGACCTATATGGAACCTCATGAATAAAGCTCCCATGTTTGCACAATGTCAATGCACCAATCTTGATAATGCACAATGGCTTGAAGACAGAGTTGTGAATATACCAAGCAGTGTTACATACAAAGAAAATGAAAGTAATTAATATACTGTTTTTAGGTGGTGCAAAGCGCGTTTCATTAGCCGAAAAGCTTATACAAGCGGGCTTGGAACGGAATTGCTCGGTTCATATTTATTCATATGAATTGGATATGTATGTGCCGATTGCTTCTGTAGGTTCGGTGATTAAAGGCTTGAAATGGAGTAGTCCGGATTTGTATGCCAATCTTTCAGAGATTATTAAGAGCAAACAGATTCATACCGTATTGCCGTTTGTAGATGCGGCGATTGCTGTAACATCAAAATTAGCTTTACTTCATCCGGAATTGTATTTTCCTGTTAGCGATTTAGAAATTGCGGATGTAATGTTTGATAAGGTTACTGCGAATACATGGTTTATCGATCATCAACTTCCAGTGCCTCCTCAAAATGAATCATTCCCGCTCATTGCAAAGCCTCGTAAAGGTTCTGCTTCAAAAGGGATATTCGTACTTCAGGATAAAGATGATGCTGATTATTTTGAAAAGAAAAATGACCGCAATGATTTTTTGATTCAGAAATTTATTCCGGGTATTGAGTATACAGTTGATTGTTATATTTCACGTGAAAGCAAACTTATTTCTGTCGTGCCAAGAATGAGAGCAGAAGTAACTTCAGGTGAAGCAACCCAAACAATTACTGTTAAGGATGAGCAGATTATAACGCTTTCGGAGAAAATTTTAAGTAAAGGGAAATTTAAAGGACCTATTACGATACAATTTATCCGCGATGCGAAAACATTAGAAACATACATTATGGAAATCAATCCGCGTTTTGGCGGAGGCGTTTTAGCGAGTATTGAAGCTGGCGCCAACAGTGCACAGGTGCTTATTGATGAACTGTTGGGATTGCCGGTGAATGTGAATACTTCATGGAAAGAAAATATTATTATGACACGGTCTTTTAGAGAAACATATTTTTATGCAGATAATCATTGACATGGATGGTACCATATGTACCGAAGAACGTATGTTTAGCAGAAGTCTTGCAAAGCCCTTGCCTGGATCTGTTGAGAATGTAAATAAATTATACAATGAAGGTCATACCATCATTATTTATACCGCTCGTACGTGGATGGAATTTGAAATGACGACAGAGTGGCTTAAAAATAATGGCGTGCAATATCATCAGTTAATGATGGGCAAACCTGTTGGAGATTTCTGGATCGATGACAGAGCCTTGAATTTTAATAATAACTGGGAACAGATATCTGAAGTGATTAATAAGAAAAAGAAATAATGAGTAACAAAGTAATCATCATCGCTGAGGCAGGAGTAAATCATAATGGAAGCATTGAATTGGCTTACAAAATGATTGATTTGGCAAAAGAAGCCGGGGCGGATTATGTGAAATTTCAAACAGCTATACCTAAATTAGTATATTCAGCGAATACGCCTAAGGCAGCTTATCAGATACGCAATACGGGCTCTGATGAACCTCAGATCAAGATGGCTGAGAAAATTCATTTGCCGGTTACAGATTATAAAGCATTGAATGACTATTGTAACAAAATTGGAATCAAATTTTTATCTACTCCATTCGATCATGTATCTATTGATGTATTAGAGGAGCTTGATATGGATTATTTTAAAATCCCTTCCGGTGAAATTACAAATCTTCCTTATTTAAAAAGAATAGGCTCGATAGGCAAACCGGTGATTATGTCTACTGGTATGGCTAAGTTGGGTGAAATTGAGGATGCGCTGGAAGTACTTCAATCATGCGGCTTGCGTAAAGATCAGCTTACAATTCTGCATTGCAATACAGAATACCCAACCCCTATGGTTGATGTAAATCTAAATGCAATGCATTCGATGGCTTTGGCATTTGGTGTGAAGGTTGGTTATTCAGATCATACAGAAGGTATTGAAGTACCGATTGCTGCAGTAGCGCTTGGTGCAACAGTGATTGAAAAACATTTCACCTTAGATAAATCAATGGAAGGTCCGGATCATAAGGCTTCTCTTGATCCTGTTGAATTGAAAAATATGGTTCGTGCCATTCGCAATATTGAAATTGCATTGGGTACAGGTCTGAAGTCGCCTACGGAATCTGAAAAGAAAAATATTGTTGTTGCAAGAAGAAGCATTCATATACTTAATAACCTTGATGCCGGACATATACTTACTCCGCAGGATCTTATAATGAAAAGACCTGGAGATGGTATCAGTCCTATGAATATAGATGTAGTACTAGGTAAAAAACTACTACGCTCTATGATGGATGATGAAAAGTTAACATGGCAGGATATTCAATGAAAATAGGTGTACTGACAAGTTCCAGAGCAGAGTATGGTATTTATTATCCCTTACTTCAACGATTAAAGAACGATCCGTTTTTTGAGCTGGAAATTATTGCTTTTGGTACACATCTTTCCGTTGAACATGGCTATACAATAAATCAAATACTAGCAGACGGATTTGAAGTGCCTCATAAACTGGAAACAGTTCCTAAAGGGGATACTTCATTTGATATAAGCTCTTCAATGGGTTTAACGATTGAACGTTTTGCTGCTTTCTGGTCCAAGCATTCTTTTGATGTTGTTTTTGCGCTGGGCGATCGTTACGAAATGTTTGCAGCAGTAAGCGCGGCGTTTCCATTCAATATAAAAATTGCACATATCTCCGGTGGCGAAACCACACTTGGTGCTATTGACAATGCATACAGACATGCTATTTCACTGATGTCTACGTATCATTTTGCTTCAACCGATGTATACAAGAACAGAGTTATTGAAATTATCGGTTCGGATGAAAACGTATATAATGTAGGTGCGCTCAATATTGAAAATTTCATTCAGCAGAAATATTTAAGTATTGATGCATTTAAGGAACGGTTTAACATAGACTTATCTCTGCCTTCTATTCTTATTACATTTCATCCTGAAACGATTGCACTGGATAAGAATGTAGTGTATGTAGAAGAATTAATTAAAGCATTGGAACAATGCAATGCGTATCAATTAATCATTACCATGCCGAATGCAGATACAATGGGTAATGTTATACGCGCTAAATTGAATGAATTTATTGCTGTGCATAAAAATGCCATTGGCGTTGAGTCCTTTGGAATGCTAGGCTATATCTCATGCATGAAGTATTGTGCATTTATGCTTGGAAATACTTCAAGCGGATTTGTTGAAGCTTCGTTCTTTCCTAAATATGTTATCAATTTAGGAGATCGTCAGAAAGGACGATTGTTAACACCGAATATCATAACGGTTCCTATTGAAAAAGAGGCTATTTTAGCTGCAGTAAAAAAGATTCAGTCTGCTCCACAGTTGAGTAATATCTTCGAATATGGAAAGGGAGATGCGTCTGAGCAGATTTGTCAAATTTTAAAATCAAAAAATATCTAGCATGTCTCATTCAACTCAATTTGATAAATATTTAATTAATGAGTCCAGTACAATTTTTCAAGGATTAGAAAAATTGAATACGAATGAATCATTGACATTATTTGTACAAAATGAAAATGGGAAAATTGTTGGTTCGTTAACGGACGGCGATTTTCGCAGAGGCATACTGAAGGGAATATCATTGGAAGAGAACATAAAGAAAATTATGCATGATAATTTTCTTTATTTAAAACAAAATAAGCCGGATCTTCAATTAATAGACAAAGCCAGGAAAAGCAGCATTCGATTGCTGCCGATTTTAGATGAGAATTATTTTTTAAATCATGTTCTTGATCTGAAAAAACAAAAATCAATGTTGCCTATTGAAGCTGTATTGATGGCAGGTGGCAGGGGAGAACGCTTACGTCCACTAACAGACACTACTCCTAAACCCTTGTTGAAATTAGGAGACAAAGCAATCATTGAATACAACATCAATAACTTAACTGCATTTGGTGTAAAGCAGGTATATATTTCTGTAAAGTATTTAGCAGAAAAAATCGAATCATACTTAGGTGATGGCAGCAAGTATAATTTAACTATTAATTATTTAAAGGAAGAAAAACCACTGGGTACGTTAGGTTCTGTTTCATTGGTGAATGAATTTCATACCGATTCAGTTTTGGTAATGAATTCAGATTTGTTTACCAATTTGAATTTAGAAGAATTTTATAACCACTTTATTGAGTCTGGCGCTTCCATGGCAATCGCAACATTTCCATATGTAGTTTCTGTACCTTACGGAGTACTGGATACAGCGCATTCAGAAGTGGTTTCGTTTCTGGAAAAACCAACGTATACCTATCAGGCAAGTGCTGGTATATATCTTATTAAAAAAGATGTTTTAAAAGATGTTCCGACAGATACATTTTTTAATGCAACAGATTTAATGGATCTATTAATTTCGAAAAATAAAAAAATTACATATTTCCCTATTGTGGGTTATTGGATTGATATTGGTAAGCCGGATGATTATAAAAAGGCTCAGGAATATGTAAAATATCTGAACGTATAAAAATGGCATCTCAAGCAAACATACTTATTACAATCTGTGCCAGAGGTGGCTCTAAAGGAATACCAGGGAAAAATATTAAACTTCTTGGCGGACGCACATTGATTGATTATACCATTCAGACAGCAAAGAAGTTTGCTGAAAGGCATGCTGCTGTCATTACACTTTCAACAGATTACGAAGATATTCTGCAGGCAGCTGCTGCTTCCGGACTCGTAACAGATTACCGCAGGCCTGAATATCTGGCTACCGATGAAGCCGGTAAAATAGATGTGATCAGAGACATTGTTTTATTCGAAGAGAAGAAGGCGGGTAAAAAATTTGATTACGTATTGGATTTGGATGTAACATCACCACTCCGTACAATAGAAGATCTTGAAAAAGCATTTTCTTTATTACTTGATAACAAAGAAGCAATAACACTTTTCTCTGTAAATGCTGCAGCGCGTAATCCATATTTTAATATGGTTGAGCAAAAAGAAAACGGATTTTATGGATTGGTGAAAAAGCTTGAACAGACGAGCCTTACACGTCAGTCGGCTCCTAAGGTCTATGATTTAAACGCTTCGTTTTATTGGTACAAACGTGTGTTCTTCGATTCAGGATTAAAAACACCCATTACTACGAATACGCTCATTTATCAGATGAATCATATCTGTTTTGATTTAGATCATGTAATTGATTTTGAATTTTTAGATTTTCTTATCACAAATCATAAACTGGATTTTGAGCTTTGAAAGTTGTTATCATAGGATTAGGGTCTATTGCTAAAAAGCACATTGCAGCAATCCGGCAAATAAAACCGGATGCAATAATAATCGCATTGCGTTCGAATGCATCCGCCGATGAGATTCCATCTGTAGAAAATATTTATTCTATTGATGATATAAAAAGCATTCATCCTGATTTTATTATTATTAGTAATCCCACCATGTTGCATGGTGAAACAATTGAAAAACTTATACAATTTAATATTCCGTTGTTTATTGAAAAGCCTGCCTTACATGACCTGCAGCAGGAAGAACATATAAGCACACTGCTTAAAGCAAATAATATAAAAACGTACATCGCATGCAACCTTCGGTTTTTAGATTGTTTGGTGTATGTAAAAAATCATCTTGCGGAAAAGCAAGCGGCTTTAAATGAAGTTAATGTATATTCCGGTTCTCATTTGCCGGATTGGCGCCCTGGTACAGATTTTCGCAAAGGATATAGTGCGAATAAAAATATGGGGGGCGGTGCGCATTTAGATTTGATTCATGAGTTGGATTATGTCTACTGGATATTTGGTAAGCCTTTACAGGTCTCAAGTATTTTGAGAAATAAATCGACGTTGAAAATTGATGCAATAGACTATGCAAATTATACCTGTGTGTACGAACGTTTTGTTGTTGGCATTGTTTTGAATTATTATCGCAAAGATTATAAACGAACACTTGAGCTTGTATTCAGTGATGAGACATGGTTGGTAGATCTTCCGGAGAATAAAATTACACGAGCAGACGGAACAGTTATTTTTAAAAGTGAGCAGAAAATGATACAGACGTACCTGAATCAAATGACGTATTTTTTTGATTTTCTGAATTCAGGTTCAGCAATCTCTATGAATGATTTTACACAAGGAATTGATGTACTTAAAATTTGTTTGAACAATGATATTAAAAGATAAAGTAATAATTGTTACAGGAGGAAGCGGATTGCTTGGAAAGGCAATTATGAACGATCTTAAAGAAAAAGGAGCGATTGCTGTTAACGTTGATATAAAAGAAGACGTTGGATCAGGCCATCATTTTGTTCATGGTGATACAACCGATGAAAAAAGTATTGCTTTAATTTTTGAAACGGTTCACCAAAAGTTCGGACAGATTCACGGATTGGTTAACAATGCCTATCCGCGTACAGCCGATTGGGGTAAACCATTTGAAGAAGATACCGATCTTACTTCCTGGAGAAAAAATGTAGATTTGCAATTGAATAGTTATGTTGCTTGCTGCCAGGAATACATTAAATATGCTAAACCTTATGCACAAGGAAGCATTGTAAACATGGCATCTATATATGGTGTTGTTGGCAATGATTTTACTGTTTATAATGGTACAGAAATGAAACCGGCAGCAGCTTATTCTGCTATCAAAGGCGGCCTCATTAATTTCTCACGATATCTGGCATCTTTTTATGGAAAAAATGGCATTCGGGTAAATGTAGTTTCACCCGGAGGTATTTTCGATCATCAGAATCCTATCTTTGTTAAAAATTACGAAGATAAGGTTCCTCTTAAAAGAATGGGCACTCCTGAAGATATTGCTCCTTCGGTAAGCTTCTTATTATCTGATGAAGCGAAATACATAACCGGACATAATTTAATGGTAGATGGTGGCTGGACAGCCATTTAATTAATTCGAATAAAAATAGTACGCTGATATGAAATCTTTTATTAAGATAGGACTTATGGTTCAGACATTTATTTTATTGTCTGTACAGTCAGTTATATCTTGCATTAAAATTGTTTTGCTGTATAGACGTCCAACGGCGCTTCCTCTAAAAAATAACGAGACGTGTATCGTATTTGGAAATGGTCCTTCATTAAATGATACACTTCAAAACAGTATAGATGTTCTTAAATCTGCAGAGCTTATTTGTGTAAACAGTTTTGTGACTTCAAAATATTTTACGGAACTCAAACCTCAGAATTATATTTTATTAGATCCGGTGTTTTTTTCGAATGAAGGAATAAAAAAAGAAGTTGTTAAGACTGCATATGACGCGTTGATCGCGCATACAAGCTGGACAATGAACTTGTATGTTCCGATGCAGGCGAAAAAATTCAAGCACTTTCAAGACTTTCTTAAACAGAACAGCAATATCAAGCCTGTATATTTCAACTACATTATAGTGGAAGGTTTCGGCTGGTTTAAAAATTGGGCATTCAGAAATAACATAGGGATGCTTCAATCCCAAACCGTTATCATTGCAGCAATATTTGTAAGCATCAACCGTCAGTTTGATAAAATATTGCTTGTAGGAACAGATGCTTCGTGGCACGAAGATCTTAGAATCAGCGATGATAATTTGTTGTTATTGAATGATACCAATTTCTATAACACAGAAACAAAAACTCAAAAGGAAATTCCTTTGATCAATCCTGAAAATAAAAATAAAATTACAATGGCTGTTCAATTTATGAGCATGTCTAAAATATTTAAGGGATACGAGAATTTGAATACGTACGCATTAAAGCAAAAAGTTAAGATATATAATGCCAGTGTTAAAAGCTATGTAGACGCCTATGTGCGTTTGAAGCTATAAGCTGCTGTTGTTTATTGTCATCAATAATCTTGAAAAATAAATGAAACGATCGTTCTTAGCTGAATGTACTTTCATATAACAATAAAATACTATGATAAATAAAATTGATACCTATTCATATCCTACGTGCATTGCATGTGGTTCAGAAGGTAAAACAAAATATTCAAATTTAAGAGATCGCCATTTTGGTGAAACAACAGGCTGGAACATCAGTGAGTGTGCAAATGTAGATTGTAAATTGTATTGGCTAAATCCAATGCCAACAAAAGAAGATATCTGGAAGGCTTATGATTCGTACTATACACATTCAGATCATAAAAAATCCATTCTTGATTTCGCGTTTTTAGAAAGGCCCTATTATGCGTTGAAGTATGGTTACTTTAAAGAACTTTCCTTCTTTAAGAAAATACCCGGTTTGCTTGTGTACCTAATGCCGTTAACAAAAACGAAATTTGATTTCAGTATTTTATATTTAGATGCAGTTAAAGACGGCAAGATATTGGATTATGGCTGTGGCAACGGTGCATTGTTAGATAAGATGATGGTAGGAGGCTGGGAGGCATACGGTCTGGATGTTGATCCTAAAGCGATTGATCATTGTCGTACAAAAGGTATCAATGCAAACGTAGGCGACATCGATTCTCAAAATTATCCGGATAACTTTTTTGATGTGATCACGATCAATCACGTGATTGAACATGTGCATGAAGTAGATGCCTTGCTTGCAAGTTGCTTCAGAGTATTAAAAAAAGGTGGTAAGCTCGTTATTGCAACACCAAATACGGAAAGCTGGCAACACAGTGTATACAAAAAAGATTGGCTGCAATTAGATCCACCGAGACATCTTCACATTTTCAATATTAATAATTTAGAAAAGGTAGTTAAGAGAAACGATTTTAAAATTGTGAAATCATTTTCGAGCTGCCGTATCGATGCCTGGTCTGTTATCGTCAGCAGAGGGATTGCACGTAATGGTACATTTAAAATTGGTACAGAAAAGAAAACAAAGGCGGATCTGTTAATGGGCTTGTTTCAGCAACAGATCAGTTATATACTGGGCCTGTTTAACAAAAGATCCGGCGGTGAAATTGTATTAATCGCTACAAAATAAATGAAGGCCAGCTGCGCAATTGTTATACCTGTATATCGTTCCTCAATGGATTGGAATGAACGTATTGCGTTGCAGCGCTGTGTGGATGTATTTAAAGATAGAGATATTATTATTGTGCACCCTGAAGGCCTTGATCTATCAGCGTATACAGCTGTTGCAAGTAAAGCCATCTATCTGCCTTTAAAAGCTTCTTGTTTTAAAAGTATTGAAAGTTATAGTCTATTGCTTAACTCATCGTATTTCTACAAACAATTTTTAGGCTACACCTATATATTAATTCATCAGTTAGATGCTTTTGTATTTGAAGATCAATTGGAATATTGGTGCAGCAAAGGATATGATTACATTGGCGCGCCCTGGATCAATGCCACGTGGATCAAAAAGTTAAAAGAAAAAATATCCTGGATCGATAAGTGTATTTATCCGGTTGGCAACGGAGGTTTTTCTTTGAGAAGAGTTAAAAAGTTTTATTACGGAAGTATTTTTTTAGCACCCATTGTTACATTTCTTTGGAAGAAAAAATGGAACGAAGATTTTTTTTGGTCGTCTCTTGCACATCGTTTAATTCCGGGTTTTCATATTCCGCAAGTAGAGGAGGCCCGTTTGTTTGCTATCGAAGAGTATCCTTCAATTGCCTATAAGAATAATGGGAATAAGCTGCCATTTGGTTGTCACGCATGGGAAAAATTTGAACCCGAATTTTGGCGCAAGCATATAGAAGCACTTGGATATAAATGGTAATTTATTTTTTTCTGTAATACGACAAACGGTAAAGAATTCCTGGAACGTATAGTTTCTTATTGCCTTTATAAGGACCAACAACAATTAAAGAATCTGCTGATAAGGTTTCAATGATATAATATCTTTTTTTGTCTGGTTTATCCATATCGCTATAGATTTTATTTCCTTTTAACTTATATACTGATTTGTCCCCTCGCGCTTGATGAATGAAAATATGATCCTGGCCATATACAAAAAGTGTGTTGCTTGCTGGTAAATCCTGAATCCATTCCTTTTTGTTTCCAGAGACTGAATACTTCGTTCCTGGACCTCCATACCAATCTCCCCAAAGCAATACTTCAGAAGTTGTTGAAGTTTTAGAAGTTAAGCAGGAAATTAGAAAGGCGCTAAAAATCAAAACGATAGAGAATGTTTTCATATCCTGTAGAACTGTTTTTAAGATATTATAAGCCAATTTACTTAAACAATTCGGTTATACAATGATAGCTATTAGGCTTAGAAACAGCTTTTTTGTATCTTTATAACCCTTGTTTAGATAAAGCAAAAGTATGTTTGATAATTTAAGTCAGAAGCTCGATAAAGCATTTAAAACCCTGAAAGGTCAGGGTAGAATTACTGAAATTAACGTTGCTACAACAGCTAAGGAAATTCGCAAAGCCTTAATTGATGCCGATGTTAACTATAAAGTTGCAAAGACTGTTACAGATGATATAAAAGAAATTGCCTTAGGAAGAGAAGTATTGATTTCTGTTTCTCCGGGACAATTATTAGTAAAAATTACCCATGAAGAGCTTACAAAGCTTATGGGTGGAGAGAAGCAGGATATCAACCTGAAAGGTGATCCTGCAGTTATCTTGATTGCTGGTTTACAAGGTTCAGGTAAAACTACTTTTTCCGGTAAACTTGCCGCATACATTAAAAAACAAAATACAAATGTTTTATTAGCTGCGTGTGATGTTTACAGACCAGCTGCGATCGAGCAGTTAAAAGTATTGGGTGAGCAGGTTGGTGTTGAAGTTTATACTGAGCCTGAAAATAAAAAACCGGTTGAGATTGCAAAAAATGCAATTGAATACGCAAAGAAAAATAATAAGAAAGTAGTCATCATAGATACAGCCGGTCGTTTAGCGATTGACGAAGATATGATGAATGAAATTGCTGCTGTTAAAAAAGCAATAAATCCTTCAGAGACTTTGTTTGTAGTAGATTCTATGACAGGTCAGGATGCGGTGAATACAGCAAAAGCATTCAACGAACGCATCAATTTTGATGGTGTTGTATTAACCAAGTTAGATGGTGATACACGAGGTGGTGCTGCTATTTCAATTCGTTCTGTAGTTGAGAAGCCAATCAAATTTGTCAGTACAGGAGAGAAGATGGATGCACTGGATGTATTCTATCCGGAACGTATGGCCAGCCGTATTCTTGGTATGGGTGACGTTGTATCTCTTGTAGAGCGTGCTCAGCAGGTATTTGATGAAGAAGAAACAAAGAAGTTAAATCAGAAATTAAGAAAGAATCAATTCAACTTTGAAGATTTCTTAAATCAGATTCAGCAGATCAAAAAAATGGGTAGCATCAAAGACCTTGTCGGAATGATTCCGGGTATGGGTAAAATGATGAAAGACTTACCAATTGATGACGATGCATTTAAACCAATTGAAGCAATCATCTTTTCGATGACACAGGAAGAACGTGAGAATCCTGATTTATTAAGTGGCGGCAGAAGAAATAGAATTGCAAAAGGTTCCGGAACTACGATTCAGCAAGTGAACAATTTATTAAAGCAGTTTGAAGAAATGCGCAAGATGATGAAGAGCATGAACAAAATGCAAGGGAAGGGAATACCGCCGAATATGAAGAATTTAATGAAGCGATAAGATTTATATTCATAAATTATTAAAATGCCGATTATGAAATAATCGGCATTTTTTGTTTTAACGATCTTGATAAAATCAATAAAAGCTCAATTCTATATAAGGATAAGTACCAAATAGAGGCATTTCTTTTAAATGACTGGGCAACGTATTATTGCCTTTTTATTTTTTTTAAATAAAATTTCAATAGGCTATTATATGAAAAAATCCACAATCGAATATAAACAGGTAAAGAATCTTTATCTCTATATTTAAAACTTAGGTATCTACTAAGTTGTATGTATTTGATTTGATTTAAAAATGAAATTTTATTCACATTTAAATCTTCTCTCACAAACAATGTATTGAAATTTTCATTGAATGCTAGTGTATTTTCATATTGATCTTCAACGACTATTTTTTCGCCTCTCCAATATAGAGTACCATAAACATTGCTTGAAAAACATTGATAAAATTCAGCAGTTAAAAAATTACGTATTTTATTTCCTTGAAAAGAATAATTCACATCTAAGGTATTAACAAAGTAATCTCTGGTATTTACATTCAATTCTTTAAAATAATTCAGATAAGAATGTTTAAGTGAAATTTCTAAATGAACAGAACTATTGAATTCAAAATAATTAAATGCCAGCATACTTTTTGAAACAGAACGCAAAACATCATAGCTGCCTATAAAGTAAAAATCGTTTACCAGATACTTTTGCTTGTTAATGAACGGAACAAATAATTTATGAGAAACGTCTGAACCTGATGATTTCAAAAAAGTTCTATGCTCTTCAATAAGATCATTTATATTAAAAAACTGATCTGTTCTTACTTTTACAACATAATCACACTTAGATGCATCAAATGCTTCGACGCCTTTTAAGCAGGAATAAAACTGTTTGTATTTATTATTTATATCTGTAGGGAATTTCACCTTTTCAGAAAGAAGTATTTCCGGAGTTGGATTGTCAAGTTTTACTATCTTACATGGATACGCCGATAATTCTTCTTCAGCTAATACTTCATCTTTCCAGGTAGTAAGTACTACTTCAGAAAACAAATGGGAATAATTTTTTAGCAGTTCTTTTATGTTAGGTAAGCAATCGTAGTTTACAATTGTTTGTTCAGCAACTTTATCTTTGTATGTTTTGCCCGAGCGCCCTTTTGATAATATCGGCCCTTGAATCAGTAAACTATATTTTATCGTAGATGTCATCTTATTATTCCATTAAACGAAGTAATGAGTCATGCGTCATATTACCTTTAAAGTGAAGATATTCTTCGGGAGTACCAATAAAAAATAAATTATCTATAGATATCAATTCAAAGGAAATATAACTACCTTTTTGTATCAGATAGTTATACATTGGCGCAACATAGTATTCATTGCGTGTCAATATGTTATTGTTCTTATAGTAGAGAAACATTTCTTCAAAAATTTCAATCGATTTGAAATAGTAAAGCCCCGAGCTGCATAAATCGGAGATTCGTTCTTTTTCTGTTGTTCTGATGACTTTAGTTAAATCCTGCGTATCAGTCTCAATGAATGACCAGTGAGAACCTTTACCCTTAAAGACCTCCACATAACCATCTGCAGTTTCAAGTGATTCAGGAAAGATATAATCTGGTCTGAAGGTATCAATATTAAATACTACAAGTCCTTGTTTCTTATCAGAAATCAAATCGGTACCCTTCCATACGGTTTCTGCCTGTCCTTTGGTTGGTTCGGCTAAACTCACAATTTTATAATTTTTAATTCCCAGAGTAGTGATTTTATTTTTAATAAAATCTTCCACTACTGAGTCTTGATTTATTATAAAGACAAATAAATTTTTGCTAAAATATCTTTTAAAACTGCTAACAGCTATTTCAAAAACTGAAACGCCATGTACATCAAGCATAAACTTAGGAAGCGTGTATCCTGCATCATAAAAGCGACTGCTTTTACCAGCCATAGGAATGAGTATGACGAATTCTTTCAAGATTATTTTTTATTAAATTCAATATATAAACACAGTGCATTTGCTAAAAAAGCTTTTTGTCTTAATGGATTGTCGTAATGTAATGGAAGCATAGACAAGAATAAATGAACCATAATAGCATAGTTGGCTTTGCTATTTAAGTGTACGCCATTAATAACATATTGCGCAAAGTGTTTTTGTAACGCTTTAATATTTTCGCTTATGTGAATATTAAATTCCAACGCATAAGTACCTGTTTCATTCAGTTCAAAATAATTGGCAATGATCAGATCGTAATTGCCCAGTATTGAATGAGAGAGTTTCGCTATATCATAACGAACATCTCCATATATAGAATAATTTCCGTCTTCATCCAATCCTCTTGGATCAATTACTTTAATATCCAGATTTTTAAAATCAAATAAGATATTGCTGAAACACAAATCGCCGTGTATGACTCCTATCTCATTATTAGTAGCAGGTTGAATCCACTGTGCTGTTTCAGCAATAATTTGATTCAAGCTAGGTACTGTTTGCTTGTTTACAGTCCATGTACAATTAAGATCTATTTGTGTTTGATCTGCAAAACGCTGTAATCGTTTTTGTGTTTTGGGTAAATAAAGATTATTATTTGATCTTTCTTCCGTCTGATCTGGTTTGATTGCAGTACACGCTTCAATGAACCGGATTACCGAATCTAAAATTGGTTTCCAAAAAAAAGACGATTGATTTCCAAATACCAATAACTCATTCAGCGCGCTAAAGTTCAAATATTCCAATGCGTATCCTGATTCTAAGGTTCCAAGATACATTGGAGTGTAAACTTTAAGTGAAAAGGGTAAGTTTTGATACCAAAAAGATTCTGCTGACATCTTTTCTTTATCTTCACTTTGTTTTGTTAAGACTCTGTTTTTGATGGTGAGCTTATTGAATACTCTTTGCGTGGTATACTTTGCTTTAGAACAATAAAAAGTATTGATGTGACCAAAATCCAACCATTCTTTTACGTGTGTTTCTTTTACGGATCTTTCCTTACTATACTTCCTTACAGCACTTATAAAATCAAAATTAACTTCAAATAACTTATCTATTAACTTGTGAATATTTTCGAATGAAAAATATCCGCAATAGGTTAGTTTTTTATCGAGATCCTGATCGGACTCTGCCCAGTCATAGAAGTATTCAGACTTTCCGACCGCTATAAAATCAGCATCAATAGGTACTTCCGGAATTAAGGTATCTCCATAAAGGATCCGAACGGGCTGGTTCCGTTCATGCATTTTGTTCAGGCTATAGAATATAGATAGACCTATCGACAGGTTATCTGGCACTTTAATGATTTGTACACGATGATCTGTTAATACTTTTTTGTCAACGTCACTAATAGTGTATGAATCCGGAACTGAAAGGTAAATCGTTTCATTTTCAATTTCTTTTGAAAACTGACTCAATTGGTGTAAGTAGAGACGTTTATTGCCAATAGGCAAAAAGCTTGGAGGAATATAACCGAACTCAGATTTTAGCGAAGCTTCAATGTACGCACCAGATGTAATTAAAATCATTGTTTTTCCTTTTCCAGTAATTGCTGTATTTCAGAATAAGAATATTTGAGAAATTCACTTGGCCGGATAGACTTATCATCGATATAAAATCCTTCAAAACCGCACCATGGTTTGCCAACGACAACTTCATCAAACGGAACATCATGCTCTTTTAGCCAATCCAGTATAATCGGTAAGGTATGAACATTGATTTTGCCAACATTTCCGCTAAATGTTCTCACGTTTCTACTTGTGTGAATTGTAATTTCAAATCCGGAATCTTTGTATTCCTTTAGCTTATTTATAAAAGATGTATTGGGGGCAGCATTTTTATAATCGGACTTTTCTGTATAACAAATTGTATCATCCAGATCCACTATTAGTTTTTTCATTTGGGGAATGTAAATAGGAAACAATATGTGAATAATTATAAAGATAAACAATAAAATGCATAGTAGAAGTCTTTCTCCATATTGGCTTTGCAGATTCCTCGCGTAATTCGTCTTTGGCTCTATGTGGTACATATAACTAATGGTGCAGAGGAAGTTGCATTTTTTGAAAAAAATCAGAAATGGGTTCTAACAAATAAATTATTTGCATTTATACGCGAGAAATTTTAACATAACTTTTTTGATTTCGTCAGTAAAAATGACGATATTGAATGTGGGGATTTTTTAGTATGTAGTGCAATATCTTATCGATTTATTCGTCTAGATAATGTAGCACAGTTGTTAAACCAGTAAAATTAAAAGCTATGAATTTTGAAGAAGTAACTGATGAGTTAAATAACAAAACCGTTATCACTCGATTAAAAAAAGGAAGCTTGTCGTATCTGAAATATGGTGAAGTGTTTGTTGGGAAGCTTGTTGGAAGAACAAAAGACAAAACAGGAAAGATTGGTAGTTCTATCGCATCATTAACCGTTCTGGCAGGGAATTACATTGCGTATCAGATACCTACGCAGGATATTATGGATATCACAGAAACACTGATGAAGAGATAGATAAGTAATAAAATCTTCTTGTATATAAATAAAAAACCTCCCATCCCGATAGCTATCGGGACGGGAGGTTTTTTATTTATATGAGATTTGAACTCTATTAGTTCTGATACATAACAGATTTAACTGCGTCAATTGTACGTTTTACATTTGGAAGAATTTCCTGAATCAATGTAGGAGCGTATGGAAGCGGTAGATCACGGCTTGTAACACGCATAACAGGAGCATCTAAGTGATCAAATGCATAACGCTGTACATGGTAAGAGATCTCAGAAGAGATACTTGCCAATGGCCATGTTTCTTCAACGATTACTAAACGGTTTGTTTTCTTTACAGAATTAACAACTGTTTCAAAATCGATCGGACGAACTGTACGTAAATCAATAACTTCAGCTGAAACTCCTTCTTTTGCTAAATCTTCAGCAGCCTGTAAAGCTACTTTTAAGATCTTGCCATAAGAAACGATTGTAACATCTGTACCTTCGCGTTTAACATCTGCTACACCAATTGGAATCAGGTATTCGCCTTCAGGAACCGGTCCTTTGTCGCCATACATAACTTCAGACTCCATAAAAATAATGGGATCATTGTCTCTGATAGCAGATTTCAATAAACCTTTAGCATCATATGGATTAGCAGGAACTACTACCTTTAAACCAGGAGTATTTGCAAACCAGTTTTCAAAATTTTGAGAGTGCTGAGAACTTAATTGTCCTGCGTTACCTGTTGGTCCTCTGAATACCATCGGAGCAGTATATTGGCCGCCAGACATAGACATGATTTTTGCAGCACCATTTATGATTTGGTCAATTGCTACAAGCGAGAAATTGAATGTCATAAATTCTACAAGCGGACGAAGTCCGTTCATTGCAGCACCTACTGCAATACCAGCAAAACCTAATTCTGAAATGGGTGTATCGATCACTCGTTTTGCACCAAATTCATCCAACATCCCCTGGCTTACTTTATATGCACCATTGTACTCTGCAACTTCTTCACCTAATAAAAATACATTAGGATCTCTTCTCATTTCTTCGTTCATCGCTTCGCGAAGCGCTTCACGGAATTGTATTTCTCTCATATCGTACGTTCAATAAATATCAAGCTGACAAAAATAAAGATAATGCCCCGCAATTACAAAGATAAATTCAGGATTATGCGTCTGGAAACCTTCATTTTTGGGCAAAAAAAAACCTCTGCTTTTCAGCAGAGGTTTTTTTTATAAGGAGTATATTATTTTAAAGCATTTTTGAAATTTTCAGAATTCCAGTAATCGTAGAATTCCATATCAGAAACAGCTCTTTCGCCATATTTAGCGCTTAAAGCTTTAGCTTTTTTAAGATTTGTAGTTAATGTTGCTTCATCTTTCTGACGAGCAGCAGTTACTGCAGCTAAGTAGTAACCTGCAGCATCATTTGGAGCAGCAGCAATGTAGTTAGCAAAACCAGCTTTTGCAGTATTGAAATCTTTTTTCAATAAGCTAGCTAAAGCAGAGTTAAATTTAACTTGAAGAGAGTCATTAGATTTAGATAAATCCTGTAACGCTAATTCATATTTACCATCTTTAACATCAAGTGTTCCTAAGATACCGTTAGCACCTTTTTTAACAGCGTCAGATGCATTAGATGCTACCGCTTTGTTTGCTTCAGTACGAGATAAATCACGAACACCAGTTAAGATATATGCAGAAGCTAAGTTTACGTGAGCTTCACCGCTATCTTGTTTCTTGATAGACATTTCTAATGTGTTGATCGCTTTGTTAACCAATTCTTTTTTCTTGTTCTGATCAACTTCAGCTTTAGCTTGTTCAACATAAGCTGCACCTAAGTTGTTGTAAGCAGCCCAATTGTCAGTTTTCTTAACTAATGCTTCGTAGATAGCAACTTTCTCAGAAAGGATCGGAGTTAAAGTACCAGCGTAAGATAATTCTTCAGCAGTTAATGTATCAGGAGATACTTTACCAGCAGCAATCTGACCAGCTAATAAAGAGATCTGTGCGTCTGTTTTCTTAGGCTTAACAGTCCAGATTTCAGTTCTAGCTGTACGTAATGTAGGATATAAATGTGCCAATACGGATTTGTTGTAGTAAGGCAATTTTTCAATTTGTTGTTGTTTAGAAGTGAAATCACCACTTCCGTTTATGATGCTCAACAACTCATCTTTATGCTCAGGAGCAAGTTTTGTATCTTTTGCGATCTCAGCTTTCAATGGCTCGAAATCTTTGATATCACCTTTTGTTACAAATTGAATAGCATTAACAATTGAATCTTGTTTGAAATGCTTCATTCTTTCTTTAACATATTTTTCAATTACTACTGAACGCTCGTTCGCAAGGTTTGCGTTTTTAGTTTCAGTACCTTCTGGAGAGTGGTGACCGATTACACTGATTGTACGTGTAACGTTTTTAGCTGTAATGAAAGCATCTAAGAATTTAGCGTTTTCGCCTTTCATTTCAGACTTTCTCAAAACTGATTTACCTTGCTCAAAGTAGAAGTTAACAGTTGATGGGATCAATTCTTCTTTGTTGTTGTAGCCGTGATCAGCGTATGCAACATACGTGTAATCCTTTACTAAACGAGAAGTTGTAATTAAACCTTTAGCAACTGGTAATTCTTCAGTAGACTTAGATTTTGTCTTGTCCAGGTTTGAAGCTGTACCAACAACTACTAAGTCGCCATTACCGATTTCAGGTTTGTAAGCAAATGCTTGATGCTTAGTGATTTTTGGCTGAGTTGTTTTTGCATCCGGATATTCTGTAGAGACAAAATCAAAAGAACCAAGTTCGATTTTTTCATCGCCGATTTTATAAAAACTGCTTACAGAATAGATTTTATTCTTTTTTAGCATTTTAACAGGCAGCGAAGCAGAAATATCAAATGCTACACTGTCACCGTGAACCTCTAGAGGAGAAGGTGTTACTGTTAATTCTTGGTCTTTAGCCATTTTAACCATTTGCTTCAATGAGCAAGAGTTAAATGCTAACATACCAGCCGTCATTAATGCTACTGTTACGCTTTGTCTGTTTAATGTCATAATTGTATCAACAAATTAGTTTCCTTATACTGCGAAAATAGTGCTATGAATAATCTAAAACAACCAAATTCCATTTTAATTTTGTTAATTATCACAAAAAAATGACTAATTTTAAGTGAAACAGCGATAAAGAATCAAATTTCATATGAATAAAGTAATTTCTTTTTTTGAAACAAGAGCATTTGGTGTTTGCACCTATTGGGGGGAGCGATTTGGAATTGCTATATCCAGTATTCGTCTTTTTTTTATATATCTTTCTTTTTTAACCTTCGGCTCACCTATTATTATATACATGGGGTTGGCTTTCTTAATGAACATGCATAAGCATTTGAGAAATAACCGTAAACCCGTTTGGGATATATAAGTTACGTACAGTATTTCGTTCGGAATATATTATCATTATATACAAAGCTGGTTGATGGGCATAGTTAATTATGGAAAAAGAATAATTGCTGCCGGCATCTTTGTATTCCTTTTTGCGCCTTTTTATGTTGTTTTTGCTCAAACAGCCGGGAATTGTATTCCAAATGGATCTTTTGAACTAGGCAATGTTGGGTTTGAAAGTGGATTTTCATATTCCGATCGCTCAGCACCTCCCGGATATTACTCCGTTACCGATCATGCTTCTCAATTAAATAAAGATTTTAAAGATCCGGATGGCGGCGACCACACCGAAGCCGGATATGGCATGTATATGGTTGTGAATTCGGATGGAAGGAAAATACAAGCCTGGTGCAGTAAGGTTACGGTTTTACCCAATTCAGAATACGACTTCTCTGTATTTTTCTGTAATATATATAGGTTGCTGCCACCCAAGACAAATTTTGCGTTTGAAAATGGAGACGTGAAAGGCAATGATCCGAAGATAAAAGTTACAATCGGTAATGAAGAGCTTGTAATCGAGCGCGATTTCTATCACATGTTTAAGTGGATTAAAGCATCTGCTATCTGGTATTCGGGTGAGCACAGCGGTCCATTGCGTATATGCATTGAAAATCTGAACACCAATGAACGAGGGAATGATCTTGCCTTGGATGATATCTCTCTTATTTATATTCGAACAATGCCGGAGGGCTATAAACCTCCTGAGAAAATTCCGACGGTCATGCATAGGGATTATAAAAAAACTCCTGTTGCTAGACGGAAGGTTCCTTTGTCTGAATACGGAATTGAATTTGATAACAGTGATACATTAAATCAAGGAGTATATAAAATTCACTATAAAAAGGAAAAGCCTGTAGATCCTGAGATTGTTGAGGATACAACTCCTGCAGCTAAAATTGAACGGGTGATTTTAAAAGATATTCTGTTTGTTCAAAGTAGGGCTGAGTTGTTGCCGCAAGCTAAACTTGAACTGGATCGGATTGCTGAATGGATGAACAGAGATACCAATGTTCGTGTACGATTTATTGGGCATACCGATAATCAGGGTGATACTAAATTAAATGTTGCGTTGTCTGAAGCACGTGTTTCAAATGTGAAAAAATATCTGATCAGTAAAGGAATTGCTGCAGACCGGATAGAAACGGTAGGATATGGTGGTGCCTTTCCAATAGCTGATAATACAAAGGAAGAAACACGTAAGTTGAACCGTCGTGTAGAAATGGAAATTATTGAATAAAGAAAAATAAAGAATATTGTTTGAACCATTGCTGATCGAATGATAAGAAAATTTTTAAAATGGGCGACTATTTTTTCCGCATTGCTGCTTATAGGAATGTATATTTTTTTATACATCTGGTTTCACAAGAACATAGATGTAGTAATGACCAAAAATCAACAAAAATGGTTGGTTACTGAAATTTCTAACAGCCCGAAATTTCCTGATAAAGTTTATAATACACTAGAAAAATACGATCCTGAATTTTATTCTGATAACGCATGGAACTACAATCTTAAAAGAATATTTGGTCGCTCCAAAAGAAGGTGCCAATGCAATGAAATATATTTACCGTATATACCGGGCGATACTGTGATCACAAATACGGATAGACCATGGGTGCCTTTTAATCAAGACGACCTTCTAATCAAACTTTTTATTGAAAAGAACTTTACTCAAAAAGAGTGTTTTACTTTTAACATGAACACGAGTGAATTTGGAGGAAACACCAATGGAATACATGAAGCTTCAAAGTATTATTTTGAAAAAAGTTTAGAAGAATTAACCGAAAGGGAAATTGTTGGCTTGTATGTTATTCAATTTGCACCTTCACAATACAACCCATTGCGCAACAGAGTAAAATACGATGAGGCAGTTGATGCAATCATGAAAAAATGAATAGCTGCAATTGATCACTTAAAAAGCGATTGATATGTTTTTTTACCTTTTAGATAAAATTCAAAGATGATCGACTTTTTAACAATAAGATCACTGTTTGAATAAACAAATGGAAGAGTAGACAGTGCGTTGCGTTTGCCTTTATTTTTTGCACTGAAATAAAATGACATGTGCGCCTTAAAAACTGCTGCAAAATGTTTTGCTTGCCCTTTGCTTAAATAATGAAATGCTGCAAGTCCATCCAGACACATACGTGTAAAAAGTATTGGCAACAATTTGTTTTTGGGCAAATGCTTTTGAAGCATCCACAATGAATTTCTAAAATTTAAAAAAGTTTTTTTAGGATTGGATTTGCTTAAGGTGGCTCCGCCAACATGGTATATGGTGCTCGTAGGCACATACTGTATTGCATAGCCCAATCTGTGAATGGTCCAGCAGAGATCAATTTCTTCCATGTGTGCAAAGAAGTCCGCATCAAAGCCGCCGATCTTTTTGAAAACACTGTTGCGTATTGTTAAGCAGGCACCACTTGCCCAAAAAATTTCTGCTGGATTATTGTATTGATTGATATCTTTTTCAATGGTATTAAAAATACGACCTTTGCAAAACGGAATACCGTATTTATCTATATACCCTCCTGCAGCTCCGGCGTATTCAAAGGAAGTTTTGTTGTGGTAACTAAGTATTTTGGGCTGACAAGCTGCTACTGCAGGATTGCCTGCTAACACATGAACAAGCGGTTGAAGCCAGCCTGCTGTTACTTCAATATCTGAATTTAATAATACAAGAAAATCTGCATCAACAAATTTTAATGCTTCGTTATATCCTCCGGCATAGCCATAATTTTGAGACAGCGAAATGATCCGTATATCAGGATAATGTTGCTTCACCCAATCAATAGAATTATCTGTTGATGCATTATCTGCAACGATGATTTCAGCATCTTGCGTATTCGCAACTACTGAGGGGAGAAATGTGCGCAACTGTTCTACGCCATTCCAATTAAGTATTACAACTGCGGTTGTGTAATTCATTACATGCCAAACATACTTCCTAAATCCATTCCTGGTATGTTAGGCAATAGTCCTTCTGTTTTTTGTTTAAGTTCTAATTGAGCTTTTTCTTCCACGTTCTGTAATGCTTTATTTACTGCAGCAACAACCAGATCCTGAAGAATTGTTTGATCGCCTTCCTTTAGCAAAGAAGGGTCGATGTCAATACGGATTATTTGTTTATTGCCATTTGCCAATGCTTTTACCAATCCTGCACCCGATTCTCCTTCAGCAGTAATGTGTACGAGATTGTCTTTTATTTCTTTCATGCGGGCCTGCATCTCTTTTACTTTTCCCATCATGCCCATCATATCAAACATGCTCATCTGTTATCGTGTTAAGGTGACTGTTCCGGTCTTAGTGAATTCTTTATTATTAATATCTGTAGCAATAATCTTATAGGTATATGCACCTTCAGGTGCATATACAAAATTATTAAATCCATTCCAGCCTGCCAACATCTCTGTGCTACTATACACGACTTCGCCCCAGCGACTGTATATGTTAATGGAATAGGTGTTTACATATTTGCCCTTTACAATAAAATAATCATTTGTACCATCGCCATTTGGAGTAAAAATATCCGGTACAAAAACTTCTGCTTCAAATTTGAAAAGACTGTTATTAGAGAATGAATTTGCAAATGCACTGTTGGTAGGGTAAACTTTAATGATGTAATTCACATAGGGATCATTCAGATTCACTGTTTCAGAAAATGTGGTACTTAAACCAACATTCGTTTCTAAAAGTACTATTCCATTCTGATCTATTTTTTGTACGGCATAAGATTGTACACCTGTGTTGTTGTAACCTGTATAAGCGTTCCAGTTTAATGTAATAGTTGTGCCTGAAACCGTTCCGTGTAAGATTACCGGACAGGTTGTTAAAGATTTAGGGGATGAATTGCTGCACAAATCAGCATAGTCCAGTTGGTAACAATAACTTGAGGATAAGTCTGGTAAATTGTAAGAATAGGTTGTAGCTGTTTGCTGTGTTAATTGAGTAGATGAAGTACCGCTAACCTGGTATAATTTATATGAAATACCACTACCTGCTGAAGCCCACGAAACAGTAACGTTACTGCCATTCATTGTTGAGTTAACATCTTGCACGGCTGGTGGTATTGTTGTTGATATAGCCGTGATACACGTATCAATTGAAATAGATACCTGCGCAACACCTGAAACCGTTAACGTTGTTAATGAAGCTATATTTTGATAACAATAAGAATTACCGCATGTAATTGCATTGTCAGCAAAGCTTGTTGTACCTATGAAAGGTATCGGAGTGGAATTTTTAGTTAGTATGAAACTATTTACGGTTGGATCTGTATTCCATGTAACCGTATTCAATGCATTGGTAGGAGTAGCCTTGATGATAATAGAGTAAATCGGATCTGAATACAGTTGCAGTCCGCAATCATCGTACGCTACAACTCTATACTGGTATACGTTTGTTTGTGTATTGAGATTTTTGTCCAAAAAAGGAGTTGCCGGGAAAGCAGAGTTATTTGCTTTGAAGCCAACTGAATCATAGGGCCCGCCATTGGTGCTGCGTTCAATTTTATAAAATTGCCCCATTTTTGAATCGTAGGTAATTTGAATTTGTCCATTCGTTGAATGCTGTGCGAGTACTTTTAATTGAGCTAAATCTGGTTTTACAAGAGTAGAGATTGCATAAGGTAGAACCGTTTTACTGCCACAGGAAGCATTGGGTGAAAATTTTCCTGTAACCGTTACGGATTGAAAGCCGTCGCTTGAGAATGTATGAGTAGTTACGCTGCCCGGTGCAACATTTTGAACAGTACTCCCATCACCCCAGTTGATATCAAAATTATCATAAGGTTGTGAAGCAGAAATGGGATCCATTGTTAAGGTAACATTTCTTCCGGCGCATGATTTTACTGTAAACACCGGGTCTGGCGAAGCTGTTACCAATATATCTCTGTATGTTTGACCGGTAGCGCTGCCGTCGATATATTGTACGATGCGGTATGTACCGGGAGTATTATATGTATGTGTGGTTGATAATGTAGACGTTCCGCTGTTGTCATATGTGTATTGCGGTGTTGCAACAGCAGGACTGTAAACCGCGCAACTCGGGTCTAGTGTGATCGTGAAAGGTACACAGCCTTTTAGTGCCGATGGTGTAAAGCATGCTGTTGCCGCATTACTCTCTATTCCGATCAGTAATAAGAGTAATACAGGTAAAAAATAAGCAGCTGTTTTTTTTAACATATTAAGCAATTTTATGAATGGATTCTTCTAGCGTTACTTTATGTTGTTCACCGGTAACTAAATTCTTTAACGAATAAATACCTGATTTCATTTCATCTTCGCCGATTAATAATGCAAACGGTATTTTTTTATCGTCGGCATAACTTAACTGCTTCTTGATCTTTAGCGGCTCCGGGTATAACTCTGTATTAATACCTTTTATGCGGAACTTAGTAACCAAGGGAAGTGCGTGTTCGAATGTTGTATCATCGAATGCACAAATAAGCAATTGCGTAGCGTTCGAATCCTGGGATGGGAATAATTCCAATTCGTTCATTACATCGTAAATACGATCAATACCGAACGAAATACCTACACCTGAAACATTCGGTAAGCCAAATACGCCTGTTAAATTATCATAACGACCGCCGCCGCATACGCTACCCATTTGCACGTTCAGTATTTTAACTTCAAATATGGCACCTGTATAATAAGATAGGCCGCGTGCTAAGGTAAGGTCGGTTTCAACCGATGCATTGGCAAGTCCTGATTTTTCAATCAGATCATATACACGTTCTAATTCTTCAATTCCTTTTAAACCTACAGAACTGTCTTTTAATAGTGCGCGAAGGGCAGGGAAGATCTCTTTGTTATTACCTTTCAGATTGAAGACAGGCAGAAGCTTTGTTAATTGAGCTTCTGTAAAATCTTTTGTTCGCAGTTCATCTAACACAGCATCCTGACCGATCTTATCCAGTTTGTCAATTGCTACACACAGTTCTGCTTCGCTGCCTTCTTTGCCAATGGAATCCGCAATGCCGGTTAATATTTTTCTGTTATTGATCTTAATGATGAAATCTTTGATGCCAAGTGCGGCAAAGGCTTCGTGGATCATTAAAACAATTTCCGCTTCGCAAAGCAGTGAATTTGTGCCAACCACATCGGCATCGCATTGCATAAATTCACAATAACGGCCTTTTTGCGGACGGTCTGCACGCCAAACAGGCTGGATCTGATATCTCTTAAACGGAAACGTTATTTCATTGCGGTTCATTACCACATGTCGGGCAAATGGGACCGTTAAATCATAACGAAGTGCTTTCTTAGAAATTTTGGGGAGAAGTTTTTTAGAGCCTTCCTGAAATTGTTTTTCATCAATATCTTTAATGAAATCGCCCGAATTCAGGATTTTATAAATCAACTGGTCGCCTTCATCTCCATATTTGCCTGTTAATACACTCAAATTCTCCATGGCAGGGGTTTCTATGGGTAAAAAACCATAACGGGTGAAAATAGTGCGTATTGTTTGCAGCAAATATTGCCTTTTGAGCATCTGGGCAGGGCCAAAATCCCTTGTTCCTTTCGGTAATGAAGGTTTTTCCATTCGTATTGTTTCAATAAATCGATCTAAAATTACAAAAAGGACTTCGGATTGCCTATTTGATAATAAATAGAAAGTATTTTTATTATTGTAATAAAGTGCTATCTTTGCATTCCTTCAGAATAAAAACATTACCGACATGGGAGTTACTAGACTTAAAAGAAAAGACAGAAGAAACAAAGCAGTTGCGAATAATAGACAGGCAGTTATCAAACAAATGACTAGTGTTCCTGTAATTCGTCGCGTGGATGTAGAAGAATTGAAAAAACAAGCTTAATTCAAATCGAATTCATTCATATCTTATAAAAAAGACGTCTACAAAGTAGACGTCTTTTTTATTTTCCACGCAGGCCAAGCTCAATTACCTGCATGTTGGAGATTTTTCCGGCGTTGATCTCAAAGCGCAAAAGTGTGCGCATTCTGTGAAAACCCTCTTTGCCTGCCGCACCCGGATTTAAATACAACATATTGTTATATGCTGCATCACTTACTACACGAAGTATATGACTGTGTCCGCAAACAAATACATCCGGTTTATGGAGTACCATTTGTTGTTTTACCCGTGCAGGATATTTTCCCGGACTGCCGCCTATGTGTGTAAAGTAAATCTTTAAGCCGTCACGTTCAACAATAAGGTCTTCTTTAAGGACAATACGCACGTCCTGTCCATCAATGTTACCATAGACACCAATGGTAGGCTTAAAGGCATGTAATTGGTCGTATATAGACACATTTCCAAAATCACCTGCATGCCAGATCTCGTCGCAGTCTTTAAAATAATTGAATACAGCAGGATCTAAATATGAATGGGTGTCGGAAAGTAAACCTATTTTCATGAAGGGTGGCAAAGCAGCGGTAGAAAAGGCGTATGCAAATTATTTGATCTCTTTAAGTCTGAAAACAATTCTGTATAATTTTTGTTTGGATTCAGCCCAGACACAAATACCGTTTTGATATTTATAGGTAGTAGTTTTTCCGTCGGGGAAGGTGACATAATAATAATCTCCGGTTTTTACAATGGGACACATGGCCATGAATTTTTCAGAAAATAACTGAGTCAGTCCAACCGGTTCTTTATAATACAAATTTGCTATTGATTGTGTGATCTTATCCGAGGTAATTACATTGTTGTTTGTGCCATCCCAGCCCATGTATCTTGAACCATCCCAATTTACAGTCGAAAAAGATTGAGTATCCCCATTGACTTTTGTTGCATAGTTTGATTTGTATAGATCGTTGTGCTTATACGATGAGCTTAAGTTGAATTGAATGGTGTAACTGGTAACAATATTAAACACTACTTTAGAATCGATCACATAATTGGTGATCGTAGGGTCTGACGTAGATGGAGTTTTTGCACAGGTCATCCAGCCAACGTTTTTATCCTGTACTTCTACATCATATTTGAGATAACTGAATTTTACTTCGTTGGGTTCGTTGGTTTTAAAACGTGTTGATGCTGCAACTAAAAATAAAGTGCAGCTGCAAAAGAACAAGGCCCAACCCCAAAAACGATGCTCCATGAAATGAATTTAAATAATCGCAAAATGAATATATAACAATATATTATTATTATTTTAGAATACAATGCGATCAGACAATGGAATTTATCATCATATAAACGACCTAACACAGTGAAATTCTTTAAAAGGGTGCTTATTATACTAGCATCGATTCTGTTATTTTATTTTTCAGCAATTTCTTTGATTTCCATTTATTACAAGGAAGAGATAGAAAATAGGGTTGTTACTGAAATAAACAAAAATCTGATTAAGCCTATAAAAATCGGTCATATCGGTATTTCTGCTTTTACCAATTTCCCTTATATATCTTTTAGCTTAAATGAAGTACTTCTTCCTAAGTCTGACAGTAGTAAGGTTCCATTGGTGAAACTTGGCAAACTGAAAATATTATTTTCTCCATATAGCGTTTTAGTTAAGAAATTTCAGGTTAAAGAAATATTAATTGAAAATGGATTTATAGATGCACGTGTGGATTCATTGGGTAACAGAGATTTTGATATCATTGTTAAAAAGGATACCACGAAAACTGAAAAGGATTCTAAAGCGATAACAAGTTTTGATATACATAAAATTAAATTTCATAACATTCATATTGTTTATGAAAACAAGTTTAGACCGAAACGTTTGGATCTGCTCTTTTCGAATACTGAAACGGAATTATCATTGGATTCTAAAGTGCTTACGGGTGAATTGTTGGGGCAATTATATTCCAAGCAGGTAGCTTTAAAGCCCGGAACGTTGTTTAGAGAAGCAGACTTAAAAGCAGATTTTAAATTCACCTTTAATTTTCAAACCAAAGTATTTGCTTTTACAGATTGCGTTGTAATGTCGGGAGATAACAGCTATGTAGGAAATGGAAATATTGATTTTAAAAACAAATCATTATTAACACTGAATATAAAAACGAAGAATGCAGATATACAAAATGTATTCAGTTTGATTCCTCAACGGTGGACAAAAAAAATAAAACCGTTAAATTTAAGCGGTCAGATCAGCTCGGATGCAAACATTAAAGTAAGTTTGCTGCCCGGAAATCAACCTGATTTTTCAATTGATTTTACTACTGATAGCCTCTCCATAAAAAATGAAAAATTGAATGCTCAAATTCATCATGTTCGTTTCAGCGGAAATTTAAATGCAAATCATAGTACAAGCGATGAAGATTATTCCATTCGATTTGATAATTTTTCTGCTAAGATTAATAAAACAGACTCGCTTACTGCAAAGGGGATCGTGCTTCAAAATTTTAAAGATCCTGTTTTAAAAACAAATGTAAATTTAGCATTAAGTGGAAACACTTTGTTTGATTTAGTGCATTTTAAGGAATATTCAGATGTGTCCGGAAAAGTTAACGTAAATCTAACTTATGACGGCAAACTGAATTATCTGTTTGGTATACGATCTCAAACGCCCGAAATATATGGAGATATCAATCTGAATCATTTAAAACTTAAACTGAATAAACTTCATTTTGCATTTGATGATCTGGATGGAAAAATTTCTTTCAGAAGAGATACCATTCTGATGCATAAATTAGAAGTGAAGTCCGGCAAGACTGATATGGAGCTTAATGGCACTGCTTACAATTTATTCAATTCCATATTCAATGATACCACCGGCTTGAAAATGAATATCAATTTTACATCTAATAATTTTTATTTTAATGACTTTAATAGCCATGCACTTAAGTCTAAAACTAAATCTGCATCCAATAGAAAGATCGATATTGTAAAAAACGGAAGTTTTGTTTTACCCTATGATTTGCAGGCAAGCCTGAAAGGAAAGGTGAAAAATTTTTATTCGAATAGTTATCATGGAAATAATATTGAATTGGATATTAATTTCACTAAAAAGAATGTAAAGATTGTTGAGTCCATGAACTCCTTTGGAGGTGTGTTATCCCTTACAAGTAATTTTGTTCCGGTGAGAAACCAAATTCATTGCACCAGCAATATTTATATGAAAAGCTTTTATATTGATAAGGTGTTTTCAGCATTCAATAACTTCAAACAAAAAATGCTGAATTCGGATAATGTTAAAGGGGTTGTAAGCGGAAATGTACATTCGTTTTTTGTCTTAAGCTCTGGATTGGTAATGGATACAACTTCAGTAGTAGTTAATGGTAATTTTAACATTAATAAGCTGGAATTGATCGAAGTTGAACCGTTAATGATCTTATCAAAAATAGGTTTTGACGAAAAAGATCTGAAGCATGTTACATTTGACAAAATCAATACCTCTATTATTATTAAAAATAATGTCGTTGAAATTCCACGTACCTTATTTGTTACGAATATTTTATATTTCTATCTGGATGTAATCATTCAGCCGGATGGTGAATCGGAATATTATATCTTGCTTCCTGTAAAAAATCTGAAAAAGAAACCGAATACAAAAGGCTTGACCAATGATTCGAAAGCAGGTTTGTCTATACCGATAAAAATAAAAGGTAAAGAAGGTAAGTTGAAATTGTTATAGGACTGAAAATAATTAACGAATGAAAATACTAGTAGTGCTACTTATTTTAGTGTTTCATAAGGAGGTCTATGCTCAGGATGAAAATCCATTTGCTAAAATAGAGTATGATAGTATTGTGATCTATGACTTTGAAGGAAATGGAGAAGGTTCAGATCAATCGACTATTATTAATAAAAAAAATAAATTCAATAGCACGATAAAAAAACGTCAAACCTTAACTAATTCTGAAAACAAAAATCTGGTTAATATTTTAGGATTAAAATCTTCTTATGGAGAATATCCTGCAGCTTGTTTTGAACCACATCTTGGAATCGTTTTTTATAAAAAAGGCAAGCCTGTTCAGTACATAACGATATGTATGGATTGCAATAGATTGGTTTCAAGCATTAATATACCAGGTCAGCAACAAGGGAAAGAAGTTGCTGAAGATGGAACCACATATTATCGATTGATTGGTATGAGTGATGGTATGCGAAAGCATCTGAATCAATTGTTAAAAAAATATAAATTTTCGCACCAGAGAGTAAAAATAAAAAGAGTCCCGATAGCTATCGGGACTCTTTTTATTTTTACTTAGCCAAATATTCTTTCAGCTTACCGGCTTGTTGAGCTGCCTGTAGTTTTTTGATTTCACCTTTTGCAGGGATTTCATTTTTGGGATTGTTTGCATACTTTAAGAACAACAACACGGTATTGTATTTAACATTTTTCACATCGTCTTTTTTATCTTTATGCTCCAAAACGTATTTCGTCATGCAGATCATGTAGGTTAAAGAAGAAACTTTATCTGCTTTACCTATTTTTTCAAATGTATCGTCAAATACAAATTGATAGTCGGGCGTACCCATAGCCCACTTAATTGCAAGCAGCATTCCGTAGACACGGTTAGAATCTGTTTGTGCCAGCGTTTTGGATAAATACAAATTGCATGCACTTAATACATCTGCTTCAACGCTTTTGTATTCTTCAGCAGTTTTATATTCTTTTTCAGCAAGTGCTTTGTAATCTTGCGCATATAACTGTGTTGCACATGCCAAGAAAAATAGGAGAATCAGTTTTTTCATAGAAGTGTTATTGATTTAAATAAATATATAAAAGTTAAAAGTTGAATACATTATTTTTTCCAAAGATGCGGATTCTTGCGCCATTCGCTTAGGGTAGCAAGCTGGTCTTCCTTCACATATCTGTTTGCTACTGCCTCTTTAATTAATTCGTCGTAGTTGCATAATGTATGCAATGCCACACCTGCTTCTTGAAAATTTTGTGCAGCAATCTGAAAGCCATAAGTGAAAATACCAATCATACCTAAGATTTCAAAGCCGCCTTCTTTCAGAGCTTCTACTGCTTTTAAAGAACTGCCGCCTGTTGAGATCAGATCTTCAACCACAACAATCTTTTGACCTTTTGTGATCTTGCCTTCAATAAGGTTTTGCATACCGTGGTCCTTTGGTTTAGGGCGGACATAGATCATTGGCAAATTCATATTGTCTGCAATGATCGCACCCTGCGGGATACCTGCTGTTGCAACACCTGCAATGCATTCACAAGAAGGGTAATGTGTTTTAATTAAATCTACCAATCCGTCACGTATCAGATTTCTTGATTCGGGAAATGACAATGTTAAACGATTATCACAATATATCGGAGAGTTCCAGCCTGATGCCCATTTGAAAGGTTCTTCAGGACGTAAGCGTACTGCTTCAATTTTTAAAAGAGATAATGCAACTTCTTTTGTGTAGTTCATGAATAAACTTATTATAAATACCTCCCCAATTTAACACATTTTCATATTTAATGTGCAATAGTCACTATCTGTTCATAATTCCTTGTGGCGATTCTTTTTAATTCAGCATTACTTTGATAATTTGCCCCTAATTAGCCTGAGATAGATGAAACTCTTCATAAACGATAAGCCCATAAAGGTAATCCAATATGTGTCTGCACTTCCTGTGTATGAATACAATACGATAATAGGTGCTACCGAAGAGATTCTATCTGTAAACCTGATCGGTAAGGTCCTTATAAAGCAGGCTACACCCCGTCAGCTGGAACGTTTGATACGCATAATGGAACTGAAACGTTTGAAAAAACTGGTATCCATTACATTTGCGGTGGACGATTATGAATTTATGGTTGAGTTCATTAAAGACCAGTTTAAAGTGATCAAAGCCAGTGGGGGTGTGGTTCGTAAGCAGGAAAAGATCCTCTTGATTTTTAGATTAGGTAAATGGGATCTGCCAAAAGGTAAATTAAAGAAGAAAGAAGAATCCATTAAATGTGCGAAGCGCGAAGTCGAAGAAGAGTGCAGCATTAAAGTGGATGTAAAAGATAAGATATGCTCTACCTGGCATGCCTACGTGCGTAAAGGAAAACGCATTTTGAAACGTACGGATTGGTATGAGATGAATTGTCTGGATGACTCTAACATGCAGCCACAGCTGGCAGAGTTTATTGAAGATCTGAAATGGATGAATTACAAAGACGTGATACGTTCCGTTAAAAATTCATATGCATCCATTCAGGAAGTGATAGACGAATATTACAGATTACACTCAGAGCTGGTACGGTAAGAAACCGCTTACATCCCCATTGTATTTATGAATGTCTCTGATAAGGCTTGAACTGATGTAAGCCAGATGTGGACTCGTGATCATGAATACCGTCTCAAGATCTTTCCACAAATATTTGTTCGCTTGCGAGATGCTGTTTTCATATTCGAAATCCGTAGTGTTACGCAATCCTCTGATTAAAAAATTTGCATTGCATTCTTTTGCGAAGTCTGCTGTAAGGCCTGTAAATACTTTAACTTCAACTTTTTTTGTGTCTAAAAAACAATTTTCAATTTTGGGCACCATGAAGTCAATATCAAAGTATCTGTTTTTTTGAGAATTGTTTCCAATCGCAATAATAACTTTGTCGAATAAGTTTAAACTTCTGCGTACAATGTCTTCATGGCCTTTTGTGAAAGGATCGAAGGAACCCGGAAATACAGCAATTCTACTCATAAGGATGATGTTTAGCCCTGGCACAAATGCATGTTATACAAATCGAAGTAACGGTGATCAAATACTTCATCGAATTGATATCCGAAACGAACCAGCTCCGGTTTAGAACCAAAAGAAAGCTGTCTGATATATTTGTATAATTTACTAAAAGATTCTGAATCGTGTGTGATCTCGCCGAAAACAACTACCGGGCATTTTTCAGGATTCAAACCAAGCTGATCAAAAACAAAGAGAATAAAATAAACGAAATCTTCACTTGTATTAAACGTGAAGCTGTTACAAAACATTAATTTTTTTCCTTGTTTTACAACGATCGTTAAAAAGTATTGTTCCACCAATACAAAAACAGATTGTTCATTTTTGACCTCTTCTTTTTGAAGCATGATACCTTCAATCATAGGAGCTGTGTGATGTACAAAGCGTATTTGTTTTAACGGATACTTTGCTTTAAACCAATTTGTCAAACGGTCGTTGGTAGCAAAAACGTTTACAGCTTCAGTGTTTTTTTGTTCGAAGTAATGATAGTTTTCATCAGGCTCTTTATCCAGCGTCGTATTCAACGAAAGATATTCTTTCAAATAATCTTTCTCAAATAACGATTCAGGAACAAGGGAGAATTGTGTATTCTTAATGCCTACAGTAATGGATTTCCAAAAGCCTGCTTTGATCAATACGTGATCTTCAAAAAGCAGATCCAATTGTTCCAATAGATCAGCTGTTGAGAAAATGTTGCTGAGGCTATAGTCTTCTAATAAAAGGCAACGGTTTGTTTCACTATCGATGACACAGATCCGGAACAACTCAAAATTGATTTGAAAAGACAAATGATATTTTGCAAGATTGTCTGTTTCAAAACGTGTGCTGTCCTTAATTGAATTACTTAATTTATAACGTACAGTAATTTCTGAAATCATGTTATACACCTAAGAATGTGAACAAGTCGATTGGTTAAAATTGGATTCTAGAGCCTTTTTTTATTCTAAATTCTTTAAAATTAAGTCATTTATTGGACTATAACAATAATGTGGATAAATATGTTGATAAATCCAAATCATTAATACGAAATAACAGCGCCTAGCTGAAATAGCCTGTGCGATGAAGAAGATCTGCCGGCGTTTTTATACCATGCAGCAGACTGTGAACAGCTTCGGCAGGAAGCTGATTCAATTCGTCAAAACTCAACCATTCTACCTGGGTAATAATTTGCCGGTCTTTATGTAGTTCAGGATCTACGCCTGTTTTAAGCGTTCCGTCTGTTTTTTTTACCAGAAAAAACAATTCAATAGCATGAAGCGGTGCAGCTAAATATTCATTTACGCAAAGAAATTTTTCTACTGAAATTGTTAAGCCGGTTTCTTCTATGAATTCTCTTTTCAGGGCTTCCACAGTGGTTTCCCCAAATACCATTCCACCACCGGGTGGCGCCCATAAGATTCCGCCTTTACCTAAAGAATGGTGTTTTACCAATAGAATTTTATTATCCTCCATGCATATGCCGCATGCTCTGATACGTAGCTTGTTACCAAAACTGTGGATGATTTCATTTTTTATTTCTTCCATACTTTTGCAATTTAGTAAACCTTAACCAACAACACGTGTCTCTATCGCATTCCATTATTGCAGGATTACCTGCAGCACCAACCAACAGCCAGGCAAAAGCGATTGAACTGATGGAGCAATTGGTTGAAAGCAAAGGTACAAACAACTTTTCGCTTTTATTAAGAGGATATGCGGGTACTGGGAAAACAACCTTGTTAAGCGCACTTGTACGTGCCATACCCAAGAATCGCTTTCAAACAATTTTATTAGCGCCAACGGGTAGAGCTGCAAAGGTGATGTCTTCGTACTCCGGACAAACAGCAGCAACCATTCATAGACACATATACCGCAAAGAAACAGGTAGCGGGGGAGGAATATTTTTTTCCAGAAAAAGAAACATGTTTGCTAACACAATCTTTATTGTGGATGAGGCATCGATGCTGAGTGATGACAGTGAGTTTGGGGGCAATGGTTTATTGAGTGATCTGATTTCGTATGTATTTGAACAGAAAAATAACCGGCTTATCCTCTGCGGCGATACAGCTCAGCTACCGCCTGTAGGTAAGCAGATCAGTCCGGCATTGGATAAACGCTATCTGGAATCACATTTCTCCATCGATCTTTCAGAGATTGAATTGACCGATGTGGTGCGACAGGCACAAACATCCGGCATCTTATACAATGCAACAAAATTGCGAAACGACATTCGCAACAGTGCTACTACCATTCAGTTTACAACCGGCTTCAAAGATTTTTATAAAATGACATCCGATCGTTTGGAAGATGGATTGCGTTATGCATACGATCATTTCGGAAGAGAAGAAACGATTGTGGTGTGTAGAAGCAATAAGTCCGCAACGGGTTACAATCGCTATATCCGGCAGGCAATCTTTTTTACAGAGAATGAACTGGATGCAGGCGATCTATTGATGTCAGTTCGGAATAATTATACCATACTGCCGCCCAATATTTCATCGGGTTTTATTGCGAATGGTGATTTTCTGGAGATTCGTAAAGTGCTGCGGTATCAGGATCAGTATGGTTTTCGGTTTGCAGACATCGAAGCGGTGTTCAGGGATTTTCCGGAGTTCGGAAATTTTCAATTAAAAATATTATTAGACACATTGTATTCTGCAACACCAAATCTTGAAAAAGATAAGATGCAGGAATTGTATACAGAAGTTGAAAAAGAATATGCCGATATAACAAACAAACAGGATCGGTTAGAAGCTATTCGAAAGGACCCGTTTTTAACTGCATTGCAGGTGAAGTTTGCCTATGCGCTGACGTGCCATAAGGCACAAGGCGGACAATGGGAGACGGTGTTCATTGAGCAAGGATATTTGACAGACGATAAAATAGATGTGGAGTTTTTACGTTGGTTGTATACGGCCATTACACGTGGTAAAAGTCAGGTATTTCTGGTGAATTTTCATCCGAGGTTCTTTGAGAGTTAGTTTCCAGCTACTAGTTTCTAGTCGCTAGACGAGGAAAATAACCGTAGCAGAACTCCTATTTCCTTGGTCTGGAAACTAGAAACTAGTACCTAGCAACTATCTTGGCTCAGTTATTGTAACCACTATAAATAGATTAAATTAGATATATGAAAAAGATCATTTTATTTACTCTGGGAATTGTTTTCTCGACCGTTGTTTTTGCTCAAACATTGGTTAAAAGTCCGGTTATGTCGTTTGAAGAAAAATCATTTGACTTTGGCGATGTAAAGCAAGGGCAGAAGGTAACACATACCTTTAAATATAAAAACACAGGTACCGATACATTAAAAATAAGTAACGTTGTCAGTTCTTGCGGCTGTACCGTTCCTAAGGATTATGAAAAGGTTGTTGCGCCGGGAGCGACTGCAACGATTACTGTACAGTTTGATTCTACAGGCAAAATGGGTGTAGTCAATAAGACGCTTACTATTTTGTCGAATGCAGTATTACCCAATAACGAACCCGCAGAATATCTTCAGATCCGTGTGAATGTAATACCTTAATTAGTGGTCAGTGGTCAGTTTTTAGTAAAAAGTTTCGAGTTGCTAGGTACTAGTTGCTAGACGAACAGCAGGGATAATAGGGTTGACTATTTATTAGTATTCTGTATTATAATATGAAAAAGAATCTGTTATTTTTTATTTATTATATTTCTTGGGTAACATGCTTTTCACAGGATGAAAGAATTAAAGAATCTGATGTATTCTTAGTTGGAATTTGGATAGTGACAGATAGTAGCAATACTGAAAAGTTTCACGATATATGGCAATTAAAGGATAATGGAGAATTTAATCAATTGAAAAGTGGAAATGAGAACTATGGACGAGATACACTTGTTGCAGATGAAAATGGACGTTGGAAGTTGAATGGTGATACTCTTACAATTACTGTAACAAATGAAATGTCAAATGGCATTAGGAAACAATATGATAAAGTTCAAATTATGAAATTTATTGTAAAGGCTGACAATTCAGTATTCTTTTTAAGAATTATTGATGATGGATTTAGAAATAAAAATAAGACAATATTAAATTTAATTCTAACAAAAAAATAAAATCTATTTCTCAGTCTAGTAGATGGTACTAGTCACTATCTAGCAACTAGTACCTAGAAACTAGTACCTACTTCAAAAAACTCATAGCCACCAATACCCAGCCGGCAATCATGCATACGCCTCCAATCGGAGTGACAGCTCCCCACTTCGGAGTTTCTGTTAAGCATAAGATATAAAGCGAACCGGAGAAGATCAAAATACCTGCAATGAAGCTATAACCTGCATAGGTTAAATATTTGCTATTGAATTGTGTCTGCAGAATTAATAAGCCAACAATTAATAAGGCAAAGCTGTGATAGAACTGATACATCACTGCTTTCTCAAATGTCTCTGTTCTTCCGGTTTGAAGTAAAAAATCTTTTAATTTATGTGCACCGAATGCACCGATCGCAACGCCTAAGCCTGCGAAAATACTGCCTGCAAGTAAGAATGTTTTATGTAACATATTTTTGAAATTGTGAGTTATAAATTATGAATTGTTTCTTAAAACGTACTGCTGTTGTTGGTATTCCCGCCAGCTCTGCCGATGGTTTAACGAACATAGGACAACGCGGGCTACCAACAACCCGCTGCTTTTAATAGTTAATCTAACCATAGTTGTTGGTGGTCTGCGCAAACGCGCTACCAATATCATTTCATTTGTTCATGCAGAAACACCAACAACAGCTAAAAGGCTGTAAGCCTTTCATATCAAAACTTGGGGCATCGCCCCAAGACTGTCTACTGTCTACTGTCTACTGTCTACTGTCTACTGTCTACTGTCTACTGTCTACTGTCTACTTACAACTACCTTCCACCAAATATCGCACTGCCGATCCGTACCATTGTACTGCCTTGCTCTATCGCAATCTTGTAATCGGAGGTCATGCCCATCGAAACTTCTTTCCAGTTTATATTTTTTCTATGAACGGTTGTAGAAAGTGTTTTGAATAATTTATTCAATGATTGAAATTCGTTCTGAATAATTGTTTCCTTGTCTGTATTGGTTGCCATTCCCATCAATCCTTCGATGCTGATATTCTCAAGTTCATTGAATTGCGGGTCTGCTAAAAGCGCTGTTAATTCTGCTATATCCAGACCGAATTTTGTTTCCTCTTTGGCAATGTATACCTGAAGCAGACACTTGATGATGCGGTTATTTTTTTTTGCTTCTTTATTAATTTCCTGAAGCAACTTAAGACTATCCACCGAATGGATCATATGTACAAACGGTGCAATGTATTTTACCTTGTTGCTTTGTAAATGACCGATCAGATGCCATTCAATATCGCTTGGCAATACCTCAGCTTTTGCTACCAATTCCTGTACTTTATTTTCACCAAAGACGCGTAAGCCAATATTATATGCTTCCTGCAGCGTTTCAACGGGATGCGTTTTGGTAACGGCAATAAGTTTGGTATTGTACTGCTGTAAATTATGTTTTATTTCTTCTAATACGGATTTGTTTATCATAATTTAACACTGGCTTGATCTATAGGTGTTAAATTTCAACTATTAACACGTATTATCTATGGATTTATTGGGGAAGTTATTTACAAGAGCAATAAAATTAAGCACATTACCAAATAAAAAAAAGCGCGACCCATTTAATCAACAACGGAAGGTATTAAAAAAACTCTTAAAGACCAGTGTACACACTGAATTGGGCCTATACCATGATTTTTATGAAATTTTAGAGCAGTTTAAATCTACCGAGAAAAGGAATTTTTATAATTTTTACAAACGCAGAGTTCCTGTTTATTCCTACAATAAAATTTATTCGGAATGGTGGCATCGTTCAAAAGCGGGAGAGCCCAATGTAACCTGGCCGGGCACCATTAAATATTTTGCATTGAGCTCCGGTACATCGGAAGCTGCAACCAAATACATTCCCATTACAAAAGAATTTTTAAAGGCGAATAAAAAAATCGGTATCCGTCAATTGTTATCGTTGGTGCAATATAAACTTCCGAAAGAGTTATTAGGTAAGGGCATATTGATGCTTGGCGGTAGTACACATCTGCATAAAACTGAAACGTATTACGAAGGAGATCTGAGCGGTATTCAGGCAAGCAAGATTCCATTCTGGTTTCAATATTTTTATAAACCCGGTTCAAAGATCGCACGCAATAGAGACTGGGAAAGCAAGCTGAATGAAATTGTGGAATCTGCTCCGAAGTGGGATATCGGCTTCATTGTTGGCGTACCGGCCTGGTTGCAGATTTTGATCGAACGTATTATTGAAAAATATCAGGTTGAAACCATTCACGATATTTGGCCGAATCTATCGGTATTTGTTCATGGTGGAGTTTCGTTTCAACCTTACAAGAAAGGCTTTGAACGCTTATTGGCAAAGCCGATTATTTATATTGAAACCTATCTGGCATCAGAAGGCTTCATTGCATATCAGGCAGGACCGGGTAGGAAAGGGATGAAGCTGGTGTTAAACAATGGAATTTTTTTCGAATTTATACCTTATAACGAACAGAATATAACAGCCTCAGGAGACATCGTAATCAATCCAAAAACGTTGATGATCGATGAAGTTGAAGAAGGAATTGATTATGTTATTTTATTATCAACCTGCGCCGGTACATGGCGCTATGTGATCGGAGATGTGATTCGGTTTGTAGATAAAGCCAATACAGAGATTATTATAACAGGAAGAACGAAACATTATATAAGTCTGTGTGGCGAACATCTTTCGGTTGATAATATGAACCATGCCATTCAGCTGGTTTCAGAAGAATTGAACATCACTATAAAGGAATTTACCGTAGCTGGTATTCCGCATGGGACGCTGTTTGCACATCAATGGTATATCGGTACGGATAATGTTGTGAATACAGCTTTACTGACTAATCTATTAGATGTAAAACTGAAAGAATTGAATGACGATTACAGAGTTGAACGCACTTCTGCTTTAAAAGAAATTTTTGTTAAGGTACTGCCCAGCACTGTATTTTACGAATGGCTTAAATATAGAGGCAAGGAGGGAGGACAAAATAAATTCCCTCGTGTATTGAATAAAAAGCTGTATGAAGATTGGTGCGTGTATATTGAACAGAAGTAGTCACATCTGATTTTAGCGCTAGGGGTGCTATTGTTGGTGTTTCTGCCTGAACAAATGATACGATATTGATAGGTTATTTTTGCAGACCACCAACAATTGTGAATTATTATAGAGCAGTAGGTTGTTGTTGGTCCGCGTTGTTATTTGCTCATTATATAATCAATATATCTGGCGGAAACACCAACAACGGCATCAAATTGTACACATCAATAATTAGTATTCCATCGTTCCGGAGATCTGACTTAAATTCACTTCAGCAACCTTTGCATTGTATTGCGCTGTGCTGTAACGCACGGTAGCATTGATGTAGTTTAGTTGTGCAGCTCTGAATTCAACCGTTGTAATGCTGCCAAGTTTAAATTTTTCAATCGTTATTTCAAGGTTTTCCCGTGCAATACGTTGATTGCGTTCTTCCATTTTTACAAGTACCAGACTTGTGGTGTATGTCTGATAAGCCGATGTAAGTTGTGCTAAGATCGTTTGATTTAATTGTTCGTATTGCAGCTCAGCACTATTTACAAGTATTTTAGCGTTGTGTTCGCTGATGTTTTGAGTGAAGCCATTAAAAATAGGTACGGTTGCCGTAACTCCATACGTAAACCCTTTCCCGGATGTTTGTGTAGCAAATCCCAAAGCCGAAGTTGAATTTGTAAAGTTGTATCCTGAATTTACATTGACTGTTGGGTATCTATATGCTTTTACAATTTTAAGATCCAGTTCTGCAATACGTTTATTTATGATGGCTGCCTGAAGAGATGGGTTGTGTTTTAAGGTCTGGTCTGTTAATGTTTGAAGCAATAAGGTATTATCAACCGGAATGTCATTTGTTACTCTGAAACGAATACCTGCATCTCTCGCCATCAGCTGATTTAAATAAGTTTGTGTATTGTTATACAACTCCTGCTGACGAACCAGATTAGTTGTATCTGTATTCATATCTACTTCGGCATTTAATACTTCAAGCTTTGCGGCTTTCCCTACTTCATATCTGTTTTTTGCAAACTCCAATCGTTGTTTTGAAATAAAAATAGCTGTATCATAGGCATAGAGCTGCTGCTGCTGCTGTACCAGGTTGTAGTAGGTTGAAGTTACTGCTGCAACATTTGCCATGATTGCAACCTGTAAATTTTCTTTCCCAAATTTTTCAAGTTCCTGTAATTGATCGTAACGTGCAAACATACCAAGCCCGTCAAAAATGGTCCATGTTAAACCTACACCATAATTCAGATTGGTATTGTGTGCACCATCTTTTGATTTTACAGTACCATCAGCCTGCACCTGTCTGCTGTCCTGAATGCTTCCGCTATTGTTCAGTGTACCGCCCAGATAAGGTAAAGCACCAGCTACACCGGGATTTACATTATTTTTAGCAACTTCAAGGTTATTAGCGATGAGTTTGATGTTGTAGTTATTTTCTAACGTCATTTGTATGGCTTCTTCCAACGTTAAGATTTGTTGTGTCTGTGCAGTTGCTAGCTGTAAAAACACAGCATAGAAAAGTACGGACAGTAATAAGATTCGTTGATTCATAATAGGTGCATTATATATTCTTTTCTAAAGCAATTGCTTCTTCCAGTTCTTTGGTGTGTTTATGTTCTTTAGACCACATGGCGTAAATAGCAGGTATTACAAATAAAGTAAGTACCAGGGAGAACATTGTTCCGCCGACAATTACAACTCCCATACCGACCCGGCTTTTAGCGGCAGCTCCCAATGCAAGTGCAATGGGTAATGCTCCTAATGCAATCGCTAAGCTGGTCATTAAGATCGGACGTAAACGGGCTTCTGCAGCTTCAAGTATGGCTTCCGCTTTTGATTTGCCTTGTTCCTTTAATTGATTGGCAAATTCAACAATCAAAATACCATTCTTCGTTACAAGACCGATCAACATAATGGTTCCGATCTGACTGAAGATGTTCCATGTTTGTCCGAAGAGCCACAATGAGAACAATGCACCGCCAACGGCCATGGGCACCGTAAGGATAATGATGAACGGATCTATAAAACTTTCAAATTGTGCAGCCAGTATCAAATAAATAAGAAGCAAAGCCAAACTGAATGCGAACAATGTGTTTGATCCACTCTCTACAAAGTCTCTGGATTCGCCTGCCAGATCGGTTGTAAATGTTTCATCCAATACTTTTTCTGCAATTCTATCCATGGCATCAATTCCATCTCCGATACTTTTTCCCGGTGCTAAGCCTGCTGAAATGGTAGCCGACATATTTCTGTCTGAATGGTACAACTGTGGCGGGCTGCTGTGCTCGTTGATGGTAACCAGATTGTCTAACTGTATAAGCTGACCGCTGCTGCTTTTAACAAAAATGGAAGTTAGATCAATAGGCGCATTCCGATCAATTTTGTCGAATTGTGCAATTACTTGATATTGTTTTCCATTCATATAAAAATAAGCGAAACGTTGTCCGCTTAAAGATAATTGTAAGGTCTGTGCTACATCCAATACAGAGACTCCAAGACTTTGTGCTTTGTTTCGATCTATGGTAACATTTAATTCCGGTTTGTTGAATTTTAAATTCACATCGCTTGTAGAGAATGTCGGGTCATCGTTTACCGCATTCATGAATTCCGGAATTTTTTCTTTTAGCTTTTCAAAATTCGGTGCTTTGATAACATATTGTATAGGTAGGCCACCTTTTTTATTTACAGCTATGGTTGGTTGTTCAGTAACAGTTGTGCGTGCTTCGGAATATTTTTTTGTAATCTTGGTTAATGCATTTGCAATTTGTGTTTGTGAACGCTTACGTTCATGGGGCTGTGTCAAAGAAAGAATCATTCGACCACTATTAACAGAAGAAGAGCCAAAACCAGGCGATGTGATTACGAGGTTTATTGTTTTTTCTGGAAAGGAATCATTAACCAATTGTGTCATTTCTTTCATAAACCGATCGGTATAATCGTAGCTAGCTCCTTCAGGCGTGGTCACCTGTACGCGCAGCGAACTGCGGTCGTCATAAGGGGCGGTTTCTTTTTTTAACAGTGTGAAGAATAGCATGATCAAACCAATACAAGCAATAATTATCGGGAAGCTGAGCCATTTATATTTCATGAATGTTGCCAAACGTTCTGCATAGCCTGCATTCATTTTGACAAAGAACGGTTCTGTCCAATTATAGAATTTAGACTTTTTATGTACGCCGCCTTTCATCAAGTAGGCATTTAGCATTGGTGTTAATGTCAATGAAACAAATGCAGAGATTAATACAGCCGATGCGATCACAATACCAAATTCCCGGAAGAGTTGTCCGACAAATCCCTGTAAGAAAATAACAGGAAGAAATACGGCAGCAAGTGTAATGGAAATTGAAATAACCGGAATCAATATTTCATTAGAACCTTTGATGGCAGCCTGGATAGGGGACATACCTTCTTCAACTTTTTTGTAAATATTTTCTGTTACAACAATACCATCATCTACTACAAGTCCTGTTGCCAATACAATTGCAAGTAAGGTTAGTACATTGACAGAAAATCCGCAGAGGTACATAATGAAGAATGTGGCAATCAACGATACCGGAATATCAATCAACGGTCTAAATGCTACACCCCAATCCCGGAAGAATAAATAGATAATAATGATAACAAGTATCAGTGAGATCAAAATAGTTTCAGCAACTTCTGTAACAGATTGTTTGATGAATAAGGTATTGTCAACGGCAACGTTTAAGTCAAGATCTGGTGGAAGTTCTTTTTTTAGTTTTTCTAATTGAATATAAAATGCATTGGAAATATCTAAATAATTTGTTCCGGGCTGGGGTGTGATTGCGAGAGCTACCATGGGTGTTCCGGATTCTGTCATTTGTGTTTCAAGATTTTCAGGTCCTAAGTCTACAGTACCAATATCACTGAAGCGGACAATCTTATCTCCTTGTGTACGGATGATCAGATTTTTAAACTGTTCGGCTGTGGCAAGATTGCCAATTGTATTTACACTCAATTCAGTATTTGCCCCCGTAATTTTTCCTGAAGGGAGCTGAACGTTCTCTTTATTCAACGAAGCTTTAATTTCAGCAACCGTTAATCCGTAAGCGCTGAGTTTTGAAGGGTCTATCCATAAACGCATAGCGTATTTTTTCTGACCATATATTTGTATGCCGCTTACTCCTGGAATTGTTTGTAGTTTTTGTGCAATTGAGTTTTCTGCATAATCACTCAATTGTAATACATCCCTTGTTTCACTTCGTACAGTAAGGATAATGATTGGCTGAGAATCTGCATCTGCTTTTGATACAACAGGAGGAGCATCGATATCCAGAGGAAGACTACGTGTAGCTTGTGAAACCTTGTCTCGTACATCATTTGCTGCTTCTTCTAAATTTTTATCTAAATTAAATTCGATCGTAATATTGCTTGTTCCCTGACTGCTTGAAGAAGAAATATTACGAATGCCGTCTATTGCATTGATTGATTTTTCAAGTGGTTCAGTAATTTGTGATTCAATAATATCTGCATTGGCACCGGAGTAACTGGTACGAACGGAAATCGTTGCAGGGTCGATCGATGGATATTCACGTATCCCTAAATAGGTATAACCGATCACTCCAAAAAGAATCAGAATAAGATTGATTACAATCGTAAATACCGGACGTTTAATACTTATACTAGATAAACTCATTGCACGTGTTGGTCAGCGTTTGTAATCTTTACTTTTACAGATGTTCCCTGTTTCATAGACATGACACCGGTAGTTAATACGGTGTCTCCTGCCTGAAGACCTGATAAAACAAGTAAGTCTTTATCTGTTCGGGAAGTTGTTTTAATAATTGCTTCTTTTGCTTTTCCGTTTTTAACAATGAAAACTTTTTTCCCATCCTGAATCGGTATTACGGCTTCTGTGGGAATAAGCAATGCGTCTTTAATGGTTGTTAAAGGTAATTCAATGTTTGCAAATGAACCCGGTAATAATGCGCCATCGTTGTTTGATGCTTTTGCACGTAATTGTATGGTGCGTGTTACTTCGTCAATCCCTGGTTCGATTGCATAGATGATTGCGGTATATGTTTTACCCGATCCGGCAAATGTGAAACGTACCTTTGTATTTACTTTCATGCTTGAAGCATATTTCTCAGGAACTGAAAACGTAATTTTTACCGGATTGATGTTTACAAGATTGGCAATGACAATGTCCGTCGTTACATATTCTCCTACAGATACATTTCTCAATCCAATCGTACCATCAAACGGGGCTTTAATAATTGTTTTTGAGATCTGCGTGCGTATGATCTGCGACTGTGCCTGCAGCGACTTTAATGCAGATAAGGTAATTTCGTATTCTTCTTTGCTGATGCCTTCTTTTTGCAAAAGAGATTTTGCACGCTGTTCATTTTCGGATGCTAGATTTTCGCGGATCAATAATTCTGAAAGCTGTGCCTGAAGTTCCGCATCGTCTATTTTAACAAGGGATTGACCTTGCTTTACTGTACTGCCTTCATTGAAATAAATATGAGTAATAATCCCAGTAACCTGACTGCGGATTTGTACCTGTTCGTTGGCACCAATAGAACCTGAAATCAAAATCGTATTTGAAAACTCTTGTGGTTGCAATACAATGCCATTTACACCGATGGCTTTATCGGATATTCCCTGAGATTTACCGCCATCGTTTATCTCTTTGTTTTTAACAACACGGTAATAGATGAGCGCTGCAATCCCTATAATGATAAGGGCATATACTACAAATTTTAATTTCATATGGACGTGTAATGAATAACGGTTAGTTGCTAAATTCGTCGGATCACAAAAAAGTGGTCTGACGAATGATGTTAAACAAGTAGTTAGATAGCTTTGTACCATCCGACCACTTATATCTTTGTTTAGTTAAATTCGTTAAATAAATTTAATAATTCGTCTTTAATTTTTATGCAGAAATAGACGAATTGAGCTATTTGTATGATAGAAGGTATGTATTAATTCGATTGTATACCTCAAATTGGAGTCTAAAATTCAATAAGCTTTAATTTGAAAAGTAATGATTCTAGTTATAAAGGCATCCGACAACTTTTTCCAGTAGTCTGACGACTGCTTAAACATATAAATTGGAGCACGAACTGTTGAACGGATTAGATAGACCCTAAAGATTTTGTTTCTTAAATTTCTGCCAGTATTTTTTTCCATAGCTGCAGAAAATTTCTTCACCCGGTTTTATTTTTTTTATGGCGATAAGACAAACTTCTTCCTCATCATTCAATCCGATTTCGGCATTATATGGGAATGCAGATTTTTTTAATCCTTGAGAATCGTTTGCATATTTTGCAAAGCAGGAAACATGTTTCGAATCTAAGATTGTCCCATCAAGCATGTTGATAAAATAACCGTCTTCCTTCTTCTTCGCACGTTTCGCAGCTTCTTTATCGCTCAGTGTTTCTCCTTTAAAAATAGAAATTACTTCATCTTTAAAAATATCAATTGAACTGAATAATCCATTACCGGCATTAGGTATTTGAGAGGACTGAACATATAAATATCTTGCTTCGGGTACATCAATCGTGTCTGGCATGTAAATAGGTTGAAGGGTTAGTCTTCTAAAAAATTATTTAAGAAGGTAATGCGTGTTGCTGTCCATAGGAGGAAAAACACTACGGCCCATTTTAGGTAAATGGTATAAAAATCTTTTATATCTGTATAATGCAATTGAACAACTTTACCCTTTTCAAGCTGGTTGATGCTTTCTGTAATTTCCTTTAAACTTTTTGTATTAAACGCTCTGTAAAATTCACCTTTCGTAATGGATGAAATATTTTTTAAGGTCGTTTCATCCAATTTACTTTCCACATAATGTGTGGTTCCATCTTCATCTTTAAATTGATGTGTACCATCCTTGCCTAAACCAATACAATAGATCTTGATGTTGTATTCCAGACATAATTCTGCTGCAGTTGCCGGATCCATTAAGCCGGCAGTATTTTCCCCATCGCTGATCAGGATGATAAGACGTTCAGGTGTCTTGGTATTTTTTAAACGGTTTATAGCCGTTCCAAGTGCAGAGCCAATTGCCGTTCCGGAAGGAATCGATTTGTTTTGTCTTAATTCGTCGAGCTTATCGATCAACAATGTATAGTCGTTTGTTAAAGGAGATAAGGTAACTGCCTCTCCTGAAAATATAACAATGCCAATCCGATCGGAGTTACGTTCTTTGATGATGTCGCTGCAAATCTGTTTTGCAGCATCAAATCTGCTTGGATGAATATCTGTTATTTTCATAGATTCAGATATATCCATTGCAAAGACAATATTTATTCCTTCGGTGTATTGTGTATTTGTTTCGTTACTCTTTTGAGGACGTGCAATTGCAACCAATAGAAATGAAATTGAAATGAGTAGGAGCGAAAGAGGTATAAATCGTAAGATCTGAATCAGATTTAATGACTTGGTCTCACGTTTGTTTAACGCTACTTTATATTTTTTTCTGAATCGATAATAGATTAACCAGCGCAGTACCAATAATAACGGTGTTCCGATGATGCCATAGAGGTATATCGGATTTTCCCATATATAACTTCTTAATACTTCAGGTTTCAGCCAGTAGTAAAGCACATACCATTGATTAATATCGTACTGAAAATTATCCATTGGCTACTTCTCTTCTTCGAAGTTGAAATCTTCTGTGTGTAAAACGTTTGATTGTTTGTAAGGCGTCGTTGGTATCTTGTGTAACAACACCACCATATACGTTTCTATCAAGCGATTGAAGCGTTGATTCCAGTTCTTCCTGGTCGTACAATAAGATCAGTTCTTTTGTTGTGAACGTATTGATCGGTTTGTTTTCGAGACGTGTCAAATAATTTTTCCAGATCGCTAATGTCTGTTCGATGATTCGCAGATCTGCGGTAGTTTTAAATCTGGTTGCCAGCGATTCGTATTCTTTGATAAATTTATTGTGTGTAGCACTTAGTATAATAAGCTTATAGCGTTTGATAAAGATCTTGCCAAAAATCTTATACAAGATGAATAGAATAAAAGAGAGACTGATTGTCCATGCAATCAGATAAGGGTAATTGAATTTCTTTAGGATGGGTAATAATCCGGCATCTGCTTGTACATCTTTTTCGGCTCCGGTAGCAATAAGCCGTATGATCGAAACACTATCGATTGTTGAAATCAGTTTTATTGTGTCTTTATTGATGAAAAAAGAAACGGGCAAACTCAGTCGCTGCGTTTTCATTGTTTCATAACTGGCCAGCGTATAGATGATGCTGTCGTATGCATACAACGAATCTGTTCGTGTAGGATAATAAGTTTTGCTGATGTATTCAAAAGGGAAGTAGTTGAATGCAGAATCCGGGATGATTGCAACACGCTCTTTCGGATAAGTAATGCTTAATCGGTAATGCAGATATTGTCCCACACGAAAGCTATCTTCTTCAAAAGAAGAACTGACGTTATAATTCTCAGGTTGCTGTGCAGATACAGAGCCAATAGAAAACAAGAATAGAAAAATAAATAGGTTACGCACTTTTTTTATGGAAATTTCGTACTCTAAATAATTCAACTAATTTGATGATGTAATCTTCATGGGTTTTGATGCAGGTATAGTTTGCTTCATTCGACTTGCTGAAGTTTTCCAGTTTTTCCTGAATCGCCTGCAAGCGTTTTTCCATTGTTATACGAAACGTTTTAGAGGATGAATTCACCCAAATGGTTTTATTTGTTTCAGTATCTAACAGTGGAATAATTCCCATAGATGGCAAAAGCATTTCTCTGGTATCCTGAATTTGTATAAGTACCAGATCGTGTTTCTTACTCAAGCTGACTAAATTTTTATCGTAGTTCTCATCAATAAAATCAGACAACACAATCACAATACTCTTACGTTTCAGAATGGATAGGGTGTACTGTGTTGCTTTATTGAGATCGGTTAATTTGGATTCGCTCTCTAACGAAAAGAGTTTGTTAATGAGGTAATAGGCATGTTTAACACCCTTATTCGGGGCAACATACAATTCTTTTTTATCGGAGTAACAGACAAGACCTATTTCGGAGCCTTCTTTTACAGCAGAAAGCATCAGCACTCCTGTAATCTCTTTGATAATATCCAGCTTGGTTTGATCGTCTTTTCCTATATTCAAGGAAGAACTGACATCTACTAAAAAAATAATGTGCTGTTCTTTATCTTCCTGAAAAAGACGTACATAAGAGCCGTGCCCTTTTGCTGTCACATTCCAGTCTATGGTGCGTATATCGTCGCCGTATTGGTATTCGCGCAAGTCGGAAAACTCTATGCCAGAGCCTTTAAAGATAGAATGGTAATTGCCGTGCATATGAGAATGTACAGCCTTGCGGATCCGTACCTCATATTTACGTAACTTGCGGATAATATCTTTAAGAGAAACTTTCATAGCAACAATTTTAAAAATACAATAAAAAAACTGATTTTAGTAAAAAATACACAGCTTTGAACTACTTTAAATTAATAATTCTCCTTGGTTTTACAGTGCTGTTCTCTTGCTCTTCAGAGACGGAACTGGATGTGAAACCGGATGATCTGATCTCGGAAGAGAAAATGATCGATGTATTGATTGATGTACACATCACAGAATCGGCGTTGTCCTTACAAAATTTCAACCGCGATTCTTCGATGAAATTGTTTGCCTACTACAAAGAAGATTTGTTCAAAGAACACAAGATCACAGAAAAACAATTTCAGAATAGCTATGATTATTACGCAAAACATTCAAAGGAATTTGATCACATGTATGAAATTGTGATCGATAGTTTGAAGGTGAAAGAAGCTACAGGAAGTTTGAAGTAGTGGATTTTATTTTTGGTTAATAATCTCGCATCTCGCCGTGGATTTCTATGGTTTATGCAAGTGCATTGGTATAAATATATTCATATTTTCTATTATCTCTAACGCATGCAAATACACGATGTATTAATTTATTTCGAATAGCGTTTATAACATTCATTTTTGCTTTCCCTTGTTTTATTTTACGATCGTAGAATTCTGTAATTTCTTTATTTGATTGAATAGCAACCAGTGCTGCCATGTGTAATATTGATTTGATACGCATATTTGCTTTTCTTGATACATGTGTTCGTTTTCTTACGCTTGTTCCTGAACTATGTTCAAAT
>NZ_KB903665.1:0-13908 GCF_000379725.1 Cytophaga aurantiaca DSM 3654
ACGAACACATGTATCAAGAAAAGCAAATATGCGTATCAAATCAATATTACACATGGCAGCACTGGTTGCTATTCAATCAAATAAAGAAATTACAGAATTCTACGATCGTAAAATAAAACAAGGGAAAGCAAAAATGAATGTTATAAACGCTATTCGAAATAAATTAATACATCGTGTATTTGCATGCGTTAGAGATAATAGAAAATATGAATATATTTATACCAATGCACTTGCATAAACCATAGAAATCCACGGCGGGCTTGGAGGTTCTATTAAAAATAAACAAATAAAAAGCCCCGCTAACCAGCGGGGCTTTTTTATTTTTAATCGGCAAGTTTATCTCACCAAGTTGATATAACCTTCCTCTTTGATCTCAACATTTTTCCAGGTGAGTACTTTGACTTTATAGACGTAGATGTCTGTGTTCTGAAGTATTCCGTTGAATGTGCCGTCCCAACCATCGTTTATATTGGTATTCGAATAGATCAATTGTCCCCAACGATTAAAGATCTGGAATTCCAATAGATCTTTAATGCCCCAACCTTTCACAAAGATAACATCGTTGTTGCCATCACCATTTGGTGTAAACATGGTTGGGAATTTTACAAATGTTTCCGGTTTGATCTTAATGTTGTAGGTATAATTTTCATTATAGCAATCGCGTCTGTCTTTTACATTTAAGGTATAGATGATGTCTTCTAGCGGCTGTACGGTTGGGTAATTGCACGTTAAGCAACTAAGTCCGGCAGTAGGAGTCCAGAGGTATTTATAATACGGCTGTCCGTTTACAGGCAGCGGTATTACATCGCCAATGACAATACTTGTATCTAAACTTCTTAAGCCAATGGATTCAATAACAATTGCCGGAACATTATTTTTATCTGTACAACCATTGAGATCTGTTTCAACTACTTTGTATTGAACAGAGTGTTGTATCGTTGCAATTGGATTCGTACTTGTAGTGCTTGACAAGCCTGTAGACGGAGTCCATTCATAGGTACTCGTAGCAGTTGGATTCAGTACATTGAGCGCAACCGAACCTGCCACCTGACACACCGTATCACCAATGGCTACCAGCGTTGGATTCTGATAAATGATGATTGTTTTTGTAATGGTATCTACACAACCTAAACCCTGGTTGTCCACCGCCAAGGTAACATCGTAGGTACCGGGTGTAGCATAGGCATGTGTATTTATATTTTGTGTGTTGGATGTTTGTCCATCACCAAAATCCCACCAAAATGTACTGGCACTTTTAGAGGTATTAGTTAATTTATATGGACCGTCATTGAAACAGCTTGTTGAATCTATTCCATCAAGCCGATCGAAATCAGCTATTACTTCATGAATCTTAATCGCTTTCTCTACAATTGCATTACAGCCTTCATTCCCGATCAAACTTAGTTTTGCAAGCGTTTGTCCTTGCGGCGGGTGGAAATTATATTGATGAGTTACCGGCGATGTCTCATCTACAACAATACCATCTCCAAAGGCCCAGGCAAAGCTTGATACGTCAGATGTATCTTTGATCTTGAACGTAATGACTTCGCCTTTACAAATGGTATTTTTATCAATTACAAAATCACCTTCCGGACTGTGTAATTGAAAGCTTCTGGAAGTTGTGTCTGCACAGCCATTGGTGGTGGTTGTTATGTGCTTTACCGTATAGATTCCTTTTTTATAAATGAGACTGAAGTTCGCTTGAGTGGATGTCTGACCATTTCCAAAATCCCAATAGTTTGAATACGCATATTTAGAAGTACTATTGTCTGCAAGCGAAACAATTTTAGGCGCACAAATAATGGTTACGGTATCCACATTCGTTTTAAAAGAAGCGGTAGGATACGATTGTACACTAATGTTTATTGAATCCGTTAAGCCTTTGCAACCGGTGCTTGCTTCTTCATAATTCAATAAAACTTTGTACGTGCCATCGGTCGTATACTTTACACTATTGCTTTGAAGTGTAGCCGTAGTAGCATTACCAAAATTCCAGTTATAGGTTAAATTAGATCCGCCTGCTGTATAATCAGAAGCAGCAATAGTGACAGGTTCATTCACACAAACATAATATTTGGAAGGCGTGATTTTACTTTTAGGTTTGTAAAAATCGATCTTCTTATTAATAGTGTCTGTACAACCTAATTGATCGGTAACAGTTAAGGTAATACTATATTTATTTGTAGCATCAGCAGCCTTAGCGAACGTGTAGCTTGGATTCTGCTGCGTTGAAAATCCGCTTGTGCCATCGTGAAAATTCCAGTCCCAACCAATAAGTGTGGTATCACCTATAGAAGCTTCGGTAAACTTCACCGTTGATGGGTTACAGATCTGTATGTGATCCGCAGTGAATTTGGGAGTCATACCAAATACTTTCACTTTTTTTGTTAATGAATCAACACAGCCATTGATATCTTTCACATAAAGTGTAATCGGGTGTGTACCCGGGCTAAATGAAAACAAGGATAGGGCAGTACCTGTTCTTACGTTGTTTGGTGCACCGGCAATATGCCAATCGTATCCGTTATGCGGCCATTGATATTCATCAACAGATGTTATCGCATCAAAGGGATATTGAACGCCTGAACACAAAATGGAGTCGCCTTTGAAGTCTGCCTTCAGCTTACGAACGTGAACTGTTTTTGATCTTTCAATAGGAGCGCAGCCGCTTGTAGTAACTACGCCTATAACCTTTACCAGATAATCGCCTGATGCAGCATATGTATGCTTTGGCTTTGCACCGGTAGTAGCTGTAGTTCCATCACCAAAATCCCATGTATATGTTTCAGGGCCTGAAAAATTCTGATCATTAAATGTATATTCTAAGGGGCTTGTACAAGCTGCTCCGTAATTGATCTTTGGTGATGAACCTTTCACAGTTACATAAGCGGGTTTACTTACGGTAGTAAAGCATCCATTATAATCTACCATCAACGACACATCTTGTAAACCTGGACTTGAATAGGTCCACTTAAAACTATTCTGATCTGAACAGTGAAAAGATGTATTCTTATCTGTATAAAAATGATAGCCGTCAATCAATGTCTGAGCTGCGGGCGGTACTATCGCATTAAATGTTACGGCTTGGTCGCAGCATGTAGTAGGTGTTGCCGTTGAGAAATCTAAATTTGCAATTTTATTTCCTACTTCAATTACGATTGCATACGATGTATCAATACATCCTCTTTTTGTAGTTACTACCAATTTACTTTGGTATTCTCCGGCTTGCGTGTAGGTATGCGTTACAGGAGCTTTCGTAGTACCGGATTGCGTTGCGTTATCTCCATAAAGCCATTTCCAGCTAACGATCGGATCATTTGATTTACTTGAATCGCTGAACGTAACCGTGAGCGGGCTGCAGCCTTTTGTTACATCAGGCATCATGCGTGCATTCGGAAGCCACATGGTGTCAAGTGCTATTGCAGATATCTTACATCCTGTTTTCTTGGATGTGATTGTTAGTTGAGTTAACAGTGGTTCGAAATCATTAATGGAATAGGTGATGCCGGCTGTAGCGCTTTTAAATGTTTTAGTAACTTTATTTAATGTGCTTTTTTGAGTGTCTGCAAATTGCCACTCGTACGATACATTTGTTTGATTGCTTACTGCTGTATATTGCACGTTCATTGGGCTTGTACAGGAATACGTTGGCGTGTGCTGAATAGAGCCCTGAATATCGTCTACATACACCGTTGTTGTTGTTTGATCAAAACATTGGCCATCCGGTGAAGTAACTTTTAACGTTATCGTATGAAGTCCGCCTTTCGTAAATGAAATGCTGACGCTGTCATTCACAATTGATTTAATAGCTGCGTTTGCATCTGTTGTCCAGGTTGGAACTCCGGCAGTAAGTGATTTGAATGAAGCCAGTCCTGTCAGACAAACGGTATCCGCATATTTTTTAATCTTAACAACAGGCTTACCTACGGATATTGTTTTTGATGTTGTATTGTCGCAACCCGCTAAGTTCGCTGTAAATTTTACAGACAATGTTGCGTTGTATGAATTGGTCGTATAGGTTTGGCTCGGCGGATTCAGTGCGGTTGATAACTGACCGTTTCCTAAGTTCCATGAATAGCTAAGAGGCAATGCTCCGGTAGAGTTATTGATGAAGCCAACCGTTAATGTTGGGTTGCAGGAAATGGGTGTTGCAGGTGTTGTAGTAAATGATGCAACAGGTGGATCATACACATGCAATATGCCATTAAAACTTCCGGCTTTGTTACAAGATGGATATTGTGTTTCTATTCCAAAAGATACACCATAATCTCCTTTTGAAGTGTAGCTGCGATTAATGGATGATAAGTTCGGTCCGCTTTGACTGGTACCGTCAGCAAATACCCAGGTATAATTTGTTATAGCAATTTGCGAAGAAATAGTTGACGCATTTTTATATTGTCCATTCAACGGATAACATCCGGAGGTAGCAGTAATGTTTAAAACAGGTTCTGGGAATACTTCTATTCGTATCGTTTTTATGATCGGTCCGCCGATTGTTTCTTTAAACACAACGTCATAAATTCCGGCTTTACCAAAAATGTTTGCAGGGTTTTGAAGGTTGGATGTTACCCCATCTTTAAAGTCCCAGAAGTAGGTAGTACTTGTAGCAGGCGCGGTGAAATTGACTTTAAGCGGAGCACAGCCTTTGGTAATATCTGCTACTTGAGAGAACGCATCCAGGGAGAATAAAAATATTGTACCTAGAAATAAATTTTTTAAATATGTAATCATTTTAAAAAAACTAATAGTAACTTGCTTAGTTAAATCCAAAAATAATGAATTAATTTGACAATAGTTAAAAAATAATATTTTGAAAAAATTAATACTTTTCAATGTTGCATTAGCACTCCTGGTTAATTTAGCATTTTTAAATTCGAGTAAAGCTTCTGTACAAGGCGATTCTATTAAGCCGTTGCCTCAAATAGGTAAAGAGTTTTTAGTTGTTGTACATATCGTTAGAGATCCCAATGGTATTGCAGGTATCAGCGAGGCGCAGATCAATTCTACTATAAACAGTGTGAATACGATCTTTGCACCGATCACAGCGAAATTTACGGTGTGTGAATTCAGGTATATCGATAACTTTCAATACAACAATCTCATATTTCAGGAGAATATAAGTTTGAAAAAAAAGGAATTAGATCCGTTGTATCGTTTGCAACACCGCATAAATATGTTTTTTGTAACTGATCCGGATATGATTGAAAATAAAACATGCGGTTATGCTACATTCGGCGGAATTGCGGAAACCGGAAGTATTGTGATTAAGAAGTCATGTGCAAACGTAGTAACAATTGGACATGAGCTAGGGCATTTTTTTGGATTGAATCATACCTTCGAAGGGAATACGGCATCATTAATTGTTCAGCGGGCATTTGATGAAAATTGTAAAACTACCGGAGATGGTTTTTGTGATACACCTGCTGATCCATATGTGAATGGTGATGACATTAATCTGTATGTAGATGCAAACTGTAATTATAAAAGTACAAAAGTTGATCAGATAGGAAATACATTTGCTCCGGACGTTACGAATATCATGTCTTATTATACGTCTTGTATAATACCTTCATTTACGCTTGAGCAATATGCTTATATGGCTAATTATTATAACACACATTTAGGTACCTGGTAATAATACTATTCAAATGAAATTTATTTATACTTTTTTGCTGCTGATCGTTTTGTGTGTAAACGCAGTGGCTCAAGATGTTCATCTTACGCAATATTATACATCCAATCTTTCTCTGAACCCTGCATATACAGGTAATTTTGAAGGAGATATTAAGGTTGGCTTGAACTCCAGAACCCAATGGGCTCAGGTATCACCTGCAATGAAAACCAATATGGTTTCTATTGAAAAAAAGTTTTTGAAACGACCGAATGAATTTGGTTTGGGTGCTATTATAATCAACGATCAGGTAAGCAGTTATTTTTTACACACAAATAAAATATTGCTTTCAGGCAGTTATCAAAAAAACTATAAAGGACATCTTATTCGTTTTGGTTTGCAATCCGGAATTGTAATGAGAAATATCAATACAAACGATCAGACGTTCCCAAGTCAATGGGATTATCAATTGGGTGGATATGATCCTTCTGCAAACAATAATGAAGGTACACTTAAAAATAGCTGGAGTTATTTGAACGTGAATGCCGGCGTAGCCTGGACGCATTTATTTGGAAAAGTAAAATTGACCGGCGGATATGCATTATTTAATCTGAACAAACCGGTTGAAGGGTATGGAAGTGCTACCAAAGCTGTTCCATTTAGACATGTGTTGAATGCCTCTGCGGTTTACTACATGACTCCAACAATTCATTTATTACCGCATTTATTATATATGAATTCTGCTACAGCAACAGATTTTCTCTTTGGTGTAAATGCAACTAAAAAGGTGACAGACAATTTAGGTTTTTTAGTAGGTGCAGGATATAGAGGCAGTACTCAAAACAGTGATGCTGCTATTGCTGTTGCCGGTATTAATTACAATCGTTTTGCATTTGGATTCAGTTGGGATTTCAACGTTTCTTCGTTAAGTAAAGATGCCCGTAACAAATCTGCCTGGGAGTTGTCGCTCACGTATATTACGCCTTCCAGAGCTTCGAATAAGGTGACATTGCCTTGTGATAGATATTAGTATTTTTCAAAACGAAAAAAGATAGCATACCATTTTATGAAATATTTATCCTTTAGCATTCTATTTATTCTTTCAACTTTTGCTGTTTCATTGTTTGCTCAGAATGGAGAAGGAGTAGATAAAAATCTGAGTCTTTCTAAAATGAAGGCGCGTGCAAAGATCGCTTATGAAACAGGTGATGTTTATACAGCACTTTTTTATTATGAAGAAGTAGTTAAAAAAGATACCTCTGATATAAAAGCATTGTTTCAGGTTGCAGAGATGTATCGGTTCTCCAGAAATTATGCTTCAGCAGAAACAACGTATGGAAAAGTATACAAAACTTCTCCGGGTGAATATTCAATTGCCTTATACTATCAGGCTGTAATGTTGAAAATGTGCGGGAAGTACGAAGAAGCAAAAAAAACATTTTTAGAGTTTAGAAAAATATCCGGATCAATAGGAGATAAGTCTTTTAAAGCATTGCTGGCAAAAGATATTGCCGGTTGTGATAGTGGTATTGTGTATAGAGATTTCCCTCAGAATATAAAAATCAAAAATGTCGGTAATTCCGTGAATCACCCGCATACAGAATTTTCTCCGGTGCTGCTTGATAGTACACGACTGGCCTTTGGATCTTTGCGCATCGATTCTGTAGAATATTATGACACCCGTAGTGAGCATCTTGAGAAGCAGCCCGTAAGACAACTCTATGAAGCGAAGAAAGTAAAAGACCAATGGGTTGAGCAAGGCATACTGGCTGAGATCAATGATCCGAATGTAGATATGGGGAATTTTGTTTATTCACCTTATTCAGGTCGTTTTTATTTTACAAAATGTACCAAAGACCATCAGGGAAAAGTTACATGTGAAATTTACTCTACAGAAAAAGTTGCAGGTAAATGGGCTCATCCAACGAAGTTGCCTGCACCCGTTAATATGCCAGGTTTTACATGCACACAACCTACGATCGTAATTGATACAACTTCAGTGCCCGCTACAACTGCTGCTGCTCCATCTAAAAATATGCCGCCGCGTAAAACAGGCGGAACAAAACCAACACCAAAGCCTAAAGTCAATCAAACAGAATATTTATACTTTGTATCGGATCGACCGGGAGGAAAAGGTGGTTTGGATATTTGGTATACTTCGTATAATGAAAGTAAAAAAGTATGGAATGAGCCAGTGAATTTTACGGTTGCGAATACTGCTGAAACAGACTGTACACCGTACTTCCATGTACCTACTCAAACATTCTATTACAGCACCAATGGCTTAACCAATGTTGGAGGATTAGATGTATATAAGATAGAGAAAGATGGCCGCAGATTTTTACGACCGGAGAATTTATCTTTCCCCATTAACTCTCCGCAAGATGAATTGGGGTATACCTTATCTGATACTGGTAAAAAAGGTTTCTTTGTATCAAACAGACCGGGAGGTACACCGTTTTTTCATGAGACCTGTTGCGATGATATTTATTCTTTTGAAATTATACCTGCACCGCCCTTTGTGTGTACGTTGGATCTGAATGTCTTGAACCCAACAAATACCTGTGCCGGAGAAGTATTAAATATTCAAACAGTAAATCTCAAAACAAGAACAAGTGTATTGGATACAATCCGGTTGAAAGATTGTTCTTATAATGTATCCTTAACACAGAATACAAAATATGCATTCTTCTTTAAAAAGGAAGGGTATCTTACGGATACGTTGTTTGTTGAAACGAAGGAGATGTGCTCGAACCCGATCATTAAAAAAGATCTGAGGTTGATACCAATCAGTTCAATACCTAAAGAGCCGGTAGTGATTGAAAAGCCTGTAGAAGGTGAGGCGTTTGTTTTGAAAGATATTCAATATGAATCCAATCAAACGGATTTAAATGCAGATGCTAAAAAGGCATTGGATGAAATATTGATTCCATTCTTGAAATTACATCCAACAGATAAAATTATTGTTAGTTCGCATACAGATGATTTGGGTAGCCATAAATACAATATGGACTTATCACAAAAAAGAGCGGATAAGGTGATGGCGTATCTGATATCAAAAGGAATTGCGGCCAATCGTATTCAGGCGAAAGGCTATGGCGAAACCAAGCCGGTTACGTCCAATGAAAATCCGGATGGATCTCCAAATGAAATAGGTAGAAGTATTAACAGACGGACAGAATTCTTGATCAGTAATCAGTAGACAGTGGTCAGTTAAAAAATAGTTAAGCAGTCATTTCACTTTATATTTGAAATGACTGCTTTTTTTTGCCTTTGACTGTTTTATACATTGTCTCAAATGCCCCTATACAATGACTGTATCAGCCTCTAGTATTTCTGGATAGATTTGTTATTTTTATATAGAATATCAATCCGTTTTTACTATGACACACAACGAACTTTTGGAAGCCTTTGCACATACCACAGACGAGCTTACACATTTGCTTACGGCTTTAACGGAAGAGCAACTAAATACGGTTCCGTATGAAGGTAGCTGGACTGCAGCACAACTGGGAGATCACTTATATAAGTCGTATGGCATTGCAACGGTTTTGAATGGCAAATCAGAAGTAACTACACGTCCGGTAGAAGCAAAGATAGAAGGTATTAAAGGTGTCTTTTTGAATTTTGAGACCCGTTTGCAATCTCCGGATTTTATTGTGCCGGGTGCTGGCCCGTTTGATAAAACAATTCTGTTAGGTGGACTTACAAAGCGCATCAATGGAATAAAAGAGTACATTAAAAATACCGATGATCTTAGTGTTACCTATGTGGATTTTGAATTACCGCGTATGGGCACACTTACAGGTCTGGAATGGGTGCAGTTCATGACGATGCATTCGGTTCGTCATGTCCGTCAGCTGAAGCGGATTGTAGCGGCCTTGTAATTAATGTAGTCAAAGACTACGGAATGATAGACACCAGTCACCGCTTCGCTAAGACTGGCGTCAGATGCAAGAAATTCCAAAAAACAAAAAACAAAAAACAAATATCAAATAGCTGGAACCCCGCCCAAAAGCGGGACAGGTAATGCTGTAAGTTTAAACAAGTCGTCAGATCCTTTTTTTCGTGGTTGGACGACTTGTTTTTTTAAGAGGGGGTAGATATTCTTTCGGCATTCATAAAAACGAAATAATCTTTAGGCTATTTTATTTTTATGATATTCATATTTTTTGTCTGAATAAATTTTAATAGTTTTCTAATAGTTTTTAGCGAAATTCAATTTTGAAAGCATTATTGACTAAATTCTATCAACATAAACTTTTAATTATATAGAATGGCAGAATTTTTAACAACAAACGGAACCTCGTATCACATTGAAAAAATTATTATTGAAGCAAAGAGTAAATTGGTTTTAATTTCACCTTACCTTCAAATTTCCAAAACATTTTATGAACGACTTAAAGATGCTTCAAACAACAATGTTGCTATTAAAATTATTTATGGTAAAGATGAATTGAAACCTAATGAAAAGAACTCTCTTGCTGAGTTAAAGAATGTTGAATTATTTTATTTTCAGAATCTTCATGCTAAATGTTATTTAAATGAAAATAAAATGGTTATTACTTCCATGAATATGTATGAGTTTTCAGAGAAAACGAATAGGGAAATGGGAGTTTTGATTGATCGTAATGTTGATAAAGATCTTTTCGAAAAAGCAGTAGCCGAAACTTTGTCGATATTACAATCAGCAGAACCTGTCTCCTTAATTAGATCTGAGCGACAAACAATAGCTCCAGTTAAATCAAATACTTCTGGACAAGCTAAACAAAAATATCAAAAGCAAATCAGAGGGTATTGTATTCGATGCGAAACAAGAATCGATTATAACCCTGAGAAACCATATTGTCCAGATTGTTTTTCAATATGGGCTCAATTTGAAAATCCTGACTATAGAGAAAATGTTTGTCATCGTTGCGGAGAATACGATGAAACAAGTATGAATAGACCGCAAGATAAAGATTGTTTTAATCAGTGGCGCAGTGAACAAAAGAAATCCTATATATAAATAACATTCAACCATGAAAAAACGATTCATCCCAATCCTCGCTCTATTCATTTTTTCCTGTTCAACCGATACGGTAAAAGAAGGTATCAATACGGTTGGTAATGTGGCCGGACAAACAGCAGGTGAATTTATTGAAGGCGCTGCCAAAGGTGTAGAGAAAGCCTTTGATGTGAAGGTTACTTTGACTGAAGAATTAAAGAAGCAAGGCCTGGACTTAGGTAAGACCTACATCACAAGTGATAGTGCAGCTACAGACAACCTATTGATGGTATATGTGATCTTTAATAAAGATTATTCGGGTACCTTAAAGGCAAAAGTATTTGACGATAAACAGTTAGAGATGGGGCGTGCATCCGCAGAGGTAAACGCAAAGAAAGATCAGGCTATGTTTGTTGAGTTTCATTTTGATAAGCGCACGAACATTGATAGTAAGAATGTACTGACGGTGGAGTAATTATGAATTATAAATTATGAGTTATGAATTCAGTCAAATAAAGCAGATTAATTCCAATTCATAATTTATAACTCATAATTCATAATTATTAAAAATTGTGAATCAGAAAAGCAATCACTCTTTCACCGCAACCATTGAGATCATAGGTGTGAATCCCTATGTTTATTTGCCTGAAGCATTGTTGAATGTTATTTTTAAACAGGCTGGTAAAGACAAAGGGAAGATCCCGGTGACCATGACTATTGATGGACATGAATTCATACAGACGCTTATTAAATACAGCGGAGCATGGCGTTTGTATCTGAATACGCCGATGCGTAAAGCAGCGAAGAAAGAAGTGGGAGACAAGGCTATTTTTGAAGTGTATTACGATGCAGCACCGCGAGAAATTCCTATGCATCCGAAGTTAACGGCTGCGCTTGGTAAAAATAAAGAAGCAAAAAATATTTATGATGGCTTGCGGCCTTCGCTACAGCTGGAAATCGTTCGGTATATTTCTTTTTTGAAAACAGAAGAAAGTGTGGACCGAAATGTACTGCGTGCGATCAATTTTTTATTGGGAAAGGAACGGTTTATTGGGAGAGATAAACCTTGATGAATTATGAATTAGGAGTTATAAATTATGAATTGAAAAAATAAACCGCAAAGGACGCGAAGCATTTTCGCAAAGAACGCAAAGAGAAATTAGGAAGAGGTTATTTTAAATTTTGTTGTATTAATACTAAGTACTCTATACTCCGTACTTCTCTTGTCTAGAAACTCGCACCTGGTAACTGGTAACTAATTGTCCAACGCGCCTTCCTTCATCCAAACCTCAATCTTTTTCATATCGCAGGCGCTTAATGGCTGTCGGCCTACAGGTGGCATCGGATCGGAGGTTGAAACCATGGAACTGTATAATACACTATAGTGTGGATTGTCTGTATCAATGTATCCTTTACCGGGCTTTGATAAGGCAGCATATGATTTGGATGCTTCTAAATTTAAATTTCCTTCGGGAGTATTGCCGGAATGGCAACCGGCGCTCGCGCAGTTTGTGGTAAGTACGGGCTGGACATCAACAGAAAAAGATACGTTCTCAATTACAGTCGTACAGCCTGCCGGATTAACAGTTTCTCCTTTGTTGTAGGTACATGCATAGGAGAGCAGGAGGATTCCGGTTATAAGCAGATAACTTTTGTAATGTTGATTCATAATAGTACTTATACAGCTAAGATAAACGAAATGTTCCTTTCTGTATTGTCTTTTGCGGAATGGGTAAGCATAAAAAAAGTCCCCCGATAGCTATCGGGGGACTTTTTACTATATCTTCAGCTTAAATTAAGCAGCTAATTTATTTACAAATTTAGCCAACTTAGATTTTTTGTTAGCAGCATTGTTTTTATGAATGATGTTCTTCTTAGCTAATTTATCTAGCATACCAGAAACTTTCTTGTACAATTCAGTAGCATCTGCTTTAGCAGTTGCTGCTCTTAGTCTCTTCACGAAAGTACGTGTAGTTTTCATTTGGTAGCGATTTCTCAGATATTTCGCTCTGTTCGCACGGATTCTTTTTAAAGCTGACTTATGATTTGCCATATTAGTATCTAAATTCTTATTTCTTCGTCAATAAATTTTCGAATGGCAAAGATAAGACGATTTTATTAAAAAACAAAACAGCATTTGCAAATTCCTTAATTCATAGTATTATTGTGGAAAACTTCACAGCTATGAAGAAACCCGATTTTTGGTGGATAAAGTCACTTTTGGTGGCCGTTATCCTCACTTTATGCACATCATGGGGCTTTTTTGCCCACAAAGAAATCAATAAAATGGCCATTTTTGCTCTTCCGCAGCCATTAATGAGCTTCTATAAAGAGCATATTGATTTCATTACGCAGCAGGCAGTCAACCCGGATAAGCGAAGATATATTGTTGTTGGGGAGGCTCCGAAGCACTATATGGACATTGAATATTATACCGATAGTATTCTAGCTGTTTGTCCGACGTGGACACAAGCCTCTGAACGTTATCCCGAAGACTCACTTCAGGCGCATGGTATTTTGCCCTGGAATCTGATCCGCTTGAGTTATCGTTTAACCGATGCGTTCAAAACGAAGGATGCCAAACTCATCTTAAAATTATCTGCCGATATGGGGCATTACATCGGTGATCTGCATGTGCCGCTTCACACTACTAAAAATTATAACGGACAATTAACGGGACAACACGGTATTCATGGCTTGTGGGAGTCGCGTTTGCCGGAATTGTTTGCAAGTAACTATTCCTATTATGTTGGAAGTGCTACACAGATTCCCTCTATACCTAAAGCTGTATGGTCTGCGTTAGCTGCTTCACGGACTTGTGTAGATTCTGTCTTGAAAATAGAATTGAAGCTGCAGCAGAAGTTTAGTGAAGATAAGATCTTTTCATACGAAGACCGCAATGGACAAAATGTTCGGGTGTATTCGCATGCGTTTAGTGAGGCTTATCACAAAGCATTAAACGATATGGTTCAAAGACGCATGCGTGCTGCTATTAAAATGACTGCTGATATGTGGTATACCTGTTGGGTGAATGCCGGAAAGCCTGATCCGAAGCTGTTTGCAGAGCCTGTATTCTCAGAAGAAGAGATGGAAGAATTAGCGCATTTAAAAAGTGCAGCAAATGAAGCATGTTCGCATTAGTGGTCAGTTGTCAGTAAACAGTGGTCAGTAAAGTTCTAAAATTACTTATCAGTAAATTGTTGGGCAAAGTCCCCTTAGGGGATTTAGGTTTTTTTGCTGTTGTTGGTGTTTCTGCCTGAACAAATGAAACGATAGAGGTAGCGCAATTACGCAGACCACCAACAACCAT
>NZ_KB903665.1:14327-194474 GCF_000379725.1 Cytophaga aurantiaca DSM 3654
GCAAAGTCCCCTTTAGGGGATTTAGGTTTTTTTGCTGTTGTTGGTGTTTCTGCTTGAACAAATGAAACGATAGAGGTAGCGCAATTACGCAGACCACCAACAACCATAGTCTACAACTAACAAGAGCAATGAGTTGTTGGTAGCCCGCGTTGTTCTCGGTTTATTAAAGATACAGTAGAACTGGCGGGAATACCAACAACAGCGTAAGTGGTCAGTGGTCAGTAAACAGTGGTCAGTAAAGTTCTTCTTAAGAATTTTATATTTATCATACTCTCAAAAATTACTTCACAATAAATTGTTGAGCAAAGTCCCCTTTAGGGGATTTAGGGGTAAGCGAATGTTTACTGATTACTGACCACTATTCTTCAACACCTTTACCAATTCAATCAAGGGATGACTTTCACCTGCAAATTTAATTTTAATATTTCCTGTTAGTTGATTGTTCTCTTTTTTTACATGAAGCAGGATTGAAGAAATCTGTTTATACTTTTCAACTGCTTGAAACAAGTCGGCATTTTTTATTTGGGAATCAGCTAATCCTTTCAGTGAAGCAGGATTGACTGTTACCAGCAGGGCTGCATCGAGTGGGTGCGGACCGGGAGTTCTGGCCCATTCAGACGTGTGTTTGTTGTGTACGGTCAACGTATTAGTTGAATTCAGGCTCAGCTCGCTATCAAAGTTTCCATATATAACCGCAAACGGTTGTTTCCCTTTTGACACCAGACCTTCTTTTTGCAGATAGCTTAGAAAATTCTGTGCTGCTGTTTTGTTTTTTTGTTCCAGCGAAATTTTGAAGATGGGTTCAACAATACTTGAATCTTTTTTTTGTAAAACGGTTTCAAACTCATCATTCAATACGGAAGCATAGTAGCTGCTTTTTATTTTTTTCCAACCGTTGAATTCAAGCGTAAGATTGTTCTTATCAACTGCCGTAAGAAAAGGAGCAATGGTTTCTTTTTCTTTTAAATAGGATTGCTGCAAGTCAGGAATTTTGTTGAGGAGTTGCTGTAAACCCGTAGCATTAAAATTACCTGCGCAGAAAAGCGCTGCTTCATTGTTCTGATGTGTAATAGAAGATTGATTGAGTACTGCCGCTAAAAAGCCTTTGTAGGTCCAGTTGATATCCAGCAGATCATCATTGCTCATTACATTGAACGATACCAATGCAGAATCCAATAATGGAGATTTAACAGCAGAGGGTAAAAATAATGTATTGATGTTACCGGATATCAGAATTGTTTGATCGGAAGCGAATTCTAATGTGTCTACATTCGCATCAGATGGAGCAGTAGGTAATGTATCCTTTACAGTAAAAAATCTGCAGGCTGCAAGTGAATCCGATCGACCGGAAACAAATAATAAATTTATTGAATCGTACAGCCAGATTCCTTCATTGCTTCGGAAGGAATAGATTTTTTTCTGATTGACCGTGAAGCTATCGCTTTTAAACGATCGTTTTAATGCGAGATCATTTTCTATTGAAAAGAGCAAGCCTTTATAGAATGTACTGTCTTTGCATACGGAGAAATATTGAATGTTGTCTTGCGCATTAATAGAATACGTATTAGGCGAGCGTACTATTTTAAGTAAGGTATTGCTATTGGTATCTGTTTTGAAAATTTTATTAAAATCTCCATTCAACAGAGCAGACCAGGCTATGTCTTTTTTTATCTGCTGCAGATTGATTGAACCGTAGATCCAGCTGGAATCAGGGATAGCTACACGATGCATAGGGCTTATAACAGACGTATCTCTTTTACACGAACGGTAAAAGAGATACGATAGAGCAAACGTTATAAGGAGTCCCGCAAAAATGAATCCTTTACGCATGATTATTTTTTAGTAAAATGAACATAGATCTCGTCCATCATCTGCGCCAAAATGTTGATACTGTTCTTTTTGTCGTCGTTAAACAGAATCTCTGATTTGGTATGTACATTTGTATTTTCATCAAAATCTGTAGAATAAATAGTTTCATCAAAATACTTAGCAAGTATTTCCAATACTTCAGCCGTTTCTTTGTCTTCTACAAATTGCACCGATGATGCCAGTATTTTTCCTACTTCAATATACGCTCCGGATTGGTGCGTTGTTATGCGGTTGAAGTTTTCTATTTCATACCCACTTTTAGAACCTGTACCATGTTTGGTAGGATTAAAGTTGTTGTCATTGGTAAGAATACATACCGATTTATCTACCCAGATGTATTGATTCATATCGCCAAGTACAACCAGATAACGGTTTTTTTCTTTTTGAATAAATCCTTTCTGGATCATAATAGCCAGATATTTATTGAACAAGGAATCATTGTTGATTGTTGCCGCAAACGAATACAAAGGCATTGGAATGGTATTCGATTTTTCAACTTCAACATAATTGTATTCTTCATCCATTTCGTAGACTTTCGATTTCTTCTCTACACTGGTCATGGCATGATACAGGAATATAAATTCGCCATTAAAGATGCTCCATAGTTCGTCGCCTTTAATGCCTAAGCGTTTATATGTTTGAAACGCAAGGGTGTCTTTGCGATCCCCGATCATAGTATATAAGCTGTCTTGTCTAAGCTCTAATGAATCGAGTTGATACCAGTTTAATGTTTCATGTTCGTATTTGGCATCAGAAGAATTATACTCATACGCGTAGGCGTTTGCATCATAGGTGCCGTTATCCTGATACACTGTTCCTGAATCTGTTATGGTAGAGTTTTCTTCACCATAGGGATTGCTTTCTTCATCCGGTCCATTTACCATATAGTCGATCGTATCAATCTCTTTTCTATAAGCCCGTACTAATGTATCGGTTTCAAAGACATCGCTCTGTTGCTCTCTCAATGCTTTAATAAGCAAGGTATCCATATTGTAGTTGAATGTTTTGTCTACAAATTTTTGTACTTCCACAAAACTGAATGCGTAACTGATATAACTTGTAACAGGTGTTTGATATACAATGCTGGCCAGCTTCGCAGAAGGTTTTAAATTGAATATGGGATTTAAAATATCTGCTAATTTTTTTCCGTAGAATTGATTTCCTGTAAAAGTTATTTTTCCATTATCGAAACTTGCGTAGCTGAAACTGAAATTGTCTGTAAACAGACCTGCATTGATAACCGTCGTATCTTTGATGTATTCACTTTTATTGATCTCATCAAATAACCACGGGGTCTGCATGAACGCATTTGAATTGAATGCATAGGATACGTCCGCATCAACTCCAAGACCATTCAGTAAACGTGTATTGTTTAAGACACTGTTAGATGCGAGAGGTGTTGTAACCAGTGCAACGATCTTTTTTATTTCGGCTTTTGTATAATCGTTTTTGTAACCACGGTATGGAAGTTTGCATAAAAATACTTTATCTGATTTCCATACGATCAGTGAAGTACTGCTTTGTATATAGGAAATTCCTTTACCTGCTTTGGAGATCTTCGCTTTGTTGCGGTACCAAAGATCTTTTATAAAGGAGGCAAATTTGGTGCTGTTTAAAAGCGGAATGGCTACAATATTGATTGGTTCTTCATACGTAGAATAAGTATCATATTCATAGTCGTAATCATAATCATAATCGTCATTCTTTTTCTTTTTAGAAACGTTAGGTTTTTTAACAGTAATGTCTTTGATCGTATAATAATACATATCTGTTTTAATATTTAATCCTGTTTCATCGGGTGTTTCAAACAAGGTTGTAATCGCTCTTTCTTCAGCTGTTTTATTGTTCAGCATTTTGAAAAGAAAATCTTTATACATTTCTGTTGCCCGCAATTCGTCGAAATTGACATTCTTATTTATGCGTGCTCCGTTTATTTTAATAATATATGTTGAGCTTTCAGGAATATAATTTTTAAGATCCTGTGCATTCAAAAATATAGAAGAAGATGCGATGGTAAGAAAAAGGAATATTTTTTTCATAAGAGTATAATACAAGATATACGTATGCAGATTAAAAGATTATTGACCAACCGTAATGACATTGTTTGATATGCCTTTGTCCGCAATGGTTGACCATACATCTTTTTTATAAAGCGTTGCTTTTTTGCTTGGAGATAAAGAGTAATTCATTGAATTACCCACACTGATTGTGGTGTCAAATCTACAGATAACGGTATAGTTTGCTTTTTGTAATAAATCGCGTTCCTGAGAGCCTGCTAACTGTGTCACATGTTCCAGTTCAGAACTGTTTGTGTTGCGTTTGAAAACACCGTTTTCGTAGGAATATAAGTTAAACGTTGCAGGCGCTTTTTTATCGTAGGTTTTCCAGAGATTCAGAATCGCATTATTCAGCGAAGCTACATTTTTGAAGTCACAGCTTAAATGATAAATGTAATTTGTGTGATCCTGCGTTATCACAACATTGCTGATGCCATCAATGGTTTTTAATTTATTTTTTACTTCCGTGATTTTAGCATCGGCCATTTCTATTGTAGGCACTTTAAAATGCAGGATACTGTCTTGTGTACGGATCTTATCTATTTGATTTTTACTTTGACTCAGGTTCACGATGAATTTGTATGTGCCGCTGCCGTTCTTATGAACGGTTACGTCTTCAATAACTTCAAAGCAGGAAGCCATTGTTATTGTTATAAGAAGTAGGATGGTGTGTAAGGTGTATTTCATAATTAAGTGGACAGTTGTCAGTAATCAGTTGACGGTAATTTTGCTTCTGTAGTTTGCCGTGGTTGTGTCTTTTCGACCAACCACTTGCAGGAGACAGGTGGTTGGTCGAAAAGACACAACCACGGCGAAGATAATCAGAATTATATGTAGTCAATTTTTAAAGAAAAGACATTTTAATGACCACTGATAACTATTTTTCAATATAATTGATTTATACGTTAAAAGCGGACAGATGTTAAAAAATAAAGTCACGCTTTTGGCGTGACTTTATTTAGGCATTATTTAACTAATTTTTTATATCGGATACGTTGCGGGCCAACATCACCCAGACGTTTCTTTTTATTCTCTTCGTAATCGGAGTAATTCCCTTCGAACCAGTATACTTGAGAGTCGCCTTCAAAGGCAAGAATGTGTGTAGCCACACGATCCAGGAACCAACGGTCGTGGGAAATAATTACCGCACAACCACCAAAGTTTTCCAGAGCTTCTTCCAATGCACGAAGTGTATTTACATCCAGGTCATTGGTAGGCTCATCCAGAAGCAATAAGTTAGCACCTGTTTTAAGCGTCATAGCTAAATGCACACGGTTGCGTTCACCACCGGATAATACACCTACTTTTTTCTCCTGATCTGAACCGCCAAAGTTGAAACGGCTTACATATGCACGGGAGTTTACTTGTTTATTACCAAGCATCAAATGTTCTGTTCCGCCGGATATGGTTTCAAATACAGACTTTTCAGGATCCAAGCCGGAGTGTTCCTGATCGTAGTAACCGATATCTACCGTTTCTCCGACACCAAACGAACCGGAGTCTGGCTGTGCCTGACCCGTGATTAATTTGAATAGGGTAGTCTTACCTGCACCATTGGGTCCGATAATTCCGACAATACCACCTTGCGGCAGGTTGAAGCTCAGATCATCGAATAATAATTTATCGCCAAATGCTTTAGATACATTTTGTACTTCAATGACTTTGTTACCCAAACGGCGACCCGCAGGAATAAACATTTCCAGTCTGTCTTCTTTCTCTTTTGTTTCTTCGCCCAATAACTTATCGTATGCACTAATACGTGCTTTAGACTTCGCCTGACGAGCCTTAGGAGACATGCGAACCCATTCCAACTCGCGTTGTAAGGTCTTCTGACGTTTTGATTCGGTCTTTTCTTCCTGAGATAAACGTGTTTGTTTCTGATCCAACCAGGAAGAATAATTTCCTTTCCATGGAATACCTTCGCCACGGTCAAGTTCTAAGATCCAGCCTGCAACGTTGTCTAAGAAGTATCTATCGTGGGTTACAGCGATTACTGTTCCAGGATATTGTTGTAAGTGTTGTTCAAGCCAGTCTACAGACTCAGCATCCAAGTGGTTGGTAGGTTCATCCAGTAACAATACATCCGGCTGCTGTAATAACAAGCGACATAAAGCTACACGTCTTTTTTCACCACCTGACAAATGTTCGATCTTAGCATCGCCTGGCGGACAGCGTAATGCATCCATTGCGCGTTCCAGTTTGGTATCCAGTTCCCATGCATTGTGCTGATCCAATAATTCCTGAATGCGGCCTTGCTCTTCAATAAGCTTTGTCATTTGATCGTCCGTCATTTCTTCGCCGAACTTCAAATTGATCTCTTCAAATTGTTTTAACAGGTTCACCACTTCCTGAACACCTTCTTCAACAATTTCTTTAACTGTTTTAGTAGGGTCCAGTTTAGGTTCCTGCTCCAACATACCAACGGTGTAACCCGGACTGAAAGCCACATCGCCAATGAATTCTTTATCAATACCCGCAATGATCTTAAGCAGGGTAGACTTACCCGAACCGTTCAAACCTAAGACACCGATTTTAGCGCCATAGAAAAACGATAGATATATGTTTTTAATGATTTGTCTTTTAGGTGGTATGATCTTACTCACACCAGCCATAGAGAATATAATTTGTTCGCTCATAGTACTGTTTGATTCTGATGGTAAATATCGGAAAAAAGTTGCTAGTTTCTAGCTTCTAGTTGCTAGACTAAAAGCTTATAGGTTATTTTTGTTATTACTCGTCTAGAAACTAACTACTGGTACCTAGTAACTATTTCTTATCCACATTTTCGAAAAATAGTTTGTAATACTAATTAATATTTTATTTTTGCACGGAAGTTCAAAACGAGGAACAAATTATGTATTGGACACTAGAATTAGCTTCCTACTTGGAAGATGCCCCTTGGCCGGCTACAAAAGACGAATTGATTGATTTCTCTGTACGCTCTGGAACACCGCTTGAAGTGATTGAAAACTTGCAAGAACTGGAAGACGATGGTCAACCTTATGAAAGCATCGAAGAAATCTGGCCGGATTATCCGTCTAAAGACGACTTCTTCTTTAATGAGGACGAATATTAATCGAAAACCGGGTAGTATGCCCGGTTTTTTATTTTATATCAATTGAATATACTAGAAATCAAAGATTTATCTGTTGATATTCAAGGGCGTTCCATTGTAAACGCGTTTAATTTAACAGCCAAACCGGGTGATGTAGTCTTTATTACCGGAGACAATGGATCGGGTAAATCGACTGTGCTCAAAACAATCGCCGGATACATTCCTTCTTCAAAAGGTAGTATACATTTTTCAGGGAAACAATCGGCTGAGTATTCTCTTTTGCAATGGCACCAGGTGGTGCATTACCTTCCGCAGCATAATTCTTTGGCTTTTCCTATTAAAGTGAAAGACCTGCTGATAATGGCTTTCTACAGAGATAAGAAATGGTTTGAAGAATATTCTTCTCTGTACCATCAGGCAGTAACGGAATTGGCTCAACGTTTTGGCATTACCCATTTACTGGATCGCAATGCAAAGGAACTTTCAGGTGGTGAGCTGCAATTATGCTGGCTTGTACAATCTTTTTTAGCCCGTCCGGAGGTTCTTTTACTGGATGAACCTACACAATACCTGGATGCTAAAAACAGAACCTTATTTTTTAGTTTATTAAATGAGATGCAAGCGCTCAATCCCTTTATTTGCTTGTGTGTAACGCACGATCTACCTTTCAAAAAAGAAGCCTACGGCACAATTCTCACCCTTTCTTAAATCTTCAATTTATCTTATTAATGGCACATAATCCTCATATAATTCTAAATTATATGTAAATTATGCTATGATAAAAAAACAAGTGATGCATTCAAAATTGATTGTGGCTTTAGCAATACTTCTTATCGGAACAATGAGTTGTCATAAAAAGCACGATGAGCCGACCGGAAATACTCATGCATTCATACATACAAGTGGTACCGATATTTTAGATGCTAACGGAAATAAAATCTATTTGCGTGGTGTAGCATTTGGCAACGAGGTATGGTCCAATGTTGAAGTTCCTACAACACATCATTCAGAAGCAGACTATGGTCGTGTGCATGATATGGGAATGAATGCGGTGCGTTTTTATATGAATTACAAAACGTTTGAAGATGATGCTAACCCCTATGTATACAAGAAGACAGGCTGGGATTGGATTGATCTGAATATTGCCTGGGCAAAGGCACACAATGTATATTTAATTTTAAACATGCACGTTCCGCAAGGGGGCTTTCAATCAAATGGCAACGGCGGTGCGTTGTGGAACGATCAGGCAAATCAGGATCGTTTGAAAGCATTGTGGTTTAATATTGCTAAACGTTATGCGAATGAACCTACCATTGCAGCATTTGATCTATTAAATGAACCGGTGGTTACCACTTCGATTTCTCAATGGTCAACTTTAGCACAGGATATTGTGGATACCATTCGTACCGTGAATGCAAATCAGATGATCATTGTAGAGCGCGTAAATGCTGTGGGTTCAGATTGGTCGAATAATTCGGACATGAACTTTTTTGATCTGAAAGGAGACAACATTGCGTACGAATTCCATTTTTATCAACCAATGGAATTTACACATCAGGGTGCAAGCTGGATTTCACCGGTACCTGCAATCGGACAAACATATCCAGATCCAAGTCGGATTTACATTACAGGAAGTTCCGGTTTTTATACGGCATCGTTCTCTAATCCAACGCTTGCTGCAGGTACGTATGATTGGACACAATATGTTGAATCCCCTAAGTTTACAGTAAATGATCCGCTGATAAAATTGGCAAAGCCTACTTTTGTAAATCGTGAGAATACAGGTAAAGTCTGGATAGATGATATTGTTGTAAAAGAATACGATGCTACTGGTGCTTATGTACAAACGATTCTGTCCATTGATGTTACATCTTTTGATGGTTGGTACTATTGGAGTCAGGATCTCCTGGGTACTGCTGGTACAGATAATACAACTGGACATTCCAATTCCAATTCCATCTATGTGGAAGGTTCAACAAGCGATGCAAATTTGAGTAATTCAAAATATTATTTTATACCGAAACAAGGCTATTCGTATACTGTAGGTGGTTGGGTGAAAGGCGAAGCAGTTACTTCAGGCTCCAAAGCAATGTTCCGTTTGGATTTTGAAAAGCTCAGCACAGGTGGAAGTGCATATGCTTTAAACAAAGATTATTTAGCTGCTCAGGTAGATCAATATTATAATTGGACACAAACGAAAAACAGACCTTTATTTTTAGGCGAGTTTGGTGCCATTCAGTTTGCATACGACAATGATCTTGGTGGTGTGCAATGGACAGGCGATATGATCGATATCCTCAAAGCACGTAATGCACACTTTACCTATCATTGCTATCACGAAGATAACTTTGGTATTTATAGAGGTAGTGGAACAATCGATCCTTCGAATTGCAATCAACCTTTAATTGATTTGTTTAAATCAAAATTGCCATAATGCAATTGGTGAAAAAAATAAAAGGTCTGTATGATAGCGTTATCATGCAGACCTTTTATTTTATGGAAGGATACGATTTTTTTATTGTAGAAAAACAGGATGTTGTTAAGTTTTTATTTTTTAAAAAACGAGCTATTAATAAAATGTGTATCTTCAATACTTAAATTAGTTGAAGATATTTCACAATCTGATTTGTGAAGCAGTGATGTAAAGCCTCGTGTTGACTAACGTTTATGTTAAATCTTGAAGAATTATTATTAGGTCTCTCCACACTTATTTTAGCGAGCATTTTTATTGCACGCATAAGTAATAATTTGGGCGTACCGGTACTATTACTTTTTTTAGGAGTAGGGATGCTGGCAGGTTCTCAGGGACCCGGAGGCATTGCCTTTGAAGATTATGCTCTTGCGCAATCCATTGGTATTACTGCGTTGGTATTCATCTTATTTTCCGGAGGACTCTCTACGCATTGGAAAATTGTAAAACCTGTATTGCTGCCATCATTGAGTCTGGCAACCGTCGGTGTTTTGATAACAGCTGTTTCCATAGCATTGTTCATTGTTTGCGCATTATGTATTTCATGTATCCTTATTGATCAGTTTACTATTGGGATCTATTGTGGCTTCAACAGACGCGGCAGCAGTGTTCTCTATTATCGGTGCACGCAACATAAAGATCAAAGGCAATATAACGCCTTTACTTGAGCTTGAATCAGGTAGCAATGATCCTATGGCAGTCTTTCTTACCATTACACTCATTCATTTGATCAAAGCAACGGAAACTTCTTATGCGTTGCTGGCTCTGCAGTTTGTATGGGAGATGGGTGTCGGTCTGGCAATGGGATTATTATTGGGTAAGGCAATCGTATTTGTTATTAACAGATTGAAAATACCGATTGAAGGGTTGTATCAGGTATTTGTTTTTGCATCGGCATTCTTTGTGTATGCATCTACCAATATGATCCATGGCAGTGGGTTCCTTGCAGTATATGTTGCAGGTATGGTTGTTGGAAATAACAACATTGTACATAAGAAAAACGTGTTCCGGTTTTTTGATGGGATGGCATGGATCGCACAGATCATAATGTTCCTTACCTTAGGTTTACTGGTATTTCCAAGTCATATTCTTACGGCATTCAAAACGGAATTATCGATTTCGTTGGTCCTTATTTTTCTGGCCCGACCTCTAGGAGTTTTCATTTCCTTAATACCTTTTAATTTTAGTATTAAAGAAAAGGTATTTATTTCATGGGTTGGTTTGCGTGGTGCTGTTCCGATTATTCTGGCTACATTCCCTTTGCTTGCAGGTGTTGCAGAGGCGCAGTGGATCTTCAATGTAGTATTTTTTATTGTGATCACTTCTGCATTATTACAAGGCTGGTCCATACCATTTGTATTAAACATGTTGAAATTGAAAGACGATCATACTCCGTTTATCACTTCGCCAACAGAATTTAATCATTTGGATGAAGTAGACAGAGTTCGGATCAATATGGTTGTTCCGGATAGTGATGTATTCAATAACCAGTCTATTGTTTCGATAAAAGCATTGCAGGGCTGTTTGATCATCACCGTGAAGCGTGGGGATACCTATTTTGTTCCAAGCGGAGGGACGATCTTAAAAAGCGGAGATTATCTGCAGGCACTGGTGAGTAAATCAAAAGTAGAAGAACTGGAATATATTTTAGTAGTCTCTCAATAGATTTATAATACTCTCTTAAAAGAATCAGATTTTGAAAAGAAATACCCGAGCAATCTGTAGTTGAAAAAATTACAGGCAGTCTTCTTTTTTTAATTTTTTATAATCACCCGGTTTTAAATCACCTAATACTACATATGTAATACGAATGCGCTTCAGCATCGTAACATTCAAGTCTAGCTTATAACACATTCTGCGGATCTGTCTGTTTAAGCCTTGTGTGAGAATAATCTGAAAAGAATGAGATGAGATTCTTACAACATGAGCCGGACGGGTTTTTTGTCCCATGATCACAATGCCTTCAGCTAATTTTGAAATTGCTTCATCAGTTAGTTCAGCGTCTACTTCAACAACATATTCTTTTTCTTTGAAATTTTCTGAAAATGCAATGTCTTTGTAGAGCTTTCCATCATTGGTTAAAAGGAGTAAACCTTCAGATTCTTTATCTAACCTGCCAATCGGATACAGATGCTCTTCAAATGGAAGCAAGGCCAGCAAATTATTTTCAATAGTGGCATTTAATGTACATTCAATGCCACGTGGTTTGTAGAATGCATAGTATTGATGTTCTACACCTTCCTGAAGTATATCTCCATCCAATTCAACGGAATCTGTTTTCAATACATCTTGTCGTTGAAGAGCTTTTTGTTTATTGATAAACACACGATTTTCGTTAAGCATGCTGCTTGCCTTTTCTTTCGAAATATGGAAGCGCTTCACAAGAAATTCGTTTATGTTCATTTAATTGAATCGTTGTGGTTATTTGTTTGTAAGGTATAACAATCAAAGTTCTATTTAAAAAAGAACTTTCACAAACATGGACTTATATAATCAGTCTGGCTCTGTAGACGTCTTTTTTACTATCACTCATTTATTTGTACCTTTGTAAACAATCCAAATCAATCCGAAATCATGCCTTTGCCAAGTCCCGAAGAGAAGAATACAAACCGTTTGCGTAAATGCTTTTGGGAAGCAATCGACGAGTTTACATTGATCGAACCCGGCGACAAAATTATGGTATGTTTGTCTGGCGGAAAGGATAGTTATACCATGCTTGATCTGTTTTTGCATGTGCAAAGTGTGCGCAAGAATTTTGAGATTATTGCTGTTAATTTAGATCAGAAGCAACCAGATTATCCTGAGCATATTTTACCTGAATACTTAACAAAATTAGGAGTCAATTTTAAAATTGTTGAAAAGGATACGTATAGCATTGTTATTGATAAAACACCTGTTGGAAAAACAATGTGCAGTCTTTGCTCGCGTTTGCGCAGAGGCAATCTGTATGCAACAGCAGAGGAGATCGGTGCTACAAAGATCGCATTGGGGCATCATCGGGAAGATGTGCTGGAAACATTTTTCCTGAATTTATTTTTTAGCGGAAAGATGGAAGCTATGCCAGCAAAATATAGAACAGATGATGGCAAACATGTGGTGATCCGTCCGATGGTATATTGCAAGGAAAATGAAATTGCAGCATATGCGGTTCAAAAAAACTTTCCGATCATACCATGTAATCTCTGCGGCTCGCAGGAAAACATGCAGCGCAAGTTAACGAAGAAAATGCTGTCGGATTGGGAAGTGCAGTATCCGGATCGAAAAGAAGTTATTTATAACGCATTAAAAAATATAAGTCCATCACATTTGTTTGACACGGACTTATACGATTTTAAAAATCTTGAGCATCGGGTAGATGAACTGAATCAAAAAGACTCTCCTAAAGCAGAGGAGTATATACCATAAAATGCTTGATATGCGATAAAAAGAAGAAGCTCATGGGTTAAATCATGAGCTTCTTTTTTATCGGATTGACTCTGTTTATTCAACGTCTTCGGGTGTCAGATCGCCTTCTTTCGGTTTAGTACCTGCGGCTCTGTTCTTTTGATATTCTGCTTTTTTCTGTTTTTTAATTTCATCCCATTTGGTTTTTTGATCTGCAGTCAGAATCGCGTTCAAGCTGGTATTGTAACTATCGCGCACAGATTTAGCTTCTGTTTTGGCAGCTTCCATATTGCCTTTATTCTTTGTACGGATGCTGTCGAGCTGTTTTGCTTTTGATGTATTAAGGGCCGCAACTTTTGTTTGCTGGTCACTTGTTAAATTTAAATTAGTGGTCATGTACTGAGTCAGTTTTGTTGCCTTTTGTTCAGCAGTCATTTTTTGTCCCTCCGGGTGCTGACCGCCACCTGGATGTTGACCGCCTCCGCCTTGGTGGCCATTTTGCTGTGCTAACGATGCGAATATTACGCCCGAAAGGAAAACGATTGAGAAAATGAATTTTTTCATAGAATTTAGATGGTTAATGGTTAAAACTGCCTGTCTTATACTTAGACGCCATTTGAATCTAAATCCTTCGTTTTTTCTGAAATAATTTTCAGGGTCAAAATAAAATTCCAAAAATGGAATGCCATATATTTTTATAATTAAAAGCAATAGAATATACCTTTCATTCAGTAACTTGTTGACACTATTTTGAAGAATGCTAAAATTACATTCGACCCTGGAATGATGTGGAATAAAAATATTCGTAAGTGGCTTTTTATTTTTTTAGGTACTGTTTCAGTGCTGCTGATTGCTCCATTTATTGTTGTTCAGCTTTATAAAGACGAGATCAAAACAGAGATCGAAAAGACCATCGATGAAAATATTGAAGGTACTGTTACGTTTGAAAAAATAAATTATTCCTTCTTTTTTCATTTTCCTCATTTAACATTGGCAATGAACAATGTGGATGTAGTAGGGATTAAAGAATTCGACAAAGACACACTTGCGCATGTTGAACGGATCGATTTAAAGTTAAGCTGGTTAAAAATTATCTTCTTTAATAAAATTGAAGTCGACCGCATCGTATTGAACAGACCAAAAGTTCACATGCACATTTTGCCCGATGGGTGTATGAATTACAATATTTTAAAAAAAGATACCTTAGCCAGTTCGGATGAAAAATTTGCTTCTATTTCGCTGGATGAATTTTCGATACGGGATGGAGTTGTTCAATATTTAGATCAGACAACAAACCGATGGCTTGAGTTGCATGGACTGGATCACGATGGAAGAATTAAAATTGTAGGGGATACGGTTGAATATTTAACAGCCACTACCATTGAACACGTTTCTGCTTCTGATCGGGATATTCATTATATGCAAGATAAAAAACTTGTATTGAAAATGGATATTCAATACGATATGCGTTCAAATATCTGTTTGATCAATGAGAATAGCATTCAATTGAATAAATTAATTTTGGGTTTGGATGGAACGATCGGTTTTTTGCCATCCGGTTATGATTTTGATATTACCGTTGATTCAAAACAGGCATCCTTCAGCGATATTCTGTCTTTAATACCTGCTTTATACAAGCATGGATTCAAGGATATTAAAACCGAGGGCTTGTTAACGTGTTCAGGTATCATCAAAGGAAAATATTTTGATACAAGCGATGTACTTCCCGCTTTTCATCTTGATTTCAATATTTCGGATGCAATGCTGCAGATGCCGGAATTTCCTTCAAAAATAAAAGATATAGAATTCGATCTTGTTATCAAAAACGATTACGGAATTATTGATAGTACCATACTTGATCTGCAGCGTGTGAATATGGACTTCGGTGGACATCCCATCAAAGGCAGGTTCAAGATGCAGGGGTTTCATCAAATTTATATTGATACCGAAATTCTTGCAGAACTGGAATTTGAAAACATTGAAAAAGTTTTCCCTATTGAACATTTTGATGTCAAGGGAAAATTGAATTTTGATTTAAAAGCAAAAGGGATTTATAAGCGTGAGACAACAAAGAATAAATCACACATTACCAGTATTCCTCAATTTGATCTGAATCTCTCTGTTAGTGATGGAACACTTAAATATGATAGTGCGGCTGCAATGTTTCACGGCATTCAGTTCTTTTTAAAGAGCAGTAATTCCGATGGTATACCGAATCATACAAACATTGATCTCAAAGCACTGCAGATGCATTTAGGCGACAATACGCTTTCAGGAAATGTATTGTTAAAAGGACTAAATCCATACTATATAAAATCAGATCTGAAAGCCTCAATGGATTTGGCTGATATCGAAAAACTCTACCCGGCAACCAATAATGTGATAAAAGGATTATTTCAGACAGATGTTTCTATTGATGGAGTATACGACGAAGAAAAGAAATTATTTCCTGCTGTGAATGCTTTGGTAAAACTTACAAACGGTTATTTGAAAAATTCGGATTATGCAGATCCGCTTGAAAATATAGAGATCATTGCCAAGGCTGTTAATCCGGATGGGAAAGCAGAAAATACGCGTGTTGATTTTGATCAAATCAATTTTCTAATGGAAGGAAATCCTTTTTCTGCTAAAGGATATATTGAAGATTTTGTCAAGATGAATTACGACTTTACAATAAAGGGATTATTGGATCTTGATAAACTTACAAAAGTATTTCCAATTGAAGGAGTAGCTATGTCTGGTACTGTTGATACAGATATTGAAACCAAAGGCTCAATAGTTGATCTTGAAAATAAGAATTTTTCGAATATTGCCTGTACAGGAAATATTGTACTTAACAATATCAAATACCGGACAGCTTCTTTCAGAGCGCCCTTGCATTTGAATAAAGCTTTTTTAAAGTTGACACCTGAAAAAATAATCATGACCCAATGTAATGGAAGAGTAGGAAGAACGAATTTTTCTATGACGGGTGATCTAATCAATTACATGTATTTCCTCACATCCAATAACGATATGATCACCGGAGATCTCAAGCTTACCAGCGATACCTTAGACTTAACTCCGTGGATAGATAAAACATATACAGGGAAAAGAAAAAATCTTCCTACTGTAGAACCGGCCCCGGCTCCAATAGTTGAACAGACTGCCTGGGAAGTTCCTAAAAATGTAAACTTTGTTTTTGATTCAGAAATCAAACATGTGTTTTATCAGGATCTTCACATTACAGACTTGAAAGGTGAGATCGTGATACGAAATGGTATCTTAACCTTGAATGAGACGGGATTTAATTCTATGAATGCTTTTTTTTCAGTAGAAGGAATGTATAATACTACAGATATAAAACATCCTGCATTTGATGTGCATCTGGTTGTGAAAGAATTGGATGTAAACAAAGCATATAAAGAGATTGCACTGGTTCGGAAACTGGCTCCAGCAGCAGGAGATACCTATGGAAGAGTATCGATCAATTATAAACTGGCAGGCCTTTTAACACGAAAAGGCAACATAAAATTGGAATCATTGGTTGGTGGCGGAAATATTTCTATTACCAATGCAAAGATCAATGGGATGAAAATGTTTGATGAAATTAGTCGTACTGCAAAAAAACAGGATATAAAAGATCCGGAATTAAAAAACCTTTCAATGGATTCAGAGATCCATGATAATAAAATATTTGTTAAACCATTTTCATTAAAAGTAAATGGTTTGAATGCAGATATCGAAGGATCAAACGATATTACCGGAGGCAATTTAAATTATCTTATAAAGATTGAATTGCTGCCGATCGATAAAATGAAAATTCCGTTTCACGTTACCGGCACCTATGATGATCCGAAGGTGGCGATGGGTAAAGGGAAGAAGGAAGGTTAGTGGTCAGTAGACAGTAGTCAGTGAGCAAAATGAGTATTGAGTACTCTGACGTCGATTTAATAAAGGATAGTAAATGAAATAAGAGTCTTCGATTTGTTTAAGAAAGATTAATTTAACCGTAATGGTCGCAAAGGAGAGACGCAAGGGACGCAAAAAAAACGTCACAACGTACTATACTTCTCTAGTCTAGGAGCTAGTACCTAGCAACTGGAAACAGTTCTACTTACCACTGTTTACCACTAATAAACAGGAGCATGAAACTTCGTTACATCAATCCATTCCATTCCTCCAGCTTCAGCAGCTTTAAAACCATTTACTGCATCTTCAAATACCAGACACTGCTCTGGTGCAATATTCATACGTTTCGCACATTCTAAAAACGTATCCGGAAAGGGTTTGTGTTTGGTAACATCTTCAGCACTTACTAAGATGTCGATGTATTTATCTACTCCGATCTGTTTAATGTTCGGTATGGCAATTTCAAGTGTGCCACCCGTACCCATTGACATCGGTATTTGTCCAACGTATTTTTTTACGATGTTCATTGTATACGATATCGGCAGGATAGAAGGAACTTCCTCTAAATAATATTTCTCTTTTAAGGCTGAAGCATCTTCCGATGAGATATGTGATTTGCCTTGCAGCTTTAACAACTCTCTGAAAACATCCGTTGTAGGGATGCCCGCCATTTTTATAAAGTAATCCAAAGGAAATTCGAAGCCAAATTCTTTTGCAACGCGAACGCTTGCACGGTAATGAGCAGGCATGGTATCGGCTAAGGTGCCGTCGATATCAAAGATAAGCCCCTTGATGTGATCGGGAAGAACGAAGGAACTCATGTAACGGAATTAAGAGAAGAAAGAAGGAGATAGGTATTATTTTAAGTTGTTGATCACTTTTCGGATGAAACGGAACATGATCCAGGCAGGGTTGTTCTCATCATCTTCGCCGGAAATATGACTTAATTGTGTGATTACTTTTTCGCGGATAGCAGGTGTGCGTAAAAATTGTGCGGCATTTTGAGAGATGAAATCCATGCGTTCCTCTTCAGAATGCAATAGAAATTCATTGTATACAACTTCCTGTAAAAGCTTTAGTCTATTGGCATCTACGCAGTTGAACATTTCTGTTGTGATGCGCTGTGTGTCTTCTTTGGTAACGATACAATCCGTATCGGCAATACATAAACTTAAATAATAGAGATAATGTTCGAATACCCAATTCAGTGTTGAAACAGAATGCACCATGTTTTGTTCTGATGTTTAGTACGGTAAATAACTAAATTTTAAACGGATTATATATAACTATAAGTAGGTATTCTTGTGATTATGAGTACAATTTACACATCTGTTTGGAATAAAAACAAAAAAACTCCCCTGAATTACAGAGGAGTTTTTTTAAAAGAATCGATTTTATTACATGAATTACATCATGCCACCCATTCCGCCGCCGCCCATTGAAGGCGCCGCCGATTTTTCTTCCGGTTCGTCAGCCACTACACATTCGGTAGTTAATAGAAGAGATGCTACGGATGCAGCGTTCTCTAAAGCCAAACGAGTTACTTTTGTAGGATCAATAATACCTGCAGCAATCATTGCTTCGTATCTGTCTTCACGCGCGTTGTAACCGTAATCGCCTGAACCTTCTTTTACTTTTTGTACAATTACAGATCCTTCAAGACCCGCATTGTAAACAATAGCACGTAAAGGCGCTTCGATTGCAGTACGTATAATTTGGATACCTGTTTTTTCATCTTCGTTATGGAAAGCAACTTTATCCAAAGCAGCACCTGCTCTGATTAAAGCTACACCACCACCTGGAACGATACCTTCTTCAACAGCAGCACGTGTAGCATGCAATGCATCATCCACACGGTCTTTTTTCTCTTTCATTTCAAGTTCTGTTGCAGCACCAATGTACATGATAGCTACGCCACCAGATAATTTAGCCAAACGTTCCTGAAGTTTCTCACGGTCGTAATCAGATGTAGTATTTTCCATCTGAGATTTGATCTGGTTCACACGTGCAACGATGTTATCTTTTGTACCTGCGCCATTCACAACAGTTGTGTTGTCTTTATCAATATTGATTTTTTCAGCTGTACCTAAGTACTCAAGTGTAGCGTTCTCTAATTTGTAACCGCTTTCTTCAGAAATAACAGTACCACCAGTTAAGATTGCGATGTCTTCCAACATTGCTTTTCTTCTGTCACCGAAGCCCGGAGCTTTAACAGCAGCGATTTTCAGAGCACCACGGATTTTGTTTACAACAAGTGTAGCCAATGCTTCACCGTCAACATCTTCAGCGATGATCAACAAAGGTCTTCCGGATTGAACAACTTGTTCAAGGATTGGAAGCAATTCCTTCATTGAAGAAACTTTTTTATCGTAGATTAAGATATACGGACGGTCTAATTCAACCTCCATTTTATCTGTATTTGTAACGAAGTAAGGAGATAAGTATCCACGGTCGAATTGCATACCTTCAACTGTTTTTACTTCCGTTTCAGTACCTTTTGCTTCTTCAACAGTGATAACACCATCTTTACCAACTTTGTCCATTGCATGCGCAATCATTTTACCAATTTCATGGTCGTTGTTAGCAGAGATCGTTGCAACCTGAGCAATCTCATTTGAGTTAGAGATCTTTTTAGATTGAACTTTAAGATCCGCGATGATTGCAGAAACTGCTTTATCAATACCTCTCTTAAGATCCATTGGATTGGCACCAGCTGCTACGTTTTTCAAACCGGCATTGAAAATTGCTTGTGTCAAAACCGTTGCAGTAGTTGTACCATCACCAGCTTGATCAGCTGTTTTAGATGCAACTTCTTTCACTAATTGAGCACCCATATTTTCAATAGGATCTTTCAATTCAATTTCTTTAGCTACAGAAACACCATCTTTTGTGATCGCAGGAGAACCAAATTTTTTATCTATAATAACATTTCTGCCTTTAGGACCAAGGGTTACTTTTACTGCATCCGCCAATGCATCAACTCCTTTTTTCAATTTTTCGCGGGCATCTCTGTCAAATAAAATTTGCTTTGCCATTTTAGTTTTAAGTTTTTAATATGGTTTGTTAATAGGAAGGAAGTTCTTTAAAAATTAAAGAACAGCGTAGATTTCAGATTCCTTCATGATCAGGTAATCTTTTCCATCTATAGAAATTTCAGTGCTGGAATATTTTCCATAAAGTACTGAATCTCCAACTTTAACCGTCATTGGTTCATCTTTTTTACCTGATCCAACTGCTACTACGATACCTTTAAGAGGTTTTTCTTTCGCTGTATCCGGAATAATAATGCCAGATGCTGTCTTTGATTCTGCTACTGCAGGCTCAATCACAACTCTGTCTGCTAATGGTTTGATGTTTACGTTACTCATAATCTATTTTGAACTTAAAAGATTTATTTTCTTCTGCCTCTCTGTCTACTATCGTGCCAAAGAAGGAAAGCGAAATTATGACACAAAAATAGGCTTTAAACTGACAATATTTTATTATATTTTGGTCGATACGACATTTTGTTGAAAGAAAGACTAACAAAATGACAGTATTGAGCGTTAAGTATATAGACACCAAACCCGCATACGTTATGAAACAACTAGATTCGGATTGGCTTACCAAAGGATTAATCGACTTTGAATACAAGAAATATCTACTTTTGGGGTATTTAAATTCGGTTCACGACGATTTTAGCGCTCGTAGATTATATCCACCTTTATCGGAATTGTATGGGCACTATCAAAGCCTGGTTTCGATACGAAAGAACAAACAATTTTTGAAGGAAAGTTTCCCGAAGGAGATCATTGCAGCAGACCCCGATAAGGTTGAGTTTATGTATCGGGAATTGATTGAAGATGATCGATTGATGAACGAAATCGAAGAGATTCTTGCATTCGCTATTCCTGCTATGGGTAAGGGCTTGAATGAAGGCCGTGAGATTTATGAAAACGTTGAACAGAGTTTGCAGATCGAACCGATTGGATTGGAACCGCTGTATACAGATGCAGGCTATATTCTGCTGAATCAGCCGCCCGATAAAGAAACGCACGTGTATCAATACGACATTACGATCTTTCACCATGCAGATGAGAAGTATCGAGGCATTCACACAAAAAAAATTGATTCGTTTACGCAGTCGATCAGCAATACAGTAAATTCAATGAAGCTGGGTTTGATCCGCAAATATCCGGAACTGCCAAATCCGGCAACCTATCTGATTCAGACACCAATCGGGTATCCGGAAAAAGAAACGGTGATGCCGGTGGCACAACTGGCATTGGTACGCTATCTGGCATCAAAGGCAATTAATTAGTTGCTGTTTCTAGGTTCTAGTTGCGAGACGAAATCTACTGCCTATCCTTAGAGTTAGCGAAGCGATCTAAGGATCAGTAAATGAAATAGAGTCTTTGCTCGTAATTAATAGCACGAGTCAAAGACTCTCAATAATTATTCATCCGTAGAGCCCTACGGAACTCTACGGATAGAGTATGCATAGCGTGCTATAAAAATAAAAAGTCTTCATGCATATTTGCATGAAGACTTTTTATCTTAAAATAAGTTCGGCTTATTACTTAGCTGTATCTTCTGTTTCAGCATCAACGTCTTCTGCTTCAGCATCCGTAGTTTCTTCAGTAGTTTGTTCGTCTTCCGCATCGTTTTCAGAAGGTTTTGCAACATAATTAAATGCTAAACAGATAACCAATATTGTGATTGCTAAACCGATAGAAAGATTGCTTAAAAAATCACCCGTTCTTTTAGCACCAATTACTTGAGTTGAACTGCTAAATCCATCTGCTACGCCACCTTTAGAGTTTTGAGCCAATACCACTATCACCAATAAAACGGCACATAGAATTAACAAAATAGATAATGTAATAATCATTGTATGTTATAGTTTCTTTTTTAATTCTTGAATTCGAGTTGCAAAGTAAGAATTTTTTTCGGGATTTTTCAAAATCAATTCTTCGTATATGGCAATTGCCTTTTCAATTTTACCTTGTTTTTCAAGCATTTTAGCAAATGTCTCTGAAACAAAGGTTGGTTTTGCTTGACTTTGAGTTGGTTCTGAATTTGGATCGTCTTCTTCTTTGCTTGCTTGTGTATAAGATAATGGCGAAATAATTGGGTCTTTTTCTATGAAACGGGAAATGATGGATTTTTCACGCTTTTTATCCGGTTTATTCTTTTTGTTTTTTTGCTCGCGCAGATAATCCAGATAATTCAATAATAAACTCTCACTATTGGCTTCACCTTGTTCTTCCAGTCTGCTTTCTTCTAATTTCCAGTCGTTGTTGTTGAAAGGAATAACAAATGCAGCAGAAGGAGAATCTGAAGGCGTATGATCTTTGGTTGGATCATCTTCAGATGATTTCTCTTTTGATGCATATTCATTGATGTCAAAATAATCTTTAACCCGATTATCAAAACTTAATATCAAATCTAATACATCGTTTCGCTGCACCGTATCTTTTTTCGGTACCTCTGCATCGATCAATGCCGAGAAAGATTTTTTAGGTTTTTCAACCGGTACTTCAGACACAGGTTCAATTGTTGCTGCAACTTGCTGAATGGTTTCTGTCGGTTCTGTTTTGGCAACCGATTCAATTACATCTGTTGTTTGAGTAATAGGAGAGATTGAATTCTCCGTGGTAACCTCAGGTTTTATTTTTTCAACTTCTGTTGTTTTCGGAGTAGGTTTTAAAATTCCTGCAGCGCGTGCCTTAGCTTCTTTTAGCGCTTGAAGGTTTGCTTCGAGCTCACTTAAGAAATTTGTTGCCTGCTTGTCGGCTTCATGCTTGACATTGAATGTTGGTTGTATGTCAACAATCGGATCAAGTGCAGGCTCTTGTGTCTTAGCAACAACAGGTATTTCTGTTTTAACTTCAGAAACATCTGTTGCTGGTATTTCAGTTTTTTTAATTTCTTCTGTTTGCTCTGTCGTAGAAGCAAGTGAAATTATTTTTTCCTGCAATAGTAATTTTGACGTTGCCTGTGCTTCCAACGCATCCGCAGAAACAATCTCTTGAGGTTCTACAAGTTTTTTTAGTTTCGCACGATCAGAAGTATATAGTGCAGCTTTACGCGTAAGCTTTGCCGCATGCATACTACCGCTTTCTGTTTGAATCTTAGCCAGCAATATATGCGCATTCTGACAATAAGGAAATTGTTCGATCAATTCCTCAATGTCGGGTATGTCTGCCTTGGTTATTACCGAAGGATCTTTTAAAAGCGCTATGTACCGTTGCTTATTCAATTACCAGTTGGATGTAGTTTCACTAAATACCATTAATACAAGCTGATCTAAAATCGTATTTACTAATTCTGTTTCTACTTGTGATAAAGACTGCGTTTGTGCAAAATCTGCATAGAACGAAAAATCCTTTTTAAATTCTCTGTTATTCAATTCATCTATAAACGAAGCATTGATGGTAATGGTTAACCTGGTTTGTCCGGCCGTTTGATTTGCTTGCGGAGCAATCGGTTGGACATAATACTTGGTTATCATTCCTTCTAATTTCCAATCACCGTTATCTTTAACAATCAATAGCTTTGTATTGTTTTGATAAAAGGATTTGAACTTCTCTGTCAATTGGAGACTCATAGAAGGAGGCCCATTGCCGGATTGGTTATAGAATGATTGTATTGAAATGGTTTTAATATTCGGAGGAATACTGCCACCAGTAAAGTTATAAGAAACACAACCGCCTGCAAGAATATATATCAAACATGCCAACACGATATTAAGAGAAAGAAAATGTTTGTTACCCATTGCTTTCGTTTTCGTCAATTTGATACAACTTTAATTTACGGTATAAGGTGCGTTCAGAAATACCGAGATCCTGTGCCGCATATTTTCGCTTGTTGTGATTCTTTTTCAATGCTTTTAAAATCATTTCTTTTTCTTTTTCATCTAAAGAAAGTGATTCATTTATATCATCTGTGCTGTGATCAATATCTTCAACAACTTCAATGTCTTCGTCTTCATCACGGGCATTCTTATGGATCACAAAGGCTGGTTTGTTTGCAGCCGCTTCGTCTACTGGTCCGATGCTGTGAAACAGATCACTGTGCTTATTGATGATCTGACTGCCGTATGATTCATTTTGTAATGAATCATAAACCAATTTCTTTAGATCATTCATATCCTTTTTCATATCAAAAAGGATTTTATACAGAATGTCACGCTCAGAGAAATCATCGCCTTTCTTACCGTTGCTTGTTAAAGCTGGTAAATTGCTCTCGCTTGGTAAATACTTTTTTAATTGCTCTGCAGTTATTTCACGGTCAGTCTCCAATACAGACATTTGTTCCGCAAAATTCCGTAACTGACGGATGTTTCCCGGGAAACGATATTTGATCAACAATCCTTTCGCTTCATCATCTAAACGAACAGGTGGTGTTTTATATTTTTCAGAAAAATCGGAAGCGAATTTTCTGAAAATTAATTCAATATCTGCGCCACGTTCTCTTAAAGGCGGTACATAGATAGGCACCGTATTTAAACGGTAATACAGATCTTCTCTGAACTTACCTTTTTGAACCGCTTCATATAGATTTACATTGGTTGCTGTCACAACCCGAACGTCTGTCTTTTGCACTTTAGAAGAACCTACGCGGATAAACTCGCCGTTTTCCAACACACGTAATAAGCGTGCTTGTGTACCTAAAGGCATATCACCGATTTCATCTAAAAAAATAGTACCGCCGTTTGTAACTTCGAAGTAGCCTTTACGCGCATCCTGCGCACCGGTAAAGGAGCCTTTTTCGTGACCGAATAATTCAGAATCAATTGTGCCTTCCGGTATACCACCACAGTTGATAGCAATGAACTGTCCGTGCTTGCGTGTGCTTAAATGATGTATGATCTTGGAAAACGATTCTTTACCGCTGCCGCTTTCACCTGTGATTAACACAGTCATGTCGGTAGGAGCAACCTGAATCGCAATCTGTATGGCATGATTCAAAGCAGGAGCGTTGCCTATAATGCCAAACCGTTGTTTTACGCTTTGTATTTCCTGGTTGAGAGTCATTGGGTAAGTAATAGGTTTAATGTTTTAAGTAATAAGTACTAAGTATAGAGTACTGAGTACAAAGTATAAAATACTATATACTCAGTACTCCGTACTTTATACTTTCTCAACGATTTCTCCGAACAATGTACCGCCCGAACAGCCTGTGATTAACACATCTACATACTGTCCTTTGGTATAATTTTTCTTCGGGAAGATGGCCATCATGTTGCGACTGTTTCTTCCTTTCAGATCGTTCTCTGATTTTTTAGAAACGCCTTCAATCAATATTTTTTGAATCGTTCCTATTTGAGCTTGATTGTGTTCCAGTGATAATTGTCTTTGTACCGTGATGATCTCTGATAAGCGACGCTGCTTCACATCTTCAGGGATATCGTCTGCAAGCTTCTTTGCTGCAGGTGTTCCAGGACGCTCGCTATAAACAAACTGATAACCGAAATCAAATCGTGCAAACTGAATTAACGATAAGGTGTCCTGATGTTCCTCTTCTGTTTCAGAACAAAAACCTGCAATGGTATCGGAAGAAATTCCGCAATCATCACCCAGGATCTCACGGATCTTTGTGATGCGTTCCATATACCACTCGCGTGTGTAGGTACGGTTCATCAATTCAAGGATACGGGTGTTTCCGCTTTGTGCGGGCAAGTGTATGGAGTTACAGATGTTGTCGTACTTTTTCATCGTATACAACACTTCGTCTGTAATGTCTTTCGGGTGTGAAGTTGAAAAACGTACACGCAAGGTAGTATCTACCAGAGCTACCCGTTCCAATAATTGTGCAAAGTTTACATGTTCGCCTGCATCTTCAGCCGACCATTTGTAAGAGTCTACATTCTGACCAAGCAACGTTACTTCTTTGTAGCCATTTGCAACAAGTTCTTTTACTTCATTCAGTATAGAATGTACATCACGACTACGCTCTCTGCCACGTGTATAAGGCACCACACAGAAGGAACACATATTATCGCAGCCGCGCATAATGGAAACAAAAGCTGAAACACCATCGCCGCTTAAGCGCAGCGGATTTATGTCTGCATAGGTTTCTTCGCGTGAAAGAAATACATTCACTGCTTTATGCCCACTGTCAACTTCTTGTATAAGATTAGGCAGGTCTCTATATGCATCCGGACCTACAACCATATCAACAATTTTTTCTTCTTCTAATAGTTGTGCTTTCAGACGCTCTGCCATACAGCCAAGCATACCAACAATCATTGAAGGTTTATTTCTTTTCAGACCTTTAAAATGAACCAGACGGTGACGCACTTTCTGTTCTGCATTGTCACGAATAGAGCAGGTGTTTAAAAGAATTACATCTGCATTGTCAGGTGTGGATGTGGTGTCAAATCCTTCTTGTGTAAGAATAGACATTACAATCTCACTATCAGAAAAATTCATCTGACAGCCATAGCTTTCAATATATAATTTACGCTGTTTTCCGGTATTACGCTCTTCAGTAATCCGGGGTAAGTCGCAGGCTGCTTTTTCCTCTGCTGTTGGGGCAGAAGGAAGTATGTCTAAGTCGTGAACAACTTGTTTCATGTATTGGAAAGGCAATAAAGAGGATTGGTTGATTCCTTATAGCTGTATTAGACGTAAATATAATAAAAATATGCTAAATCTGACAGAATGGCAGAAAGAAATACTTCTTTTTAGTAATTGGTTTTTTGTTTCATTAAATATGAAATAAGTTTAATTATTTCATTATATTTGAAATAATATATAAAATTTCAATAAAAATGAAACATTATATTTTGATGGCTGATATTATTGAGAGTGGGAAAAAGGACTCCAAGCAGCTTATGAAAGATTTTAAAGAACTTGTTGACGAGGTAAATAGCACTTATGTACATGGTGTATTATCGCCGTTGACCATTACATTAGGAGATGAATTTCAATGTGTTTTGAAAGACTTACCTTCATCTATAGATATTATACTTTATTTAGAAGAATTGAAAATTCATAGAAAGAAGAATTTTCAGTTACGATATGTATTGAATCAGGGAAATATCGAAACACCTATAAACAAAGAGGTAGCTTACGGTATGCTGGGTACAGGCTTAACAGAAGCCAGAGAAAAACTCTCTGAGTATAAAAGCACAAGGCATCGGTTTTTAATTTCGATTGAAAATAAAGTGTTGCAGGAGATGCTGATGAACGCATTTATAATTCTTGAAAATATAATTGATAAATGGGATATTGAAAAAGATTATGAAGTAGTTTCTAATTTCATCACATTAAAAGATTATAAATTGGTTTCGGAAGCGGTACATAAAACACGGTCTCAGTTATGGAAACGTGAAAAGACATTAAATATTGAATCGTATAATTCCATAAAAAACATTATTGAGCTTAGCATTAAAAAATAATCAACATGAACGTATTTTATTTTTTACTTTCGATTTGTATGGTTGAAGCAGCCTTGGGATTTTTTTATTATTTAATCACTCCCAAGTCGATGCGGGTTATAGGTAAGGTAGATTACAAGTCTTTAGCTAAAGGAAGTCTGGAACGGATGTTCCTTATGATTTCCTTGATCAATGGCTATCCGCATGCATTAACATTGTTTGGTACGTTGAAATTGGCAACGCGTTTAAAACGGGATTCGGAAGGGGATAAAAAGAAAGAATCTTTGTATAATGATTTTTATTTACTGGGGAATTTCGTGTCGATTATCTGCTCATTTTTTTATGTGTACCTATATGATATGTTAATTATAGCAACGATTAAATAAATGAGGCAATAAAAAATCCCTTATAAAGCAATCAACTTTATAAGGGATTTTTTATTCAGCAGAGTTTGATTATTGTGTTAATATACTGAAGTAGTATGTTTTTGTTGCTTGTCCGGTAGGGGTATTGCTCATAATCAAATTGCCATTGGCCGTAAAACTAATCGTACTTGGATCTCCAGAACAATCCGGTGCTACATCCGTTGAGCTGCCACATATTTTGGTATTTGTATTGTCAGACCATTTCCATTGACCGCTAACTATCGCGACGGTTGTACCAGGTCCATTATATGTTTCAGTCCAATATGTCCCACCCTCAGTAAGTACAAAATGTGCATACATTGTATTCGGGATAGCAGTAGTCGTGGAGCCTTGTCTAAGACTATCCATTTTCCATGCTTTTGCTAATTTAGCTGTTGTATTAACAGAATTGCTTGAAGAACCCCCAACAGAAGTAGTAACAGCGGTAGTGCTGATAGCAATTGGAGTGACAGTCGCATTTAATGTTAATTTGAAAATAAATTGTGTTGCTGAGATACTATTAATCTTTAGCGTGCCGTATTGACTTGTTGTAGAGCTGCCGTTAAATAAAGTAACAATACTATCTGCCGTATTCAGTGTGAACGTTCCGGATAGCAGAGATTTATCTGCTTTGATGATATAATAATTTCCGGCTGCATTAAATTCAAAAGATGCAAAATCGCTTGCTGCGGCATCCGTTGATATTCTTGATGTAGCAGCGCTTGTAGACCATTTCTTATTTAACTCGGTTGAGATGTTTGTTGTTCCGTTATTGTTTGTAGGAGCAGGTGTATCTGTGTTTTTTTTGCATGAAGTAATAAATGTCATACAAAAGGATAAAAGCATTAGATAAAATAATTTTTTCATTTTAATTGGGTGGTTTAAAAAGTAGTATAAAATATTTTCGAGGTGAATTTAATACAAAAAAGAATAAAAATAGGATGTTCGTTATGAAATAAATTCAGATTTCATAACGAACATCATTTCTCTTTAAGCCTTCAGCTTTTGACCTAAAACAGAATGCTTTCTTCCATACCCTAAATACACCACCAGACCTATAATAAGCCACACCACAAAACGGATCCAGTTTTCGTGGTGCATAGTGGATAACAGCAATAAATTCAGGCAAACCCCAATACCGGGAATTAAAGAAAGTTTTTTGATACTTCCATACAGGATTGCCAGGATCATTGCAAAGATGCATGCATAAAGCGGAAGTTGTGCCCATGAAAATATACGTTCTTCCAAGATGGTATGTAGATATAAATATAAAATGGGAATCATGATCAATGGCAATAAATATTGGCCATTGATAAAAGGCACAGTAAAAGATTCTGTTTTTGTGCGATCTTTTTTCAGCCAGATACCTGCACATACAATTAAAAACGCAAACAAGGTGCCAATACTTGTTAGATCAACTACTTCTTTTAGATCAAGAAACAACAAAGGTAAAATGATGCTGACGCCTGTTAATATGGTAGCTACAGAAGGTGTTTTGTATATCGGATGAATCCTGGAAAGTACCTTCGGCAATAAGCCATCGCGACTCATATTCATCCATATGCGTGGTTGTCCAATTTGAAATACAAGCAATACACCTGTCATGGATACAATAGCACTGAATGAAAGTAGGCCGGCAAATTTATGCAAACCTGTTTTCTCAAGTGCATAGGCGAGTGGATCGCCAACATTTAAATCGTGATAGGAAACCATTCCCGTAATAACCAAAGCAATTGCAATGTAGATGATGGTAGAGATCAATAATGAAGAGAAAATTGCGCGTGGCAGGTCTCGTTTGGGATTCACGCATTCTTCTGTGGTTGTAGATATCGCATCGAAACCAATATAGGCGAAGAATACAGCTGCAGTTCCTTTGAAAATTCCCGACCAACCATTGGGAATAAACGGCGACCAGTTTGTTGTATTCACAGTAGTAAAACCTACAACAATAAATAAAAGAAGCACTACGATTTTAAAAATCACCAATACGTTATTGGTGCGTTTGGATTCCTGTATACCGATATAGACAAGGATGGTAATGAGTACTGTAATTAAAATCGCCGGAAAATCGAATATGATCGGATAGCCAAATAGTTTGGGAGCTTGATCATATGCTTGCTGTGCAATGGTGGATTCCTGTTGGATGGCTGTAAAAAAATCCATACTTAACCACAAGGGGAATTCAATATGCAATCCTTTTAAAAATGCGGTGAAATAATCCGACCAGGAAATAGCAACGGCCATATTTCCCACCGCATATTCCATAAACAGATCCCAGCCAATGATCCAGGCGATCAATTCACCAAAACTGATATAGGCATAGGTATAAGCGCTTCCTGAAATAGGAGTAGAGGATGCAAATTCTGCATAACAAAAAGCCGAAAACAAACAGCCAACAGAAGTAATGATGAAGAGAAATATAATGCCCGGTCCTCCGTCGTAGGCAGCTTGTCCAATGGTACCAAAGATGCCCGCACCAATTACCGCTGCTATGCCCAGCGCCGTAAGATCTTTGAAAGTAAGCGTTCTTTTTAATGCAGTAACTTCAGTATGAAGTTCATTGGGATTTTTTGTACGAAAGAATTCTGACCACATAATTTGAAAAGTAACGCAGGCTCAAGTAACGAAAAAAGGTGGGGGAATGCAATGTTGAATGTTTAATTATTCATCGAATACAGTAACTTCTGAATAGGTTCAATTTTTATTTCCTTACATGTTTTATGAAATATTTACTACATTCAACTATAAGTGTTTTCTAATAAATGATTTTTAAATAAAATCTTATAAGGTCACGTCAATAAATTACCTAATTGTTGCAATTGGAATGTATTAAAAGAGTAAAATAATAACTGTTCACGATGAAAATAAATTTAAATATTATTCACTTCTTTATTTTGTTATTTTTCTTTTTTTCTTGTGTTAATAAAGATAGAGAAGTTAAACTAACTAATAATCTCGATTCGCTAGATATCGTTTTAAAGAAGTTCGGATTAAAGGTATTTTTGAATAAGGATGAAATATCTAAGGTTGATAAAAATTATAATTCTTTAGTTGAAAGATACTCCTATTCTTATGCATACCTTACAGATTCTCTTTTTTTAAAAGATAAAGGAGATCTTTTTTATAGCTTAGTACCTGAAGGTGCAGTTTTTGATTTTAATAATGATTATTTAGTATTTCATGATAGATCTAGGGGACCCAAAAATTTAATTTACATTTATAATAGAACAACAAAACACCTGTCAAAATATCCTTTTAAAAGGGATATTTTTGTTGTTTTAAATTTATTAATAATTGGGGAATCCGTTGTTGTATCTGAGGACGATGGAAATCATATATTTAATTTAAAAACTCATAAGTATATTTTTTTTCCGCATGGTGGCTTTTCACTTGATTCGGATTCAAATCAGTTTATAGGAGGGGTAGGCAATAGTGATGATATAATTTATCCATACAAGGGTAATTTATTTTTTAAAAGCAACTATTCTTTTACTAGAAATATTAATCAGAAGGATCAAAATTGGTATCATGATTATTATTTGTCAATTCTGGATCTTCAAAATATGAAAATTAGAAATTTAGATTCTTCTGATTTGATTTATAAAAATGCTGGTATTTCAAAGTCATTTACTATTGATTATTATAATGATTCAATTGGACTGTTGTATCATACAGATTATAATTCACCCCAGTCCTCATGTCCATGCGACACGTTCTATAGATTTGATGTTGAAGAAGGGGAGTATTTATGGAAGATCCCAATTTGTCAAAAGGATAGACAATTGTATGTAAGTATGCCATATTTATATTATGCCAAATTTGATTCTCCTAATACTGAATTTCGATTAGATATTTATGACGTTAGTAAAACAAATTTATTTAAAACGTATACTTTTTTAAGAAAGGATCAAAATGGAATACAATTTTCTAACTTACTTTTTTTTAAAAATATTTTGATCGTATCGTACATTAATAGAAAATCAAAGAATGGATATTATTCTGTAATTAATATCCTTACAGGTGAAAAAATAAATATTAATGACATTTATGATAACTTAGAAGTTATAAGATTTACTGATAAAAAGGGTAAAGATTATTGTTACATTCCTAATTTAGGCGTTTATGAATGATTTTTTATTTTTTTATCATTAGGCCTCAAATGTTTATAATTTCATTGAGTATTTTATTTGTACAAAGGGGTAGGACATATATCCTTAGAGCGCTGCGCTAACTGTAAATATCGAGTACGGACAGAGATTGATGTTTAGTCCAATATCTGATTGTTTTTCCGTACCTTTACAGCAATGAAATTTGAAAATTACGATCTTGCTCCGGCAATCAAGAAAAGCTTGGCAGAAGCTGGCTTTAATCGTCCTACTGATATACAGTTTAAATCGATACCACCTATTTTAGATGGGGAAGATGTATTGGCTATTGCACAAACAGGTACAGGTAAAACAGCAGCCTTTGTTATTCCTGTATTGAATAAATTAATTAACGTTCAGAAGTCTGAACACACCGATATATCTTGTCTGGTAATGGCACCTACACGGGAACTTGCTATTCAGATCTCAGACGTATTTAAAAAGATTGGAGAGCATACACGTTTGCGCACGGTATGTATTACTGGAGGCGTAGATCAGGAGGCACAGATCAAAGCGGCAGATTATGGTTTTGACATATTGGTTGCAACACCCGGACGAATGTTCGATCTCATCTATCAGAAACATATCAAAATCACAAAGGTTAAAATACTGGTTTTAGATGAAGCCGATCACATGCTTGATCTTGGTTTCATCAAAGACATTCAGGATGTGAAGAAATTTTTACCTTCAAAACATCAGACCTTATTTTTCTCTGCAACCATTAATGAAGAGATCAAGAAGCTGGCGTATTCCTTGGTGAAAAATCCGATCCGTATTCAGATCGCACCTAAAGATCGTGTATCAAAAAATATTACGCATTCAGTTGCTTTTATTGGTATGGACGATAAACGGTTTTTCTTAGAACGATTATTGAAAGAGCATCCGGAAAGTAAAGTAATTGTGTTTGTTCGGACACAGGTTCGTGCAGACAGAGTGCAGGCTGCAATGGAACGTGTAGGTATTAAATCTGTTACCATGCATGGTGGTAAAGAACAGGAAGCACGCGAACTTGCGATGGATACGTTCCGAAAGGGAGATGTAAAAGTTTTAATAGCAACAGATATCAGTGCTAGAGGGATTGATATTCCCGGTGTTGAATATGTGGTCAATTACGATATGCCTGAAGTTGCTGAAAACTATGTGCACAGAGTAGGAAGAACTGGTAGAGGTGTTTCTAAAGGAATTGCAATTTCATTTTGCAGCATGGAAGAAAAGCCAGTACTGGATGAAGTAGAAGAATTTTTAGGAAAAGAAATCAATGTGATTGAAATTGGAGGCAAAGAATATGATGCTACGCTTGATTTGACAGAAGATGTCAATGATAACTGGAAGGCTCTTTTAAAAGAAGCAGACGCAGAAGCAAATAAAAAGCCCATTCCAAAGAAGAAAAAGAAGAAATAAAAAAGTAAACAGCTAAATGGGAAGATTGTAACGATTAGACAATTTTCTATAAGAACATCGTTCAGGCAGTTTATACATTTGCATAGAAACAAATCGTTTTGCAAATCTTAAACTTAATGAACATGAAAAGATTATTTACGAGCATCGTTGTTGTATGCTCACTATTAACCGGCAGTACAGCATTTGCCCAATTAAATAAAAATGCCGGTCAGGATGCCGGCACAAATGAAGGCGATGTACTTTTTGATATCGGGGTTGGCTTTGGCGGAGGTGCTTATGATGGTTTCGATTATTATAATTACAGTGATGGTAACGGTTATGGCAATCATTGGAACTCCGGTTATACAAATCAGATTCAAATTCCTACATTATCTTTAACGTTACAAAAAGCAGTATGGGCAGATATTACAATAGGTGGACAAATTGCTTTTAATACGTTTGGTGCAGAACGCGATTATCATCAAAACGATGACTACTATCAGCATTCAAAATTTTTTCAAACAAATAGTTTTTTATTAGGACGTGGAGAATTTCATTTCAACCGTTTAATTGGTTGGGATAGAAAATTTGATTTATATGCTGGTCTGGTTGCAGGTGTTCGAATCAGCACAGAAAAACAAAGTGAGGTGTATGAAGGCTGGGGAACACAAGGACAGTCTGGCAGCTGGAGAAACGATTATCCGGATAGAACATATACGAATATAGGACCCACTGCAGGGCCATTCGGTGGTTTCCGTTTTTATTGGAGCAACAGTATGGGCGTATTTGCAGAAGTGGGCTGGGTGGCAACGAATTTGCGCACAGGCTTGGTTTGGAGATTATAAGTATGTTATTCTAATACAAACAAAAAAGCATTCCTTGTACATGATACAAGGAATGCTTTTTTGTTTGTATTAGAATAAATAATAATTTTTCAATGTGAATTTTGAGTTCTATTCTAATGCCGTTTCGTTGTTTCAGTTAGGATACATTCCTCCTTAATAGTAAGATCGACAACAATTGTGGAAAACAAGAAAATTCCGGAAAGTGCTAAACAAGGCTTAAAATAGAGGGAGTTGCATCAATATCAGCGGAAAAAAAAGTCGGAACAGTTTATACATTTGCATATAATGAAACGTTTGGCTAATTTAAAATCTCTAACCTTAATCGTTAAGAAAAAAATGAAAAAAATATTTACTTCTGTGGCTATTGTATGCTCATTATTTGCTGGTAGTACTGCATTTGCCCAAGGAACAAAAAATGCTGGACAAGATGCAGCAACCAATGAAGGTGATTTGATATTTGATATTGGAGTTGGTTTTGGTAGTGGTTATTACAGCCAGAATTCTTATAACAATAATGGGAGTACGAGTAGCAACGGAGGGATACCTACCTTTTCTGTTTCTTTGCAAAAAGCGTTTTGGGAAGATATTACTATTGGTGGTGAATTAGCGTTTAATTCTTATCACGAAGAAAGTACTCACTATAATGGCAATGGAAGCAAAGCTTCATACAACAAGTATAATCAATCAAATACATTTATATTGGGTAAAGGTGAATATCACTTTAACCGTTTGATTGGATTGGATCCTAAATTTGACTTGTATGCAGGTGCAATTGTTGGTCTAAGAATCAGCGGTGCAAAGAGTGAATTTACCGATTACAACGGTAATGGTTCGAATAATTCAAAAAACAACTATACTGGTTTTGAAACAGGTGCATTTGGTGGCTTTAGATATTATTTTGCTTCAAGTATGGCTGTGTATGCTGAAGTAGGTTGGGCTATTAATCCAGTACGTGCAGGTTTAGCCTGGAAATTCTAATTAATAAAAATATTATATAAAAAAGCAGCCTTTGTAACCTACAAAGGCTGCTTTTTTGTTTACACTTAAAGTAATAATAATGAAGGCTGTTAATTATCGTGAGCTGTCAAAACAATATCCCCTGAAACGTGCTCTGATAACTGGCGCGGGCAGTGGTCTGGGTTTAGAGCTAACGAAGCTGCTGTTGAATGATGGATGGTGCGTTGCTGCTTTGGATATACATGTTCAGGCACTTGAAAAGCAACAATCAGCATTGTTATTTATTTCAGAGATTGATGTTACCAATAGGGCTTCCTTGCAACAGATCATTGACGCATTTTGTAATCAACAGAATGGAATTGATCTTCTGTTTAATAATGCCGGAGTGGGAGAAGGGACGCTGTTTAAAGATTATGCTCTTAAAAACTGGGACTGGATCATTGATATAAATCTCAAAGCAGTTATTGATGCTACGCATTTTGTGTTACCATACATGCACAAAGCAAATTCGGGATTGATTGTAAATATGGCAAGTATGGCGGGTATCGCAAATCTTCCTAGAATGAGTCCGTATAATGTAACAAAGGCAGCTTTAATATCTTTATCTGAAACATTAAATCATGAACTGTGTGATACAGATATTAGTGTTACCTGTGTAACACCAACATTTTTTCAATCTTCTATTATGCAGCACAGTAAAGGAGATCCAGCGATTATTTCATCCGCCAGTAAAATTGTTTCAAGTTCTGCTTTGACGAGTCTGGATGCAGCTAACATCATTTTAAAAAATCTTCATAAGAAGAAAGAGTTTGTACGATTCCCTTTATCTGCGCATACTTTTTTTTATTCCAGAAAATTCATCCCATCTCTGTATAAAAAGATCGTTCGGAAATTTTTATATAAGAGAGCAGATGCATAAAGTATTGTGATTGACTGAATATTGTACTAACTTCAATGAAGTAAAATAAATCTCTAGACCTTTTATGATTGTTAAATTCAGGTTTGTTCCCAATGAAATATTTGAAGTTTCTAAGTACAATCTCATATATTCATTAACCATTGTTTTTTTTGCCGTTATTCTTAAAGTAACAAACTATTATATCGATTGGGGCGTTCCGGTTTCTATTACTGCGGTTTTGGGTACGGCATTATCTATTTTGTTGGGTTTCTCGAACAGTCAGGCTTACGACCGTTGGTGGGAAGCACGAAAGATCTGGGGAAGCATTGTGAACGACAGCAGATCATTTTCCAAACAGGTGATCTCGTTTATTCAATTCGAAGACGATCATCATCATCATGCTACAAAAGAAATAAGAAGAAAAATTATTTACAGACATTTGGCTTTTATTAATGCATTGAGAATGCAATTAAGAGAAGAACAAAATGCTGAAAAATTTACCGCTGTATTAAGTCCATTTTTATCCGAAGAAGAATACAATACGGTTAGAGGTGCAAATAATGTAGCAACCCAGTTGATCAAAAATCAAGCGGAAGATATACGTAAAATGTACGATCGAAAATTACTGAATGAATTTATGTTCATTCAACTTGATCAAACATTGAGTAATTTTTATACTTATCAGGGACAAGCTGAACGGATCAAAAAGACACCTTTTTTACCAACCTATCATTTCTTCTCAAAAGTGTTCTTATATTTCTTTATTACACTATTGCCTTTTAGTTTACTATCCGGTGTTGATAAAGCTGCAACAACCTGGATACTACTGCCGATCACTGTAGCTATTGGGTGGGTATTTCATATTATTTATTTAAATGGCCATGTATATGCTACGCCGTTTGACAACACTCCGTTTGATACGCCTATGACTTCAATCTGCAATACGATTGAAATTGATCTGAAAGAAATGTTGGGAGGGGATGAAGTTATGCCTGCCAAAATGGTTGCTCATAAAGGAATTTTGATGTAATTCAATCCGACAAATCCGGATTCATACAATAACAAACAAAAAAGTCCTCTTTGATATTTAAATCAAAGAGGACTTTCTATTTTATTTTTAATTAAAAAGTGCTTAGTACTGCTTCTTTAATACTACACTTTTGTTTACATCAAAACCCGTATTGTTTAGATTGCTGATGCGTAACTGGTTTGTATTGAATACCTGCGATTCCGGTTCAATACTCTTTGTGATAAATATTGTGATAATAGGATCTATATAGGTTCTATAAATGGAATTATTAATTATCGTTTTATGATTTTTAAGCTGTACTTTTGGAAAAGCCAAGTCGGATAAAATACAATTAAGAAAAGAATACCAAATAAAATATGTTTATTGTTTAAAATACCATCTAAAAATAATTTTACAATGTTGGGGGGACATTCCCATAAAAATTTCTTCATCCTGAATAATTAAGACAAGAGCAAAATCATACATCCTGTTTTTTGTTCTTACAATACGTAAAAAATGTTTCATGAAAAATCCCGGTACTATATTAGTAACCGGGATTTTTTAATCTATAAATTTATTTTAAGATCATTAAACCAAATAAATTCCATCTTCTTCCAAACGGATCAAGCCCTGTTTGTATAAACCACCGATCGCTTTTTTAAAATTCTTTTTACTCATCTGTAAACGGAACATGATCTCTTCTGAATCGCTTTTATCGGTAAGCTTTAACACACCGTTCGCAGCTTTTAATTTCGTTAATATCTTTTCTGAAGAATCTTCTACCTGACCATAGCCAAGCTTCTGAAGTGTAACATCAATCTTACCTTCTTCACGAATGTTTTTAATATAGCCTTCAACTTTATCGCCAATAGAAATATGTGTAAAGAGATCGTTGTGATAGATGATTCCTTTGTACGTATTGTTGATGATCACATTTACACCAAGATCACTTGTATAACAAATTAATAAATTTACTTTTTCTCCAACTTCAAGTTTTACATGTTCTTTTTCTATGAAGCTCTCTATCTTGCTGGACGCAGCCAGTCTGCCGGTACGTTCATCTAAATACAAATAGACAGGATAGCGTTTTCCTGCTTCCATCTTTTTACCTTGCTCGCGATAGGGAACAAGCAGATCTTTTTCTAAGCCCCAATCTAAAAATGCACCTACAGTGTTTACATCTTTACACATCAAACACGCAAACTCATTTAGTTTTATTTTAGGTTCAAGATTTGTTGCAATGATCCGGTCTTCTGAATCTTTGTATATAAATACATCAATGTCATCATCCACGTTAAAATCTTCCGGTACATATTTATTTGGCAATAAAACTTCTTCGCCTTCAGCGTTGCCTAAATACATACCAACGCTTGTCATCCGAAGTGCTCTTAGCACATTGTTTTTTCCTATCTCGATCATCATTTTCTTTATTCGAAAGTAAAATTAACGCTTTAATTTTACTTTACTTTGATTTATTTGTCCTTTTAAAATACACCTTAATTAGAGTATACATATTCAGTAACATAATCTTCAAAATTCATTCTGTGGATATCTTTATTAATTTTATTTATCAGTAAATCAATTGTTTATGATTAATCTCTATTAAATCGATAGAGATACCTGTATTATTAAAAATTATGGCTATCTTTACATTCAGTTAGTGCTAAACAGCGCAACATTTATACAGAATAGGGAAGAGAGCAGGCTCAATGATCCTATAGCAACCGACTTAAAAGAACGGTGCTAAACCTGCCCAAAAATAAAAGGGAACTATAAATTTAACACGTATGAAAAGACCACTTTTACCTTCACTCAAGTTTATTTCAAGCAACATCAGTTGTTGAAATAACACATCGATCTATTTAGGTCATCTCAAAAAAAATAATTATCTAAACGCATTCAATCATGACAGCTATAACAATATCTAACCGCACAAATCAAACCTTTTCTGATATCAATAAAATTGCTCATACAATTTCAACTACAGAATATTTACTTGAAGTAGAAAAGCAAGTTGCAATTATTGAAGGAGGCGTAAATGCAGTAGCAAAAAAATCATTTCGTTCTGCACGTTTTTCATTGATTAAAAATATTCTTTCTGCCGGAGGGAATGTATTAAGTTTTCAATCAAAACAAGCGTGGGAAAACGACGAGATTATTTATAAAAGAAAAAACATTAAGATCATTTACACTGAAAACTATTCACAGGATGAATGGGAAAATGTTTTACAAGATAAAAACATTTCTTTAGTGTATGTACCTACGATAAATCAGGAAAATTTATCGATTCAAGATTATGGATATATCATCCAGAAAGCACACCAGATCAATGTTCCGGTTGTATTCGATAATACACATGGAGGTTTGGGATATATTTATGCTCCGTTAAAAGACGGTGCTGATTTTGTCTTAACAGATCTTTCTTCTTCTGAAATATTTCAAAAACACTTGATCCACTCATTTATTGTTGAAGGATCGAATGGTATTTTGCATTCAAATACAGATAAAATATTGGGAAGAACAGTATTGGATAATCAAAAATATAATCGTGTATTAAACACAAAGTCTACCTATTTTCCTGCAGAACGTGAAGATCACATAGAAAAGACGATTAAGAAAGAAGCTATTAAAAAAGGTGACTATTCTCGCACAGCAAATTATGTTTCCCGTTGGTTAAATAATCAGGAAGAAATTATGGAAATCACGTACGCTGGTTTGAAATCTTCTGAAAGCCATATACACGCTGAGTTGTACTTCAAAGGTGGGTATGGGAATATTTTCAAATTCAGCCTTTGGGATAATGAGTACAGCTACTCATTATTAAGGGGATTTTTTAGATCTGGAAAATTCAAGGGTATTAACATTGAGGTAAATACTAACACCAAAGAGTTCTTTGTTGAAATAGAAACAGAAAACTATATGAACGTGTTGCAATACTTTCAAAAGGTATTTACAATTCTAAAACAAAATGTAGAATTCAGACAAAATCTAATCAAATAAAATAAATTGAAAAGAGTATTTGATTATGAACTGAAACAATTGCTGACTACAAATTCTTATAGAAGAAAAAATTAATACTTGAATTTACCTCTATCTGTTTTTTAAAATAATTGGACATTAAAAAAAATGTGAACTATGATATTTAATAACAACAAATATGAAAAGCGTCAAATTTTCAACTACCATGAAAAAGGTGAAGGTGAGGCAATCATATTCTTACACGGACTGTTTGGAGAGCTTAGTAACTGGAAAGCTACAATTGAGCACTTTTTAATAGAACGTTGTCAATTTGTCTGACCACTGTAAAAGTGGTCAGACATTTTTTATTCGTTTAGCAAGTTATGCTACAACAGGGTTTTGATGGATCATTGGATCAAGATTGAGTATCAATTTTAAATAATTATATACTTCAGGTTCATTTTTTCGTAACTGAGCAGGTGTTTCAAAAAAGTATTCAATGCTTACAGCAAAAAACTCTTCTGAGTTACTAAAGGCATAATCACGCATGAAGGATACTCCTTTGAAATTTTTAATACGTTCATTTGCATAACGATGAAAATTATGCAGTGCTGTTCTATTCATGAAGCAATGTTCCATATCGTGTAAGGTTGCATCTTCGATCTTCAAAGCATGCGCCATCTCGTGATATCCAACATGGATTCCGTCGTTTTGCACGGCTGCTCCTTCGGTAAATGCTTTCCAGGATAATTTAATAACTCCATTTGCTTGTACTTCGCCCAGATGGTATCTTTGTGTGGATCCTGAAAAGTATTTATCCGGATATACAACAATGTGTCTGAAGTGCTCATAAATCGTAGGGAAATGGCCAAAAGCGATTTGCGTAGCAGCAGCTGCTATGAGTAACTTCATATCTTCTGTTACACGACATCCGTCTCTGCCTTCAAATACTTTTTTACTGATAAAATATTTTACATTGCAGGCAAACTTACGTTTGTTTGAAATGCTCAAATTTCTATAAAAAGATATTTTATATTCTAACGTTGCTTTTTCCTGAGGTGATAAAGTATATGTTAGAAGTATATACCGGTCAAATAGAAAATTTGAAAGACCTGTAGCAATTTTGAAAAAAGAAAATCCCAGTAAGGTGAATGTAAGCCAGAAGGCAAGTATAAAAAGAACGATTCCGGGAAGGATGTAGTCTGAATTTTTTACCAATTCTTCTAATTCATTTTCCATTGAAATATTATTTATTGTGTGATAAAATAGTGATCATAGGGGTGATCTTTAAAATACACTCTTCATATTCTTTTGCTGCATCTGCATACGAAGTAATTGCACTTCCAGCTTCCATGAATACTTCATCTGTGGTGCTGTTATAAAAGATACTGCGTATTAATACATTGAAATCAAAATTATCTTCAGGATCCATGTAGCCAACCGTACCCGAGAACGGTCCACGTGCAACAGCTTCAATGTCATCAATTAATTCCATCGCACTTATTTTGGGAGCTCCGGTCATACTGCCCATCGGGAATGCATACTTGATAACGTCAATAGAAGAATAGCTCGTATCTATTTCAGATACTACGGTTGATATCAGTTGATGTACGTTCGGGAATGTATACATGCCGCTTAATTCTGGAACTTGTACACTTCCTGCAACAGCAGTGCGCGATAGATCATTGCGAACCAGATCAACGATCATGGTGTTTTCAGATTGCTCCTTTTGAGAATTTTGCAATATTTTTTTTAATTCCTGATCTTCCGCATCCGTGTTTCCACGTTTGCTTGTACCTTTAATTGGCTGAGATATAATCTTTGCAGCATCTTTTTTTATAAACCGCTCCGGAGATGCAGATAAAATATATTCATTGTGCGATTTATAAAAAACAGAGAACGGCATTGGGGCAACCGCATTTAATTTTAAATACGCATCTACAGGATTCAATATTCCTTTGCCAATAAACGGAATACAATAATTGATCTCGTACGCATTTCCCTCACAAATGTATTTCTGTATTTTTGTTACTTGCTCAATGTAATGTGATCTGGATACCACATGTTCTATAGAAATAGTTGCCTGTTCTTTTTTTACTTCCGTGCTGTATGCGTTGATATTACTGACAATGGAATGGCCAGTACCTTTTAAAATTCGTACTTCATTTGACGTGATTTCCCAAACATGTTCAGGTATACTAAATGTAGCCGTGCTAAAAGAGATCGCTTGTTCTTTGTTAGAAGTAATTTCTTCAACACTATTTTTTCCTTCATACGAAACAAAAACAAATAGCCAATCTTTGGAATACTTATTCCGTATGTCTTTCCAAATATCGAATATGTTTTGATTCAATTCTGCTTGTACAGAAAATTCTGACCCGAATGCAATCAGGTGTCTGAATGGTTTTTGAGGATAATTGGTATAGTTGTTAGGATTTAAATAGGTGATATGATCGTAGCGTTGTTCAAGCCACGATAACGTTTTTGAAATGAATATATCCGAAGAGCTATCTAATGCTACAGTATTCATTTGATTTCGTTCAATGCAATTTTTGCTTTTTGTTCAATACTGTTCTCATATTCGTGATTTTTATAGGCAATAGCCTGATGAAAATACGAACGAGCCACGGTATAGTTTTTTAACTGCGTATAAATGTAGCCCAATTGCAATGAAGAGTTTGGGGCATAGTAGAAATTATTTTTAGTTTCAGCGGATAGTGAAATTACTTTCTTATAATATTGAATACATTCATTTTGACGACCTGTTTTCTGATATAAACGGGCTGCTCTGTAGTAATATTCAATTTTGTCTTTCTTCGTAGTAAGATCACTTAAGTTAGTAGCATTATATATTTCAAATGCTTGTGTGAAGTTTCCTCCATCCGTAAACAACCGAATTTTGGCTAATTGTTTATTAGGAAGTTCATTGCTTAACGCAATTTTCTGCGCATACTTGTCGGACTCAAATGTTGATTGTCCAACGGTTTGTATGGATTTCCAATAAGTCATAGCTGTTGCATCTTCATCCTTCAGCCAATACGATAAAAACAATTTGTATGTAGCGTCTTTAAGTAAATTTTTACCTTTAAATGTGTTGATGTAGCGGTTGAAATAAAACCGTGCTGCAACATATTTTCCCTGCTGCATCAATAAATCTCCGTGCAGATAATCTATAAAAGGAAGTGATAGATAATTATCTTCTACAGAAATGGTTTCGATAATTGTTAATGCATCACTTGAATTTCCGTGCTTGCTGAGAATAGACGCGTAGATGTATCCATATAGAATATTGTTTGGATAGCGGCTGAACAGCTGCTTCATGGATTCCATATTGGAATCTCTGTTCAGAATGTATTGTTCCGTGATAATTTTAATCAGATACCCTTCTTGTAAGTAAATGGTTTTGCTATCAATAACTTCCTGTATCATTTGCATACCTGTAGTTACATTACCTTTGAATCCTAAGGATGATGCGAGCCATGCATGCGAGTTGGGTATGGATCCGATTATAATATTTAAAAGCCCCAATGATTTTTTTGTAGGAACAAAAGTGGGGAATGCTTTCAAATTTTCATTTAATAACACTAAGGCCTGTTTTGTTGAAAGCGCGGCGCTTACTTCGTCATTAAATTTCATTTGGGTAAAGGCCCACTGCAATTTAATTTCTGCCAAACAGAATTTATGATAAGGTGACGAAGGTAAATTATTGGATTGAATAAGTTTTAAGTAGGCAGATTCACCGGATTTTAAACGCTCATATTCACTTAGATCTTCTGAGAATAACAGGCCTGTTGTTTCTGCTAACGAACGCAGATAAATTGCAATGCCATTATGCGGATCACGTACTTGCTCTGTAGCAATACGGGCTTTGGCTTCCGATAATTTAAGCTGAAGAATTTCTTTGTAGGCAGATTCAAGTTCGGTATTAAAATAATAACTTGAATAGGAGGGAAAGCTGAAAAAAAGGCAGAATAAAAAAGGGTGTATCCACGAATACACCCTTTTTGTAATTACATATTTAGAATAATTCCTCAAGGAAGGATTATTTATTTTTTTAATGTTTCCATTACAAATTCAACATTCGCTAAAATACGACCACAGTGTTCGCACACAATGATTTTTTTTCTCTCACGAATTTCACCTTGACGTTGTGGCGGAACTGTGTTAAAGCAACCACCGCAAGCGTTACGCTTAACAGAAACTACTGCAAGACGGTTACGATAATTTTCAACTAATTTTGTATATGAATTCAATAAACGCTCTTCAATTTGCTTAGAAGCTTTTTCGCGTTCTTTATTCAATTTAACTTCTTCATCCTGACTTTCAGAAACGATTACTTCTAATTCTTCTTTCTTGTTTTCAAGATCTTTGCGACGTTCGCTAAGGTTGAAGTCTGTTTTTTTAATTTCTTCCTTTTTAAATTCAATCTGCTGTAAAGCTTCTTTAATTTTTTTGTCAGAAACCTGCATTTCTAATTGTTGCAGTTCAACTTCTTTACTGATCGCATCAAACTCGCGGTTGTTACGCACGTTTTTTTGTTGCTCTTCGTATTTCTTTATAAGTTTTTCAGACTCTTTAATACCATTCTTAAGGTTTTTAATACCTTCTTCCATAGTAGTAATTTCACCTTCATGTTTAGCTAAACGGGTTTCATAACCAGCTAATTCATCTTCAAGATCTCTTACTTCTTCAGGTAGATCTCCTCTTACCTTGATGATTTCATCTAACTTTGAGTCGATTGATTGAAGCTTGACTAAAGCATCTAATTTTTGAGCGATTGTAGATTGTTCCATTTACAGTTTGTAATAACCGATTGGGTTTGTATGAATACTCGATAAAACGACTGCAATATTAACGAATTTTTTTGTCAAAACACTCATTAAAAGTTCTTTTGTGTGAATTTCGCTCTCATAGTGACCAATGTCACATACCAGTATGCGATCTTCTGCATCAAAAAAATCATGATATTTGAAGTCGGAAGTGATTAAAACGTCTGCTTTTGAGGCAATTGCATTTTTCAATAAGAAGCTGCCCGAGCCACCACACAGGGCTACTTTTTTAATTTCTCCTTTAAAAGAAGTTGTAAACCGTACACACGACAAGGATAACTTTTTAGAGATATAGGCCAAAAAAGCATCCGTTGACATAGCTTCATCTAATTCACCAATAGATCCGCTACCAACATGCATAGTTGCATTTCCAAGAGCAACCAGATCATAAGCCGGCACTTCATACGGATGGTGTGCATGTAAAGCAGATACCACCTTATTTTCAAGATGATTCGGGTATATAATTTCGATCCTGTTTTCAGAAACATGTTCAGCAGTATTGGCTTGTCCGATTGACGGATTTGCTTGATCATTTGGCTTGAATGAACCGGTACCGGTAACAGTATAAGAACACTCGCTGTAATTGCCTATAGTGCCTGCACCTGTAGCAAAAAGACCTTGCAATAGCTTGTCTGTATCAGCAACCGGAACAAATGTAACGAGCTTAGAAAGAGTACCTTTTTTAGGCGCCAGGATCTGTGTATTTTTCAATTCTAACTTTTTAGCAAGCATGCCGCTTACACCATCTTCCAAATTATCTAAGTTGGTATGAATGGCATAGATAGAGATGTTGTTTTGAATGGCTTTTATAATAATGCGTTCAACATAGTTTGCACCGGTGATTTTTTTTATCCCGGAAAAAATTACCGGATGATGCGCCACAATAAGGTTATAACCTTTTGCAATGGCTTCATCTACAACGTCTTCAATTACATCCAAACACACAACTACACCTGTACATTCCTGTTGTTTGTCGCCTACCAATAAGCCACAATTATCATAGGATTCCTGATATGCAAGCGGGGCATATTGTTCTAAATAAGAAATAAGATCAAGGATACGTGGCATAAGATTTGTGATAATGGACCTGACTTTGCAATTTGCTTAAAATTTAACCAGCTATAAATATAACGTGATTTTTCTTAAAATTTTATTGTGGCCGTTTTCAATTCTGTATGGTTGTATTGTAACCGGCAGAAATAAATTATATGATTTAGGCTTATTTACAAGTACCGATGTACCTGTTGCGGTTGTTTGTGTAGGCAATCTGAAAGCCGGAGGGACCGGTAAAACTCCATTTACACAGTATCTTCTGGATACCTATTCTGAGACCCATAAAACCGCTGTACTAAGCCGTGGTTATGGCAGAAAAACAAGAGGTTTTGTACTTGCACAGGCTCAATCAACGGCTGTTGAAATAGGTGATGAGCCATTGCAGTTATTTGCTCATGCGCAGGATCGCTATCATGTAGCTGTGTGTGAAGATCGAATAGAAGGTGTTAAGCGTTTGCTCGAACTAGTGCCGGACTTAAAACTGGTGATTTTAGACGATGGTTTTCAGCATAGAAAGATCAAGCGCGATGTTAATGTTTTGCTGACAGAATACAACGATCCTTTTTATACAGATATGCTCTTGCCGTCAGGCAGATTGCGTGAATCCAGAATTAGTGCTGCAAGAGCGGATGTAATTGTGGTAACAAAAACTCCGCCTGTATATAAACCATTGCCGCATCAGCGATTTATTTCTTATATCAAACCACGTGTACCGGTACATTATACCGGTATTATTTATGGAGATATAACACATCAAAAGGGAAAAACAGATCAGGTAAAATCAATTATTCTTGTTACTGGCATTGCAAACACGCAGCCATTAGTAGATTATTTAAAGGAAAAACAACTTGATATAATCAAGCATTTTAATTTCTCAGACCATTATTCATTTTCGCTTCAGGATATTGAAAAAATCGAAAACGCACGAAATAAGGATGAATCAATTCAGATCGTAACCACTGAGAAAGATTGGGTTAAAATTGTACCTTTGTTGGATCAATTAAATATTACTTCCGGCTGGAACTACTTACCGATTAGCTTGGGGGTTTTCAGCAACGAAAAAGTATTACTTGATCTGATACAACAAAAAATCAGTAAAAGACTTTATAGTCTTTCGTAAATTATAGAATGCTACATACAATACGTTTACACTTCTGCTATCTGTCAGCATTTATCATGTTGGGAATATTTGGTTCTGTTCAGGCCCAAATATTAAATGATACCACACAGCAATTATACGGATACCATAGCTTGCGTTATGGCACAGAAGCAGATGTGTTTTTAAACAGAGGATTGAAGCGTGAAATAGATAGCAGTCTGGCAAGTATCCAGCGTTATGGTTTTATCTACAAGAACAGTCAATTTAGCCAGGATCTTGGCAATTGGGCAACTCCGTTGAAGTGTGTGACATCTAATCTTCCCAATCAATTGGGTGTGCAGACCGGCTTTGGCGTATTTGATGCCTATGAATACAAAGCAGATGATGTAAAGTATTTTGATACCCGTTCGCCATATGCTGAGTTGAAGTATTACCAAGGCAGCAGAGGACAACAGAGTCTGGATATAGCTTTTTCGAGAAACATTAATGCGCAATGGAATGTTGGAATTGATCTGCGACGCATTGTTTCAAAAAAAATTGTAGGATATGTACAGCGTAACGATAGACAAGCAGAAAACTATGCTTTTGACTTTTATGTTTCGCATCATTCCAAAAACAATCGATACTTTTTATTGGCAACATTTAATTATTTAGAAGCACATAATTTTGAGACAGGCGGTATTCGTCCGGATTCAACCGATGGTAAAGCGGATGATAAGAATGATTTGTTTGAGAATCAATTGGAAAAAGTTTGGTTTGCTTATCAAAGTACACGTTCACTTGATAAACGCTATAATTACAGGGTGTATCAGCATTATGGAATACTACCAAATCAAAAGCTGCAGGTGTTTTACCGCTTTGATTATTCATACAGAGTAAATCGTTACAATGATAATGCATTGGTTTCGAACGATACGTTTTATACGCGTTTTGCAGATTATAATACAAAAGGAGTTTACAGCAATACACAGATTTCGGATCGCAGCGATTTTAATCTATTTGATAATCGAATGGGGCTCAAAGGTTCTTCCGGAAAGCTTTTCTATGCTGCTTATTTAAAGAGCAGATATGTAAAGATGCGTCAGGGCTATGATTACAGAGATTCTATTCCTGTACTTAATAGTTACACAACAGAATGGTATTTGGCCGGACAAGTAAGACGGTATTTCGATACAACGAATACAGGATATGTAGAAGCTCTTGGAGAGTATGGTTTCGAAAGTAAAAATAATTTAAACCCGGATCCGAAAAATAATTCTATGGCAGCCTTTAATCTGAAGTATAAAGGGTTTTCAGCTGTAGCATCTATGTGGGCAGTATCTCCAACGTTGCTTCAAAGTGGTTATAGAAGCAATCTGGTATCTTGGGATACGTCGTTCAATTTACAAAAAACAAAGCATCTGTTTGTTCAGTATGCCTTCACCAAAAGAAAGGTGGATATCATCCCATCCATTGCATATAACTCATACAGTGATCTGATCTACTTCACCGAAGCAGGAACACCAACTCAGTATACAGATGGCGCAATCATGCACATACAGCCTAAATTAGGATTACGTTTTAATTTGTGGAAGATTCATATCTATAATGAATTTCAATACAATTATAAGGATAGCAATAAGGGCAATGGAAAGGATATTTTACAAATGCCGGAATATGTTAATGCAACGCAATTGTTCATAGAAGCCTGGTTGTTTAAACGTGCTACGTTACTACAGACAGGTTTTGATGTGTTTTATAAAAGCTCATACAGAGCAAATGCATACAATCCATTGTTACAGCAATATTATGTAACCACACAACATGGCAGTGGTGCATCTGATTTTAATTACGTGAATGAATATGTAGTGGTAGACTTTTTTGTGAACATGCAGATCCGCACGGCGCGTCTGTTTATTAAAATGTCAAACCTAGCAGCGGGCTTAGGACAACCAAAAGGATATTTCACTACGCCATATTATACAGGTATTCCCAGAACAGTTGATTTTGGTATCAGCTGGAGATTCTTTGATTAGCAGACTATGAAAGCCGCTACATTAAATGAATTGAAAAAAGAATTAACCGGTTTACCTGCAAAGGAATTGGTTGAGATCTGTTTGCGGCTTGCTAAATACAAAAAGGAAAGCAAGGAACTTTTAACTTACCTGATCTTTGAATCGGACAACGAAGCCAATTACATTGCCGCGATAAAAGCCGACATCGACGAACAATTTGAATTGCTTAATACAAGCAATCTCTATGTAGCTAAAAAAGGACTTCAGAAAATTGTTCGATCCATTTCAAAATACATTAAATACTCGGGCATTAAGCAGACTGAAATTGAAGTACTCATCTATTTTTGTCAGATGGTGAAAAAATCAAGGATACGCATCACTCAGAATACCGTGATTGAGAATCTCTACAACAGACAACTAGCTAAAATAGAAAAAGCATTGAACAGCCTGCACGAAGATCTACAGTTTGATTATCAGCAGGAGGTTGAAGGGCTTTATTTGTAAAAGAAATCTGTGTTCTTATTACTATGATACAAGCTTAAATAATTTTCATCATGAAGTTTAATAGTCTAATTGCGTTTATTTTTCTGATCATAATGGCAGGATGTATTGGAGGTAAAAGACTGACCGAAATAGAAAAGGCAGATGCAGAACGTTATTACATAAAAGCATGGACAATTCTTCAAAACACCACGCAAAATACCTTATCTAGGGCCTCCGCTACCGAAGCATTGGAGTATATAAATAAAGCCATCAAATTGAATGATTCTGAATCCAAATATTTTCGTGTAAGAGGAACATCTTATTATCATCTTAAAGATTACGATTCGGCACTTAGTGATTTTAATAAGGCAATATCATTAGATCATACCAATGGACTTGCATGGATGAACCGTGCAATTTTGTATGAGAATACAGCCAGATTTGATCTTGCAGAAAGAGATTATTTATCTGCATTAAATTATGATATGGAGAAGACAACCGTATATTATAATTTAGGTTTGCTTTATGATAAATGGGGGAAAGATAGTTTGTCATTACATGCATATGATGAGGTAATTAAACTGAATCCCGCATATGAAGGAATTTACGTGAATCGGGGTGAAAAGCGCATGCGATGTAGGTTATACGAAGGAGCAGTTTCGGATTTTAATAGTGCGCTGAAGTATGATTCAACAAATAAGATGGCTTTTAATAACAGAGGTCTTAGCAAGTATTACTTGAAACAATATGAAAGTGCTATCCCTGATTTTAAAAAGGCATTGTCTATTGGCGCAGATGCAGCTTTTTACGAACACTTTGATACGGATCTATATTCCTATAATAATATGGCCAATTGTTATTTTGCTTTAGGGAATATAGAAGAAGCGTGTAAGAACTGGAAAATTGCTATTCAAAAAGGATACAAATATCAAAAAGAATGGAATGAAGAGTATAACATAGACGATCCGAATGAACTGATATTAAAATACTGTCATTAATCTAGTGAATGATAGTATTTATTAAAGTTTGCTACAATTCAAACAACTCAAAATCATCGCCTTTTCCATAGGCAATAAATTCCTGTAGCTCATATTTTTCAAGGCTCAGCAGATCTTTTATCAAAAAATTATTTTCAGAAATTCGTTTTAATACAATAAACTCATGGCGTTCACCATAATTAATTATGTAGTATTTTTTTCCTAGGCGTATTGTATCGATTGAAATGGACATGCTATGTTATACTATAATTATTAAAAGAATGCAGCCATCGAAACAAAGAATATATTTAATGATATATATATTGAAATCATAACTCGTGAACCGTAATGATTTAAATCGTGCGCTTTTTTAAGCTTTTTTTGTTCATATAATTTCACACAATAAGCATTTAGAAATATAGTGAAGAAGATGAATAGAAATGTGATTGAATGTAAGGTGTCAACCAATGTATAGTCGGATGTTTCAGGTAATAAAGAATCAATAATGTATTTATTACCCACTGCAGCAAACAGACCACCTACAGGTAAGGCAAAGCGTGATTCGACTTCTTTCACATCAATAAAGAAACTGATACTGCCAATAAAGAATGCAATGTACATCCCCAAAAAGATCTTCATGAACAGCCCCATTGCATCGCGCTCTAAGGTCATTTTGATATTAAATGTGTCGTATTCGGATTTAGAATTTTTAACCCGTGGATCGCCAAAAGAAGTATTGTATTCATTGGTGCCACGCATCACATGGAAATCTTTTATTTTCCAGCCGTCAACATTCATAGTAGGAGCAAAGCTACTTCCAACCGAATCAACTTGATATACCAGCCAGTTTTTATCGTACATGGTATTTTCGATCGATACAACAATATTCTGTTCATCAAACGGGTAATCATTGACGTTCCATGATTGCTTCATTACAGATTTCATTTTCATCAATACCCACGTTTTTCCATTGATCGTATCAACCAGTACATCCGGCTTCTCAATGTTTTTTGCATTGGGTACTTCTACCTGATTGGTAAAATCGAAGTTTGGATTATTATGTAAAAACCACAACCAAAAGCGCATGGTATATTCTTTATCATGAAAATTGATATCATGCAAACTCAAGATGTAACTGCCAACCATTACAGTATCGGGAGTTCTGGGTATTGCCTGCAATTGAAGTGTTGTAAAAAGCAGGAATAAAAAAAAGAGTATTTTATTTTTAATGAAGCACATGCAGCCAACCTTTAAAGTTCTTTTTATTTTTATGATGTGTTAAACTGAAATAATAGACGCCATATTCTAATGGATCTGTAGTCCAGTCGTTGTTGTAATTGTCATTTGAATAAACCAATGCTCCCCATGAATTATATATTTTTAATGCATAGGTATTTTTTTGCAGATCTTTAATTTCAAAAAAGTCATTCATGCCATCTCCATTGGGAGTAATTAAATTATATACTTCAATGTATATAGAGCAATCAATTTCTGTTGAAATTTTATTTATACAGCCTAAACTATCTGTCAATCTAACCCAATACATTCCATCTTCCGTTTTTACGGTTTGCAGATGTTGATTGAAACTTCCATCAAACCATTCGTATCTGGAGTAGTTTGATGGTGCAATTAAATCAATCTGTGTTGTAGAACAAAATAATTTTTCATCTCCGGGTAAATGGTTGATGGTACCGTGAGGAAGAGGCAGTATACTGATTTGAACAGAATCTTTAACAGTACATCCATACATATCTGTTGCCGTGATCTTGTAGGTATTTTGATTGGATACAACAATACTATCCGTGGTAGCGCCGTTAGACCAGTTGAAGTTGCTGAAATCAGGGTATGTTTTTATTGTTAAGCTTGTATTTCTACAAATACTGTCGTCGTCGTTTACAATGATCGACCCTGACGGAGGAAAGAATCCAATGTGGATGGTATCTTTAAATGGACAGTTTTCTTTTTTTACAATTACAGAATAGGTACCGGAATCCTGTGTGAAAATCTTTGCAGTTGTTTCTCCATTAGGTGACCACAAATAACTGTCCTTTTGTATTCCCGCAGAGAGTTCAATAGATGAATTGGAACAAATAATTGTATCTGAACCTAGTTTTGTAAAACCAAAATCAGAAAAATATCCATAACGGAATCCGGTCTTATCGGGCAAACCATTCATAAGTCCTAAATGAAAATATCCGCTTGTGTTTTTTAATAGGTTTGCTTTGAGTGCAGGAATTTGTGTATCAGAATATTCAATGCTTGCAAATAGCCAATTGCTTGATCCGGGAACAACGCTAAAATCGGTAGCTTTCACAAAGGTTGTACTGCCGTTTAATACAAAACTTCCTTCGGATCCGCTTCGTGTTAAAATATTCAATACAAGATTTTCATCGTTCGAGCGGATAAAGCCTACCTCCTTAGATCCTGTACAATTGATCTGCGGTAGAATTGCTTCGGCTAACTCATCACCGAATCCGGTAACATGCAATACATATATAGGCTTCGAAGATGTAATATACATAGTCTCCAAAATTTCGATCTCCACTTGTGCTCCTTTATTAAGTGTTGTAATTGGAGTTGGATTTCCTTTTGTAAAAATTTCAGTATTGTCTTCGGTTGCAAGTATGTATGCAAAATCGTTTCCTGTTTGCGTATTCAATATATGTCGTATAACAATGTATTCTGTGCCAAGCTGAGAAACGGGAATTAGTTGATCACCTCCCAGATCCCAGTTATTTCCTTTAAACATAGAATCATCTTTTACGGTCACACCAATTGGTTTGTCTGAGCTGATATGAGAACCGGTAGGTCTATTGATTGCTTCGATGTAAAACGCCTGACAACTCCACGTTTCACCTTTGTTTAACGTAATCGTAAATGGTACCAATGGTATATGACCAATGATGGGAGTAGTCGGAGTAATGGTAATGTGTGTATTATCTTCCGTAGCTACAATGTCAAAGGTAGCACGGGCATTGATACCTGGATAGTTATCAAACCGGGTTTGAAACGGTGTGTAAAATTCTGTTCCCAAAGCATTCCGGCCTTTGAATGCAAACAAATCACTATTTGTTCCAGGTGCATAGCTGCTGGCTCCATAGACTTCATAGTAAATATATATTTCATTTGTTGAAACAATATGCAAGCCATTGGGTAATGCAACATTGGTTTGCTCGTTTTCAATTTGATTCAGCCAGGATGAAATATCGAGTGAATAAGCACTATTGGCCGCTAGTTGAATCTGAATAGGAGTAAAGCTGCTCTTTGCAGGAATGTCAACTGTTATGGTTGCTGCAGCATCGAATGACTGAAAACGAATATAAACAGGCACTCGCCCGTTTGTTGGGTTCACATAAGGAGCAGCAAACCAAAATTCTTTGTCTATCTGAGCAAAAGATGCGTTTGATAGAAATATAAATAAAATAGCCAGTAGCTGCCTGTACATCATAAACAAAAATACTAAGTATTTAATACAAATTAAACACCCTGTAGCAATGATGTATTAAATACCTGAATTTAGTGCAGCATGGTTGCTGTACCTGTTTTGTTGAATGTGAGGCCATCAAAAAATTTACCTTCAACCGTATAGGTATATACGTTATTGGATTGTTTGCCCTCGTTGCTTTTTATATCGCCCGCCCAGCCGGTAGAATTGGCTTCAACAAAAGATGTTGTATGGTAGACCAATTGTCCCCATTGATTGTAAATTCTGAAATTGAAACCGTTTTCCTGAATCAATGTGCCATATACCTTTAACTGTTTATTCTCGGGGTTTGTAGCCTGAGGCGAAAATACATTCGGAATAAATAATGCGTGAAGATCTTCAAGTCTGTGTGTAATATTTACCGTATCACTGTTTGTACATGTGTAAAAATTGTCTGTTGCAAATGCATACACAGATTCATCAGAAGTAGATGTATACTCTAATCCGTATGCTATGATTGAGTGGGTAAATACCTCGTACCAAACTACCGTTACACTGGGCTTATTATGAATGTCTGCTTTTAACACAAGCGGGTTGCCGCCATATCCAATGGTATCAGATCCGGAAGCAATTTGAATATACGGCCGATACCCAACCAGATTTACTGGTACAGCAGGACTTACACAGCCATCTCCATCTGTGGTACTTACAGATATTAAATAGGTACTGTCTTTTAAAGAAATGTTCAATTGGTTTCCCGAGATTACTCCTTGTGCCGGAGTGAAATTATATATGTATCCGCCTCCGGATCCCCCGGTTGCAAAAGCTTCTAAAACAATGGGGGTATCTACGCAGCTTAGCGTATCTGTAAAATTGGTTGTAGTAGTTAATTCAAAAAGGTTTGTCACATTTAACGAATCTTTTAATTTACAACCTCTGCCATCTGTTGCTGTTACAACGTATTTAAATACACCGGCTGTATTAAGAGTTGCTGTAGGATTTTTGATATTTGCATCACTTAAGCCTGTTATGGGCGACCACTTCCAGGTGTAGGTGGATGGGTAAGACGGTGTTAAAATAGTTGGGTTTAATTTAGCCGGAGAGTTGAAACAGACTACTGTATCATTTCCCGGATCTAAACCAAAATATGGATTTACAAAAGGAGCTAATTGTGTGATTTTAGTTGATACAGAGCTTGCACCTCCACAGCCCATCGGATCTGATACAATAACTGAATAGGTGTTCAAACCTACTATTGAAGGGGTCGCAACCGGATTGCTTATATTCGTAGCAGAAAGATCTGAATTGGCTGTCCATGCATAGGTGTATGTACCTGTGCCGTTTGTTACGGTTGCATTGAGTTGAACAGAAGTACCGTTACAAATAGTAGTGTCTTTGGTAATTTTTACAATCGGAGCAGCATTAAACGCGACTTTTACGGTATCGGATTGTGGACATTTTGTTCCGCTGTTTGTAACAACAAGCGAATAGGTACCGCTGGTGTTTACAACAATGGATGTAGTGGTTTGACCGGTGTTCCATTTATACGAATACAATATACCCGTCGGAGAAGTAGGTGATGAAAGAGATACATTTGTGCCTGAACATTTAACAAGGTCCGGTCCAAGGTTTACTGAAAATGAATTGTCGCGACGGAAATTTTTCTGAGCAGTTACCTCACAGCCAAATGAATTTGTTGCTGTAACAAAAAAGGAGGTCGTAGGTTCTGAACTACTTAATAATGCTGTTGTGAAGACAAGAGAATTTGATGTGCCCACCAGATTTGAAGTACTGTTTTTATACCATTTATAATCTGTATGATTGGGACTTGCTAAAAAGGTGCTGTCCTTCAATCCGCATATATAAATGTTCGTAGCTGCAATAGGTACACCGGCTGTTGTCGTGATCTGCAAAGTTGAAGTGGTAGCATACACGAGCTTAACTGTATCCGATGCTATTGTCCATGTAGATGTCGAAGTATTGTAATACTTGATGGTTGCGACCCATCTGCCTGCATCTGGAGTATTTATTTGATCTCCGGTTTGTCCACGTAGTGAATCTAAGTTTTGCCATTCAGTAGGAATATTTATTCCTGTAGGTGGTGTTGGAGAAGTGTTTGAAGCTTGTAAGTTGTAAACAGAGTTAAAACATACATTTACTGTTTTAGAAGGCCCCGGAATGATTGTGACTCCATTTACTTTAATAGACACAACGATTGGAGCTGCTGAATAAGTTGTAAAACTTATTAAAACAACAAACAATACTGCTAAAAATACACGCGATATGTGAGTTAAATATCTCATTAAAGTCGGGAACTTGATCTTACAAGATACGAAAATTTCGTTCTCAGGTTTTAGATGTGTTTAAAATACACTATTTGGAATTATTCCCCTGTGGATTTTTTTTATACAAAACCATTAAATTGATTGATTTGCAGATATTTTTTTGTATTTATGTATGAATTTCAAATTTTGGATACTGTTTTTAAGTGAATTGAGATGCTTTAATATGTAAACCATTATTTGGCATTACGTATACCTAGTAAAAGTTATTAACATAAATTTAATTATGAATTAATGCTTTTAGAACAGGTTAACTAAATATATGATTAAAAAAATTGCATGTAGTGTTTACCTAACTTTTTTCACGTTGATTTTTGCAACGGTGGGACAGGACGCTATTTTTTCTCAATATTATGCATCCGGATTATATTTGAATCCTGCCTTAGCTGCCGCTGAACCTACAGTGAGCCTTGGTTTTAACTCTAGAGTACAATGGAAAAGTATCATTACTCCATATACTACAAATCAAGTATCACTTATCGCTCCTATATACAAGTCTTCAGATAAAAGTGTTAACCTCGGAGGCATCGGTGTTTCTGTTTTTCAAAACAAAGCAGGCGAGATCGGCTTAGTAAATACTGGAGCGAACATCACGGGTTCCTATGTAATTCGCCTCGACGAAAAAAATCATATTCTTACAGGTATTCAAATTGGTATATTGCAGAAAACCATTGATTTTACTAAAGGACAGTGGGGGTCTCAGTTTGATGTTTCCAATGGATACGATTCAAATATTCCTTCGGGGGAATATAATTTCGTATCTTCTAAAACTTATATGGATGTTAATTTTGGCGCCGTGTACTACCACAATCCGCGACGAAATATAACGGAAGTAGGTAAGAGTTTTTATGCAGGCTATTCGGCGTATCACTTTAACAGGCCCAACGAATCTGTTATTGGAGATCAAAAAAGTGCCTTGCCGGTTTTGAATAAATTTATACTTGGCGGTGAATATTCATTCAATTCTTCATGGAATATTTCTCCGAATGCATTGATCGCTATGCAAAACGCTTCCATGCAGATCAATGTTGGTTTGTACGGTACTTATTCGTTTGGCAATGCCGAAACAAATACGGTTTTACCTACGAAGTTATTTGCAGGTACATGGTATCGTGTAAAGGATTCCTTTATAGGTTCAATTGGTTTTGGAAATAAATTTTATACGTTTGGCTTAAGTTATGATTTAAATAGCTCAACCCTCAGACAAACGTCTACATCCAAAGGCGCGGGTGCATATGAGATTTCAATTAAAATTATGTCACCTAGAATTGAAAAAGTACATCGTGTGTATCAAACTCCAAGGATCTAAAGCAACGTATCGTTGAGTTTGTCCGTTTAATTAAAGCATATCATGAAAAAGGTATTTTCACTCATAGCAATTTTGGTTCTTGCAGCTTGTACTGCAATGCCTCTATATGCCCAGAAAAAGAAGGGTGCAGGTAAAACGCATGCATCTCAAATTAAAGGGGATGAGCATTTCTCTAGATATGAATATTATCTTGCTGCCCAGGAATATAAGCTGGTTGTTGATGTAGAACCCAATAACTATTATTGTGTATACAGACTCGCTGAATCGTATCGCGAGTATTTTGATTATGCATCCGCTGAAAAATATTATAAAATAATTATTGCCAAAGCTTTACTGGAATACCCGCTGGCTCGTTTTTGGTATGCAATTACCCTAAGGGATAACGGCGATTATGAAGATGCTCAGGCCCAATTCAAACTGTTCGTTAACGAATATAAAGAAACAACGTTAGCGGCCGAAGAATATAAAGATCGTGCTCGTAAAGCAATTGTCGGTTTGACGTTGGCTAGAGAAGAAATGAGTAAACCGCAGCGCGATTATACGTTTCATTGCATGCCTGAACCGATCAATACCATTTATTCAGAATATTCTCCGGTTATTGTTGGACAAACGGATTCCATCATAGCATTAACTTCTTCCAGAGAAGGAGCAACGGGGCACGTAAGTAACAACATGCTTGGTGGAAATTTAAGTGATACCTATCGTTTTATTTACGATGGCACCAATTGGGTGCCGTATGTACCGGAAGATAATTTTGTGTTAGCAAACTCTATTTACAATGAGAGTCCAGGTTCATTTACAGGAGACGGTAAGAAATTTTATTTTACACGTTGCGATGAAAAAATAATCATTGGCAATTACGAAGAATACAACTGTGTTATTTATGTAATGACAAAAGATGCAGCTGGACAATGGACTGCACCTGTTCGTCTGAACGAAAATATCAATATGAAAGGCCAGTGGAATAGTCAACCTTCTGTTTCTCCGGATGGTAATATTTTGTTCTTTACGTCTAAACGTCCCGGTGGTATTGGTATGCACGACATCTGGTTCTCTACATGTACTAAAAATGATAACTGGGGACCTGCATCTAACTTAGGACAAGGTGTCAATACCATCTTTACAGATATGTCGCCAAGATATTATGCTGAAGATCGTTTGTTGTATTTTGCATCCAATGGACATGAAGGTTTTGGAGGTTTGGATATTTTTGTTGCGAAAGAAGAAGACAATTTTGAAACGTCTAAAAACATCGGAATGCCCTTTAACTCTCACCGCGATGATTTCTATTTTGTATTGGGAAATAAATTCGGTTACCTGTCTTCTAACAGACAAGGCGGTGTAGGTAACGATGATATTTATAAATTCAATATTATACCAAAAGAAGAAGCTGTAATAAGTAAGATCGATGTAGACTCTATTCCGGCAGATGTTAAAAGCATTGCGGTGGTAGGTACCATTGTAAATGACAAAGGAGAGAAGGCTGCTAATGTTGAAGTGGCTCTAACAGACGAACACGATACACATCTTAAAGTAACGAAAACAAACAGTGAAGGGGTTTTCAGATTTGATAACTTACCTGCTGATAAAAGTTACAAAGTTGTATTGATCGAAAAGAATTCAAAGGTTACACAACAAATTACATATTCTGTGGATACCGTTATGGTACTGTCATCTACCGTAGCTGCAAACAGAAAATTGTTTGAAAATATTTATTTTGATTTTAATCAGGCTGAACTCAGACCGGAAGCAACGAAAACACTCGATGATCTGGTAGCTTATGCAAGCCACAATCCTCAGATACAAATTGAATTGAATGCAAATACAGATGGTTTGGGTACAGATACATACAATCGTGTACTATCTGAAAAACGTGGTCAGGCTGCAATTGATTATCTGGTGAGTCATGGGGTAGACCGTTCTCGTATTGTAATGAACCCATTGGGTAAAGAAAGACCGTTGACTTCGAATGATAATGAGATCGGCAGACAGCTAAACAGACGTGTAGAGTTTTATATTCTTGGCGGTGTTGGTTATGAAACGAAGAACATGACCTATGTTGTTGAACCGCAAACTACAATTTACGCGATCGCTAAAAAATTCAATATGACAGTTGAAGAAATACGTGAAATAAACGCATTAACTTCAGATGATGTCATACCATTTACACCATTAAGAGTGAAACGTAACGTAGGCGATAACGACATCATTGCGCAGGTTTCTATGACTGAGTCTATGACCCTGAAAGATGAGAAGAAGAACAAGAAATACTACAACAACCTTGCTGCTAAAAATGCTGCTGTAGATGAGTCTATGAATAGAAACAACATTGATATCGCTGAGAAGAATGAAATCATAGCAGAGAAGAATGTTGAGATCTCTAAAAATATTGAATTAAAGAAAAGTCAAAAGGTTTCATTGAAAGAAGGTGAAGATTTGTATAAAGTAGCTCCTAAAAATACCTTATTCTCAATTGGTAAATTGTACCACATGACAGTTGCTGAAATTAAGACATTGAATAATTTCTCATACGATACTATTTATGTAAACCAATTGGTAAAAGTAAAAATTGGCATCCATCAGCCTACAGCCAATGAATACCTGGTGAAAGAAGGAGATACCCTTGAGAACATTGCTTATGCGCATGGTATAACGGTTGAACAGATCATGGCATTGAATCCAATTCAGGGATATACATTACAGCGCAACATGATCCTGAGATTGCGAAAAGATTAATCAACTTTATGGATAAACAAAAACGGACAGCTTCCACTGTCCGTTTTTTTGTTTATATCCGGTTATACGAATGCTAGTGTTTACCTTACTTACCTAACCACTACTCAACCCATTGTTGTGCCATCGGCCAACAACCCGGTACTCTGTGATGTTAAGTTACCTCAGCTGATAACCTCTGTTCTCGCCGTTGTTGTGCCTTTTCGGCCAACTACTAACTGCTTATTACTCCTTAAAATAACTACTATAATTCTTATAATAGAATAAAATATTCTTCACATGCGTGCTTGTTTCCTGACCGAGGCAATATCCATGTTTACAGACTGAGGTTATTATAAAACTTCAACTCACTTTGGGCTAAGACTATTTTTAAGGGATTTGTAACGAAGCTCTTCTGGATTTGTAATCCAGAAGCCAGATAAAAAGGATTTGTAATCCGATTAAGAAATATTAAAAAGCGAATGCCCATTTCTGAACATTCGCTTTTTAATACTCTGTACTTAATACTCTATACTCCGTACTTATTTCTTCAATCTCAAGAATACTTTCGTAATGAAACCTGACTTATCGCCCAAACCACCAGCAGTAGAAACAACTTCGTATCCTTCGCTATCTAATTTGTTTAATGTTTTTACAAGTAAGTCACCGTTATCATCTATATGATGATCTTTCATTTCATTTGCATATGGAAAGAATTCAGTTTTTCCATTACCGTAATGTACGTGAAGACCTTTATCTTCGTAAGCAGGCAACTCATAGACATCAATCACTACATACTGACCTTTATCTTCTTGTTTTTCATCTTTAGCTCCAGTAAAAGCGGAAACACCTATAAATAAAGAGGCAGCCGAAAGAGCAACGATTGAATACTTCATGTATTTATTCATAAAACATGTGATGTTTAAATTGTTAATTAATAAGGCATGAAACTACGTATTTAACCTGAAATATTCAATTTTTTTAGTATTTGATTCTTTAAATAGCCAAACTCTGATAAATTTTATAGATTTGTCTGTTATGACCTTTCTGAATCCATTCTTTTTATTTGGCCTTTTAGCTATTGCAATACCCATCGCTTTGCATCTATTTGATTTGCAGAGGCCCAAGAAGATGATTTTTACCAATGTGGCATTTTTACGAGAAATCATTCAGCAACAATCTTCAGCCCGCCGCATCAAACATTGGCTTACGTTATTAGCTCGTATTCTATTCATTACATTTCTAGTTCTTGCTTTCGCTCAGCCGATTATTAACGCAACTTCAAATCAAAAAACACCGGTTGGTTCAAGTGTTCAGGTATATGTAGATAATTCATATAGCATGCAGAATGAGTCGGATCAGCTTGCATTGCTGGATCAGGCTTCAGGCTTCGCCCAACAGCTTCCAAATGCCTACAGCGCTTCTACAACATATCGTTTATTTACCAATGAATTTTCAGGTAATGACTGGCAATACCACACCCGCGATGGATATCAGGATCTGTTAACGGAGCTGGACTATAACGGACAATCAAGAACAGCTAAAGAGATTGAGAGAAGAGTCGTTTCTTCCGCTTCTAAAAATATCAAGTCGAGTCAGGATGTATTTGTATTCTCAGATTTCCAAAAAAGTTATTGGAATGAATTGCTTGCTTCCAAACCCGACTCTCAAATTAACTGGCATTATATCCCGATTCAAAGTTCAGAATTATTGAACATTGCGATTGATTCGATCTGGCTTGAAACACCTTTTATACAAGCCGGTAAACCGAATAAATTGTTTATGCGTGCAAAAGGTTACGGCAAAGGAAAGCGTGAAACGATTTGCAAGCTTCTCATAAACGATGTACAGGTTAGTACTACTGGGATTGAAGTAACGGGCGGACAAGAGTTAACAGCAGTGTTTGATTTTACGTTGGATCAGCATTCAACTTATAAAGGTGTGATTCGTTTTGATGATTCACCGATTACGTTTGACAATTCTTTTTACTTTACATTGAATAGTGCGCAGTCGATTAATGTTACAAACCTATATCAATCAGGTGGTAATTACCTGACGAAAGTATACAGCAACGAAAAACTGTTTGTATTGAATTCATATTCGTACGCTACCATCGATTACTCCAAATTAAACCAGTCGAATCTGGTTGTTGTGGAAGAATATTCGAACACAAATAAAGCACTGGCCCAAAACTTGAAACAGGTATTAGCCAAAGGAGGCAATGTAGCATTGTTCCCGCCAAATACTACAGATTGGGTGGCTTGGCAGGATTTTATGAAAGAACTCTCTGTATTGGTTAAACCTACATCGCTTGTAGATTCCACAGCTAAGCAGGCATGGTATGTACAGTTCCCGGATACCGATCAGCCGTTCTTTAAAGATGTGTTTGCAGATAAAAGAAAGTCATTAACAGAAATGCCATTCAGCATTCCTTTATTCGAAACCGTTTCTCCGGGTACAGTATTGTTGCGCTATCAGCAAGGCGCTCCGTTTCTTACGCAGATTCCTGCAGGTAAAGGAAACATCTTTGTCTTCAGCGGTTGTCTGAGTGATAAAATGTCGTCGTTACAGCGTCATTCTATTTTTGTACCTGTAATGTATACCATTGCCTTTAATGCACTTCCTAAGAGCAATCAGTTGTATTACCGAACAACCGATCAAAGTGTTGTTGTGAAATCTGCATCAACCAATCTTTCACAAGTACAGGTTACGAAGGATTCCTTATCGTGGCTTCCCATACAAAATATCCGTGAAGGGGAGATTATTCTGGATCTGCCTGATGAGATCAAGACTTCCGGATTCTATTCTATTAAACAAGGGGATAGTACACAAGCTATATTGGCGATTAACTATGGCCGCGGTGAATCAGATTGTACTCCCATATCGAAGGATGAATTGTCTGCATGGGCAGAAGGTAAATCAAATGTTCATGTGCTAGATGCTGGAAATCAGATCGATTTTTCTGATGAATTAAAAAGCTTGCGCGATGGCAAGCCATTGTGGAAATATTGCATTATTTTAGCATTGTTTTTCCTGTTGGCTGAGGTTCTATTATTGAGATTTCTGAAATAAAAATATATGGCTGGTATCGTAATCCGTTCTGCTGAAATAATCGATTCAACATCTGAGTTGAATGGTAAGGTCCGTTCAATTTTAATTGAAGACGGAATTATCAAAAAGATAAGTGAAAAAGAATTATCGGCAGATACCATTATAGAAGGAAAAGGGTTGAAAGTGTCGTTGGGATGGATGGATATGCGTGTTACTACAGGCGATCCGGGCCACGAATACAAAGAAGATCTACACTCTGCATGCAACGCGGCTATGCAAGGCGGATTTACTGCCATAGCGGTATTGCCAAACACTACACCGCCGATGCAAAGCAAAGAATCGGTTGAGTACGTTAAAGGAAAAACAAGAGAGAAATTAGTTGATGTATATCCCATTGCTGCCTTAACGCTAAACAATAAAGGCGAAGAGCTTACAGAGATTCTGGATATGAATGCTTCAGGCGCACTGGCATTCACAGATGGTGTAAAACCGATCTGGCATTCGGATTTATTATTACGTGCGTTGTTATATCTGCAACCGATCAACGGACAATTGATCGAACATGCAGAAGATAAATATTTGAGCCATGGCGGACAAATGAACGAAGGTAAGACCAGTACCATGCTGGGCTTGAAAGGAATTCCGAAATTGTCTGAACAGATCATTGTGGAACGCGATCTTTCTATTTTAGAATATACAGGTGGCAAAATTCACTTCGCACATATTTCCAGTCCGAAGTCATTGGAGTTAATTAAAGAAGCGAAGAAAAAAGGCTTGAATGTAACATGTGATATTGCATCATACCAATTGGCGTTGGATGATACCTTACTGGATTCATTTGACACCAACTTAAAAGTAAATCCTCCGTTGCGTTCCAAAAGAGATATCGACGTATTCTGGAAATACCTGAACGATGGGACAATTGATGTGATCGTATCGGATCACATTCCGCAGGATACAGAATGCAAAGACCTTGAATTTGATCAGGCTGATTTTGGAATGATCGGTATGGAAACTTTATTTAGCGTTGTTCACGCCCACAACACCAAAGTGGAGCTTTCAAAAATTATTGAAAAAATTACCATCGCACCAAGAAATGTACTAGGTATCGCTCTTCCGCAGATCAAAGAAGGAGCAAAAGCAAACCTGACTGTTTTTGATTCGGAAAAGGAATGGATACTAAGTAAATCAGATTTACGTTCTAAGTCGGTTAATACTCCTTTCATTGGCAAAAAGATGAAGGGCAGAGCTGTAGCTGTAATAAATAACAAACAACTGACTCGTGTACAATAATGAATAACTACCCTAAAGATATATCTGTTGTTATTCCTCTTTATAATGAAGAAGAATCCTTACCTGAACTGGAATTGTGGTTGAGGGAAGTGATGCTGAAAAACAATTATCGGTACGAACTGATCTTTGTTGACGATGGAAGTACAGATAATTCCTGGGATGTACTTACAAAGTTGTCATTGCAAAATTCAAACATTCATGCAATACGTTTCAATAGAAACTATGGCAAGTCTGCCGGCTTGAACGTAGGATTTAAAGCAGCTAAAGGCGAAGTGGTTATTACCATGGATGCGGATCTGCAGGATAGTCCGGACGAAATTCCGTCTCTATATAAAATGATTATCGAAGAGAAATATCATTTGGTATCTGGCTGGAAAAAGAAGCGTTACGATCCGCTAAGTAAAACAATTCCTACAAAATTATATAATGCTGCAGCACGTGCTATGTCAGGCATACAGTTAAATGATTTCAACTGTGGATTGAAGGCATATCACAACAGAGTAATTAAATCGGTTGATGTATACGGAGAAATGCACCGATACATTCCGGTCATTGCAAAATGGAACGGCTTTAATAAAATAGGTGAGAAGGTAGTTGAACACAGAGCTCGTAAATACGGCGTTACAAAGTTTGGTCTGGAACGTTTTCTATATGGTCCATTAGATTTACTTTCTATTTCTTTTGTAAGCAAATTTAAAAAGCGCCCGATGCACTTTTTTGGTACTATGGGCATGTTGTCTTTTCTCTTTGGTTTTGGAAGTACCATGTATCTGATTGCAGATAAATTATATCACATTTATTTAGGTGATGGCCACTACAGAGATGTAGTGAACAATACCTGGTTTTATCTGGCATTAGTGGCAATCATCATTGGTGTGCAGCTGTTTTTATCCGGCTTTATCGGTGAAATGATGATTCAGCAATCCGATAAGAAAAATGATTACCTGGTTTCAGAAGAAATTGGTTCATGAGATTTTATTCCATTGTAATACCGGTTTATAACCGTCCGGAAGAGATCAAAGAACTTCTGGAGAGCTTAACCAAACAGACATACACAAACTTTGAAGTTGTTGTTGTTGAAGATGGTTCAACAGATTCTGCTGAGCAGATTGTTAAATCGTTTCAGGATCAATTAAACATTAAATATTTTTTCAAAGAAAACACCGGTCAAGGTTTGTCACGCAACTTCGCTTACGAGCGTGCTTCCGGAGATTACTTCATTGTTTTTGACAGTGATTGTTTAATACCTTCTCATTACCTGCAAGCAGTAGAGGATAGATTGAACACAGACTATCTCGATGCTTTTGGCGGTCCGGATAGAGCAGATACATCTTTTACACCGGTACAGAAAGCCATTAGTTATTCTATGACGTCCTTGTTTACAACAGGTGGTATTCGCGGAAATAAAAAAGGAGTAGGTGTATTCCATCCGCGAAGTTTCAATATGGGAATTTCAAAGGAAGTATGGTTACGCACGCAAGGCTACATCATTACTCGCAAAGGCGAAGACATAGAATTTAGCATTCGGATCATGAGCTATGGCTTTAAAGTAGGCTTAATTGAAAATGCCTATGTATATCATAAACGCCGTACGAGTCTGAAACAATTCTACAAGCAGGTACATTTCTTCGGTACCGCACGAATCAATATTTTCCGCTTTGCACCGGCAGAATTAAAGCTGACACATTTCTTTCCAATGTGTTTTGTCTTGTACTCTTCACTTACTGTATTATTAGCAGCATTGAATACATCCATTGGCTTATTGTCATTCTTCTTTTTAGTATGTTATACCGCAGCCATTTTTATAGATGCGACCTTGAAAAATAACAGCATATCCATTGGTGCGTTAAGCGTACTTGCAGCCTATACACAGTTGTGGGGTTATGGCATCGGCTTTATGAAAGAAGGTCTGAATGAACTTGTTTCACCAACCCGTAATGTGATGAAAGAGATGTTGCGGAAGAAAAAGGAGAGCGCGGGGGAGTAAGGTTTTTATAATATACAACAGGCCACGGTGAGGAATGAAAAAAGATTTAATAGGAATTTTACTTTATATAAGTATTCCAATAAATATTATTTTATCAATATTGACACTTTGCATGAATGTTGGTTCAATTATAGAAATCTATAATTGTAGCGTGTATCTAAATCTGCTATTTGCATTAATTAGTTATGTATATCACATAGTAGAATATCAAAAAATCATATCTTTTAAAATAGTTTTAATTTCTATGTATTACTTAATTAGTATTTTACTTTTAATGATACTGGTAGATATATCTGGATATGGGCCTAGTTGGCAGTTTAATTAATTTGGTAATGAAATTTCACAATTAGTCCCGCTAGGGACAAAATATCTGTAGTGAAAAACAATCCCTTTATACATTATGTACAAGTCCCAGCGGGACGGCATATCGTAACGGCTGTTAGTCGCTCCTAGACGGAGCTCCGTGCGTGAAGATTTAGTGGTGGTTTGTTTTCTACAGATATATTACTCCGCTGGAGTAATTACTGATATAAATAAATTTGATGTTATTCCCCATCTTTGTTGTAATCACTGCTTGATTACGTGCACCCACCCTTTATAGGTATTACTTTTATTTGTTGTGATCTGGTAATAATATACACCCATCGTATCTCCTGTCCACTCGAAAGTCTGAGATGTTGACTCAAAGACTTTTGCGCCCCAGCAATTGTAGATAGATACTTCAAAAGCAGTAAAATTCCGATTTGTGGAAATTTTAAATGAATCATTCATCTGATCACCGTTGGCAGTAACCAGATTGGGAATTAATAAATATGGTATATAGTCTGGATCTTTAACGATTTCTACATAATCAATATACACATATGTATAATATTTTGCATATATACCCGGATTGGCTTTGTAATACATAGCATGGGTTTGGTTGTCGGGATAAAAGTTTCCAATGGCAATAAATTGTTCTCCTCCGTTTGCAATGTAATCACCAGAAATGGTGTTCCAGTTGACGGAATCTGTTAAAAAAATGCCTGTGGGATTTTCAATCTGTGGCATATAATTTAACACACCAGATCCCTGAATGGGATCTTCCGATAAAACAATACCAAGTCTGTCACACGTATAACCTGCATTCTCAGCTACGCTATATTTAAAACTTACCTTGTATTTAGAATCTCTTTCAAGGGGCTGAATAAGTTTTACTGCAAGGTATTCCCTGTATTGAGGATACACTGACCATTCTTCCGGACCGGAGTAGGTACGGATACCACAATAGCCGATGCCATCAAAGGGATTTTGAATGCCAAAATAATTTACAGGTGTCTGTCCACTGCAAGCACTTAGAAAATCAGTTGTTTCTGAATTAGGTGAATACCAGTTGTCAATTAAATAAGGACATCTGTATGGGGTTAAAAATTCAATGCTGGGATTTGGTACCAGGTTTTGAGCATGAATACAAAATATACAATGTAAAGACAGAAAAAATGTGAGGGATATTTTCATAAATGAAAATCGAATAATGTGAATTTAAAAAAGATTAAAACAAATGTAGTAAAATGTATTGAAAAAATAGTGTTGCCCGTTAACGCAAGGTTTTAATAGTTTGTGGAACACAAATCCGACCTACTAACTATAACAAAACCTTGTAGGCTTTGTTTCAAGCAACAATCATTTTTTCTCTTTTGTTAACACCCCTCAATCCCTCACCGTGGTCTGTGGCACAGAACACCCACTACTCAAACAAGTTTCTGCAAATCCACCTTAATTTTACAGTCATTTAAGTATGGTTTATGTATGCCGATAGTATGAGGGAAGTATGCGTTAAGTATGGATATAGTATGAGGGTAGTATGAAGTATGTATGAACCTAGTATGAGGCATGTATGAACTATGTATGAAGAGTGTATGGTATTAGCCTGTCATTAGCCACCCATTAGTATGAAGCCAGTATAGAAGCAGTATCCTTCACCATGTTCTGTTCTACAAATAATACCAGATCCCAAAAGCATTTTTTCACCTTTGTTAATCCCTCTCAATCCTTTTGGTAACATTCGTTAACCACACTAATCTTTCCAATAGCATACTTTTGTTGTGTGTCCGCCGCGGCGGACACACAACAATTTTTATTCAACCTAACACAATAGGCTCCCAGCCTTACACATGCTATGAACAAATTCTTTTGGCTATGTTATGCATTGCTGTCTTTTTATCCATGCACCTATGCACAGACACAACTTCAACCGGGCGACGTTGCCGTTATCGGATACAACTTTAAAGATCCGGATCAATTTTCATTTATCTTTTTAAAGAACGTAGCTGCCGGTACCATTCTGCATATTACAGACAGTGGCTATGATGCAGCCACTTCTGCATTTCGTGTAGGAGAAGGTTATTTAATTTACACAGTTCCTGCAGGTGGTAAAAGAGCAGGTGAAATTGTAACCTTTCCCGATGATTTAGGTTTTGTTACTAAAGGAGTAAGCGGCTTCTTCGGTTTATCAGCAGATGGCGATCAACTGATCTTTTTCCAAGGCACTTTTTTAGCTCCGGTGTTTATTTACGCCTTAACCGTTTCAGATGATAACTGGACAAACAGTCCGATCACCAATAACAACACCAATTTGCCTCCGGGTTTAACCAATGGAATATCTGCGCTGAGACAAACAAAAATTGTTAACAGCAGATTGAATTGCACGGGTGTTGCCATTGATAAATCGCTCTTCTTGACCCAGATCACCGATGAAGCACGATGGGACAGAAGTAGTGCAACGCGGGTAACATTGCCGGACATTACCTGTGATTACACACCACTTAGCATTGATGTCGATGTGTTACAAATAGAGGAGGTTGACAGTAAAAGAGTTATTGCATCTGGTGGCTACACACAGATCGATGTATTGGGAGCAGATGGTTTTTATTATTTTTCAACCGACAGTTTAGATGAAGCACTTCGTGCGATAAATAGAGAAAAAATGTATATTTTTAAGGTGTATTATCCGGATCGACTGGAAGTACAGAAGGTAATCTTAGAATAATATGTCAAACGTCGCGTTAATTGCAGGGGCAACAGGATTGGTCGGCAGCTCTTTGCTGGATCAGTTGTTGAATAGTGACCGCTATTCAAAAGTTATTTCGCTGCAACGCGGACAGACGACAGTAAATCATCCTAAGCTTGTTACGATACAAACAGATTTTGCTAATCTGGATGAACTTATTTTGCCTGCCGTGACCGATGTGTTTTGCTGTTTGGGTACAACCATTAAAAAAGCAGGCAGCAAAGAACAATTTAAAAAAGTAGATTATTCCTTTCCACTGGCTTTGGCTCATTGCGCTGCAAAAGCAGGTGCTGCACATTTTCTGATTGTAACAGCGATGGGGGCGAATGCTTCTTCTTTCATTTTCTATAACAAAGTAAAAGGAGAAGTAGAAGAGCAGTTGGCAGCATTCAAAGGCATTTCAATCATTTCAGTTTTACGTCCATCGTTGTTATTAGGTAAGCGTGCAGAAAAAAGAGCAGGCGAATCTATTGGCATCATTTTAGCAGAAGGCCTGAACAGTATATTCAAAGCAGGTTTGGGGATACAAGCGAAAGATGTTGCAAAGGCAATGTATATCCTGGCAAAAGATCCAAAACATACCGGCATTGCTTATTACTCTTCGAACCAACTAAAAGAAATTGCTGCATCTGCATAATTGCACATCATGAGACTTCTAAAACGATTAGACATACTTGTATTAAAGGCATTCTTCGGTCCGTTTATCTTAACGGTATTCGTTGTAACGTTTATTTTTTTAATGCAAACCATTTTAAAGTACATCGATGAATTGGTAGGTAAAGGTCTAAGTTATTTAGACTATGCCGAACTGATGATGTATTTCAGTATGAATATCCTACCTGTGGCTTTGCCGCTTGCTATCTTGCTTTCGTCTTTAATGACCTTCGGAAACCTGGGGCAATTCAATGAATTGACTGCGGTGAAATCTTCCGGTATTTCGTTGCTGCGTGTGATGGTTCCGATTGCTGTATGGGTGTTGGGCTGTACGGTAGGTTTGTTCTTCTTTAATAATTATGTAGTACCCAAAGCCAATCTGAAAGCCTTCAGTTTGCTTTATGATCTGCGACAGAAAAAACCATCTCTCGATCTAAAACCCGGTGTATTTTACAACGGTATTCCGGGATACAGCATTAAGGTGGTACAAAAGTTTGATAACGATACTTCTATAAAAGGAGTGATCATATACGATCATACACAGGGCAGAGGCAATACGGATATTATTATTGCAGATTCAGGTGCTATGTATTTATTCAACAATAAACAGTATCTGGCTTTAGAGCTGTTTAAAGGAAACAGTTACAGCGAATTCAAGTCCGAAGGCAGTGGCGGCAGAGGCTATATGATGCCGGAAGAGTTTATGAGAAATTCATTTGATAAGACACAGATCGTTTTTGATCTTGCCTCTTTTGATTTGAGTCGAACGAAAGAAGAATTGTTTACAGGCAGCCGGCAAATGAAAAACACCGGCGAGCTTAGTGATCATATTGATTCCATTCATACAAGTTATATACAGGTTAATATGCATACCAGTGGTATGCTGCAGCCATTTTATTATTATGTAAATGTAAATCCCAAAGACACAAGCAGGGATGTTGCTAAAACAGCGGGCGTTACTGTAACAAAAGCAGCCTTGTTGAAAGAAGCTTCAGCAAAAGAAGTTGCCAAGCGTGCAGCAAATCAGGCACGTTCGATCAAATCATATCTGCAAAGCAATGTGGATCGGGATAAAAATATGCAAAAGGAGATTCATGAGTTTGAGGTCACCAAATATCAAAAATACACACAGGCTGTAGCCTGCTTTGTATTGTTTTTGATTGGTGCTCCATTGGGGGCAATTATAAAAAAAGGTGGACTGGGTGTACCTGTACTTATATGCATCATATTTTTCATCTTTTATTATGTATTTAGCATTACCGGAGAAAAATGGACAAAAGAAGGGGTATATCCGGCAAATTTCGCCATGTGGTTTGGTAACGGCATTCTCTTTTGTATTGGGTTATTCTTTATGAGACAGGCTAAAAATGACTCCAGAATACTAGAAAGCGACTTTTATCTCATTTTCTTCGATAAAGTGAAAAAAATGCTTCCAGGCAAGAAATAATTTTTCCACGGCTATTTGTTTAAAAAGTTGATTAGTGTTATATTTGCAAAGTATAAGAATGTATAAATAGAAAATAAGAATAATAAATACAGCTACAATGTATCTTACAAGCGAAATCAAAAAAGAAATCTTCAAAAACAACGGTACTGCTAAAAGTACAACTGATACAGGATCACCTGAATCTCAAATTGCTTTATTTTCTCACCGTATCGCTCATTTAACCGAGCATTTGAAAGTTAACAAAAAAGACTTTTCAACTCAATTAGGTTTGATGAAATTGGTTGGTAAAAGAAGAAGATTGTTAAACTACCTTCAGAAAACTGAAATTTCTCGTTACAGAGCAATTATTGCTCAATTGAATTTGAGAAAATAATCTTTGATTATAAAAAATATACTCTAACAGAGGGGATTCCTACGAATTCCCTCTGTTAGTTTACATACATACGTAAAATTCTTTTTAGATTTAATACTATCATAGAAATATGTCATATCCTGGATTAACAATCATAAACAAAACTATTACTTTACCTGACGGTCGAGAAATCCAAATCGAAACAGGCAAGCTTGCAAAACAAGCGGATGGGTCTGCTGTTGTTAAATTAGGAAACGCGATGATCTTAGCTACCGTTGTTGCTGCGAAAGAAGCAAAACCGGGCGTTGACTTCATGCCTTTGTCAGTTGATTACCAAGAGAAATTTGCTTCTAACGGAAAGATACCAGGTGGTTTCTTGAAAAGAGAAAGCAGATTATCTGATTACGAAATATTGATCTCTCGTTTAGTGGATCGTGCAATGAGACCTTTATTCCCGGAGGACTTCCACGCAGATACACAAGTTGCAATAACATTGATCTCAGCAGATGCTGAAGTATTACCTGATGCACTTGCTTGTCTTGCTGCTCAGGCTGCAATGTCTGTTTCAGATATTCCATTCAACGGTCCGGTTTCTGAAGTTCGTGTAATTTCATTAAACGGAACATTCATCGTAAATCCAACACCTGCTCAAATTGAAAAAGCAGAACTTGAATTGATCGTTGCCGCTTCGTATGATAACGTTATCATGGTAGAAGGTGAGATGAATGAAGTTTCTGAAGAGTTGATGTTGAATGCGATCAAAGTTGCGCACGATGCAATCCGCGTTCAGTGTACTGTTCTGAAAGAACTTGAAGTTACTGCAGGTAAAACGGAAAAACGCACATACAGTCATGAAGTTAATGACTGGGACTTGAAGAAAAAGATCAGCGATACAGTATATCAGCAAGTTTATGAAGTTGCTAAATTAGGCAACGCAAATAAAAACGAACGTGCTGAAGGCTTTAAAGCTGTTAAGAAAGCATATATCGAAGCGCTACCGGAAGGACATACTGAAGATTTAGGGTTGATCTCTAAATATTATCATGATGTTGAGAAGGATGCGGTAAGAAACTTAATCCTTGATGAACGCAAGCGTTTAGATGGCAGAAGCCTTGAGCAGATCCGTCCGATCTGGTCTGAAGTTGGTTATTTACCTTCTGCTCACGGTTCAGCAATCTTTACACGTGGTGAAACACAATCATTAACTACAGTTACTTTAGGAACGCGTCAGGACGAACAAATGATCGACAGTGCGATGTTCTCAGGTAATAACAAGTTGATGTTACATTACAACTTCCCTGGTTTTTCTACAGGTGAAGTAAAACCAAACAGAGGTCCTGGACGTCGTGAGGTTGGACATGGTAACTTAGCATACCGTGCAATTAAAAAAGTAATGCCTCCTGAAGTTGAGAATCCATATACAGTTCGTATTGTATCGGATATTCTTGAATCAAACGGTTCGTCTTCAATGGCAACAGTTTGTGCAGGTACATTGGCTTTGATGGATGCAGGTATTAAGATCTCTGCACCTGTTTCAGGTATTGCAATGGGGTTGATCACAGATACAAAAACAGGTCGTTGGGCTGTATTATCCGATATCTTAGGAGATGAAGATCACTTGGGAGATATGGATTTTAAAGTTACAGGTACTGAAAAAGGTATTACAGCTTGCCAGATGGATATTAAAGTAGACGGTTTGTCTTACGATATCTTATCTCAAGCATTGCAGCAGGCAAACAGGGGTAGACTTCACATTCTCAATGAGATGAAGAAGACTATTGCTCAGCCAAATGCAGAGTTGAAACCACATACACCGCGTATGATCATGATTCAGATACCAAAAGAATTGATTGGTGCTGTTATCGGGCCAGGCGGTAAGATCATTCAGGAAATGCAAAAAACTTCCGGAGCAACAATTAACATCGAAGAGAAAGACAATGCCGGTTGGGTAAGTATTTTCTCTAAAGACAAAACTGCTTTGGATAGTGCTTTAGCTCAAATAAAAGGAATTGTAACATTACCAGAGGTAGGTGAAGTATACGAAGGCAAAGTGAAATCAATCACAGCATTTGGTGCATTTGTCGAGTTCTTGCCAGGAAAAGATGGATTGTTACACATCTCTGAAATCAAATGGGAACGTTTGGATACAATGGATGGTGTTCTGGAAGTAGGAGAAACTGTTAAAGTTAAATTGGTAGAAGTTGACAAAAAAACCGGTAAATACCGCTTATCGCGTAAGGTATTAATACCTAAGCCGGAACAACAAGCAACGCCAAATTCATAATTAATCAGTTATTTACTTTAAAGAAACTATCAGACACTGTTTTACGTTTAATAGTAAGGTGTTTAAAGAAAGCCGATGAGACAGCTAAAGATCAGTAAACAGATTACCAACAGAGAGAGTCAATCTCTTGATAAGTACTTACAGGAAATTGGTAAAGTAGATTTGCTTACTCCTGATGAAGAAGTAGACTTAGCCAAGCGTATTCGCGACGGGGATCAGCTTGCATTAGAAAAATTAACAAAAGCGAACTTACGATTTGTCGTTTCAGTAGCAAAACAATATCAGAACCAAGGCTTATCTCTTGGGGATTTAATTAATGAAGGAAACTTAGGTTTGATCAAGGCTGCACAGCGTTTTGATGAAACACGTGGTTTTAAATTCATCTCATACGCTGTATGGTGGATCCGTCAGTCTATTCTTCAGGCATTGGCCGAACAATCTCGTATTGTACGTTTGCCATTGAACAGAGTAGGTTCGTTAAATAAGATCTCAAAAACATTCTCTGAGTTAGAACAGAAATTCGAAAGAGAGCCATCACCGGATGAGCTTGCTGAAGTATTGGAAGTTTCTACTGCAGAGGTTGTGGATACACTTAAGATTTCCGGTCGTCACGTATCTATGGATGCACCTTTTGTACAAGGTGAAGAAAACAGTTTACTGGATGTATTGGAGAACAGCAGTGAATCATCTCCGGATTCAGGTTTGATGAATGATTCATTAAGAAGAGAAGTACAGCGTGCCTTGTCAACGTTGACACAACGTGAGGCAGATGTTATCTCTCTTTACTTTGGCTTGAATGGAGAACACTCTATGACTCTTGAAGAGATCGGTGAGAAGTTCAACCTTACAAGAGAACGTGTTCGTCAGATTAAAGAAAAAGCAATACGTCGTTTAAGACATACCTCAAGAAGCAAAGCATTGAAACCGTATTTAGGTTAATATTCTTTATACTCTTATACAAAACAAAAACACCCCAGTCCCGATAGCTATCGGGATCGGGGTGTTTTTATTTATAGGCAAACATGGAAACGAATTTCATTTTTTGTGTTGTATTTTAACATATGATAACAAATATTGAATAATTGTGTAAAGTGGTTTTTCGCCTATATATTGTATATTATTTATCATCTAAATAATATGAATTGTTTATAGTAATTTACTGTAAGCTAATTTATTGGTCCTTTGTTCGATTGAGTTTTAGATGTATATTAAAAATTTACTGGTTGAGTAAATAAGCTGTAATTAAGCAGAGGTTTTACAATAAAATTCAATACTGTGATTTATTGTTTTGTTTAATTAGAGCGAGGGGATTACTCAAGCAGGAAGTTGTTGTTTTCATTTTTAGTTACTTTTTAAATCCATTGTTAATTATTTACCAGCTATGTCTAAAGAAATTATTTTTGAAATTGTTCTTGACGGAAAGTCTGTCCATCACTGCAATTCCATTACCATTCATCAATCGTTTAATGCACATCATACTTTTGAACTTGTACTCGATCAGGATACACTAGGAAAGCTTGCTTCACACGACTTGTATGACTATCAGGATTATGTTGGAAGAGATCTGTATATAGGTTTTGGTGAACGCAATACCGATGATAATTCTTTCCAGGGAATCGTTACGGAAGTAAGCTTGCAGCAACAGGAAGGAGCCTGGGGGAAGCTGGTTTTAAAAGGCAAGAGCACAACCTGTTTACTCGATGCAGGTGCTACATACATATCGTATGAACAAATGACCCTGAGTGATATTGTGAACTACTGCATTGATTACACAACTACAGCAAAGCTAAATCTTAAAAATAATCCATACTATAGCGATACCATTGCCTATATGTGTCAATACGGAGAAAGTGGTTTTGATTTTTTGAATCGTTTGTCTGCAGAATATGGCGAATGGTTTTTCTATGATGGAAAGGACCTGTGTTTTGGAAGACCCAGCAAACAAAAAAATATTGAATTGGTTTATGGAAGTAATCTTTCTTCTATGAATTATGCGATGCAGGTATTGCCTGTACATGCAGAAAAATACAGCTACAAATCGGTTGACGATGAAGTATTAATATCCAGCTTGCCATCCGATATTGAAGGAGCATCAAGCCTTACAAAGACTGCCTTAAACCGTTCAGCCGAATTGTATGCAAAACCTGTAAAGCAGCCTGCTGTTATCCGCATAAATGATAAAAGCGAGTTGGATGCATATGTTAAGTTACAAAAAAGAAAAATTGCCGCATCTACCATGCTGTTAACTGCAAGCGGAGATAGTCCCAAAGTTGCATTAGGTAATTTTGTAACGATCAAATTATCAAAAAAGGCAGGTGTAGGTTATGAAGATCATGGAGAATATCTTGTAACGAAGGTCTCACATTTTTTAACAGGTACAGGAAGTTACACAAATACCTTTGAAGCCATTCCTTCATCGAATGAAGTAATTCCTTTTTCAGTATCCAAACCTGTTGCACAAACGCAGATGGCATTGGTAACCGACAATAACGATCCACAAAGCTTCGGCAGAGTACGTGTACAAATGTTGTGGCAGCAGAACACCGACCAAAAGACTGACTGGATCAGAGTGATGACGCCCGATGCTGGCGGGACAGGAGAAGTAAGTAAAAACCGCGGACAGGTATTCATACCTGAAGTTGGTGATCAGGTATTGATTGCATTTCGTTATAATGATCCAAACAGACCATTTGTATTGGGTAGTTTATTCCACGGAACAACGGCAGCCGGCGGTCAGGCCGACAATACCATCAAATCCATCCAAACCCGCAGCGGACATATACTGGAATTTAATGATACGAGTAACGGCGAAAGCATTACCATTAAAGATAAAAACGGCAACATGATTTTTGTAGATACCGCCGGCAAAAACATTACCATCACCGCTCCTGAAACCATGACGTTCAATGCGAAGAATCTGGTGATGAATATTGATGATAACATGACAATCGAAATAGGAAAAGATATGAAAACGACTATTGGTGCGAATCATACATTGAATATTACTGAAAATCATGAAATTAATTCAAATGAAACAACTGAAAATGTAAAGCAAGATAAGCAAGCTACAATTGGTGGTGATTTTGATCTTTCTACATCTTCAATAACTATGGATGCAAGCGGTGGTGATGTATTAATTAAAAGTTCTGCTTTAGCAACCTTGCATGGTAAATCGGATGCATTAGTAAACAAAGGCTGATGATGATTTCAAATCATGTAGAGAAAAAAGTTAAGCATGTGAATGCAGGCTTTGATCAACTTATTTTATTTACATCTTCAATAGAAGAATTACTTCCGAGAGGTGTGTGGTCTATCTATACAATGAACCGAAAAGTTCGCATATGTTATGTGGGAATAATAGATGGGCTTCATAAATATCAATTAGGTTGTATTGAAACAGATTATAAATTAGAAAGGAAAGCTGATTCAACAGCAAGTCTTGTAAAGAAACTACATACTGTTTTCAGATTACTTGTTTTAGGTGCTGATTCTTATGGAAAACTTCAGAAAATATACAATTACCCATATATAAAAGAAGAATGGACAGTCATAAAAATGAATCTCTTGACAGAGTATGATGACACAGATATTGAAAAATGGAATTTGATTCAAAAAATGGATTTATTATTAGATAGCTATGATGCAGTCTTATGTTATTTGGCGCTGCCTAATATGTATGGTTTATTTTTCAATGGATATTGGACAGATGTATTTTCAGAAGAAAAAATTATAATAGAACAAATGTATGGTGAAGAATTTGGTAACAAACAATTCGAGGAATCCATTCAGTATTCCATTCAGGAAACATCCACACAACAATTAGTTACGATTTCTATAAATGAAAATATCACATCTAATGAAGGAATAACATATAGCGGTACTGCTATTTTTTTAGATGGAGCTCTTGATATATGCAAAAAGAAAATAGAAAATGATTCATTAATATTTAACTATTCAGCAAAATGGGTTGGTTTAAAACAATTATTTCAACTATAGCTGCATTTTTTTTCTCTCCACAAAGTCTATTACCAGCTAAGCCATCAGCAGCGGGTGATGGAGCCAGTGACGAGGAAAAAGATAATATGGCTAAACTTGAAGAAGAAACTTCAGAAAGTAAAAAACAAGCGAAGGCTAAAGAAGATCAGAAATTAGTAATTAACGGAGCTAAGATTCAGTGTACCTTATGTACAAATCCATTAGGTACATTGATGGTTACATACAATACGCCAAGCTTACAAGGAATGCCTATTGCAACAGCAAAAGACAAAGATAAACCGAATCTGCTATTTATGGGGACATGTATGAAAAGTCCTAATGCAGCTTCTCCTTGTGCAGCAGTGATTCAAACAGGAGAATGGAAAAGCACGGGCAGTTTTAAAGTTCAGAATCAATCACCGTTATTACTTAAAAGTACAAATACATGTACTTATGGTGGAGTAGATATTAAAGTAACAGATAGCGGACAGCGAAATACGTTTGCTTATGATGCTCCAACAGAAATAGAACACGATGTTGAAGAATATATAGATATTACACTGGGAGCATTTTTTGACGGTACTCTGAATAATAAAACTAATACCGAACAACGGGAGGCCAATACAGAGACATTTAAAAAATATAGTAAGGACAAAAGCAATAGCTATTATAATTCTTATTCAAATGTTGCAAGGTTGTGGGACTTTTATAATAAAACAAATAGTGTTTACATAGAAGGTATCGGCACGGAAGATTTAAAAGATGATAATACCAACGGCTATGCATTTGGAGCAGGAGAAACAGGTGTAAGAGGTAAAGTAAAAAAAGGGTGTGAAAAAATATTTGAAAAGACTCAAAAACTTGCTCCTAAAGGTAAAATCAATACACTGACTTTTGATGTATTTGGGTTTAGTCGAGGAGCGACTGCCAGCCGTAATTTTACTTATGAGGTAACGAAGACAGCTTATAAACCGACTCAGCGATATATACAAGGAGGACGATACTCTCAAGGACGGTATGAAAAAAAGGACAGTTTTGGTAATGTTACTCAATTGGATTTGATGCCTATGCATGGACACTTAGGCCTGTTATTTCAACAAAATGGTTACATAGTAAAAAATATAAGGATACGTTTTCTTGGTATTTTTGATACTGTTTCTTCTTATCACGAAGGAAGTGGAACATTAGGTAATGCTGCAACTTATGATTTTACAAATGATGTGGAAGAGTTGCATTTGGAATCCATTTATCATGCCGATAAAATTATTCATTTCACAGCAGAAGATGAACATCGTGTAAATTTTGCATTGACAAAAATCAAAACTACACCGGTAGAATATAATTCAGATCCTAAAAAGAAAATAGCAATTGAGAAATCGCTTCCGGGTGTGCATTGTGATGTGGGTGGCGCATACATTGATGGAGATGTAGAAATAGTCAAGCAGATAGATTATGAAGCATTTGGTACTGAAGAATTAGAAAAGGAGCGCAACCGGTTGATCGCGGAAGGCTGGTATAAGCGTGAACAATTAGAAATTATAAAACATAATACGAAAACCAATTGGTTGAAGGGAACTCGTAAATTATATAATACCTACAGTTTTATCCCCTTACATTTTATGTGTGAATTTGCGATAAACCATAAAAAAAGTTTACCTTTTGATCAAGGGGAATTAGAAAAAAGGTATTCTCTAAAGAAACTTGATGCGGAAACAAACAAAAAAGTAACCGATGAGTTATTAATAAAAATTAAAGAACGACTACACAACTATGTATTTAAAAATGGACCTCCTATAGAACTTAAAAATTTGTATGTATTAAGCCAGCAATATAAAGACTCTAAAATCCCCGATCAGCGTTATGCGGATTATTTACGTGAACAACAAGAACATTACGAGTTGCTACAACTTCGAAACGAATATTTTCACTGGTCCGCTAATTATAAAGGATTTGGTATGGAACCCAATATGAAAGATGGAAAACGAAAACGCGTTCATTATCCGAATTAAAAAATATGAAACAAACAACAATTTTATTCTTATTTATTATAAACAGCTTATTAAGCTCTTGTCAAACAAACGAAATGAAAAATAAATCTGAAAATAAAAAATTCGATTGGACACATAGTGTTTCAGCCCCTACAAATTATCCAATGCGTATATATAGAGGAGAACTAAAAGGACTTACCGAAAACGATTATTCGGCAAGCTTTGGTTTATGGGGAGTGGCAAATGAAGGTTGGGGAACAGAAAGCGGTATGGTAGTAGTTGGTCCGGATACAAAAGCAATACCGGATAGTTTGTTGATCACCTGGCTCTCTTTTCGGGAAAATAAATTTTATACAGGGAAATTTCAATTACCTAGAGAAAAAATAATTGAGCTTTTTGAAGCAGGGTTTTATGAATACGATATCAAACAAAAAGACACCTATAAAGATATTCTTATAGGTTTAGCACCTGGAGGAGTCGTTGTAGTTTGGCTTGTTGGCGGGCAAGTTGAAACAGAAGTGGCACGATTTCAAGGAAAGGAAACAATTATTAATAACGTAAATGTATCTGATAGTAATTATGATATGTTTGAAGATGATTATGTGGATTTTGTTTTGACAAATAGGGGAATTGATAAAGGTCCAATTCCTTTTGGATTATGGGATATGTATAGAGAAAAATATAGCTGGTGTCCTGTTTTAGTTTTGCCTGAAGGATATGAGTTGGCAATTGAATGGATGACATTGTTTAACGGTGAAAAGGAAAAAAATTATAAAGAACATCCGGATTTTGGTAACTATAAACAAAGAGCATTGCCTTCTTATATGCTTTTTAATTGGTATGCATCAGATGGAAGAAAATACGGCGTAGATGTTTTTTTTGATGAAGTAGAAATTTTTGATGCGTTTAAACAAATTTATAAAGCTAATAGAGAACAAGATGTTGAATTGGTTTTTGAATTGAATGATGCTAAAACAGCATTTATAATTTCCTTACGAAGTAAAACGCAACAAATCGAATTACATAAGGTAAAAGCCAAAATTTATAAATCTGAAGATACCAGACCGGTAAAACAATAATAGGGGTATACATAGAGATAATAAATATCTGCTACAACACGAAAGCCTTCTTTGATTGTACCAAAGAGGGCTTTTTCATCAATTCTCCATTTGATTTCGTAGCTTTGCACAAAAGTAATCTTCGCATGCAAGCATTTCTGGAATATTTGAATACATTAAACCTGTTTCAACTATTCGCATTATTTTTAATTGAAAATGCATTCATAGCAGCAGCAGCTGTTTTGATTGGCTTTGCCTGTGATGGGTTGTTGATGCAGATCAGACGATTGATCACAGTAGAAGAGATTTACTGGGCTTGTTCCACCGTTTTCTTTAATACACTTATAACACTTGCCGGCTATCTGCTTTTTAAAAATGGATATGTAGTTTTCCATTTATCTGTTAATCCCTTGGAAATCTTCGTTGATTTTATTGTGTTGATTCTTGCCATGGATTTTCTGATGTATGTGTTTCATTGGGCCATACACAAACTAAGCTTTGTATACCGCTTTCACGATCTGCATCATGTGTATGATACACCCACTGCTATTTCACTGTTTGTATTGCATCCGGTGGAGGTGATGGGATTCGGCATGCTGTGGCTGTTCTTATTGTTTGTGATGAACTTCTCTATCTACGCTGTGATGCTGTATCTGGTATTTAATGTAGCTATGGGGATCATCGGACATCTTCGCAAAGAAATTGTACCGGAGGTGGTAAAAAATAATGTAGTGTTTCAATGGCTCGCCAATACAGGCTTTCATGTAGATCATCATCAGAACGAAGACCACAATTATGGTTTTTATACCAAGGTCTGGGATCGCTTGTTCGGGACGTTAAAATAAGTGGACAGTAGTCAGTGAACAGTACAAATAAAAAAAGAACGTTGTCCATCGACAACGTTCTTTTTTTATTTGTACTTGTATCAAGCTGGCTGTTTTAACGAACAATGATATTATTTTCAATCACTGTCTGGTCTTCTGACTGAAGTACAAAATGATACAATCCGGGAGGAAGTGCAGATACGTCTATGCGCATCGTAGATTGTGCTTGTACCGTGCTTTCCTGCACACGCTGTCCGGCAACATTGTACAATATTATTTTACACATTCCGGATGATACTTTTGTGTTTGTGATATTGAAAAATCCCGTACACGGATTCGGGTAGAAATTTGCTGCAGATTCAGCAGCGGCATCTACATCTGTTGTTACACATTCCTGTACTGTTATGATTGTATAGCTTTTTGCCACACAACCATTGCTTTCGTAGGTGTAAGTGATGCTGTACTGTCCGGCATCCAGAGCTACATAATTAAAGGCTCCATTTGATGTGCCGTCACCGGAAAAGCTACCACCCAGTGGTGTTGCGAGCGGACGATTGAGTGACTGACCTTTGCAAATTGTATTGATATCCGAATAGAAATATACGGGCGGGGCCTGAACAAGTGTTGCGCTCATATAATCGTAGTTTATACAGCCGTGTTCATCGGTATACTTGTACTGAATGAGAAAATCATATCCATATTCAAATCCATAGCTTACGTAGGAGCCATCAAATTTATTGTTGACTACGCCTGCACCATAATATATACCTCCGGGAGGAGTAGCGGCAGGTAAATCCGTAATTCCGGTTTTACACACGTTTATGTGTTTTTTTGATATAGATACATCCGGAATGGGATTTACAGGAATACTGTATTTTTTTGTAATGTAACATCCGCCGCTTTCACTAAAGCCTTTCACATCGAACTGATTTCCTTTTATAACCTGGTCAAATGAATACACATCGCCTCTGTATGTGCCTGTATAGGCAGGCCATTGGTAGCTTGCGGCACCAGTTGCATGAACCAATATCGTACCTCCTGCGCAGACGGTATCTGAATAAATGTTGAGATCAAGTGTTGGGTCAATGGCTATTTGTTTGGAAAATGTTGAACCGCTTCCTGTCGCATTTGACGCTGTCAGGCTTATGTTGTATGTACCTGCAACATTAAATGTTACTACAGGGTTACGGAGCGTTGATGTTGCGGGAGTACCTCCTTCAAAGGTCCATAGCCATGAATCAGGGTAGTCACCGGAGATGTCGAAAAAGGTTACATTCTTATTTGCACATGCACTCCAGGGAATGGTAAAGGCCGACACCGGTGCTTTTGCAGGCAGTAGACAATTGATTGATGAGACATATAATACAGAACTGTTTGGCACCGTTGATTCGGGGAGTGCGGATTGCTTCACAATTGATTGTCCGAATATTGGAGATGCAGCATTTCCGTCCGCATATATTATTTTATTATTTTTGTTCAAACAAATGAGATTATAATTCATTCCTCCGAAACCTGAGTAATACTCAGTTGGCCAGGATGCATTGTCTTGTGCTTTTTCCATTTTAACAACTCCGTCAGCACTGGTATCTGTCAGGCAAATAAAATTTCCGCTATTTGTAATGATGATGGAGTCTGCAAAAATTTCTTTATAAAAACCTGAAAACATATCCTTGTAAGAAGAATCAATGCCTTTATAATTATATCTTAATTTTGCTTCATTTGGATCTGTTTGTCCGACAAATATTAATTGACCGTTTTTATAATCCATTCCTTTTAAGAAAGGAGTTCCACTTATATTAATACGTTTGATCCATTCATCCTGATTGTGTGCGTTAATTTTGCAGAAAAAATAATCATTGGTTGTATAAGTGGCATTATAATATGCATTTATTAAGGCTTCATTTTTAAAATCCATGCGAATATTAAATTGACCTGTAATATAAACGTTGTTTTGTTCATCCAATTCTATGTATTGCGCGTTGATATTATCTGCATAGTCCCATGCTCTGGAATATAGAATATTTCCTTGTCCATCAAATTTTTCCAGTACAAATGCATCTGAATGTATTCCTACAATATTGTCTTCGGAATCTGCTTTAATATCTGCGTAGCCAATGTCTTTTTTCCATGTGAAGCTTCCTGCCGCATTAAATTTATATAGCTCGCTAGCGCTTGTTACATATAGCTCCGATTGTTTGTTTAATGTGAGTGCAATTTGAGATTGAACGCTTTCATAGTAGCTGTTTTGCCATTGAACAATACCGTTTTTGTTGTATTTTATAATTACAACACTTGAGATGTTGTATACACCGTAGTTCGGCATGAAGCTGATGTAGGTGCCATCTGTGGAATAGGCACGAATGCTGTCTTTGGTACGTATAAAAAACGCATAATATACGTTTCCGGCAGCATCTGTTAACAGATTGTTGCTGCGAATTCCGTCATATTGATTGTGTCGTATGGTGGTTGACCATTGAAGTGTTCCTTTTGCATTGTATTTATTCAATGGCTGTATGTAATTACACTTTTCAATATCTTCATATTGTGAATAGATACTATCGCCTCTCTGGCTGTAATTATACATTCCATTGGTTAGCGTTTCAAATACCTGAAATATATTATCGTCGTTGTCGGTTGTTACAGCAGCCGGTTTGCTTGGTGCTGCTTCACTACCAGCTGAAACAGAATACGAACAGTCTGCAGCATTCACAGGAGCAATAACGTGCACTTGTTTAGACACAGAATCTACACAGTTATCTTTGTCTGTTACCGTGAGTTTGAATATGCGGCTGCCTGTTGTATTGTATGTTACAGGAAGCGGGTTCTTTGCATTTGAACTTGTTTTTTCAGATCCTGTTCCAAACGTCCAGTTGTATAGTGTACCAGCCGGGTTAGATGGATTGAGTAAAATATTAATCGGATTTCCGGTCTCAACATTATATGATTCTACTGTAAAGTTTGCTTTAGGTCCGGGAACAGTAATGTCAACAGTTTGAATAAGCGTTCCGCCACACGAACTCGTTGTACCTACTACAGCATATCTTCCTGAAGTCTTTAACGATCCGGTAGATAAAAATAATGTATCGCCGTTTCCTTTGATCAAATTTCCTACAAAGTTGCTGCCGCTTAATAACTGGTACGAAACACTTTTTTGGGAATTTACAACATATATAAGAGCTGTTTCATTGCGGCATATAAGCGGAGTTTTTGTTCCTACAGAAAGGCTTAAGTCTACAGCAGGGTATATGGTATAGGTTTTTGTTACTGAATCGGCACCACAACTGTTTTTTTGAACTCCTTTAACTGTGTAGGTTTTATTCCGATCTGAATAGGGGGTTCTGTAAGCTGTATTGGAATAGGAATAGTATTGTGCGGTATATAACAATACATTGTTGCTGCTGAATTCATAACTGGTACCGGTTGCTGGGTAAAGCACCGGATTTACTACATTCAGAAAGGTTACTTGTGTAAAACATACGGTATCTTTATCAGCCTTTAATGTAAAATCAGGCACCTTTGGAGTAGGTATTACATACACATTTTTTGTGTCTGTAAAATTGCAGAATGTGTATGTCAGAACTACGTTACCTGATCCAACCAATGAGGGATCAAACATTCCATCTGCACGTACGCCAGTACCTGTCCATACTCCACCGGCAGGTGAAAAACCTGATAGCATATAGGGTGCTTTGCTGTTACATACGCCTTCGTCAGGCCCAGCATTTAGGATGGGCAGCACATACGCAACTTTAACGGGCTCAGAATACCTGGTAAAACAACCAGTGGGACTATCTTTAACACGTACTTTAACTATACCGTCTGCACTCATGGTGATTGTTTGCGTAGTTAATCCGTTTGACCATTCATACGCAGCCATGCCTGCAGGCGCTGATAACTGAACGGTTCCACGTGTAAGTGTACACATTGTTGTAGGGCCGTTGGCAACAATTACAGGCGTTGCAATAGCAGGTATACGAATATTTACAATAGCGGTATCTGTTAAGTAATAAGCAGCACAACCAGCTTTTACTGCCTTTACTTTTATAACATGAATACCTGTTGATAGAACAGTCGTGGGAATTGTCAATGAAAGAGCAGTACCATTACCCACATATATATTGCCGGAAGGCTGGTTGCCGATATAGGCTTCATAGCTAACCATGTTTTCAGTAACAGGCATTGTAACGCTTGCTGCACTGCCATTACAGCCTGGATTTCCTTTTACTTCCAACGAAATGTTGGGGGCAGTACAGCCAGCAAATGCATCCTGTGAGACAAGAAGGCATTTGGATGAAGCGCCACTTCCAAGTGTCAATGACCCGCCTGTTAAAAGTACTTTTCCGTTGTTGAGCATATTAATAGTTGCGTTGAATGCTCCTAAAAAATTATAGACTTTTGATTCCCAGATACCCGAAGAAGCATTGTAAATCTGAATACACTTTGAATCTAATGGATTAAAATAATCACCAGCATTGTAAAGCAGCACGTTCCCATTATCAAGTCGAATCGTTCTGGCTTCAACAACATTATTCAAAAGATTTCCTGTTTGTGTAAATGTATTTGCAATGGGGTCATATATTTCACTACTCAGTTCTTCTTCTGTTGTAACACCTCCTGTACCAACAATCAAAAACTTTCCATTATTTAAACGGGTTATTGTATGAGATGAACGATCGAATTTTGTGGTTGCAGTTAAAAGTGTCCATTGTTCGGTAGCGGGATCATAAATTTCGGCGCTTGTAGGAGCGTCATCTCCACCAATAGCTAATACTTTGCCATCATCCATAAGCGTCATGGCCATATAAAAGCCATGTGTTACTTTTGTTTCTCCGGTGTTTCTCCATGTATCTGTTTCCGGATCGTATAGTTCCACTTTGGAGTCACCACCACCCACTACAAGAACTCTTCCATCTCTTAATTTTATAGATGCATGAAGAAATCTTTCCTGATGCATGCTGCCTGCAAATTTCCATGTGCCGGTAGCTGCATCATATATTTCACAGCTACTAAATCCATCATGATAATTCCACCCACCCATAACCAGTACATTCCCATTATTCAATAAAACAGAAGTACAATTAAGGCGTGGCACATTCATATTGCCACTGTAGGCCCATGTTTGTGTTGAAGGGTTATATATTTCTGAAGAAGAATAAATGATGTTGTTTGCAGCAACATCATTATGTCCACCAAATATTAGCACATTACCATTGGAAAGTATTTCTGAACAATGATATTGACGTCCGCTATTAAGAGAGCCTGTTACTGAAACTGTTTGCCCGGAAGAGGTAAGTGTATAAACGAAGAAAAACAAAAAGCACAGCTGATTTCTAAATGAGAAGGTTTTCATTCCTTGATTTTAAATGAGTTGAAAAAGATTATAGACAGGTAAAAATACTATTTTAAAGTAGCTTTTTTACTATGTAAATGCTATAAAATTAATAAACATATTTAGATGCAGAAGAGATTTATTCGTGCACCTCTATCGGCACACTTATCACCACACCATCCCTTTGTGTCAATTGAATTAAACACTTTCGATTAGACTTCCATTGGAAGGAAACATTTTGCTTAGAAACATCATCTGCATAAAATTCCTGAAATACCTTACTGTTTGTACCGTCATGTGTCAATTCAATTTCGAGCATCCAGGAATCCAGTGCATTTGCTCTGCTTGCCGATACAGATATTTTCATCAGTTTATCAGCCGAAAAAGATTCAATCGGAGCAATGACTTCTTTTGTACAGGAATAGAAACCTGTAATTAAAAATAGCACGATATACGATACAGTTTTCATAAGCGTTTTTTATTACATAATCCGCTACCATCTTAAAAGATACAGGCACTCTTACAGAATAATTGTTTAGAATTCGTATTTGCCTGTAAACGAGGGGCAGTAAAATTCTTTTTTCCACAGAACCATACTCAACTGCTTTATGTTTTGCTTAAAAAGCTAAAATTCACGAAATTGAGAAATCTATTATTATAAGCGCTTATGTCAGTGGAAAAAGTACATTGTTTAATTATTGGTTCAGGTCCTGCAGGATATACTGCAGCTATATATGCTTCTCGTGCAGGTTTAAAACCTGTTATGTATCAAGGTGCTCAGCCGGGCGGTCAATTAATGATCACCAATGATGTTGAGAATTTCCCGGGATACCCCGACGGTGTTATGGGACCGGAGATGATGGAACATTTCAAAAAACAAGCAGAGCGTTTTGGCGCAGACATCCGTTACGGTACCATCAGTTCTGTTGACTTTACAGGACCGGTGCATAAAGTAACGGTAGATGAAAAAGAAGTGATCGAAGCAGATACGATTATTATATCTACTGGTGCAGCAGCGAAATGGCTTGGGATTGAATCTGAATCACGTTTAAACGGTCGCGGTGTTTCTGCATGTGCCGTGTGTGATGGATTCTTTTTCCGTGGACAGGAAGTAGCAATTGTAGGTGCAGGTGATACTGCCTGTGAAGAAGCTAGCTACTTATCTAAATTATGTAAGAAAGTATATATGCTGGTGCGTAAAGATAAATTCGTGGCAGCATCTGTTATTATGCAGCAGCGTGTATTAAATACACCAAACATTGAAGTATTATTCAGTACTGAAACGCAGGAGATCCTAGGTAAAGAAGATGTGGAAGGAATGCGTGTTAAGAACAATGCAACAGGCGAGGTACGTGACATTCCGGTTACAGGATTTTTTGTTGCGATCGGACATAAACCAAATACAGACATCTTCAAGGGATGGATCGATATGGATGAGAACGGGTATATTAAAACCATACCGGGTACATCTAAAACGAACATAGAAGGAGTGTTTGCTTGCGGCGATGCTCAGGATCATGTATACCGTCAGGCAGTAACAGCAGCAGGTACAGGCTGTATGGCTGCTCTTGATGCAGAAAGATATTTAGCAGCGAAAGAAGCTGTAACAGCGTAACCGATACAACATGCGAATTGCTTTATTTATCGTCTTTTTTGGTGTTTTCTTTACTGTAAAGGCACAAGGCCCAAAAAAAGGAGATAAAGATTTTGATAAAACTCAGGCTCCGGCAGTTGAGTACCAAACACCCAATATAGACGAGACGCTGTTTACAGACGAGATCGTTGATACAGTTGCCGGTGGTTTACAATCGAACTATAGTTTTGATGCTGAAAAGGATTGGTCTATAGTTGACGAAGATACATCGTCTTGGCAGGAAGGGGAAGAAGTCGGTGAAGAAGAATTTGCTATTGTTGAAGTGGAAGAACAGCAGCAGATCGATTCGGCCTGGATTACCATTGCCCAGTATTATGCAGTTTGGGATACCCGTTCCATCAATCCATATAAGATAGATCCTACATCTTTTAAAGATACCATCTCCATGGTATTGTATGATTCTACACAGGGCCATTACTGGTCTATGCCTTTAAGTTACAGCAAAACAAATTCAGGTTTCGGTATGCGCGGTGCTCGTTGGCATTATGGCATCGATCTGGATCTGGAAGTTGGAGACCCAGTTATGGCTTGTTTCGATGGCATTGTGCGTCTTGTACAATATAATTCGGCGGGATATGGATATTATGTATTGATTCGTCATTACAATGGTTTTGAGACACTGTATGCACACTTAAGCAGACAGGATGTTAAGGTTGGACAGACGGTTAAAGCAGGTGAAGTAATTGGATTGGGCGGAAACACAGGACGAAGCAGCGGACCGCATTTACATTTTGAAGTACGTTATGCAGGTAATGCTATCAATCCGGTGTATATGTATGATTTTCCAAATCATACATTACGTTCATCACATTTCTCTTTAATGCCCGAACATTATGCGTATGCAAAAACATATCGTCAGGTATTCTATCATACAGTTAAGTCTGGTCAGACGTTAAGTTCTATCAGTAAAAGATACGGTGTTTCCGTTAGTCAGATTTGCAGGCTGAACGGCATTACAACACGTACGATTCTAAAAGCCGGCAGAAGACTTCGCATCCGATAAGTATGAGCAACAAAGTAGATATATTGGTATTTGCAGCACATCCCGACGATGCTGAGCTGGCGTGTTCAGGCACAATCCTGAAACACATTCAGCTGGGTCGTAAGGTTGCCATTGTTGATCTTACAAAAGGTGAACTGGGTACCCGCGGAACTGCAGAGATCCGTGCAGAGGAATCTGCTGCTGCTACGAAGCTATTAGGTTTACATGCTCGTGCAAATGCAGGTTTTGCAGATGGTTTTTTTGAATCAGATAAAGAACATTGTTTGAAGTTGATTGAATACATCCGATTGTATCAGCCTGAAATTGTTTTATGCAATGCAATCGACGACAGACATCCGGATCACGGTAAGGGATCAGAGCTTGCTTCGCGTGCGTGTTTCTTATCCGGGTTAATTAAAATAGAAACTACTATCGATGGTAAAGCACAACAGGCATGGCGTCCGAAGAACGTTTACCATTACATTCAGGATAGATTTATTCAACCGGATTTTGTTGTAGATATCAGTGGGTATTGGGATAAAAAACTGGAATGTATACTTGCATTCAAGTCTCAATTCTACAGTTCAGAAGCTACAAATAACAACGAACCACAAACCTATATTTCAGGTAAGTCATTTTTGCAATCCATTGAATCTAGATCCCGAGAGCTTGGACACTCCATAGGTGTTGAGTATGGCGAAGGGTTTACGAAAGAAAAGCAAGTGGGGGTTGAAGATCTATTTCATCTGTTGTAGCTAGCATAAAATTCCAAATAACAAAAAACAAATCCCAAACTACAACAGAGTAAAAATACCAAACGGGTCTATATATCATTAGCACTATAGATCTTTAGTACTACTTAGTACTATCTTAAAAACAAATCCCAAACGATACCTGAGTTCGTTTGGGATTTGTTTTTTGTTATTTGGAATTTGCCATCACGGGCAGATCCTATACACATTCCATCTGATATCACCTTCCAGATCATATACAATGCGGTCGTGCAGACGGCTTGGGCGGCCTTGCCAAAACTCAAAATAGTTGGGCTTTAATGTATATCCGCCCCAATGTGCAGGCCTTGGCACAGTGCTACCTTCGGGATATTTGTTTTGATAAAATGAAACCTTTTTTTCTAATTCTTCCCGGCTAGCAATTTCTTTGCTTTGATCCGAAACCCATGCACCAATCTTACTTCCATACGGACGGCTTGCAAAATATGCATCCGATTCTTCTGCAGAAACTTTAACAATAGATCCTTCAATACGCACCTGACGTTCCAATTCAGGCCAGAAAAAATTTAATGCTGCTAAAGATTGATGTGCAATATCTTCCCCTTTATGGCTGTGATAGTTTGTATAAAACACAAACTCCGCATGTTCAATTCCTTTTAATAAAACGATACGTGAAGTTGGTTTTCCTGTCGTATGTACCGTTGCAAGATTCATCGCCGTAGCTTCTAGCGCACCGGCTTCAATAGCCTGATTTAACCACAGAGAGAACTGTTCGATCGGAGAGGAAAGTACATCTTTGGTATCCAGATTTCTGCTCGAATAGTCTTTTCGAATGTCTGCTAAATTGGTTTTCATAATCTAAATATATTCTCTTAATTCCAGGATATATGGACGCGGAGCATAATCATACAATCTTTTTGTACAATATGCCACTAAAGTTAACGAAACGATAATTAAAAAAACTATATAATTGATAGAACGGTTCTTGATCCTGACTGGTTTAAAAGCTAAATATGAATATAATAATATTTTATTTTGAAATTAAATGAACCGTAGAATAAATAGTCCTACTTATTTTTATCATTGCCAATTTTTTCGATATTGAATCAAGAATAAAAAGATAAAAGATTTGTTAACCAAAGGGAAAATATTGATTTCAGAACCTTTCTTAGGAGACGCTACTTTTGAGAGAAGTGTGGTATTGCTTTGTGAGCATAACGACAGCGGAGCTTTCGGATTTATGTTGAACAAGGCTACAACGCTAACGGTGAATGCAGTACTTGAAGAAAAACTCTCTTTTGAACAGGATTTGTATTTAGGCGGACCTGTGGCGCAGGACTCCTTATTCTTTTTATTGAGACAGGACACGGCAACACTGAAAGATGCGGTTCATATTAAAGATGATTTGTATTGGGGAGGTGATTTTGATCATTTAAAATTATTAATAAAAGAAGGTGTCCTTGATATAGAAAACTGTCGTTTTTTTTTAGGATATTCGGGTTGGAGTGAAGATCAATTAGAAGGTGAATTAGAGAAAGCTTCCTGGATCATAACAGATATTAATTCAGAAGATATGTTTGTTAAAAATCCGGAGTCCATGTGGCAAAACCTATTGCGTAATATGGGAGGCAATTATAAAGTGTTATCGAATTATCCAATCGATCCAAGATTAAATTAACTATTACCAAATATCATTTAATACAAAGCGTGATGAGTGTTTCAGAAGAATTGAATAACGAAATTCAAGATTCAGTAGAGTTGGCTAGCCATGAAGAGGTGCACAAGGAAGACTTTAGTCAGTATTCTAAAGAGGAACTATTGAATTTTTTGAAAGAACTTAAACTTGAAAATAATTTTCAGGAAGGAAATTCTATTCTTAAAAATATCCGCCAGCAATTCGATCATCTTCACGAAGCAGAAGAACATACTGCACTTGTTAAATTCATTGAAGATGGAAGTTTAGCAGAAGATTTCAAATACCGTAAAGATGAAATCTCAACCGCATTTGAAGCTGCATACACTTCAGCGAAAGAAAAGATTTCTACGTTCTTTTCAGGCTTAGAAAAACAAAAAATTAAAAACCTGGAAATTAAAAAGCAATTGCTTGAACAGATGCGTGCCATCATTGCATCCGATGAAAGTGCAGATTCGTTTCAGTCATTTAAAAAACTGCAGGAAACATGGAAGTCTACAGGTCAGGTACCGCTTGCAGATGCGAAAGAATTGTGGGCAAATTATCAGGCATTGACGGACATTTTTTACAACAACCGCAGTGTATATTTTGAATTAAAAGAATTAGACCGAAGAAAAAATCTAAGCTTAAAGCAAGAGATTGTAACGAAGGTTGAACAGTTATTAGCACATCCAAATGTTCAGACAGCATTTAATGAACTGCGGAAGCTGCAGGATGAATTCAGACACATTGGTCCTGTTCCTAAAGAAGAACATGAGCCGATCTGGACGAAGCTGAAAGCAGCAAGTGATGCATTGCATGCAAAACGTCAGACTTTTCTTGAAGAGCTTACTAAAATCAAAGAAGCAAATTATGCTCTGAAAGTATCCTTGATTGAAAAGCTTAAAGAACATCAGGATTTTGTTTCTGAAAAAATTGATGAATGGAAAGAGAAAACAACGGTTGTTTTAGCCATTCAGGAAGAATGGAAAAAGATCGGACAAGTACCGGAAGATAAACTAAAAGAATTGTCAAAAGATTTCTGGGCACTTGGTAAAAAATTCTTTTCAAATAAAAATGCCTTCTTCAAAAAGCTGGATGCAAAACGCCAGGAGAATTACGATAAGAAAGCGTTGCTATGCGAGAAAGCAGAAGCATTGAAAGATAGCGATGATTTTGCAGCTACATCTAAAGCGTTGATTCAATTACAAAAGGAGTGGGCTAAAGTCGGACAGGTACCGATCAAATATAAGGACAGTATTTATGTTCGTTTCAAGAATGCATGTGATTCATTCTTTCAACAGCAGCGTGATCTTAAAGTACAGGCTGAAACAGCTTTACTTGATAATTTAAAAGCCAAAGAAGCATACTTAGTTGAACTTGAGGCGAAGCTGAAGGCGAGCATTGCAGAAACAGAAGAGAGTTTATTGAGCCACGTACAAAAGTGGGAAGAGTTTGGCTATGTACCGATGGATCATAAAAAAACTATCCAGGAAAAATTCCGCTCAGCTTTATTAGCAATCATTGAAAAGATGCCGCTTGATGCTGAAGCAAAAGAAAAACTTCAATTAAAAATTGAAGTAAAACAAGGCGGAACAAAGCAAGTGGAAACGCTTGTAAAAGATTTACAGAAAAAGGCCGGAGCGATAAAAGCTGAAATAGAACAATATAATAACAACATGGCTTTCTTTGCGAATTCACCAAAAGCATCTGCATTAAAAGAACAGATCACAGCGAAAATCACGGAAGCAGAAGTAGAGTTGAAAAAACTAAATGATAAGCTGCGTATATTGAAGGGGTAATATCTTTTCAGATAGATAAATAAAAAGGTCGTTGCGACCCGATCCCGATAGCCATCGGGATCGGGTCGCAACGACCTTTTTATTTTCTGTCAGCCTTTGTTAAACAGGTTTGTGGATGGAGTCTGAGAAATACGTAATGTTTTTGATTTCAATATAAATGCGCTTAACTTCCGGAAATTTAAAGCGTATGTCTTTTTCAATGTGATCTATTGTATTTGCAACTTCATTCATTTGTAACTTGTCATCAAACTGAATATCTAGTGCCAATAAAATATCCTTAGGTCCGAAGTGCATTGTTAATGGACTTCTAACATTTATAACAGCAGGGTTTTCTTTCACAACTAAAACAATTTTATCAATCATTGCCTGATCTGCACTTTCACCAATCAATAAACTTTTGGTTTCATAAGCAAGCATTAAGGATAAACTGCATAATATTAAACCAATAATTATAGAAGCTGCGCCATCAATATATGGATTGTTAAGTGTATGGCCCAAGTAAACGCCCAAGAAGGCAACAACCAAGCCCAAGATATCTGCAGCATCTTCAAACAGGATACTGAATGTGCCGGGATCTTTACTTTCTTTAATGGCTCTTAAAAAAGATTTTCCTGGATTGTCTTCAACGAATTTTTTAACCGCTACAAATAACGATCCACCGCTTAATACAAATGCAAGTGTAATCACAATATAATTCCAAAAAGGATCTTCCATCTCCTCCGGATTCTGAATGTGCAGAATACCTTCGTAAATAGACATACCACCACCGACTGCAAACAGGGAGATGGCTACAACAAGACTCCAAAAGTACAGCTCGCGGCCGTAACCAAAGGGATGGCTGGGTGTGGCTTGTTTTTTACTTCTATAATCGCCGAATAAAAGTAATCCGGTGTTACCTGTATCCACTAAGGAGTGAATCCCTTCGGATAACATGGCTGAACTTCCTGTAATACCTGCTGCAATAAATTTGATAACAGCAATTAACAAATTGGCGGTAAATGCCCCAACGATCGCAATGTTCGATTCTCCCTTTGACATAATTGATTGTAAATGAATATCCGAAAATAAAGATAAAAATGTATACTTAACATTTCGGTGGATATTTTATTTTGATAAGCATATGCAAATGACTTGAACCATTTCGTTTTATATTCATAATAAATGGTACAAATTCACATTCATGAATTTCGCTTGGCTTCATTCATAAGAACGTGTATAACTCCTTTATTTTATTATAGTTGAATTCTTTAAGAAGCTGGTTATTTTGATTATGTTCGTTTAAGTTATCTCCCTATTTTATCCAATATATTTTATGAGTATGATGAATGCAGCGCTTCGGTTATCTCAGATCGAACGTTCGATTATAAACAAAGAATGTCATCGGACTACATGCAGTCTGATGGACTTTATTCGTGATTACACCCTTGTGCCTGCTGATCTGGAAGAGGCAGTGCAATTACGGAAAAAATACAACTCCCTTCGCCAGCTGGGAGAGTCTGATATAACAGAACAGGACGCCATTGCTGTGTTGCAGCAGGCTACAGTGATTTTTAACCGCATCAGAGCATATTCGTATCAGGAACCGGAAGAGTATTTATTGAAGGCCTATCCTCAATTCCCTGTATTAAAAGCCGTAGATGTTATTAAAAGATATTCTCAGAAAGGCAATTTCAAATTAGGACCTGTAAGTACGGTTCTGAAAGCCGGCGAGATCACAGGTATTGTAGGAGAGAACGGTAACGGGAAAACAACCTTACTGCGTATACTTGCCCGTCTATTAAGTTATGATACGGGTGTATTGGAATATCATTTTGATGGAGAGGAAATTTCTGAAGATTACCTGATTAAACATCATATCGCGTATATCCCGCAGCGCCTTGAAGGCTGGCAGGGAACTTTACGCGAGAACTTACAGTATGCAGCTACCATACATAATATTGTTGGAGAAGAAAATGAAAAGATTGTTGAGTTTGTAATTCATCGCATGGGCTTATCAAACTTTGCTGATCTGGGCTGGAAAGAATTGTCGAGTGGGTATAAGCTTCGGTTTGAACTGGCAAAGATGCTGGTATGGTCTCCGAAAGTATTGGTGCTGGATGAACCGCTTGCCAATCTTGACATCAACGCGCAGGAATGGATCCTGCAGGATTTTAAATCGATGGCCAACTCCATTAAAAATCCGGTGAGTGTTATTTTAAGTTCTCAGCAGCTGCATGAAGTAGAACATGTTGCTGATAACATTATTTTCCTTCGTAACGGCCGTTGTGACTACAGCGGTGCTATGAATGAATTCATGCAGGAGCGGGAAGGAAATGTTTTTGAACTCTCAGGAAATTTCAGCAGCAAGGAGTTACAGCCGTTGTTTTCATCCGATGCCGTTCAGTTTTCTGAAAGCGGTATTACGATTATTCTTCGTACAGATAGATCTATACAAGCATCGGATGTATTATCGAAACTTATTTCGAACGGGTATTCGATCAAATATTTCAGAGATATCAGTACTTCTACAAAACAACTTTTTCAATTATAATATTCGTAAGGCATCATGAGAAAATTTATTCATAAAATTACGCCATCATTTATTTTATCTTATAATGAACGGTTATTAAAAAATGCTCCTCTGGGGTGGCAGCTGCAATTGCCAACGATCACCTGGATGTGGCTGCTCGTTACGTTACTTACAGTACCCATTCCGTTTTTTATAAATCTGGATAACCGGGGAGATGATGATATCGTTGCTGTGATATTGATCTCTGTATTAACTGCAGTACTCGAAGGATTTCTCTTTGTATACATATTGATTCAGTTCAACAATACAAAGTCATTTGGAAGAAGAGTCTTTATCAATGGATTTAAAGAGCACCTTGCATATGTGTATGTATTTATGTTGTGTATGCTGCACATTATTTTTTATCCGTTGATTGTTGATATTCGAAAAGGGAATCTGATGACAGATGAAGAGATACGTACAGAAGCTATCACATACAATCAAGCGGTGTATTATTTTATGGGAGATTCGAAGGCGTATAGATATTTTCCATCGGATTCAACGTTCTTGAAGTATGAATATTTAGAAGGATATCCTCAGTATAGAGGTGACTATAGCCAGGATGATGATAATTCGAATACAAAAGAAACCTATTACATCGAATATGTAAAACCTAAGATGCGTTCCTATTTTCCGGGAGAATCAGATGAGCTTGAATCTAAGTATACACGTGATGTAGCGGGTGTTCCAAAGTTGTATATGATTGAAGATAATTACATCCCTGAATCTTACTATGATTATTCAGATCATGATTATAAACCATTAGACACATTATACTTTGAAAAATATCAGGTAAAATATAAAACGGATGCAGAACGGTTAAAAGATATTCAGAATTTTATAACGCTGTATAATAAATATAGCGATGGTTATGTCGATGTTCGTTTTGAGAAACCGGATATAATTTTGTTGAATTATAAATTGAATCGCTTCATTCCTGCTTTCTACGAAACGGATGATATATCTGCAAACTATCCGGTTACCTCTGTACACGGCGAAACATATGCATCAACCAATCCTCGACAACTGGATCAATATCGCATAGGTGAAGTACATAGTACGATTACGTCAGCAAAACACCAGAAATGGAACGACTTGCTCTTACGCTTGATCGTTACGTTTCATGTTGCTTTATGTTTGTCGGTATTGTTGTTCATCTTCAAAAATATTCGTTTGAGAGAATTCATACTTATGTTTGTGTATACTGCTTTGTTGGCACTTGCTGTAATCATTTTAACGATTGTAATATGGGATGATGAAGGGTTTGGTATACATGTTATTATGATCGTGTTTTTCACTGGTATTTATTTTAGTTTCTTCAACCGGAATTTGCAACACTATTCTTCTTTGAAAACAGTCTTCATCTTACTCTCGAATGCTACGTTTGCTTTCGCTCCGTTATTTCTGTATTTGTATTTTCATGAATACCTTGACATAGGACAGTTGCCGGATGAATATCAATATTGTACAAATAACCCTAAGATCTGCGAAGACTATTATGCAATGGAAAATCTCATACTCAATTGTGCATGGTGGGGTGGTATAGCATTCTATGTATTACTAGGTACGAGCTTGTATAAAAAAACATACGAGCGTTTGTTGGCGTTGCCATTAGCTAAATAATAATATCATGCAACTGAAATCCTGCTCTGTGTGTTCAGCAGATATGACCTGCGGGAGTACGGATGAGCAGTGCTGGTGTATGGCTTACGAACCAATATCTGGTGTTGAAGATGGTAAGGATTGTTTGTGTGAAGCATGTTTAAAAGAAGCTTTGGCAAAAGAAGAAGCAGTCTTAAATAAATTCCTTGTGCAGGAAGATGATTATTATATTGAAAATGGTTTCTATGTATTTACACGCAGTTATCATTTAAAGCGCGGTAGTTGCTGCAAGAACGGTTGCAGACATTGTCCGTATGGATACAAAAAATAATATGAGTACATTACCTAAAGCACTCTTTTGCTGGAGTGGTGGGAAAGATTCTTCCTATTGCCTGCATAAAGTGTTATCGGAAAAACAATTTGATGTTGTGTATCTGATGACAACTGTAAACGATGCCTTCAAAAGAATCTCCATGCATGGCGTGCGTGAGGAGCTGCTTGACAAACAGATTGAATCTATTGGTATTCCTGCGATCAAAGTACGTATCAAAGATGGAACACATGCTGAGTATGAAGAACTGATGCGGGATACATTGCTGCGGGTAAAAGCCGAAGGAGTAACTCATGTTATCTTTGGAGATATTTTTTTAGAAGATCTACGGTCTTATAGAGAAGAGAATTTGAAGAAGGTTGATCTGCTCGGCGTTTTTCCTTTATGGAAAATGGATACAAAGGCATTGATCCAGGATTTTATAGCAAAACAATTTAAAACGATTACCTGTTGCATCAATGATGGATATTTAGAAGAGTCTTGGGTGGGCAAGGAGATCGATACAGATTTTGTAAATGAGTTGCCTGCCTTTGTAGATCCTTGCGGTGAAAACGGCGAGTATCATACGTTTTGTTATGACGGTCCGGTTTTTAAAACTCCCATTACATTCACAGTAGGTGAAAAGATCTATAAGCCTCTGGAATATCAATTTGATGATGATGTATGTAAGTCGCCAATAAAGACCAAGGGATTTTGGTATTGTGATTTGATCTCGGTTTAAGTATAGAAAATTATTTTCATGGAGCCCCTAAAAAATGTTTATTCACCTGCATTTATTGATTCATTAACAAAGTCTTTAAAACATGTTTATCCTGAACTTAATCAAAAAGCATTTGTAAAGGCTGTATTTGATTCGGATTGGGATGCACGAGAATTAAAGCAACGTATGAAACATCTGGCGAACGTGCTGCAGCAATTCTTGCATCAGGATTACGCTAAGGATATACAAACGATCATTAATTGGGTGCACCATTTAAGAGGTGGTTCAGATAACCATCAGAGTTTTCATTATTTATTTTTAGCAGAGTATGTAGAAATATTCGGACAAGAGCATGTAACGCTTTCGTTGAAAGCCATTGAAGAGATCACGCAATACACAAGCTGTGAATTTGCTGTGCGTCCTTTTCTGATCAAACATCCTGAGAAAGTAATGAAGCAGATGTTGAAATGGTCTACGCATAAAAATCCGAGTGTTCGCCGTTTCTCAAGCGAAGGCTGCAGACCACGTTTGCCCTGGGGAATGGCAATTCCTGTATTCAAAAAAAATCCTACACTGATCTTGGCGATTCTGGAAAATCTTAAAAACGATGAGTCGTTGTATGTGCGTAAAAGCGTTGCAAACAATTTGAATGATATTGCAAAAGATAATCCCGATGTGGTAATTTCTTTAATTAAAAAGTGGAAAGGAAAATCGGAATATACTGATTGGATCATTAAGCATGGCGCCAGAACACTATTAAAGAAAGCACATGCGGAAGTACTTGGTTTGTTTGATCTGAATACTTCTGTTCGTTGTTCTGTATTAAATCTTAATCTGAATAAAAAACAGATAGCCCTGGGTGAAGAGATTTCTTTTTCATTTGAACTGGAAACAGATGCTAAAAAGGAGAGTAAATTGCGTATTGAGTTTGCGGTTTACTACGCAAAAGCTGCTGGAAAAAATAGTCGTAAACTGTTTAAGATCACAGAAAAAATATATCCAAAAGCCAGCAAGCATATGATCAGTAAACGTATTTCTTTTAAAGATCTTACAACACGTAAGCATTACAGCGGTAAGCATAAGATTGCCATTGTGATTAACGGAAATGAACTAGCTGAAAAGGAGTTTGTGGTAAGATAATCGATATCGAAGGTAAACTGTTTCCGCAACTTACCTAATCACACATGTTGCCGAGGTTGTACCTTTTCGGCCAGCCACCCAGACTCTGTGATAAGGAAAAGTTGATCTAAATCATTGCAAGCTATATCTTTACAAATGTGTATATTGCGAAATATTTAATAGAATAGAAATGAAAAAAATACTTTTATCCATACTTGTAGTTGCTGCCATTTTACTGACTTCTTATGTTACAAAGCTGAAAATATTTTCAAGCTACGATAAGAAAACAGACTTTTCTAAGTATAAAACGTTTGCATGGATCGCACCTTATGATACGGTTATCGACATGCACAGAAAGGACAAACCTTATGGGAATTACATCATCAAAGTTTGTGATGCAGAATTGATAAAGAAAGGGATGAAGTTGGATACAATCAATCCGGATGTGGTTTTTATGTTTGATACCCGTTTGAACGAAACAGTTGAATATAAGCAATCAGCTACAACAAGTGTAGGTATTTCGGTGTATGCACCTGCATATTACGGACAGAATTATTACGGTGGACCAGCTTTCGATCCGAATGGTTATAACATGGGACAAAAGACACCTGTAAGTCCTAATGGAACAACTGGCTACCCGGCTAATTCAACAGGATACTATGGCGGATATTATTATGGCGCTGGCGTTTCTGTACCGGTTGCCGGCGGTAAAGTTACAGAGCATCGTGTAGAAGAAGGTGCATTGATCGTAAACATGTATGATACGAAGACACGAAGATATATCTGGGGAGCAGGCGCAAACGACAAAGACATGACCATTTCAACAGACATCCCTACAGAGATCAATGCAGCTGTAATCGAAATATTTAAACGATTACCGATCAATCCTAAAAAGTAATTCAATCTGACAAAGACTGTTTCTTACAAATCTGGGCATAAAAAAGTGAAGGCTTATGCCGATCCCCATAGCTATTGGGGATCGGCATAAGCCTTCACTTTTTTATGTGTAAACCGTTGTTCTTATAAGTTCACCTGAACATTGTATACGTTGTTGTTCAGCTCAAAACTAACAGTAAAGAATTTTGGAGAAATTGAAATTAAACGGAAGGACGTTGCTTTGGGAAAACCTTTTAGTTCTCCGTTTATATACACGAAACCTTCGCTTTCTGTAATTTCACTGATAATAAACTTACCATTAAAGTACAGCTGATAAACGTCTGGTTTTCCTTTGGGTAAATACCATTGTTCAGTCGCGTTGAACTCTGTTTTGTCACCGATCTTTTTATCGAATTCATCTAGTGTTGGAACGCTGCTGCAATAAGCAATGCCGTGTAAATCTGTCATGGAGCTGTCTGTAATACCTGCAGCGCTCAGCGCACCTTGCTCTGGTATGTATACAATATTAGCACCAAGCATTGACGCATGGATCTTTAGTTGTTTATATGCTTTTTCAAGATACTTTGATTGTCCGCTTTCCTCAAAATCAAAGGAGATGTTGAGATCTGTAATTTTTGTGCTTTTAATTGTATCTCCGGGAGTAAATGTAATTACTACATCATTAAAATTCGAAACACCATCAACATGTACTATTCGTATATCTTCCTTTACGGAAAAGACTTTTCCGTTTTTATAAATAATTTTATCTACGTCTTTTTTCGCAACGGCATATTGCGTTTCAGAAGTAACTAATTTATAGTTTATAGAATCTGTTTTGATTTTAAGAACTTTACAGGATATTTTTTGATTTTTAAAAAAGATCGTATCTGTCTGACAGAAGCCCGTTAGATACGTGAAAAACAAGAGGGAGAATATTATGATTTTATTCATATATGAATGTAACCAATGATATACTGTAAAACGAGGAAAAGTTATCAATCGTATGTGTTAACTGAATTAAAAACAAAATCCCAATCACGGTTTTACATGATTGGGATCGGTATTATTTTGCTTTGCGTTCGATCTCTTTCAGGTTATCCATTTTCTTATTTCGTAAGAAGCCATTGATATCTTCGAAGTGTTCTTTGATACGTTTGTTGCCGAATTCAAAGACTTTTGTTGCCAGACCATTCAGGAAATCTCTGTCGTGAGATACAAGGATGATCGTACCATCAAATGCTACTAAGGCTTCTTTTAAAATGTCTTTGGTTTTAATATCCAGGTGGTTTGTAGGCTCATCGAGGATCAATAGATTAACAGGTTCCAGCAATAATTTAATCATTGCCAAACGCGTCTTTTCTCCACCCGAAAGCACTTTCACTTTTTTAGCAGAAGCTTCTCCTCCAAACATAAATGCTCCTAAGATGTCGCGGATTTTAGTACGCATGTCTCCGATAGCAATGTTATCAACTGTTTGGAATACGGTTAAATCTTCGTCCAATAAGGCAGCCTGATTTTGAGCAAAATAACCGATCATACTATTATGACCAAGTTCCAACTCTCCATCATAGTCGATCTGGCTCATGATAGCTTTGATCAGCGTTGATTTACCTTCACCGTTTTTACCAACAAATGCAACTTTTTCACCACGTTCAATGGTAAGTGATGCATCTTTAAAAACCACATGATTTCCATAGGTTTTAGTAAGCTCTCTCGCGATTACCGGATAATTTCCGGAGCGTGGAGCAGGAGGGAACTTCAAACTTAAGGAGGATGTATCTACTTCGTCAACTTCAATCGGCTCAAGCTTTTCAAGCATTTTCACACGCGACTGAACCTGCAACGTTTTGGAATATGTGCCTTTAAAACGATCAACAAATTCCATTGTGTCGGCAATAAATCGTTGTTGTTCGTCGTATGCTTTTTGCTGATGCTGACGGCGTTCTTTACGTAATTCTAAATAATGCGAATAATTTACTTTGTAATCGTAGATGCGACCCATTGTAACCTCAATCGTACGGTTTGTGATGTTATCTACAAATGCTTTATCGTGAGAAATCAGCATTACAGCTTTTGCATTGTTAACCAAAAAATCTTCCAGCCACTGAATGGATTCAATATCCAGGTGGTTGGTAGGCTCATCCAACAAGATCAAGTCGGGCTTTTGCAATAGAATTTTAGCAAGCTCAATGCGCATCCGCCATCCACCGCTGAATTCAGAGCATGGGCGAGTGAAATCTTCGCGTAAAAAGCCTAAGCCTAGTAATGTTTTTTCAACTTCTGAATCAAAATTAACTTCTTCAATAGAATAATATTGCTCGCTCACTTCGGATACACGCTCAATAATTTTCATATACGCATCGGTTTCATAGTCGGTGCGCGTTTCTAACTGATGATTGAGTTCATCAATTTCTTTTTTCAAAGCTAATACTGTTGCAAATGCTTTTGATGTTTCTTCAAATACATTGCTGTCGTCTTTAACCAATAAATGCTGAGGTAAGTAAGCAATTACAGCACCATTAGGCGCAGTTACTTTACCGCGTGTTGGTTTATCTACACCTGCTATAATTTTGAGCATGGTAGATTTACCTGCTCCGTTTTTACCCATCAAGGCAATTCTGTCATTGTCGTTGATGTTGAAGGTAACATCGCTAAATAGCGTATTGCCACTAAAAGCAACTGCTAAACCATCTATTGAGATCATGAAAATTAATTTAAGGCTGTAAAGATAGCTAAAATAGGGCTAAATCGGATGGGAATGACTGAGATTAAAGGAACTGATTGCATTTTGTTTCACACAGGTGAAAATCTATTTTCAAAACAGATTCAAGTCATATGCATTTAGAAAGACAAGGTTTGAAAAATGCTTAATACGTAACTTCTTGTTTTTCGTTTTAATTCAAAAAAATATATATTACTGGTTTTTATAATTAATTTACTTATATTTAATTAATTAACATTTTAGCCCACAAGCCACTGTGGAAAACTTCATGTTATAAATAAAATAGCTTCAATCTATTCAAACAGATTTTCTATTAACTTTATAAAATAAATTCTAAATAAAATTTAATTAATTATATGAAAAACAATATTCTTAAACTGTCGATAGTTTTTGTTCTTGGTTTAATAAGCATGTTTGTTATGCTAAGTTTCACAACGAACGAAAAAGTTGCTGCTCCAATATCGTATAATGTATTAGGAAAAGATACTGCTCATGCATTTGTTAAACTAAAAAAGATTACAAAATATTATACGAAAGAAGAATTGACTGCAATGCCAAAGTTGGAGCTAATTAACATCTACAAAGCCAGACTTGCATATTTGATTGAAATTTTACCGTTCTTATCGTTACATCCGGAGCCGGGTGCAACATTCAACGATATGTCAATTCCTGAAACAGAAGTTAATATTGCACATTTAGAAAAAGAAGCAAAAAACAAATCGGATTTTGTTAATTCTTTGAATGAAACATTGGATGATGTTATTCCTTATTCAGAAAAAACAAATATTGTTTGGTCAATTCTTTATTTTGATGAAATGATCAAAAATTCAAACTATACAGAAAAGAAAAAATAATCTGATTTCTATCATTTATTGTAGAAGGGCTGTTACGGTAACGTAGCAGCCCTTTTGTTTTAACTTGTTTTATAAATCAATGATTTAAGCTATCTTTAGTAAGGTGTGTTTTTACAAAAAAATGAATTAAAAAATACAGAAAATTATGAAATGGCTAAACAGACGTGGCAGTGATAACGTAGAAGATCGTAGAAGCGGAGGTGCAGGAGGCAAAATAGCATTGGGAGGCGGTGCTATAGGTATTGTTTTTTTGTTGGTACAATTATTTTTAGGAGGTGATGGTACTGAAGTATTAAATCAGCTGGAGCAACAGGTACATGTTTCGCAAGAGTCAGCATCTGATGAGCCACTGAGTGCTGAAGATCAGGAAATGGGTAAAATGGTGGGCGTAATGCTTGCAGACAATGAAGATGTCTGGAATAAATTATTTGCTGAAGCAGGAAAAACCTATGTTGAACCCAAGCTGGTACTTTTTAGAAATGCTACTACATCGGGCTGTGGAGAAGCAAGTTCTGCGATCGGTCCGTTTTATTGTCCGGCCGATCAAAAAGTATACATAGATCTATCTTTCTTTGATGAACTGAAAAATAAATATGGTGCTGAAGGCGGTGATTTTGCTATTGCCTATGTGATTGCACATGAAGTGGGGCATCATGTACAGAATTTATTAGGAACATCTGAAAGAGTTTATAATGAACGACAAAATTTAAGTGAGAAAGAATCGAATAAATTATCTGTTGCGTTGGAATTGCAGGCTGATTTTTATGCAGGTGTTTGGGCACACCACAATCAGGAGATGAAGAATGTACTGGAGCCGGGGGATATAGACGAAGCAATTAGCGCAGCAGGTGCCGTGGGGGACGATCACTTGCAGAAAATGGCTCGTGGATATGTACAACCGGATGGTTTTACACATGGTACTTCAGAGCAGCGTATCTATTGGTTTAAGCGAGGCTTTGAAACGGGAGACATGAGTAAGGGGGATACTTTTGCAGAACTTTTATAAATAAATTTTTACAGCTATGAGAACACAAATTGAAATTATCCGAAAGGCACGCTCATTTGTATTGGGTATGGTAAACGATATGTCAGATGATCAATTGAATAAAATTCCACCGGGATATAAAAATAACATCATCTGGAATATGGGACATCTGATCGCCAGTCAACAGGATGTATGTTACATACGCAGCAATGTGTCGATCGTAGTGGATGAAGGCTATATAAAGTTATTCAAATCAGATACTAAACCTCAGGGTATTATTTCTTCAGATGCAATTGACACGATTAAAAAATTGTTGCTGCCGACAATTGACCGTTTGGAGAGTGATTACAAGCAGCACATGCTCACATCGTTCAAACCTTTTAAAACCAGATATGGAGTAAGCTTACAAACCATTGATGATGCTATTAATTACCTCGTCTTTCATGAAGGTATACATGTTGGATACATCATGGCGTTAAAAAAAATAGTATGAACAAGAAGTAAATTCCAAATTACAGCGTTCTACGGATGTTTAATAATTGAGAGTCTTCGACTCGATTATAAAACATCCGTATATTAAAAACGAGTCAAAGACTCTATTTTATTCTATAATCCATAGAGCGCTTCGCTAATTCTACGGATAGAGTGGGACAAGATTTGGAATTTACTTTTTGAGTTTATATATAATGTTGTTGGATTGTTTTCTTAAAGCGTTTAAACACTTCTGTGTTTTTTCTTGAATCGGTTTCTATTTCTAAAATTTTTCCAAACATAGATGGCTGGAAGAAGTCTTCCAGCGCTTTGTTCAGATCATTGAAATTTTTGCATAAGGTGTATTCCAATCCCTGCTCCGTAGCCAGATGCTTCGCACTTAATGGTTGTTTCGTTTCAAAAAACTCATCCAATTCCGGTAAGGCAGAAGGACCGTCGATCATCCGGAAGATACCACCTCCGTGGTTATTCAATAAAACAACACGCAGGTTGGATGGTTTATAGTTATTCCAAAAAGCATTGCGATCGTAGAAGAAGGCCATATCGCCAGTAATTATGGTTACAAGCTGTGTGGTTTTCAATGCATAGCCATATGCAGTACTGATCACTCCATCAATACCGCTTGTGCCTCTGTTTGCAAATACTTCCGCTGAACGCTGCGTAATACCAATAGTGTTGGCATAACGTACCGACATACTGTTAGCTAAATGAAGCTTGCCAAAAGAGGGAAGATGGTGCAGCACATCTGCAAGGGCTGTAAATTCATTGAATATTTTTTCCTTCGTATTGAAATCACGGATTGCCGGAACGATGTGTGTCTGTTGTTGTATCCAGCGTTGAAGGAATTGATCCTGGGTTGCAGAAGCAATGCTTGTCTGAGAAAGAAACTCATTTAATTGCACCGGAATAATTTCCGTGAGCTGCTGAAATACATCCGGTGTTGTTACATCCGGACCTACATACCAATGATCAATTGAATCATTGGTACGGATATACTGTTTCAACCATTTTGATAATAAAGCACCACCAAAAGATATTACCAGATCCGGCTTTAATTCTTCCAGATCGCTTAAGGGAATTGAAGTGAGCATGGTATCGTGTGTATGGATTACATTACGCACGCCATGCAGGTTGGAAACAACCTCGCCGATAAAAGGTGCTTTGATGTTGCCGATCTTTAAGCGCAGTGATTCATCATACGGATGTTGACCACCAACAAATAAGATCTTTTTATAGGAATCTAATTTATGCTGAATGTTTTTCCATTGATCGGTGCTTAATGTATGAACAGGCTGTTCGCGTTTAATAACCGTTGGAGATTCAGAGAACGTGATATCCGTTTTAGGATAAAAAGGTTCTCTGAATGGAATGTTAATATGCACTGGCCCTTTCGGGTATGCTTCAGAGATTGAAATTGCTTCGTTTACTTTGCGGTAGGTTTCCCATTGTGTTGCGGGCAGTTCGTGCTCTGCAGAGAGTTGAAAAAATGCTTTACTGTGTTTGCCGTATATTTCCTGTTGACGAATCGTTTGTCCGTCGTTCTGATCGATCCATTCAGGTGGTCTGTCTGCCGTTAATATGATTAACGGTACACGCTGATAATACGCTTCTACAACAGCAGGAGCGTAGTTGTATAAGGCAGAGCCCGATGTGCAGATCAATACCGTAGGTTTTTGAGTCTGTAGTGACATACCTAAGGCAATGAATGCAGCAGAACGTTCGTCGGGTACAACTTTGATCTGAAGTTTTTTGTGGCGCGCAAATGCAATGCTTAAAGGTGCACAACGTGAACCCGGCGACAGTACTACATCTGTTACACCATGCTGAAAAAGTATTTCGGGTATATCGTAGATTGCTTGCACAGTGTTTCTCTAAAAAGTTGAATTTATAAATTACTAAACGCTTTACCGATTACATCCATTTTCAGATTCGTTTCATCAAATTCTTTTTGCGCTACAGAGTAGGCTGTAATTCCAGCTCCTGCATATAACGTAATACTGTTTGAATGAATCTGTGCACAGCGCAATGTTACATAAAGAGCCGTTTCTCTATCCATGTTCACCGGTCCGGAGTAACCGCTGAATAAATTGCGATCGAAATGTTCGTATTGTTCAATGAATTCGGTTGCAGGTTTTTTAGGCATTCCGCATACCGCTGAAGTCGGGTGCAGCAGCTGCAGCATGGTTGTTCCAAGTTCCTGCATGTTTACTTCGGTTGTATTCGCTGTGTAAACAGTTTTTAAATGCAGCAGATTACCGGACTGAATGGTACGCGGACCTTCTTCAATGTATTCGCGTAAACGTATTGTTTTAAAACAATTAATGATGTATCTGCCAACCAATGCCTGTTCTTCAATTTCTTTATGCGTCCAGGATACATCACGGATCGGAATATCGGGATTGTATTTTTGTGTACCTGCAAGCGCAACGGTTTTGAAAGTACCATCGCTATCTGTTGCCAATAATAATTCAGGTGTAGCACTGATCCACAAACCTGTTTCAGGATGAAAGAAAATTGCTACATACGCCAACGGATACTGTTTGCGCAGATTCAATACAACGGTTTCCAGATCAGCAAGCGATATCGGTTGTTCTTTCGAACGTGCCAATACAACTTTCTGCAATTCGGTTTCTATAATAACTTTCTTTGCAGCTTCAACGCCGGCAATATAATCATGATCCGTAGAAGTATTTTGAATTGTTTTCTCAGGAAGCAGATCTGCTAAAGACAAACCCTTTGTCTGGCTGCTTGTCTGAAACACATCCTCCAGAATCATTGAATATTCGGGCTGTGCTTCACTGTTTACGGTTTCTCCAACCTGGATATGTATTTTTTTCTGTATAAAATATTTTGCAGCATTTGATTTGAATGGAGCAATCAAAAAACCCGAAGGCAATTTATACAGGTAAGGCGTTTTATTTTCGGCAAGCTCTAAAGGTTCCGGGTCTAGTATGATGTCCCAGCTTTTTGATTCCGGACAAGACCAGCAGGCAATTGCATACGAGCGTTGCATGGCAGTATATAAGCTGCCTTTGATCAAATCTTTTTTACAAAGATTCTCCGATATGTCTGTCTGTACAACTGTTGAAGAATTCATACTACTTTTTATCCAACACCATTACAGTTAATCTGCTGCTACAAACCAGTTGTTGTTGATCGTTTGTTATATCAATGTTCCAGATATGTGTCTTTCCGCCTTTGTGTATCAAGACTGCTTTGCCTGTAACAATGCCGTCTTTTGCAGCACGAACATGATTGCATGAAAGATTCAATCCCACACAAGCCTGCGTTTTCACATCTACACATAAATACGAACCGATGCTGCCAAGTGTTTCGGCCAATACTCCGGATGCGCCGCCATGCAGCAATCCCATCGGTTGTTTGGTACGGTTATCAACCGGCATGGTACCACAGATATAATCGGTACCCACTTCAGTAAATACAATTCCAAGGTGTTCACCTATGGTGTTCACACTCATTTTATTTAATTCTTCAAGTGTTATGTTTGTATTTATCATTATACTTGTAAGCAAGATTGAAGGCTAACAAAAGTAGAATAATTTTGAGTACCAAAAAAATATACCTTGTCCGTCATGGACAAACTGAATTCAATAAAAAGGGAATCGTACAAGGCAGTGCCGTAAACTCATCTTTGAATGATACCGGTCGTGCTCAGGCAGATGCATTTTATCAAGCCTACAAACACATTCCGTTTGATGTTGTGTACACCTCTGCTTTAAACAGAAGTATTGAATCTGTACAGGCGTTTATTGATGAATCCATTCCGCATTACATTCGTCCGGGTTTAAATGAGATCAGCTGGGGAGATATGGATGGTAAACTTGCTACAGCAACCGAACACAATGAATATAAAGATCTTCTGCAACGTTGGCAGCAGGGAGATATAGAATTCAAAATGTGGGGCGGAGAAAGTCCGGTGGATGTACAGAGACGACAAGAACCTGTGATACAAGAGATTTTGAATTCTGAGTATGAAACCATATTGATGTGCATGCACGGCAGGGCAATCCGTATCTTATTAAGCCATATTACGAATACCAGTCTTGCGAAGATGGATCAATTTGAACACAGTAATCTGTGTTTGTATGTACTGGAAGGTATAGGGGAAAGAATTGAAATTGTTTGCAGTAACGACCAGCGGCATTTGCTTGGCTTGGCTTAAATTTCCTTGGGAAACCTAAAAAATCAAGTTGTTGTTAAAGAAAGAAAATTAGAATCGGATTAGGATCTAAAAGCAATCGGTTAACAAACAGTCCTTTAAATGAGGACGAAGAATTTAAAAAAGAAAACTACGAAAAAGTACGTAGATAAATTCTATACTTAGTAGTGGGAATTTATTGTAAAAACCGTATTTTTGAATTCTAAGCATACGTTTAATCTCTATAGAAAGATAATGGCAGAATTGATTAAAATGCCTAAAATGAGCGATACCATGACAGAAGGTGTGATCGCGGCATGGCACAAAAAAGTAGGAGATAAGGTGAAATCCGGCGACCTGTTAGCAGAAGTTGAAACGGATAAGGCGACCATGGAAATGGAATCTTATGAAGATGGAACGCTCCTATATATCGCAGCTGAAGCAAAAAGTGCAGTACCTATCGATGGTGTAATTGCAGTTATTGGTAAAGACGGTGAGAATATTGATGCCCTGTTAAGTCAGATCAAAAATGGTGGTGCTCCGGCAGCTGCTCCAAAGGCAGAAGCTAAAGCAGAAGCGCCGGCAGCAGTAGCTGAACAGGCAGCATCTTCTGCACCGGCGGTAGATCTTTCTTCTATCAAAGCGGAAGCTATTTTAATGCCTAAAATGAGCGATACAATGGTTGAAGGAACGATTGTAGCATGGCATAAAAAAGTAGGCGATGCAGTTAAATCTGGTGAGTTGCTTGCAGAAGTAGCTACAGATAAAGCTACCATGGAAATGGAATCGTATGAAGACGGTACGCTTCTTCACATTGCGGTAAACGAAGGTGACGCAGTTAAAATCGATGGACTTATTGCCATTATTGGTGCAAAAGGAACAGATGTAACTCCGATCATCAACGCATATAAAAACGGTAAACCTTCTGCAGCTCCGGCAGCAGCAAGCGCACCGGCTAAAACAGAATCAGCTTCTGCACCTGCAGCAGCAAGTGCTCCGGCATCTAACGGTTCTGCATCTTCAGATGAAAGATCTAAAATTTCTCCCTTAGCTCGTAAAATTGCTTCGGATAAAGGAATCGATATCAGACAGGTTAAAGGTACAGGTGATCACGGGCGTGTTGTAAAACGCGACGTTGAGAACTTCAAAGCAGCTCCTGCAGAAGCAGCACCGGCCAAAGGTGCAAGTGCTCCGGCAGCAGCTTCTTTACCAAATGTTGTTGGTCAGGAAAGCTTTGATGAAGTACCGGTTTCGCAAATGCGTAAAGTAATTGTGAAGCGTTTATCTGAAAGCTTATTTACTGCTCCGCACTTCTACTTAACCATGGAAATCAACATGGATAAGGCAATTGAAGCACGTGGCAGCATCAACGAAGTAGCTACTGCGAAAGTATCGTTCAACGATATGGTTATTCGTGCATCAGCAGCTGCACTTCGCAAACACCCTATGGTAAATGCTTCATGGCAGGGAGATAAAATCCGCGTGAATCACCACATCCACATCGGTGTTGCTATTGCAATTGAAGACGGTTTAGTAGTTCCGGTAGTTCGTTTTGCAGATTCTAAATCACTATCTCATATTTCTCAGGAAGTAAAAGAACTTGGAGCGAAAGCAAAGAGCAAAAAAATTCAACCGGCAGATATGTCTGGTAATACCTTCACGATTTCAAATTTAGGTATGTTTGGTATTGATGAATTTACATCAATCATCAACTCCCCGGATGCATGTATCTTATCTGTAGGTGGGATCAAACAAACACCGATCGTTAAAAACGGACAGATTGTAGTTGGTAACATCATGAAAGTAACACTTGCTTGCGATCACCGTGTAGTAGATGGTGCAGTAGGTTCAGCGTTCTTACAGACATTGAAAAGCTACCTTGAAGATCCGGTTCGTATATTAGCGTAATAGTGGTCAGTTGTCAGTGATCAGTAGAGAAGAGTTCTTCTTATATTCTTATACAAAATAAAATGCCACCTGAGTAAGGTGGCATTTTATTTTAAATGTCCTTTTCAAAATCATTTTATGAAAAAAATAACATTAGCATTCTTCGTTGTTATCACTTTATGTATTTCCTGTTCTAAGCCTAAAGGAGCTTCAGCTTCTTCCGGAAATACAGTCATGCTATATTCCTATGAATCTTCAAGAGGTGATGCAGTATTCAGCAGGATTGTTCCCAATAACAATGGCGGGTTGGCTGAAGACATTCATTTGTACGCATGGACTCAGAATGATATTCTGAATATTAATCGGGTTACATTGGATTTTAACACCTCTAATATTTCACAGAATGTGAAAATCAAATCTGCTTATTTGAATCTGTATTTTAATCCGACATCAAAATACGATAAAGTTTTACCAGGAGATGGTAACTCAGGTAATGTTGGTTTTATGATTGAACAAATAACATCTGAATGGAATGAAACAACCGTTACATGGAAAACACAGCCTGAAGCTACAGCTGTCGATAGAGTGTTAGTAGAGAAGAAAACGGATGCGAAAGCAAATTATTTAAAGCTGGATGTGACAAAGCTTGTTCAGAACATGATCAATAAACCAACCGATGAACGTTTCGGCTTCTTGTTAAAGCTTGCAAAAGAAGAACCGTACAATGTATATTTCTTTGCTTCGGGTAATCATCCGGAAGTGAGTATTCGACCTTCTTTGCAGATAACGTATTGAACTCATCCGTTTGGTTCGTTAAAATATTTCACCGACATCCAGGTAGAATCCGTTTGAATGCTTTAGGCCAATAGCAAAATCAATCAACAGATTGGTATTGGAATCTTTATTTAATTTTACACGAAGGCCAGCGCCTACAGCCGGATACACATATTTGTACTTACCGTTTCCCGGTTCTGAATAGGTGGCGGCATTCACAAATAATACACCTCCCAATAAACCATTTTTTGTGATCCGGTAACGGTATTCTGCTTCTGCATACAGCATATTGATGCTCCTGAATCTGCCTTGCACATAACCACGCGCGGTATTGGTATACGTGTCCCAGCCATTGCTTGGGAGAAGGAGATACGGAGCAGTTCCCTTGGGTGCTCCCCAGTAAAACAGCCAGAAGCCTAAAATGTTTTTTCCTTTTGACGGCAATTGAATGTACTTTCTGAAATCCGCATAAACAGAGGCCCATGGCTTACTGTTTCCCATAAAGTTAGGATAGAAGCGGTACACAATATTTACATAACTCCCTTTCTCCGGATTGATGGTGTTTTTACGATTGTCCCATATACATTGCACATTCAATCCATCGGAAAATGACTCAGTACCTGTACCAACTCCATACGTTTCAAAATCGCTCGGTGCACTACCGTTCCATTCTTCTTTTATGTTATAAAAATAATCTACATTAACACCGCCTCCAAAATAAAGCTTGGAGTAAAGATTCCGTAATGCAGATTGATAGAAGCGTACATACGAGAAATCAATCATATTGGCATCTGACTTTTCAGTTCCACCTCCTAAGCCATAAGTGTATTGCGGATATTTCATAAACCTCCAGTCGCCAATGAGGTTCCATGAATTATCTTTTAGCCAGATGTTCGAACGAACAGGAAGTATGAACTGTTTGTTTGCCGTATACGTAGCACTTGTAGCAACAACAGATGCATAGGTAGTTTTAGGATCTCCAGTAAAAAAAACAACATTCGCTGCTAATACAGCAGCAAGACTTGTAGCAGGAGTGTAGCCAACAGCAGGCAATACGGTAATATATACTTTCTTGTCTTTTTTTATTTTAACGGACTGTTTTTCGGGATGTTTTTTGAATATAATTTCTATCAGATCTGTTTGACGTATGGAGTCTTTTTTAGAAGTGATGCTATCTTGCGCAACGGATGCATGTATACAATAGATGCATGCAAAAAGGTTAATGAAAATTTTTATCAGACCCGATAGCGTAGAAGTCATTGCGTGGCTGGCACATGGAATAGTATGTAGAACAAGTTAAAAAGATTTTGTGTTGAAGACTAAACTTTGTGTGAAATAAATCGGAGTAGATAAAATCTACTCTAACACCATTCCCATAATATAACAGCGATTGGTGTTAGAGTGGTTTAAATGATGAAATTCAGTACGCTACCTGTTGAGAGAGCATATTTATTGGCTGTTCGCTAAATGCAACTCTGTGCAATGTTTTAAAATATTTGTACTTCATTTTTTCTATATATTTTTTAAACCCAACTGCTCCGGCTTTGAATAGTTTTTTATGTGCGTACCATACAACCAGGGAAGTAGCAAAGAAAAAAATAGGGTAGACCATGCGGCTTATCAATCGGGTGATTGAAGATTTTGATTGGAATATAATTGTCATTCTTTCCGTTTGAAAATCGATGTGATAGGCTTCATCAATTAATATATCTGTGCAGATCTGCTGTAAGAGTTTGCAGCCTGTTGCATTCTTAAGACATTGATAAAATACCTGAGCAGCACTTTCCACGGTAATTACAGCCAATGTCCAGATCTCCATGTTGGTATTGAAATAGCGGATCTTTCTAAATAAACTATCTCCCCAATCTTTTTTGATCCGTGGCTTACCAATTGCATCGAGATAGCTTCCTAAATTATTACCGTGTTTTTGTTCTTCCTTAATAAACAGTTTTACCGCATCTATGTAATCCGGATCATTGATATTGTTTGCATAGATCGTTGATGCATGAATGAGATGTGTTCCATCAGACGTTTCACCTAATTGCCATGCCTGTAGAGAATTCAATATTGAATCTGTTTCACATTCTGTGATCATGGGAGGACGATTCCATTCTACCCGTTGCTCTAATGCATTTGCTTCGAAATGCTCGATCCATTTTTTACTTGTTTTCATATTCGTAGTTTTTATTAGTTTTAATTATAAAGTACTTTGTATTTCAAAGTAAATGGAATGTTTTGATTAAACAAACAAAATCTCAGGTTATATTATTAAAGTGAGGAAGAGGGTAAACCTGAGAGATCTGAATAAATGCATTTACATGATTTTGATAAATAATTGTATGATTCACATATTCAGTATTTTATACTTGCAATTTCGTTTATCAAATTCCATATTGAGGCATCAACCAACCAATGAATTACTATGGCTATAACTAAAAACACTACAACTCCTTCAAAAAAATCTGCTGGCAAAGGATCTTTAACAGAAGCTAAAACGAATGAGGATTTTAATAAAAAAGCGCCTCAAAAAGATGATCCGCAACTAAAAATAAAGACCGTAAAAAAATAAACTTATTCGGTCGGAATGCGCTGAAATCCAATAAATACGTATTTTACCTGAGGTCTAAGTCGGGGTAAATTGTTCGTTTGTGTGCGTTAATTCTGTTAATAATTCCTGAACTTTACAACCGTTTTATAGTATGCCTCGTACTATATAGTACTAACCGTAATAATTAAGACCATGACTATTCAATTCAATACCGACAAAAATATTGCAGGGAATGATCGTACTGCAACGTATATGAATTCAATGATTTTAGATTCTTTGGATCGATTCAGTGATCACATTACTCGTATAGAAGTATATCTTTCAGATGAGAACAGCAATAAAACAGGTGGTAACGATAAGCGTTGTCTGCTTGAAGCACGTCTTGAAGGTTTAAAACCAATTGCAGTTACTAATTTTTCAGATACAGTTGAAAAAGCGGTGAGTGGTGCAATTGATAAACTTGTAGGTACATTAGATAAAACGTTAGAACGCCAACGCGCTTACTAATCCTTGTTTGTATAAAAATCATCAATCGTCCGGGACTTACATTCCGGACGATTTTTTTTCATAAAATCGTTGCTGTTTAAAATTCTAACAAGATTATTTTTTCATCCTGTTGTTTATGTTCCTAAAATAATTGAACTTAAAATAAGATCAGGTATTTATTTTTAAATATATAATCAAAATTTTATGAGCAACATTATTATCCTTTCATCAAGCGTACGCGTTGGCAGAGCCAGTAACAGAGTAGCAATGTATTTTAAAAAATACATTGAAGAAAATAAATTAGCCACCGCAGCAATCATCGATCTGAATGAATATCAGTTTCCAGTTTTTAACGAACGTTTAAAATTTCAAACAAACCCAACTGCACAGACATTGGAGTTTGCAGAGAAGATCAAATCTGCCGATGGTATATTGATTGTTACTCCTGAATACAATGGAGGCTATCCTGCAGCTTTAAAAAATGTAGTTGATCTCTTATACGATGAGTGGCACCGCAAACCTACTGCAATTGCTACCGTTTCCAATGGGGGATTTGGAGGCACACAGGTCATTACTTCGCTGCAATTTTCTTTATGGAAAATGAAAGCCTGGACTGTACCTGCGATGTTTCCTGTGCCCAAAGTTCAGGATGCTTTTGATGAACAAGGCAATGCAACGGATAAAGCCGGAACAGATAAAAGAGCAGATGCGTTTGTAAAAGAATTACTGTGGTGTATTGAAGCAAAAAGTAAAATGAATAAATAATAAATGCATACTCATGAAAGCATTAGAAATTATTTCTGTTCCTGTAACAGATCCCCAAAAGTCAAAAGAATTTTATTTGAAAATGGGATTGGAGCTTGTTGTTGAAGCGTCGTTTAGTGAGACGCAGAAATGGATACAGCTTCGCTTTCCGGAAGGTAGTACATGCATCACCCTTGTAAACTGGTTTCCTCAGATGCCTGCGGGTTGCTTAACAGGAATGACCATTGCTACAGATGATATTGATGCAGATATTGAACGATTAAATAAGAACGGTATTGAAACGGCGCCGATTGATTCGACACCCTGGGGAAAATTTGCAGGGATCAAAGATCCGGATGGTAATGTGTGGAATTTGCATCAAAGTTAATTGTCTAACTAAGTAGTTCATCTTAATAAAAATCGCATGAACCAGATAAAATTCTCTGAATCAATTTACATACATGCTTCACAGGAACGTGTGTTTGACTATACGCAGGATTATAAAAATCGTCTGCTGTGGGATACGTTTCTAAAAAAGGCAGATCTGATCGATGGTGCTACAGAAGCAGGTTTAACAGTGAAAGCGTATTGCGTAGCGCATAACGGAATTGGGATGGAGACAGAGTATGTTTCATTCAATCGTCCGAAAGTGACAGCTGTTAAAATGACAAAGGGCCCATTTATGTTTAAGGATTTTTTAGGTTCCTGGAATTTTAAACGGATCGGCCCTGAAGAAACGGAAGTTATTTTTTTGTATTCTTTTACGTTACGTTTTCCTTTCAATATGCTTACACCATTTATCAAACGTAACCTGCAGAACAATGTAAAGCAACGCCTGATTGATCTCAAAAACAACATAGAAAAAAAATGATTAAAGGATTACATTATTGTGAAGAATAGATACGATGATTTTTATCATAAATACATCATTCCAATCAATAAATAAGCCGAGGTATTTTGCATAAAATAAATTTTAGTGCACTTTTATATCTAAATAAACCGGGTGATATTTTGTATTTTAATTAACTATTTAGACCGATGAAACCGTATTCTTTTCTAATTGTGTTAAGTGCGTTGATCGTATTTTCATGTAAAAATGAAACTCCTGAATCGACTGATAGAGATGGCCTTACAGATAGTACTCTTATAAAGGATAGCGAAGAACATCCGATTGAACTGGTTGACTCTGCTATTTTTCATATAGGGAATCACGAATTTGAAATACGTGCATCAAGTCCAAATGAATTTAATGCAGCAGCAGATCCATTTAAAATGAAGGATACATCTGAAGCAAATAGAATTCAAAAAGTTGCATCTGCTGTTTCCCGTAGTGGGGATTCATTAATTTTTAAATGTCTGAATAATAAAAATACATATCTGATAAATGACAACGACGATGAGGATGATGTGGATGATTATTCTGTTTATACATTTATTAAAGACATGCCGGAGATCAATCAATGGCTGGTGATGGGAGTATATTATGAAGCATATGGATATGTGTTCATTAATAAATCATCTGGAGACACTACACTGTTGTATGGTATGCCGGTTGTTTCTCCGGATAACAAATATATCATTACGTTTAATCAGGATATTCAAGCAGGCTTCACCTTTAATGGTTTTCAGCTTTTTGAAGTGAACGGTTCTGAATTGATAGAGCTTGGAGAAAAAGAATTGTACAATTGGGGACCCGATAATGTAAGATGGAAAGATGAAACAACATTGCTTGTAGAACAGTCTCATTTAAAGTTCGATTATACCAATTCAGAACAATCTATTACAACAGAATATATAGAGATCAAAATGAAGTAATTATCGTCAGCGCCACAAGCTTTTTATTTGAACGGGAAAGTATAGCATAGAACAACATGCTATACTTTCCCGTTTATTTTTAGAAAACGTATAAAATGTAATTGATGCAACCTTATATCTTCCAATTACTTATAAAGAAGGGGGTAACTTAAATCGAAAAAGAAATGACTTTTATTTCATTTTAAATATCTTTAGTATTTAAACCCCTTAATATTCAAATATGGAAGGCCTTTTAATGGTTATTGGTTTTGCAGGATTATTTTTTTGCATTTTCATTTTGCTGAACCGAACAGGAACATTGCTTGATACAATCGAAGCACTGCAAAAGAAGCTTCAGGTTATGGCAAAGGATGTGAACGACGTACGTTCAGAACTGCAGCGTATAAAGTCACTGGATAAAATAAGAACAGAAGAGGCGCCTGTCAGTAAGCCTGAAACGATAATAACACCGCCGGTTATTAAAGAAGAGGTGAAGGAAGTCATTGTTCCGGAAATACCTGTTGAAGAAAAAGTGATCAAACCTGAACCTTTTGTATTTGAACATAAGGCTGAACGTCCATTATTTGTACCAACAACAGAGCCTGTTAAACCGAAGGTAGTTAAACCTAAAGAACCGAGCTTCTTTGAACGCAATCCGGATATAGAGAAATTTATAGGAGAGAACCTTATTAATAAAATTGGTATTGCCATTTTAGTATTGGGTATCGGCTTCTTTGTGAAATTTGCTATTGATCAAGGATGGATTCCTCCTGCAGGTCGTGTATTGATTGGTATTGCTTGTGGTGCCATATTAGTGGGTATTGCACATTACACTCGAAATACGTTCAGGGCATTTAGCTCAGTGCTTGTAGGTGGTGGACTGGCTGTTTTTTATCTGACTATAACCATTGCCTTTCAGGAATATAAATTAATGCCTCAGACCTTGGCGTTTATAATTATGGTCATCATTACATTGTTTGCAGTCATTTTGTCAATTTTCTATGACCGCAAAGAACTGGCCATACTTGCTATCATTGGCGGCTTTGCATCGCCATTTATGGTGAGCACAGGTGGCGGAAATTATCAGGTACTCTTTACATACATTGCTGTTTTAAATATCGGTATGATCGTTCTTTCGTACTTCAAGCGATGGAATGCAATCAATGTTATTGCTTTTGTATTTACTATTTTATTGTACGCAGGCTGGCTCATTAAAACATTTAATTACGACGAAGAACCATTGCCGTATGTTGGTGCATTGCTTTTTGCAACATTATTTTATGTATTGTTCTTTGCGATGAATATTGTAAACAACATCAAAGAGAATAAATCTTTTGTATTGTTTCAATTGTCTATATTGATCAGCAATACCTTCTTGTATTACAGTGCAGGTATGTTTATTCTGAAAGGCATACATGGTGGCTTATACCAAGGATTGTTTACTATTTTGATTGCGTCATTCAATTTTATTTTTGCATATGTATTATACAAGAATAAAAAAGTGGATTCCAATCTGGTGTATCTGCTCATTGGTTTGGTACTGACCTTTGTTACGCTTTCTGCACCGATTCAATTAGAAGGGAATTACATTACCTTATTCTGGGCAGCGGAAACAGTCTTGCTACTGTGGCTTTCGCAAAAGTCCGGCATACAATTGATGAAGATTGCTTCATTTATTATTAATGCATTGATGTTTATAAGCTTGCTGCTTGACTGGCATCATGCCTATAGTACATTTGATGGAATCCTTCCATTGTTTATCAATAAAGCATTTGTAGCTACTATAGTTGTTATTGCTTCAATAAGTGCCACGATTTTATTATTAAAAAAAGAAACAAACGAAACCTTATTTGGGGCTCTGGGTATTAAAGAATATGCAAGTGTATTGGAAATTGCATTTTTAGTCGTTGCTTACTTCGGTGGTTTACTGGAAGTTTATTATCAATTCGAAAGCAGATTGGGTTTATTGCAAAGCTATGTAGACATCACACCAATCTACACCTGCTGTTATAACTTAATATTTATATTGTTATTCGCCCTGTATGTACGCTTCCGAAAAGTAGCTCTGCTGGAATTATTTCCGATCATTGCCTGCATTGTAATTTCAGCTGCATATCTTATTTATTACAATACCATTGTTCTGGATCTTCGCAATGAATATCTGATGAGATCTCCTGAACTCGGTTTTCATTATTATTTCCATTACGTAAATGTTGTGCTTTTACTGATTCTATTAGGATACACATTTATATGGATGAAAAATAAATTTGCTAAAAACGCTACGCAATTTAGTGTTTACTTATGGTTTATGTCATTTGCAGTTATATATATTGCAAGTGCTGAATTATTAAATCTGGTATTGGTGTCTTCATTCAAATCTGATGAAGACTTATATAGCGTATCTCATCAGGTATATAAAGTTGGCTTCCCCATTCTATGGGGTGTTGGTTCATTCATATTGATGATCCTCGGAATGAAGTTTAAAGTTAAAACGCTGCGGATCATTTCGCTTACTATTTTTGGAGTTACCTTATTGAAGATGTTTATTTTCGATATTCGGGAAATGTCTGAAGGAGGAAAAATTGCAGCCTTTATTTCGTTGGGTGTATTGCTTCTGATCATTTCATTTATGTATCAAAAGCTGAAGAAAATTTTAACAGAAGAATAATCTTGAATTCATTGAAGATGTATAAAAGAATAATTGCATTACTTTGTTTTGCTTTATGTGCATCTGCTGCACAGGCACAATCCTTTCGCTGGTCTGCTGCATTGGAAGATAGTGTTATAGCAGATGGTTTTTACAACATTGTACTGCGACCGGAAATTGGTGCTAAGCTGCAAGACAATTATTCGGACATCCGCATACTGAATGAAAAAAATGAAGAGATACCCTTTGTTCACAAAAGCGAAGAACCTTATTTTTCAAGCACCCTATTTAAAGAATATCCGATTGTCTCCAATAAGATCATAAACGGGTGTTGTACAAAACTTACCATTGAGAATACGGGCAAGAAGGCAATCAACAATATTTGTTTTGTATTGAAGAACTCGGATGCGGTTAAAGTAAATCGAATTTCCGGAAGCGACGATGGTATTACCTGGTATGCAGTTAAACAGTTTGATGTGTTTTATAACAACTACAGCGAGACAGATACCAAAGTACTTACCTATGTACATTTTCCGTTAACGGATTATTTGTATTACAGTTTCGATATAACAGATAGGGGATACTGGAATGAGAAAAGCTGGATTCATTGGGAAAACAGCAGTCGATGGAATTATCCTGTAAATGTATTGAAAGTCGGTTTCTACGAAACGTTTTTAAAAGAAGGTAAATATAAATCTGTTCCTGCACCAACGTTTGAGCAGCAAACAAAGGCAGAAGAAAAAAGGACCTACATTAAGGTTTCTTTTGCGGATCAGTATTTAATCAATCGCATCCGGTTTAATTTTTCAGGTCCCAGATATTATAAGCGAGAGATTACACTTGCCACTAAAGTTTCCGGGAAGAAGAAACAAGGCGACATGTATATTCCGATTACTACACTTGAAGTAAATTCGTATTCATTAAATGAATTTGATTTTAGTTTTTTCAGAGAAAAGGAATTTTATATACTTATTGAAAACGATGACAACCGTCCGTTGGAGTTGAAAGGTATTGAAACATGGCAGCTGACAAGATACTTAAAAACCTATTTAGAAAAAGGACACCAGTATCGTTTGGCATATAGTGATTCTGCGTCTGTTGCGCCTGTATACGATCTGAATTATTTTGTAGATAGCATCCCAAAGGTATTGCCAACGCTATTGGTACTTGATAGTAAAAAGATTGATAAGCCCGCTATAGTGGTGGCTGAAGAATCGATAAGCTGGTATGAGAATAAACTGTTTGTATGGTTGGCAATTGCTGCACTCATTGCATTACTCTCGTTTATGTCCTGGAAAATGTTGGGCGAGATGAAGAAGGATAGTGGTCAGTAAATAGTGATCAGTAAAGAGTATTAACTTTGAAACCTATTCAGTATAAAAAGAAAAAGACTTTAGATGTTACTTCTAAAGTCTTTTTCTTTTTATACTGACAACTGACCACTGACAACTGTCCACTAGAAAATCGTTTTCCCTGTATAGTTTACAAACAGTTCCAAAGCTTTTGTTCCTGCCAGCGAGTTGCCCGATTCGCTTAGTCCCGGCGACCATACAGCAATAGACATTTCGCCCGGAACTATGGATACAATGCCACCGCCTACACCGCTTTTAGAAGGCAGGCCAACACGATAGGCAAAATCACCAACGGAGTCATACATACCACAGGTAAGCATTAACGCATTGATTCTGTCGGAAGCTTTTTTAGGAATGATTGCTTTTTCAGAAGAAGGAATTACACCTTCGTTCGCCAAATATAAAAAAGCCTTGCTTAGATCGGAGCAGCTCATGGACAAAGAGCATTGATGAAAATATACATCCAGCACTTCGCGCACTTTATTATGAATGTTGCCAAAGCTTTTCATAAAATAACCCATCGCAAGATTTCTGTTTCCTGTTTCGCGTTCGGATTGAGCAACCGCATAATCAAAATCGATTTGATCATTCATGCTGATCATTCGTACAAATTCAAGAATAGCTTCTTTAGGTTCTCTGATATGTGAACAGATGATGTCTGTAATAACATGTGCACCTGCGTTGATAAAAGGATTGCGAGGAATACCTTGTTCCAGTTCAAGTTGAATAAGAGAATTGAATTTACTGCCCGATGGTTCTCTGCCTACACGTTTCCAGATGCCTGCATCATTCGCTGCTATAGCCATTGTTAACGTAAGTATCTTGGAAATACTTTGAATAGAAAAATTTTCCTGTGCATCACCAATGTGTGCATGTATACCATCTACAGTGTGTATAGACATGCCGAATTTTATAGGATCAATGCCTGCCAATGCCGGAATATAATCAGCAACTTTACCTTGTCCTAAATAGGGTTTTATGTCTTTTTGAATTTGATTCAGGATCGCCTGGTAATTCATGGGCAGGTATATTCCGATAAGGTTTTTTGTTATTTGGAATTTGTTATTTGGAATTTCGAACGGCCTACGTTTTCTGTTTCTTTTTCTTCGCAGCAGGGAAGAGCACATTATTTAAAATAAGTCTGAAGCCCGGAGAGTTGGGATGCAGGTTCAGATCTGTAGGATCTTCGCCAACAAAGTGCTGATAGTCTTCCGGATCGTGGCCACCATAAAAGGTCCACGTGCCTTTACCATACGTCCCATGAATGAACTTTGCTTCACTAATCTCTTTGTTTTCGCCCAGTACAATAACTTCAGGTTTTATTAAACTGTTTTTGAATCCCGTTGTTTGTCCCATAAAGCCGTGTATAGTTCGTGTATGGCACTGGGTAAGCATTGTTGGGATCACATCCCATTTAGCAGAGAAATCAAACAGATTAAAGTAATCATTGTTCTCGGAGATCCCTCTTTCAGGAGGGTTGTTGTCAATGTTTGAATATTCGTATTCGTAGGGATCCGATTTTAATTTGAAATTCTGAAAGGCAAATGTTTTGCTATAATCCAATCGGGCAGAAGCATTTGGTGTCGCCGGATCGCCGTCGTACATGGTCTCGCAGATATCAATACCTTCGGCAGCCAATGCAATATCATAGGTATCTGTTGCAGAACACATAGCAAACATATAACCTCCGCCTGCACAGAAATCACGAATCTTTTTTACTACCCCCAGTTTCATTTCAGATACTTTGTTGAAGCCCAGACGTTTTGCAGATGCTTCATATTCCCGTTGCTGCTGTTGATACCATGCCTGATTGCGGTACATGGCATAAAATTTACCGTATTGTCCTGTAAAATCTTCGTGGTGCAAGTGCAGCCAGTCGTATTTAGGTAATTCGTTTCCTATAATTTCATCGTCATAAATTACCGTATATGGAATTTCAGCATAGGTTAATACCATGGTAACAGCATCATCCCAGGGCAGTTTAGTTTTTGGAGAGTAAACGGCAATTTTGGGGTATTTTTCCAATTTTACTACATCCATATTTATTTCCGGTTTGCTGATGTAGGATTGTATTCCTGCATAATCCGCATCGGAAATAATTTCATAGGATACCCCTCGGATAACTAATTCATTCACAAAGGATGGCGTATAATTGAAGGCAAAACTGCCGCCCCGGTAATTTAATAACCAGTCAACCGGACTATCTTTTGTTAGTATCCAATAAGCTACACCATACGATTTTAAATGATTCGTTTGATTTTCATCCATTGGTACAACGATTTGATTTGCCTGAGAAGCAAAGCCAATTGAATGTAAAAGTAATATGTATAGAAGAATTCGTTTGAGCATCAGGATCACATTTTCTTGATACAAGTTAGGCTATAATTAAAGTACCTCCAAAAAATATATCAATAGTATTAACGAATCAAAAATGTGCATAATCTTTATAAATTATTGGTTTTTTCACTTGTAATTACAGGAATAATTGACAATATTTGTCGAGGTCAATTTAATTTTTTATAAAACTAATCCTTACAAGGAAAATGACACATATTAAAATAGTAAGTAAATTTGTGATTGCCAGCTTGGTATTATTAGGCTCATTAGCTTCTAACGCTGAAATACTGACAATTTCCGGAGTTTATCAAGGTAAAAATTTGTACGTTCAGAACCCGTTTGCGGGGAATATGAGAGATTACTGCACAAATGATGTGTATGTAAATGAAGAGAAGAAAGAGTACAACGTAGCTAGTAGTGCATTTGAAATTGATTTGTCATTCTTGAAAATCGGTGATCCGGTTACTGTCAAAATAACACACAAAAGCGACTGTAAACCTAAAGTCTTGAACCCTCAGGTAATTCAGGCTACAAGTGCATTTTCTATCAGCTCATTTTCTGTTGATCAGGATAAAATTGTATGGTCTACAAAAGGTGAACGTCCAAAAGGTAAGATCTTTGTTGAGCAAATGAAATACAATACTTGGGTGATTGTAAAAGAATTGAGCGGTAAAGGAAATTCATTAATGAACAACTATGAAGTTGAAAGTTTCCATCATTCAGGCGTAAACCAATACAGAATTAAATACCTTGAAGTGGATGGTCAGATCAAGTATTCATCTACTGTTGAATATACTTCTACATTACCTCCGGTAACCTTCTATCCAAAACGTGTTACAGATAAGATCACTTTATCAAGACCTGTTGAATACGAACTACAGGATGCATTTGGTAACGTTATCAGAAAGTCTAAAGGAACTGAAATTGATATCACAGGTTCTCCGGCAGGGGTTTATTACCTTAACTGTGACAACCAGACATTTAAGATCTATAAGAAGTAATTTTACTTCAACGTTTTATAAAAAAAGACTCCTATAAATTGGGAGTCTTTTTTTTATGTGCTTAGCTTATTCATTCATTCGCCAACTCACTTCTTTCGTACACACTCAAGTTGTTTTATGAGTATATCTTGATTTGTAGTTAACAGAAGCGTTGCTCGTGTATTGTTTTTTCTATTATAAATAAAATAAACAATCTTATAGCGTTCAAGAAAGCCTAAGTCTCGCTTATTAATATCATACAGGCAAGTTGTTTTTCCGTTGGCAAGTTCTTTAGATGAGGAAAGGAATTGCATCTCAACAATGGTACTGTCTTCCAGTTGCAGATAGATGTCTTTATAGGAACGGGCTTTTAGCGTATCGTTGTATTCAAACTCAACCCGCAATGTTCTGAGGGCTCCTTGGAAGGAGAGCGACATATCGATATTCATTGAATCGGATAGGAAGATAGTATCATACTCATAGTTCCTGTTTAAGGAGCCATCTGCTCTCAGAACCTCTGTAAATTCACATTGAGCCTGTGTCTTCAATACTGTAATAAAGAAGAAAAGGATTAAGTATATTTTAATGGATACAATATTTTTATACATCATAGTATGCAGTGGTTTATTTCTTATCTTTTAAATAACCGATAAAAATATTATTAAAGGTAAATCGTATGTTCCAGACATTAGTTAATGTAGATGAGTCTGTACCAAATAAAGGGTGATACTGGCAACTATAACCAGGTTCAATCTGAATATTATCTGTTAAGCAATAACCAAGCCCTACATTTGTTAAAAATAGATTTATAAGTTGCGTACGTTTGGGATTGTTCACTTTAGAAAATAAAATTTCTTCTGAAAAGCTCAGAAAAAAAGTGCCTTTAACCAATTCTTTTTTGTTTATAGGCATGATGGCTTTTAATCTATAACGTAGTTGGGTACGGTATTGCGTGTTATCATCATACATCAACCAACGCAGGTCTATACCGGCCCTGTGTGATAAATAAAATTTACGTGAAGAAATATTAAATAACGCATATGCTGAAATTCTATATTCGTTCATCGAATTCTGGTTTATTTCTTCAACGTCCAGATCATGTCTATAGAATCCACCTAACGATAGTTTAATTACCCGTGTAGGATAAAAATGAAACCATGGATTTACAATTGCATACGATCGGTATTTCAGTATATTGGTTTGCCCCGTATCGGCGCTGGTACCTTGTGTCAGATCAAGTTCAAACAAATAACGCTTTATAGGTTTTGTAGTAAAGTCAGTTTCTATATAAGCCTGTGAAAATTTTTTATGTTGGGCAAAGATTGAATTTGAAAAAATAACGAAACTGAAAAATAAAAAAAATCTTATTATGACGGTCAGAGAAGTTATATCTTTTCTTTGACCGTCATAATATCTCGGCATATGTAACACAATAAAAGATGGGTTCATATCTAATACATCTTTATTTTTTCACCATATTTTTTTGCTCCCAGGCTCTTACATGTATTCGGCCCTGATCAAAAATACGTTCGTAATTACCCTTTGTGATCAATTCTTTAGTATTAGGTGTTAATAGCTTCCAAAGTGGCTCATATTGATTATATACACTATAATATTGTTCCTCAGATTTGGGCGCAACTACATCTGTACCAAACAAAAAACGATTGGGATAGGTATTCAGTAATTCTGAAGAAACAGTTAATGAGGAAGGAGTCTCAACGAAATACTTGGCAACTTCATCCCACGAAATATCAAAAGATACATGCTTTAAGGTTGGGTCCAATATAATCTCTTCGATAAGTGCTGCTTGATTTTTTACAGGATGAACAACTCTGCCCAAACCTATATGTGCCCATATAATCGTAGCCTTAGGATGGCGGCGGAATAAGGTCTTTACTTCTTCCAGATAGTTGGTTTTTCCTGCTTTCGGGAAAGGATTGTCAATATCGTTATGGATTAACACTACAAGACCTGTTTCTTCGGCAAAGGATAATATGGAATCCAGTGCAGGATCTGTAAGGCTTGCGACATCTCCGGATATTTTGGAAGAAACAAATTCTTTATGAATGGAAAATTCACCAATGCCGGTAAACACTCCTGGGAAGGTTTGTAAAACTCTTCGAATGTGTGCGGCAGCATACATATCGGTAGGATTAAAGCCGGTGATCATTGGATCAAACCGATTCTGATCTTCAGGCTTTAATGATTTATACTGCATCGCAATATAGGCATCTGTGAAGGAGTAGTAGTAAAGTGGTGCATCGGTATCTAAATAATAGGTTGGTGCATTATTGCCATTTACTCTGTACGACCATTGTTGTTGCAACGGAATTCCAAATAGGGTAGAGCGTCCTACTTTATCGCCCATCAACTTTAAATAGTCCTGTACAGAAATTCCTTCCTGAATGTAATTTGTAAGATGGAAATGAGAGTCGTGATATAGAAACCCTTTCTTCTCATTTACCTTTGAAAGGTGATCAATATTTACGAATAGGAATGAACTCAGTCCTCCAGCAATAAGGAGTAAACTCATCCATACGAATTGTTTTGTTAGATATTTTTTTTTCATATCGGATATGTTAGAAAAATAGTGCTGTTGCTAAACTATAAATCATTCCTGTTTGTCCGCCTACATAGTACCCGAATGTGCTGTTGGCTGCCGCATGCGTAACATGGATAACATGTGCATTTAAACGCAAATAACGATTGCCGAACGGATAGAAATTAGATCCTACTAAATATTCATAGGATCTGTTGAACTGCCCATATATTTGAGATGTTCCACCATAGACTTCCCACTTATGTTTAACAGGATAGAACGCGGCCTGTACATAGAAACCTTTATCGACTATTTTATTTAATGGCACGGGACCATCTGCTGTGAAATTATTTAATAAACGATAATAAAATTCTGTTTGAACAAAAATCCCTTTGTATTTAAAACCCGCATCAGCGGTTAATAAATTGAACTTAGCTGTTTGAAGTGTTACTGTATCGGCTAAAGCACCTGTAGCAAATAACAACTGCGAATCAGAAATTTTAATTTGTGTATTGTCCGGAGAAGGTTCACTTGTTTGATTGTAACGGTCTTCCACACTGGTTGTGAAACACGTTCCAAAACGAGTGGCTAATTTATCGTGGTATTCCCAATCGCCATAGGCTCCTTTAGGACCGAATTCGCCTGTTGTTGGCTGCCAGAATAACGTAGCTGCATACGCGTAATCTCTGGTAAGTTGTTTGGCATTAACCCCCAACTGACTTAAGTTATTACCCACCATGGCAGAATAAAATACTCTTGGCAATATTTCTCCTGAAGCCCAAACTCCACTGGTAAAGCCGGGTCTGAAAAAGTCATCTGCCATCACACGGTCTGTTCCCAACCAAAATGGATGCGAGTTCATTAATGAACGCGTACCGGGTAATCCATTCACACCTGCAAATAAATTGAACCGCTTATGGAAACTATAACCCATGTTACCAATGATATTTACCTGTTGGGTAGATAATACGGTCCAGAAAGTAATGTTGTAGGTGAATTTAGGATCGTACAAAAAACCTTTCATGAACACCAACACACGATGTAACTGTAGATCGCGTCGTGTATCGATTGCCTGAGTTCTTCCCAAATGATCCTGAAAGGTTGGATGATCTGCTACTTGATTTTCATAACGAAACAAAGCATATCCGCTTATATTCATGGAGCCTTTAGGTGTTTTAGCTACAACAAATCCACTACTTGGACTCATGGATCCCCAGTTTGTATCTTCTTTAAATGTAGTATCTCTCAAAGGTCTATATTTTGCAGTATCCTGAGCATATAGAGCATGTATCGAGTGCAATAGTAAGATGTGTAGTAAAAGTAGCTTAGACACTTTCATATGTACCTGAAATTAAAGATTAAAAGGCGAATGAAAGCGGGGATGCACTTTCATTCGTCTGTTACTAAAAAGATGTTCAAGAATTATTTAGGTTGGATCAAATAAGGATTTGCACCTAAGGTTTGAATAATGTATTGAATTGTTTTTTGTGCTTTAACACTGTTACCAGCTGCATCCAATGGAGGAGAGAATACCGCGATACCAAACTTACCAGGTATTACAGCAATGATGCCGCCGCCAACACCGCTCTTTGCAGGTGCGCCAGCGTTATACAACCAGATTCCTGAATCATCATACAGACCTGCTGTAGACATTACAGCAAGTACATGTTGTGTGGTAATTGGAGATACAACAACCTTTTTTGATAATGGGTTTTTACCTCCGTTGGCTAAGGTACCAGCCATCACCGCCAGATCATATGCACCAACATTGATGGCACATTGTTTTGTATAGATATCTGTACTTTTTAATGGATCGAAATACATTTCGCCATACGCATGCATTAGCATGGCAATAGCCTGATTACGTTGATTGGTTTCTGCTTCACTTTTGTATACAGGCCCATTCACACCTAACGAACGGTTAGCAAAGTCACTATGTGTTTGGATGATCCGATTCCATTTTTCGTCATACGTAGCCCCTCTTACCAAACTCGTTGTAGCAATGGCTCCCGGATTAACAAATGAGTTTATTTCTTTACCCTTTCTTTCTTCAATTGCTACAATAGAATTAAATTTTAAACCGGTAGCATCAACACCTATTTTATCCTGGATAGATTGTGCACCGTCGTCTTCAATAACACGTGCCAATGTGAAAACTTTCGAAATAGATTGAATAGAAAATAAAGAATCTACATCACCGATTTTATATACTTTTCCGTCAACAGTTACAATAGCAATACCATACAGATTGGAATTAACTTCCGCAAGTGCGGGAATATAGTCTGCGTTTTTTCCTTCTTTAAGATCTTTGAACTTCGCATAAGCTTCTTTAATAGCATTGTTAATTGGATCTGTTGCAGCAACAGGTTTGGAGAATGTAAAAGCTGTAACAATTGCTCCAATCAATAGCATAGATGCTACTGTAATGGTTCTAAATCTGTTTTTTTGTGAAAAGATTTTCATATGATTTCAAAATTAAAAGTTGGTATTAAAAAGTTTTAGGTGCTTCCGGATTGCGGTTAAAAACATGTCCGAATTTATATTTAAACGATGCCTGAAGTTTAACGGCATTGTAGCTCCAGCCGTCGTTGTAATTCTCACGGCGGCCATACTGTAATTCAATACCTGCAACCATTTGCGGAACAGGCTTACACAAAAGATTCACTATACCATACTGGCCGGATTTATATGAATTTGCTGCCTGTCCGTTTGAGTTGGAAATATTCATGTACGAAAATCCTATTGCGGTGGTCCATTTTTCATTCCAGTCATGATCTAAGAAACCTACTAATCCTAAAACAGGTAATGCAACTCCTTTGATCGGTTGATTAACATTTCCCGGATCCGTTTTGATTGCTACGTCAACAGGTGCATCGTTCATGTAGTTTTGTATACCTTGTCCGTATACAGCTTGGCCGCGGAACGTATTACTTGTTCCAAGTTTGATATTTGTACTTAAATTTAATCCCCAGCCGATTGCATGTCCATTCAGATCAAACTTACTGGTATCTACAACATCTTTCCAGCCTATGTAGCGAAGAATACCTGCCAATTCTACATATCCCCATTTTCTACCCAAGCGATATTCTGCAGATAAATCGGGTACCGGAAAATGACTTTTTACACCTTGTAATTCTACACGACTTGCATAAACTCCTTGATCAGCACTTGCACCGGGTCTTTCCAATGCAAACGTTAGACGGGTATCGCCTTGTATCGGCATATATCTGAACTGAACGTTACGGAAAAATACCATACCGTTAGGTCCCCAGTATTCAAGCGTATTTGGGAATACATCGATATCCATGAACGGGCTCCATGTCTGACCTGCACCAAACTTACCAAGTTCACCATAGGCATGTCGTAATCTGAATGTTGTCTGACCGGCATCTACGCCCGTTCCAAACATTTCAAATTCAAACCATGTTTTTAATTCTCCCAAAGCAGTAGGTGTGTAGGTCTTTACACCAAAACGTGTTTGCCTTACGCTCATGAAAAAATTACCATTTGTTCCGTATTCATTTTTATAACCCGGCAATTTAGTAGGGCGCATAACATCAAACCAATTTGGATCTGATTGTCCGAAATTATAACCCGCATCCAATTGCACATGGCCATATATTTCCATGCTTTTATCGGGTGCATCTGGAATATTCTGAGCAACAACTTCAGAATGCGCGAGTAAAAAGCAACTGAGTATGAACGAATACTTCAGCATTTTTTTTTGGGTAAACTTTTTTTTCATAGAGGTGTCTTTATATAAAAAACTTTAAAAAACTAAAATCTAAAAGCAATACATATCTAAAAGCAATACATAAATGTAAAAGTAAAATATTAAAAAATAAAAAAAACGATACAATAAATTTAGGTTGAAGCAACTGATTTAAATTATTCAATTTTAATGTATTTAATAGAAAAAAAATGGTATTGGTGGTATTGTAAAAATAATACGTAACAGACTTAATAAAGTGTCTATAAATAAAAAGAACTGCAGATAGCAGTTCTTTTTATTTATAGATTGAAACATATAATGTTTAGAGTACGACTTTTTCCCAAACCGGATCGATCTCTACCAATCCTTCGCCGTTAATAACTTTCAGCTTTACCTTTTTTAATTCATTTACCCAAAGCGGATCGTATGGCATAACTACTTTGATGTAGTTGCTTGTAAAGCCAAACATGCTTCCGTTTTCTTCTTCCGCTTCAAACAATACTTCTGCTGTTTCAGAAAGATGCTGTTCATAAAAGAAGCGACGTTTCTTTTCAGAAAGCGTCCTAAGCATGGTACTACGCTCGCTACGGTCTCTATTTGGACGCTTGCCTTTCATTGTTGCAGCAAGCGTATTCGCACGTTCAGAGTAACTGAATACGTGCAGATAGGAGATATCTAATTCGTTTAAGAAATTATAAGTGACGTTGAAGTCCTCATCTGTTTCTCCCGGGAAACCAACAATCACATCCACACCAATGCATGCATGTGGCATTAAGTTCTTTATCGCTTCAACACGCTCTGCATACAACTCACGTTGGTAGCGACGGCGCATCAGTTTTAAGATCTTATTGTTTCCGGATTGCAGCGGAATATGAAAATGCGGTACAAAACGTTTAGATGTTGCAACAAACGAAATGATCTCATCTGTCAATAAATTCGGTTCGATTGATGAAATACGGAAACGATCAATGCCTTCTATGTTATCCAGTACTTTTATCAGCTCTAAAAAAGAAGTTGTACGTTCGCCGCTGATGATACCATAGTCACCAATGTTTACGCCCGTCAATACAATTTCCTTTACATCATTTGCAGCAATTTCTTTCGCTGTTTTAATAACGTTTGCAATACTGTCGCTTCTGCTGTTGCCTCGCGCAAGCGGTATGGTACAGAAACTGCAGGAGTAATCGCAACCGTCCTGTACTTTCAAAAATGTACGTGTACGATCGTTTACAGAATACGAACAATAATAATCCGTCGCTTTTGAAATATCGCTGGTATAGATGGTGGCTTTTTCCTGTTTATTGAAATCGCCAAGAAGTTCAAACAATTTAAATTTTTCAGAAGCACCTAAGACTGCATCAACTCCCGGTATTTGCGCAATTTCTTCAGGCTTCAACTGTGCATAGCAACCGATGATGCCTACAAATGCACCAGGAGAATAGCGCAACGCTTCTTTTACTACTTTCTTGCATTTTTTATCGGCATGGTCTGTTACAGAACAGGTGTTGATGATGTATACATCCGCCTGTTCATGAAACTCAACTTTTTCATATCCATTCTCTGAAAACATTCTGCCAATGGTAGATGTTTCTGAGAAATTCAACTTACAGCCTAATGTATAGAAAGCAACTTTTTTCATGTATTCAATTTCGACTTCGGGAAAGTCTTATTTATTAGATACAAAGATAGCTTATTTCTTGTAAAAATCCTCCATTAATACCTGCAGGAATGCCTCAGCATAGGTAATATCCTGCTTGGTAATTCCCTTTTTTTGCTGAGTAATTTGTTGATTGTTCAATCCGTACATAAAAAAACGCTTGTTGTTGTATACGCTTGCAAATCCATCGTTAAACGAATACCAGGCCGGATATTGAGTAGTATCTGTAATATTGATGGGTTTAGAGAATGTAAATGCAGCAGGTTTTAAACCCAGATATGCAGCGATGCTCGGAGCAAGCTCAATCTGAGAATGGGTATTTGCAACTAGTCTTTTTTGATTAATAGCACCGCCCAGCCAAACCATCGGAATCTTAAATTCATCGGGTGTATGGTTTGCATATTCATTGCCAGGCAATACATGTCCGTGATCTCCAATTACAATGATCCATGTATTGTTCCACCATGCCTGCTGTTGTGCTTTATGAATGAAATCAGCAAAACAGGAGTCTGTGTAATGATGCGCATTTTTAAATTGTATTGTCTTTGAACTTCCTGCTAATACACGTCTTCCAGGCACGTCAAAAGGTTCGTGGCTGCTAAGCGTGAAAAGTGTATAGAAAAAAGGATTCGCTTTTTTACTTTGTAGATTTGCGCGCTCTAATAAACGGTCAAACGTAAATTGATCATGCGCTCCCCATTTGGCGCCCCAGCTTTCTTCAGGGAAATCAAACTTGCCTTGAATTTCATCAAAGCCATTGTAATTCATGTACGAACGCATATTGGCAAACTCCAGCTCTCCGCCATAAATATACCCTGTATTATAACCGGCTCCTTTTAGCTGCTGTGTAATAAAAGGCAGTTTACGCGACTTGCCCGGTTCGGTCATGATGGAGTAATCGGGCTGCGCCGGATATGCACTCAACAGCGCTACCAAGCCTTTATCGCTGCGGTCTCCGCTTGCATACATGCTGGAAAAATAAATACCGGAATTTTTTAACGTATTTAAACCCGGAGTTACCGTATCGTTTAAAACTTTTGCTGTTAAGCTTTCCCAGACGATCAAAATAATATTCGGACGAGTACTTGTTAAAGGGATTGAATCAAGAGCAGATGCAATCAAGCGTTGCCGAACAATACGATCTTCATCTCCCGATTTAATTAAACGATATCGTTCCGGATCCGGGCCGTTTTGTTCAATCACCGAACGGGCCAGTGTCCATGCAGGATTTAGCGCAGCTTGATTTAAAATAGGTATTGTAGAATAGTACGCAACACTTTCGTTGTTGGGTATTTGCTGCAAACCGCCTCGGATGGGAATAACCAGCAAGGCTGCAACAAATAAGGCAATAGGTACTTGCCATAATTTTAAATGAATGAACGGAAACGTGAAATAATATTTTTTAAATATTTTAAAACCGATATATGCAGCAATAAAAAAGAATGGAAGTAGCAGCCACAAAGGAGAGGACATGGCGGAACCAATCATTTCTGCAGGTGTACCTGTATAACGAAAGAGTGTATTATCTAATCTGAATCCCCAGAATGAAAACAATTCTGCATCAAGCGTATAGGCAAAGGCCAGTAAAATGATCCAGATACTTGTATATATAAGTATACTGTTGCGAACAATTTTTTCATTGAGCTTAAACACCAATAAAAGCGGGAGCAGAGCTGCAATGAGTATTGTAATATAGGAGGCAAAGGAAATATCTAAGGTTAGTCCGTAAACAAACGATTTTAACGTTTCCGTGATTGGAAGTTTAGAAATAGGCTTGATGTGATAAAGCAGAAAAAAGCATCTTCCGCACAGGAAGAATAACATCCAGAATAACAGATAGCGTAAAATAAATAGAATATACTTTTTCAGAAGAATTAAGGTTTTGGGTTTAATAGTTAAAATTAAGCAGAATTGAGAGCATTGAAGCAGAATTGCTAAAGTACTTTTCAACGAGTTAGGTCAGGATATCTGTATTTTGAATTGATAAATACGTATATACACGGATTTTGGCAACTTGCCCTTAAATTTTTATGCCTAAAAGGTTGAAATGAATAAGGTTTTTATAGTTTTGGGTTAGAATATAGACCCCTAAAGAAAAAATTATTCATTATGGCCCACTTACGTTTTAAAGCTTTAGAAAGTCTTAATGCAAGGCAACCAATTAAAGTTACAGCCCCATCCACTAAGATATCTGATTATTATGGAGAAAATGTGTTTGGTATAGATGCAATGAAGCGTTATATCTCATCCGATGCAGTTAAAGTAGTATTAGCAGCAACAGATTCAGGTGAGAAAATTGATGCTATTACCGCAGATGCTGTTGCAGCAGGTATGAAATGCTGGGCTATTGAAAAAGGTGTTACACACTATACGCACTGGTTTCAGCCGTTAACAGATGCTACAGCTGAGAAGCATGATTCATTTTTTGATCTGGATGGTGAAGGTAAACCTTTTGAAAAATTTAAAGGAAGTGCTCTTGTTCAGCAGGAACCGGATGCCTCTTCTTTCCCGAACGGCGGTATTCGTTCTACATTCGAAGCACGTGGCTACACGGCCTGGGATCCATCGTCTCCGGCTTTTATTATGGGCGGTACCTTATGTATTCCTACCATATTTGTTTCCTATACAGGTGAATCTTTAGATAACAAAGCACCCTTATTGAAATCGCTTGCAGCGGTTGACAAAGCTGCTACTGAAGTATGTCAGTTCTTCGATAAAGACATTACAAAAGTAACTGCAACACTTGGACCTGAACAGGAATATTTCTTGGTAGATGCAGCATTGTTCAATGCTCGTCCGGACTTGCTAATGGCTGGTCGTACCGTATTTGGTCATGCGCCTTCCCGCGGACAACAATTAGACGATCACTATTTTGGTTCTATACCGCCACGTGTAAATGATTTCATGGTTGATTTTGAAATCGAAGCATTGAAGCTTGGAATCCCTGCACGTACACGTCACAACGAAGTTGCACCGGGCCAATATGAGATGGCACCTACTTTTGAAGAGTGTAACCTGTCTTGCGATCACAATCAATTGATCCGTGATTTAATGCATAAAGTGGCAGAGAAACATGCCTTAAAAGTATTGTTCCATGAAAAACCTTTTTCAGGAATCAATGGCAGCGGAAAACATAACAACTGGGCGTTGAGCACAAACTTTGGTAAAAATTTATTAAGCCCGAGCAGCAAGCCAAAAGAAAATTTAATCTTTTTAACGTTCCTTGTGAATGTTGTTAAAGCAGTAAACGATTATGCAGACTTATTGCGTGCATCGATTGCATCTGCCGGTAACGACCACCGTTTGGGTGCAAACGAAGCACCTCCTGCAATCATTTCAGTATTCCTTGGTAAACAACTAACTGAAGTACTGGAAGAGCTTGAGAAGAACGGAAACGTGCGTATTGATAAAGGGGATAACATGTATATGAAATTAGGGATCAATAAAATTCCTGAATTGTTGTTGGATAATACCGATCGCAACCGTACATCTCCATTTGCTTTCACAGGTAATAAATTTGAATTCAGAGCTGTGGGAAGTGCTGCAAACTCAGCTTCACCAATGACAGTATTGAATACCATTGTTGCAGAAACATTAGTGCAATTCAAATTAGAAGTGGATAAACAAATTGATAAAGGAGTGAAGAAAGAAGTTGCTGTAGCAAACGTGTTACGCGACTATACACTTGCTTCCAAGAAGATCCGTTTTGAAGGAAACGGATACAGCGAAGAATGGGTGAAAGAAGCTTCGAAGAGAGGATTGAACAATGTAATGACAACACCACAAGCGCTTGATTTCTGGATTACACCAAAGGTTAAAAAATTATTTGAAAAGCATGGTATTTATTCAGAACGTGAATTAGAAGCACGTTATGAGATCATGCAGGAAAATTATATTAAAAAAATTCAGATCGAAGGCCGTGTAATTGGTGATTTGTCTATCAATCACATCATTCCTACAGCTATTGAATATCAAAACAAATTGATATTGAATGTAAAAGGGTTGAAAGATATTGGTCTTGAAAAAGAAGCTAAACCGATTATTGAAGTCATTAAAGAGATATCTAAGCATATCAATGCAATTCAAACAGATGTCGATGCAATGACGGAGGCACGTAAAAAAGCAAACGTCATTGAGCACATGCCCGAGAGAGCAAAAGCATACTGCGATAAAGTGAAGCCATACTTTGATACAATCCGTTACGCGGTCGACAAATTGGAGTTGATTGTGGATGATGAAATGTGGCCATTACCTAAATACAGAGAACTTCTGTTTTTAAGGTAATAATAGTATTGTTCTAACTTTAAACTGGCATTCAAGCAAAATAATGCCTGTTTAATTTGTATTATTCCAATTAAAAATTGTCTGTAAAATATTTTAGTACTTCAAAATCAAGAAGTTTTAAAATATGTGCAAAAAGAGATACGACTTATGTGTTAAAACATTAGTTTTTTACAAATAGAGGGTTAAATTTGCATCATAGTATTTACAATTCTTATTAATTATCTATAAACACGTTCATTTTCGATGGCAAAGTCAAAATTAGAGTACATCTGGCTTGATGGTTACCAACCAATTCAAAGCTTACGTAGCAAAACTAAAATTGAAGACGATTTTAGTGGGAAATTAGAAGATCTTAGCAATTGGTCTTTTGACGGTTCGTCAACAGAACAAGCAAAAGGTGGTTCTTCTGACTGTTTGTTAAAACCAGTATTTGTTTGTCCTGATCCACAGAGAAAAAATGGTTATTTAGTAATGTGTGAAGTATTAAATGCAGATGGTACTCCTCACGTTTCAAATGGTCGTGCTCAAATTTCAGATGATGACAATGATTTCTGGTTCGGTTTCGAACAGGAATATTTCTTATATGATTTAACTACAAACATGCCGTTAGGTTTCCCTGCTGGTGGATATCCAAAACCACAAGGACCTTACTATTGTTCAGTAGGTGCTCAGAATGCTTATGGTCGTGAGATCATTGAAGAGCATTTGGATGTATGTCTTGATGCTGGCTTAAACGTTGAAGGTATCAACGCTGAGGTTGCTGCAGGTCAGTGGGAATTCCAGATCTTCGCTAAAGGTGCTAAACGTGCTGGTGACGAAATTTGGGTTGCTCGTTACTTGTTAGAAAGAATCGGGGAAAAATATGGTGTTTCTGTAAACTACCATCCTAAGCCACTTGGTAACCTTGACTGGAACGGTTCAGGTATGCACGCGAACTTCTCTAATACATTGTTGAGAACAGCAGGCAGCAAAGAAGTATTCGATAAAGTATGTGAAGCATTCCGTCCGGTAGTTAAAGAACACATCGACGTTTACGGTGCATACAACGAATTACGTTTAACTGGTAAGCACGAAACTGCAAGTATTCATGATTTCAGCTACGGTGTATCTGATCGTGGTGCTTCAATCCGTATCCCGGTTTTAGTTCCTGCTAAAGGCTGGAGTGGTTACCTAGAAGATCGTCGTCCAAACTCTGCGGCAGATCCATACAAAGTTGCTGCACGTATCATCAAAACAGTTAAGCCGATTACGCGCTAATCTGTTTGTTGATTTAAATATTGAAAAGTCTCCCGCGAATTATTCGTGGGAGACTTTTTTGTTTTAAATCCATTCGAAATAACTGAAATATCTTATATTAGTTATATGTTCAATAATTTTAAAATCATATTTTATGAATAGACGTATACTTAAGAAAGCAACTCTGTTTTTAATTGTTTGTTTTTTGTTTCTAACATCAGCACAAAACCTTCGGGCCTGTACGGGTATAGATGTTATTGTTACTAAAATTACATTTACATCCATTACTACTGACTCATATATGTATACGTATGAGATCAAGAACACAGGTACCCAATCTGTTCCATTGAATCAACTGTCACTACAGAATTATGTTGCCACAGATGCACAAGGATCAAATCAAAAAGCAGCAGGAGGTTCAAATATTGTTCTGTCCAGCAATACAGGAGTGATTGCCGCAGGTGCTACCTTTACTGGAACACTCGGTGCATATCCAAATGCAGTGGGTACTTATCCCCAAAGTTCATATCCGTATTTATTTGTCACTGTTTCTGTTTATCCGGGAACAGAATGTGATAATACAAATAATACATTGGTTGCTCTAATTGAAATGACCACTACCGGTAACCAATCCAAACATACAGCCGATGCTACATTAATCTGGAATGCAACTACAAAAAGTTTTTTGGTTAAAGACTGGTCGGGTAGCAGTACCTCGTTGCAATACAATATATTCAACATGTCCGGCACGTTGTGTATGTCCGGTTTTATTGAAGAAGAACTATCTACAACACTGACTTCATTACAAAATGGTATGTACATCATTTACATTACAGATGGAGAAAAAGTATATTCAAAGAAAATAATCTATTAAATGCAATAAGATTAAAGTCGAATCATTTCTACTTTAATCTTATACATGAATCCGCTCTTAAGCCTTTTACCCCTGAATATATTTTTAAGTGGAATATGCCTTTGTAGTGTATCATGAATGATTCATTACAAAGGCATATTTGACTTTACAATTGCGACCTTCTTAAGGTTTTATTACCTTGTGAAGTATAAACAGAAAAAGTTGTAAGTAGGAGGATAAAACTTATGGAAATTAACAGGTAATATGCTTTTTAACTCAATACACTTTGCCATATTTCTGCCGATAGTTTTTATCCTTTATTGGTTTTTGAAAGGAAACTTAAAACTTCAAAATATTTTATTACTCGTTTCGAGCTATTTTTTTTATGCATGCTGGGACTGGCGCTTTATGTTTCTGCTTATCTTTTCAACGCTATTGGATTATTTCACCGGTATTAAAATTTACGATGCTGCCAATCAGAAAGAAAAAAAGTTTTGGTTATTTCTTAGTATTGCCATCAACTTAGGCTTCCTTGGAGTATTTAAATACTATAATTTTTTTGCTTCATCCTTTGCTGATGCACTGTCGCTATTGGGCTTTAAAGCTGATTTCGTCTCTTTGCAAGTATTATTACCTGTCGGAATTTCTTTTTATACCTTTCATGGCTTATCCTATGTTCTGGATCTCTATAAAAACAAAATTACACCTGAAAGAAACCTGATCAACTATTCTGTTTTTGTTAGCTTTTTCCCATTGCTTGTAGCCGGGCCAATAGAACGGGCAACACATCTATTACCTCAGATTCTTAAAAAAAGAGAATTTGATTATTCAAAAGCGGTTGACGGATTGAGACAAATATTATGGGGCCTATTCAAGAAAATTGTAATAGCAGATAACTGTGCTGAATATGCGAATACAATTTTCAATCATTCATCAGACTATTCAGGAAGTACGCTTGTTTTAGGAGCATTGTTTTTTACGTTTCAAATCTATTGCGACTTTTCAGGTTACTCTGATATTGCATTGGGTGTAGCACGTTTATTTGGTATAGATCTTTTAAGAAACTTTGCTTTTCCATATTTCTCAAGAGATATAGCCGAGTTTTGGAGACGCTGGCACATTTCGCTTTCCTCTTGGTTTAAAGAATACCTCTATATCCCATTAGGAGGTAGTAAAGGCGGCACGTGGATGAAGATACGTAATACCTTTATCATCTTTCTTGTAAGTGGTTTTTGGCATGGCGCAAACTGGACCTTTATTGCCTGGGGCACCTTGAACGCAATTTATTTCTTACCACTTTTATTAACCAACAGAAATCGCCATAACTTAGAAACTGTTGCACAAGGCAAGTTCATTCCAGGTATTAAGGATTTTTTATTGATGTTATTCACTTTTAGTTTAACTGTATTTGCCTGGATATTTTTCAGAGCAAATACCATTGAGCACGCCATAAATTACATTCAGGGAATTTTCTCACTGTCAATATTTTCATTTCCTTATATCATAGAAGAAGGCACCGGACATCAAATTTTTCCATATAGCCTGATAGCATTGTTAATTATTTTTAATATGCTTGAATGGCAAGGTAGGGAAAGCCAATATGCGATTGCTCGCTTAGGTATGGGATGGAAGCGTCCGTTAAGATATGCATTCTATTATACAATTATTGTTGCAATTTTTTGGTTTCATGGCAAAGAGCAACAATTCATTTATTTTCAATTTTAGTATCTAGTCGTAGCCATGAGAAAATTCATCATAAATAGTATTGTTTTTCTAGCATGTTTTATCTTAATAAGTGCTCTTGTTATATTCGTTTATGCATATAAAAATAATATTACACGCAATGATATACCCGCTTTAAACTTTTCTGACAGTTATTCATTTAATGAAAAAGTTCGTTTTATGAAAAACAGAGAAAGAACTGCAACAACAGTAGCAATAGGGTCTTCCATGACGCAAAATAATCTTCATTCAGAAACTGTAATATCAAATTTACACACACGTAATTATTTAAACACGTCATCATGGGGCATGTCTATGCACGATAATTTTGTGTTTTTAAAATCGCTGTGTGATATCTATAAAATAGAACGTGTACTTATTGTCAGCAATATCATTGATTTTCAGCAAACCGATAAGCATATAGATATTCCGTTTGTTGAAAGCTATTTGAAAGGCAATACATGCGAAGTAGCTAAAGCATTTATAGAACATTTCGACTTAAAGTATTATACACGGAATTTGACTTATGCAAAGAAAGTAAGAAGCTGTGATAAGGATTATGAGTATTTGAAATATGATCGATACGGTGCAGTAAATTTCCGAACAGATAGTTTTAATATTGATAAAGAGAGATGGGAAAATGATTATTTGTCAAATCCAGGACTAGCGCAGCACTATCAATATCTTGATAGCATTGCTGCTTATTGTAAGGTAAATGGGATCGAATTATTGTTTTTTCAAAGTCCGGAAAGACAAGACCTCGCCGTTCATTTAGATTCTTTAAAATCAAATAATTTAAAGCAACATCTTATAAAAATTAAACATATACTTGAAACGAATAATCAAACCTTTGTTGATTCAAATGAAAAGCTATGGCAGGATACATTATTTACAGACGCCATTCATTTTAATAAGATGGGTTCTCAATTATTTACTGAATTCTGTTTTGACAAAATGAAACAATGTGGCAGCAGTGTAAAACATTAATGTGTAATATAGAGGTAGATTAATAAAATTTGATATGTGTGATTTTGTCCAAATCAACCTGTTATAAAGTCTATTTTGCACCAAGCATAGTTTAAAGCGATGTATACCTTTGCATTGTATGTTAACTAAATTTTATGACAGCTATAAAAACAAAAACTCCACACGAAGTAGCAACACGATTTCAAGAACTTGCCATGCAGGAAAAGTGGTTTGAAATTCAGGAAGAGCTTTTTTCTGAAGATGTAATAAGCATAGATCCTGAAAACTCACCCTATATGGGTTATGCAGAAGGTAAGGCAAACGTTCGGAAGAAAGGGGAAGACTTTGTAAAGAAGATTCAGGCATTCCATGGAGCAACTACTAGCGTGCCTGTTTTAGCTGGTAATCACTTTGCTGTTGGCAGAGAAATGGATGTGACGGTAGAAGGTTTTGGAAGAATACAATTGAACGAAATCATGTTGTATGAAGTAAAAGATGGAGAGATTGTATTGGAGCAGTTTTTCTATTAAGTAATATTATTGATGGACCGGAAAACAAAACTACCTGCCCGTATATTTGCTCTTAATTTATTCGCTTTCAAAATATATATTTCCTGTTATTAATTTATTTGAGTTTTGTTCGTATCTATAAAGTAATAATTATTTTTTGGAACCATTTTTGTTATTCTTCTCAAATTGGGCAAGGACGGATAATCCGTTCATATAAAATAGGTTCAATTGTGCTTAAATCAATATACAATTGATTTAGATCATATAAATAACTCCCGATAGTGTTGCCTTGAATGATGAGCATTTTTCAAGGGATAGCTTAATGTACTCCAAAGTTTTTTTATGAATAAAGTTACTTTATTAACCATTTTGTTTTCTGCCTTTTCAATCATACAAGGTATTTGTCAAACGTCTGCAACATATGATATTACTTTCACAAGTACGTGGAATACTATAGATCACAATAGCTTGCCTGTTGGTGCGCACTGGTCTAAGTTAGTTGGAGCGACACATAAGACCGAAAATGCATTTTTTCAAGTGGGGAGTTTGGCTACTACGGGTATAAAAAATATTGCTGAATTGGGGAATAATATTGTTTTTAATTCTGAAGTGCAAACAGCAATAACCAATAATGAAGCGAATCAATACATTGATGGCTCAGGATTGGCAAGTGCAACAGGGGATATTGTAATTTCGAATTTGGTCGTTTCGAGTGAATTTCCTTTGCTGACCCTGGCATCAATGGTGGCACCGAGTCCGGATTGGTTTACTGGGATTAATGGTATTAATTTATTGGATGCAAATAGCAACTGGAAAACATCTGTTACTATTGATTTGTATGTATACGATACAGGCACGGATAGTGGCACAGACTATGCTTCGGCTAATAGCATTACCAACCCTTTTCAGCCCATTTCTATGATTAATGGATTGCCATTTCAAGGGAATAAAGTAGGAACGATCACAATAACCTTAAAAACAGTTTTAGCTATACAGGACGCTTCTATTTTTAACAACGTAAAGGTATTTCCCAATCCTGTATCGGATGGAAAGATTACAATTAGTGAGATAGGAGATATTTCTGCAGTCAAGATTGATATATTAAGCGCTATTGGTACATATATGTTATCCGTTGAGGTAAGCGGAAATCAAAATACTTTTACAATTGATACACAATCTTTACCACCAGGCACATACATATTGAAATTAACCACAGAAGGCAATAGTACTCTTGTGCGGAAAATTGTGATAATATAATTTAGAATTATTTATATAAGCTACTCTCTTTTTTCTTTGTGCTCTTCTGTCTCCGGTCTTAGTAGTAGTTGGGATAAGAGTTAAAAGAACGATATTTGTGCTTCAATTCATAACTTATAATTCATCAATTCTTCTTCAGATCCAGCGCCTCTGCCATCCCCGGTAGCAGCTTGTTTTCAGAATCCATAATTCCAAACCATACCTGCCAGGCGATATCCATCTCTCTGAAAATTTCGCCCATTGTTTTAAAATAGGCGTTCAGATCTTCGATCTTAGCCGTGTTTGGCAATGCACCCCATTCATTACAAATAAGCGGTACATTATTATCATAGGCCCAGTTTTTTACTTTCGCCAATCTGTTTTTAATGAATTGTTTGTTCCCTTCCTGATAATAGCGTTGAGCCTGATCTTTTATCCAGCCGGGTGTTCCTTCGGTGATGCCAAAGTCGCGGTACTCGGTCGACCAGCGGTCTGCAGAATACGGAAACGGAATATTTTTCATAGTTCCCATATTGGCCCAGGATGCACCCTGATGTGAGAACAAGAACGGATCATACATATGGAAACAATAGATCACATACTTATCTTTTAACGGTTTGTTTTTGATCAGTTCATCCAGACTATACCACTTAGTATCTCCAAAAATAATCGGACGTGTTTTATCTACTTTACGTATGGAGTCAATCATCATTTGAGCCAGCAAGGTCCAGTCTGCCTGATCAATGTATTCGCCTTCAGGCAAGCTCAAACAAGGCTCGTTGGTAAGTTCAAAGAAAAGGTCTGCACGTTTCTCTTTTACAAAATGCTGTGCTACCACACGCCATAAAGACGAAACAGCTTCTCTGAATTTCTGATCTTTAGAAGATGCTCTGTTATAACTACCGTCGTAAGCATGATAATCGATCGTTAAAGATAAACCGTAACGTTTTGTCCAGATATTCATTGAGTCCAGCAGCGTGTATAACATCGGCTCTATTTCAATCTTTTTATTGCTGCCGTTCAATACATTTATGCGATCCACTACATACAGATCCAGATCAATAGGGAAGCGGATTCCCAGTAAACCTTGGTCTGCCTGGAGTTTAATTGTTGCTTCGTTATACTTCCAGTCTTTCGGATTCGCAGACGTGATCTTATTTGCTTCAGCCCAGCTTGCTAAGTTCATGCCTTTCGTTAAATATTTTTTTGCCAGATCATTTAATGGACTGGATATATTTCCTTTTACCGCAACCGGTGCCGGAATTTCTGCCGGCAGGATCTTCATATTAAATTGTTTTTCGTATTTGATCTCTTTTACAAAACGGATATCGTCGATCTGAAAATGCCCGGATGTTTCATCCACATTCCAAACAAGCTTTATTGAGTTGTCCAAGTTCAGCGGAACTTTTTTACCCCAGCCTTCCTGGTTTAGCATGGTGTAATCAATGGTTACATAGGTCCATACATCGCTTGCGGGTACCCGTATGGAGTAATAATCATAATCGGTTACTTCATCTGTTTGTATGCGAACTTTATGTGCCACACCTTTATGCCAATAGGAAATCCCTGCAAAAGCGGAAGGATTCACCGCAGCAGTTTTATGAACGATTGTAGCAAATGAATAATAGGGAGTCCATTGATAGCTGGCTTTCTCAAGGATTACATCCACACTGAACATGCCCTGAGATTCATATCCACCTGTTGTTACAAATGCTTCTTTCTGCCAGTTCTCCTGTTTCAACCGGCTTTTACCACCGCTTTGATTATCATTGAAACTAAACCAATATCCGCCAAGATTATTTTGTGAATTGCCATCTTCAAAATCTTCTATCAAAACGGTTGGCGATTGTTGTGCAGCTGCATGGAACATGCATAAAAAAAATACGGGTATAAAGTATACGATTTTCATAATCCGGTTCAATTAAATATTTGTTTAATGTAAGGAGAAATACAGAAAAATCCTCTTATTATCATATCATCTTTCCATTTGTTCATTAACTATTTTAAATAAATGAAACCGCTAAAAAAGTGATGGAAGGATAACACCAAATCCATTGTAAAATATGCAGATAATGCTTAAACTAGCATAGAATTTATAACATTAAAAAAGAACAATATGGATATTAGTAAATACACAGAAGTTTACAAAGGTACACGTGGTATTTATGTACACATTACACGTTATGGTGCTTTTGATCAGAACCAGTCTTTGGTGCGCGTGAGTAATTTTGATCACCCTTGGAGCGAACATATCTTCTTATGTGATACATCTTTCAACTTCAACGATATGACTGTAACCTATACGACTCAGATCGACGGAAGTGATTATGTGTTACTTCGTACAACGAAGGATTGGGGTGCAATCTGGTTATTGGGTGGTTATTCATTCGATATTAATTACATCGAAACATTTGTTGAGCACATGGAAGGACGTAATGATATTTTGAACGATTACAACAATTCTCATTTGACAGGTAATCCAAGAAAATAAGAATAGATTTAATTTGAAATTTTGCATAGCCCACGACTTCAGTCGTGGGTTGCTTTTTGTTGAGCAAACACATTTATTTTTTATTTAGCTCGAAACATTCACATGCATTTTTAAACTAAAATACCAATCAACCGTTGAACATACTTCGCTCAAACATCCATATCATATGCACATGTTAACATTGGCCTCAAAACATAGAAAAGCAGAGGCAAATAAGCTTGAAGGGAAATACATTGATTTTGTTGTGTCTGACAAATCGCTCTCTGACTTGTTTGTAGTGACTGATCTGGATTTGGTCGGTGCATTGGGTTGGAGTGAAAATAAAGCATATGAATCCGAACAGCTGGATCAATTTTTAGGATTGAAAGCATCGGAATTAAAAACAGGCAGAATAAGTTTTTATGTATGTCCCATGTGTGCAGATATTGGCTGCGGAGCAATTACAGCACGTATAGAAATAACAGATACGTCTGTTATATGGAAAGACTTCGGTTATGAAACAGATTATTCGGAACCCGAATTAGAAGCATATAATCACATTGGACCTTTTGTATTTGAGAAGATCGTTTATGATAAAGTCATGGAAGGAATCAGACCTTAAATTAATAGCAACTTTATCGATTATAGTAATTACTCCAGCGGAGTAACATATCTGTAGAAACTACCTAATCATAAATCTTCACGCACGGAGCTCCGTATAGGAGCGACCGATAAGGATTACATTATGACGTCCCGATGGGACTTGTGCGGTTGTGTTGGGATTGATTATTTGGCTACAGATATTGTGTCCCAAACGGGACTAGGTAAATAAAGCCTCTAGGTTGATGAGCAGTTTCGCTTATGGCGCAAGTCTTAGCACAGTGACTGGTGCCCTTTTTACCATAGTCTTTGACTAAACATAAGAAAATCATTTTAGTAGTCGGTCCCCAAGCTTTAAGCATTAGGCCTTCCGCCTTTAGCTTTAGGCTTAAGAAATATTCAACGAGAATTTGAACATCACATTATCTGCCGTTTTATTAAATTGATATTCCCCATACCGTAAAAATGCACCGGCACCAATACCCAGCTTTAATCCGGATAGTTTAAGAACTACAATGTTATTTAAAAATCCGCCAAATTCTTTATACCCTTTGCTGTAATCCGCCACAGACGGACCTTGATGCAATTGCGGGTTTGATATAAAACCCCAGCCAATGTTATAGATCACCATAAAGTTGGGCATAAAGAATGAACTTCTGTAATACATTCTTCCAAAATCATGACTTAGAAACAGATTGAAATATCGATCTGCTGCAAACTCATTATAACCCATGGTTTCAAAACTGTTGTGTACCACAACACCGGCACTTTTGCTACTTCCTTTACCAGCAAACAATTTGGTGTATGGAGCTTCGCCTGTTGTTGCGCCGGTTGCCAGCTGGATACCTAATTTTCCTAAATCTACAATTTTCACAAACTGATCAATACGAATTTCGTAACGTGAATAATTAAACGGCTGATTGCTGACTTTAAATCCTTTATCAAAATTGAAATAAAGAATGGGGAATTTAGACGGAAGTTTAATATGCTCATCGTTGATCTCGATCTCCTGTTCGCCGTAGGCATAACGGATTCCTGCGCTCCATTCCAGGAAATTCATATGCTCGAACGATTCGCCATTATACACATAGGCATAGTTGGGCGTTGCATGCTGATACGAAAAGGATGTTGTAAAATCGAAATAGGTAAGCGGATGGGCTTTGAAATATACGGTAAGGTTTTTTGTATAGTCCATGTATTTGATCGCGAATCTTCGCAACGTTTCTGTTGAATATTGCGGCGTCTGAAATGCCAGCTGCTGACCGGCTGCTTCATGTAGTTCATTACTGAAATTAAAACCTACATAACATTTTAAAGGGGTATAGACCGACTTTTGAACACCAAAGCCATACTTTGCCTTATTGTCATCAAACCCATATCCTATAAAGCCTGAGAGCTGCCATATTTTTGAAAAGCGAAAGTTCGTGTTCCCGCCCAAACCGATTCGTATACCTTCAGCTCGGTTGTGGTTTAATACTTTATTCAGATCAAAATCAAATGCACCTACAGTTAACTTACCAAAATAAATACTTTGACCAAGGTTTAATATTTTTTGTATGAGCAAAGGATTCAATCCATTTAAAAAATACTTATAGGTGTTTTTGTCCGTTTGGCTCGCAGGCTCCATGCGCATCTGATTCCAGTAATTGGTATCTTTTTCAATAGACTCCTCTTGGTATGACAAAATACGTTCATCAAATTGCTTGCCTTCAAAATGTTGATCGGGTAGATAAAAATGATACCACGTGCTTGCCTGAATAATCGGTGATAATCCACCCACATTTTCTGTGCCGCGTAAATAAATGGTTTGGCGCTCAGGGTACAATTCATAATTCTGTGTCTTATACTGCACCGCTACTTCTATAAGACCTTTTTTGGTAAATGCAGGTGAGACCAATACATACCGAACAGAAAAATCATCTGCATGAATGAGCATCAATCCTTTTAATGCGCTGAAGTTTTTATGTGATTTCGGACTGAATGCAATTGAATAATATTTTCCGTCAGGTAAATACAGTGTATCAATTACCTGGTAGTTGTAGCGGTTAACGCTGTGGCTTTGTGCAAGCGGACTGATGTATTTCTTTCCGGATATGTCTACAAAATTGTCATAGATATTAAAATGCTGCAGGTGTGTACCCAATAACGCAACACCGGGTATGCGAACTCCGGAACTCATCAACGCATCAATATTTTCTAACTGATTTTGAGCATTTAAAATCCGTCGTGTAGCACTGCTTTCAAGAATGTACAAATGCTGATCGCCGGAGATGTTTTCATTACGCACCCAGCCATTTTTTTTCAGCTTGTTCAGGATCTCCGTTACCTTGTTGTAATTACCAACATCGATTGTCAGCTTACTGTAGGTTTGATATTGGATCTGCTTGCGTTTATTGATGTTATTGTCACTCGCTAAATTAATGGTGTTTTGAATAATGTGTAGTGCAAAAGGATCGGTTGCAGGTAAGGCTGGAAACAGAAGATATCGATTGAGTTTTACCCGAAGTGTATCTCCGGGTATTTTTGTTTCTGTTATTTCAATCTCAACCGTTCTGTGTAAAAATCGTTTGAACACAATGGTACTTCCAACTGCCGGATAAGGTATACAGAATGTTCCATCTATATTACTGATAAATTCATTTCCCGAAGGCTGAATCGTAATATGAACAAAGGGTAGGGATTGATTGGTAAATGTTTCATTAATGCGCCCTCTCAATGTATCTATCTGGGCAAAACCTGAAATGCTTTGGAAAAGCAAAAGGAATGCAAGACATAAATAGCTGAGTGTGGAAGAAAGTAGTATACGCACTCTCAAAAATACAAGAATTATTGACTCAACAAAAATTGAAGCCGCTGAATAGACTGCTGATTGTTTTGTTCAAGGATCGTGTTGTATAAATTTTCTTTTTCACGTAATGTCAAGTGCCAGCTTAATGCAGCACGTTCACTAACGCTATGTTTCGCCGGATTTTCTCCCGGTAGAGCCTTAAATTGATTTGTTCTTGGAATGTACTCAAACTCAACTACATCAAGCGGAGCATTCAACCACGAAGAAGCATATTCAAGTAAATTATCATTATTGAAATCCTGATAATCACTCCAGTTGTTGTATAAGCTGCCAATAGGAGTCACAATGGTTTGAAAAACCGAACCTGTATTTCCTTTTTCTACTTCCTGATTTTTTTGTGAATCACGGATGTTTACAAAAATTACACCGCTTGTATTGGCGCTGATCCATTCTTTAAACGTAAACATAAAAGCCGTTGCATCTTTAACACCAAAATTGTCAGATAAGCCGGCATCCATTATTTCCATTGCAGGTTCACTTGGCAAATCAACATTTGGAGTAATGTATGGAAAGGTCGCACTCATTCTAAGCGCACTCATAAAATGCAGATCGTTTGCTTCTTGCTGCTCAAAGAATTTCCTGAATTCGATTCCTTTTAACTTCTCCTGAAACCCTGTATTTGATGATGCATTGGTAGTCATGTAAGCAATATTTAATGGAGAGATGTATAACTTTCGTCCATCATTGATGATTGTCGGCGACAGGATCAGCATAGGTATCTGCGCATCTTCTTCTGGTTTTTTATAATCAGAGATGCGTTTATACATTACATATTCCGTGTTTTCATGCAGCTTTTGTTCAAATGCATAACCTCTGTCTTTATAATATTCATGATTTCCATCGGTGAATTTTTGAAAACGGAAGAACAAATCGTTAACAACCATACTGAATACAATCGGATTCAGTACATCATTTGAAATGTTGTTCAGATACTTAAATTCATGCGCACTTTTTATTTTACCCTGACTTTGCAATAAAGCAAGTTCTCTGAAATAGCTCGCTCCAATGATCCCACCCGAAGCGCCTGTGATCAATCTGGTATGTTTGATCAATTCACCCTTTGTAATACTATCTACATACTGTAAGGTACGCATTGTCCATACCGCCGCACGTTGTCCGCCACCACTGGTACAGATAAAGATCATTTTAGGTTTTACACTATCCGGATAATGACTTCTCCATTTATCAAGGATCTTAATGGTTTGTGCTTTGTCTTCCTGATATGTGTGGGCGTTACTCAATGCTTTTAAACGATCGATGGTGTAAACAGCCGACTGCTTATTGTAATTGATCCCAAAAACCTGATAGGTAGATTGTATGATTTCTTCCTTGATAAGAATATTAAATAAAATTAAAATGAGTACAAGTGTTGTGATTGCCCAGCCTCTAAGCCAATAAGAAAAGGCTCCGGTGAACATAACGATAATAGAAAAGAATAAAATACCACTGGCAGCAGCAGGGATCTGAAACAACGGATTGTCTCTGAATAGACCCAGACTTATAATCAATGTAATCAAACAGATCTCTACAATTACAGCATTCAGGTGATTCTGATCAAAAATCATCATCATCATTGAACGGTCTAAATGCTCGTGTGTAGGTGTTTTGGCAACTTTTAGACTAATGGTAAAAAAGGACGTGATCGGATATTTGTTTTTAAGTTTTTTTGAATGAAAATCCTTCAACACATTTACCCGGTTGATCGGATTTCTTTTTAATGTTTTATCTACAGACGATGCCAGCTCTTTAAAAATATCTTTATTCGTTCTACTGAAGTAGATGAACATGATCAAAATCGTAACAAGCTGTCCGCATAATAAACCTGCAACCTGACAGATCACTTCCCACATGGTTCGGATGTTGTAATTATTCTGGAAGTAAATGATGTTAACAACATAAAGAATCGTGAAAATTACCGGAATCGTACTGTTGTTTAAACAGAACGTGGCAAAGGGTTTCGGCGTGGCTCCAAGAAATGGGAATTTATAACTGTCTAATATGTATATAGTTATATGGAATGACGTAATGAAAACCCCAAGAGAGATCCCAATAATAAAAAAGCTTTTGAAGTTTGTTTCGGATAAATATTCCGGATCTAAAAACAAATATGGGATACCGATAATGTCTCCAAACTGACGAGTTACAAAACCCAATAATACCAACCAGATGAAAAGTAAGATCTGATTTTTTTTGACACTATTTAGAATCAGTTGAACCGCAAAAGAATAATATACTTTTGTTATCCATTCCCCAAATGGGTTTTTTGGCAGGTTCATTTACTGATTGACGGTTTAAAAGTTTGAATTAAATAATTTCAATAATACATATTTGTTTTAATCTAATCAAACGAGAGATCGAGTGGATAAGATACACGGTTTTCTGCGTTTAAATGATTAAATTTGTACCTAGATGGAAAACATTCGTAATTTCTGCATTATTGCACATATCGACCATGGTAAAAGTACCTTGGCAGACAGACTATTAGAATTCACAAGTACAGTATCCAACCGACAGATGCAGGCGCAGGTATTGGATGACATGGATCTTGAACGGGAGCGTGGTATCACCATTAAGAGTCACGCGATTCAAATGAATTATACCTATGAAGGTCAAAAATATATTTTGAATCTGATCGATACACCGGGCCACGTCGATTTCTCTTATGAAGTATCTAGATCCATTGCTGCCTGCGAAGGCGCATTGTTGATTGTAGATGCCGCACAGGGAATCGAAGCACAAACGATATCAAATTTATATCTGGCATTGGAAAATGATCTTGAGATCATTCCGGTGTTGAATAAAATAGATCTGCCGGGCGCAATGCCGGAAGAAGTAAAAGATCAGGTGGTTGAATTACTTGGTTGTGATCGCGACAGCATCATACCTGCCAGCGGTAAAGAAGGCATTGGTATTTTTGAGATCCTTGCTGCTATCATTCAACGTATACCTGCTCCCAAAGGAGATCCGAAAGCACCCTTGCAGGCATTGATCTTTGACTCTCAATTCAACTCATTCAGAGGGATTGAAGTTATGTTCCGTATTTTCAACGGAACAATTAAAAAAGGAGATAAAGTTAAATTCATAAACATCGGCAAGGAATACTACGCCGATGAAATTGGTGTACTGAAACTGCAACAGGAACCGCAGCTTGAAATGAGCGCAGGGAATGTTGGTTACATCATTTCAGGGATCAAAGAAGCGAAAGATGTAAAAGTAGGTGATACCATTACCCACGTAAGCAGACCTGGAGAACCGATTCAAGGCTTTGCCGATGTGAAACCAATGGTATTTGCAGGTATCTATCCGGTTGAAACAAGTGAGTTTGAAGACTTACGTGCTGCTATGGAAAAGCTTCAGTTAAATGATGCGTCTCTGGTATGGGAACCTGAAACATCGATTGCACTTGGCTTTGGCTTCCGTTGCGGATTCTTGGGAATGCTGCACATGGAGATTGTACAGGAGCGTCTGGAACGTGAATTCGATATGACGGTGATTACAACCGTTCCATCGGTTCAGTTCAAAGCATACTTAACAAAAGACTCTGAGATGGTTGTGGTAAACGCACCATCAGATATGCCGGAACCAACAACATTAGATTATATAGAAGAACCATACATTAAAGCACAGATCATTACCAAAGCCGATTTTGTTGGTCCTGTAATATCGTTGTGTATGGATAAACGTGGTATCATTACCAACCAAACATATTTAACTTCGGATCGTGTTGAATTAACATTCGAACTTCCGTTGGCAGAGATTGTATTTGACTTCTTCGATAAACTTAAAACGATCTCTAAGGGTTATGCTTCATTGGATTATGAACTGATCGGCTTCAGAGAATCAAATGTAATTAAATTAGATATCATGTTGAACGGAGAGAAGGTAGATGCCTTGTCTGCCATTGTTCACAGAGATAAAGCCTACGATTGGGGCAAACGTTTGTGCGAAAAACTGAAAGATCTAATCCCGATGCAGATGTTTGAGATTGCAGTACAGGCAGCGATCGGACAAAAGATTATTGCTCGTGAGACTGTAAAAGCAATGCGTAAAAACGTATTGGCAAAATGTTACGGTGGTGATATCTCCCGTAAAAGAAAACTTCTTGAAAAGCAGAAAAAAGGAAAGAAACGTATGCGCCAGGTTGGTAACGTTGAGATACCGCAAGCTGCCTTCATGGCAATTCTGAAACTTGATCAATAACATGTAGCATCACGCCTTGCGCGTGATTTTATTATATTCTATGCAATTACTAGACGGTAAAATCACTTCAGATCAGATCAAAGAAGAACTGAAGTCAAAAGTTGACGCCATCAAATCCAACGGTGGTAAGATCCCGCACTTAGCTGCTGTATTAGTAGGAGACAGCGGTGCAGCTGTTACCTATGTCAATGCAAAAGTAAAAGCCTGCGAACTGGTTGGATTCAAATCTACGCTTGTTAAACTTCCCGAAACAATTTCTGAAGCAGATCTATTGGCAAAAGTTGCAGAACTGAATGCAGATAAAGACATCGACGGTTACATCGTTCAATTACCGTTACCAAAACATATTGATGAGCAGAAGGTAACAGAAGCCATTTCACCCGATAAAGATGTGGATGGGTTTCACCCGACAAGCTTAGGTAAAATGGTATTGAATTTGCCTACATACTTGCCTGCAACACCATACGGTATCATGCAATTGCTTGAACGCAATGGTATTGAGACTGCAGGCAGACACTGTGTAGTAATGGGCAGAAGCCACATCGTAGGTTCGCCTATGAGCATCTTAATGGCACGTAATACCAATCCAGGTAATGCTACCGTTACGATGGTGCATTCCCGTACAAAGAATTTAAAAGAATTAACGCTTCAGGCAGATATTCTAATCGTTGCGATTGGTAAGCCGGAGTTTGTTACAGCAGATATGGTGAAAGAAGGTGCAGTAGTTGTGGATGTGGGTATTCACCGCATCGACGATGCTTCTAAAAAATCAGGCTTCCGTTTATTAGGCGATGTGAAGTTTGATGAAGTAGCTCCTAAAACATCTTATATATCACCGGTACCGGGTGGTGTTGGTCCAATGACCATAGCTTCTCTATTAATGAATACACTACAGGCTGCGGCTTTAAAATAATCAACTTGCAGATTTCTACATCCATACAATCCTTGCCCGTCATGGAATCCTTTTACACCATTCAGGGTGAAGGGCATTACCAGGGCAGAGCAGCCTATTTCATCCGCCTTGCAGGCTGTGACGTAGGCTGTCATTGGTGTGATGTAAAAGAATCGTGGGATGCTTCTCAGCACCCCATGCAAACCATTGAACATATGGTTGCAGAAGCAGCAGCATTTACCGGTCGCATTGCTGTCATAACAGGCGGAGAACCTTTAATGCACGATCTAACAAATCTTACGGCGGCTTTAAAGAAAGAAGGCTTTAGAAATCATATTGAAACAAGCGGAGCGCATCCATTATCCGGGCAATGGGATTGGATCTGTTTATCACCAAAGAAATTTAAAGCACCCTTAGATTCTGTTATTGAAGCCTGCGACGAATTAAAGATCATTGTATTTCACCCAAGTGATATTGAATGGGCAAAGACATTTATTCCGAAACTTAAAAAGGGATGCAAGCTATTTTTACAACCAGAGTGGTCGCGTCAGGAAGAAATGTTGCCTCAGATCATATCTTTTGTGAAAGAAAATCCGGAGTGGGAGATCTCACTGCAGATTCACAAATTCATGAATATTCCTTAGGCTTGTGAAACCATTTTCGCTGGCGCAAGCATTCGCTTGTGCCTAATAATATCCTCTTATATTTTTAACCGAACCTGTAACGTATTTTTTACTGCATAAGCAGTCCATATTAATATTGCCGGTACCATAACATTCAATTGTCTCGGATAGGCGCTCACAAGCGAGCTTAAGCCAAGGTACACAAATGAAAATCCTATAAGTATCTGTATTTCTAACGGAAGTGTCTTCCAGTTCCATAATGAAACAATCAACGAATACACCATTGCCAACATCAGAATCGAGTTGATATAAATTCGTATCAACGTTGTCGGACTCTGAAAATAATAAGAGGCAGGAATGCCAAATAGTAAGCGGCCTATATTTGCATACCAGTTTTTTAGATACTTTACCGGATTGGCTTTAATATGTTGAATCGCATATGCCTTAAACAATGAATCAACTTCCAATACACTCTTGGAACGACCGATGCGTTCCATGTCAGATGCATGGTTTTTAGCAATATAATCTGCATTACAAAAAATGTCGTTCGAACAATTTCCTGTAAAGTTGTTGTTGTTCCAATCACCATATTCATGAGCATCTAAAGAGGTCATCCAATATAAAACTTTTCCACCTTCGCTGCTTAAATAAAAAAACTTCCCTGTTAAGGAATAGGTATAAATGATATAAGGCGTAATGGTTCCGATAGAAATGGAAAGGATACAAACAATTTTCAGAAGCTTATCAGACCTCTTTTGCAGAAAATAAAAGAATGCAGTGAATAGAAATAAAACACATACAACGTATGCGAAGATTACTTTTGTAAGAATCAACAAACCCAATGTAACACCCGCGAAAGCTATAGATCGGTAGGTTATAGATGCTGTCGAATAGATTTTGATAATCTGATAACTAAACAACGAGATTAAAAACAATGTGAAACATTCTGTAAGAATGCAGGGCATTTCCTGATAGGCAAGAATATTAAGACCCCAGCATAAGGCAACAATGCAGGCTGTTTTAAAGGAATGGCTTACTATATGTACCGACTTAAATAAAAAGACGACAGATAAATAATGCAACAAAGCATTGAATAGCGTAATGGATAGCAATGGAAGTTTGAATCCTACGAAAGGAAGAAGTAAAATAGGGTAGCCCGGACCATTGATCAGATCTATATTTGGGTATGCAGGCGAATAAAAGCCATGCAATAGATTTTGAGCAAACTGAATATAACGAGCTTCATCTCCTGCCATTTGATCCGTATGAAAACGGATAACATACAGAATGTATATAAATAGAAACGGTAAAAAAAGAACAAACGGAGAACGTTCTTTTATAGGTTTTATCTGCATCTGATACAATGAAAATTCATCTTTGAAACAAGATAGCTACTATTTTTAATTTATGCGAACGAATTACATCTTGGTCCGACCAATTAATTCTAATCACAGTTGATAAAATCTTTTAGAAAAGCACATATTAAACGCAATACCTTTTTCCTGAAATCAATTTTCAATAAGTTTACCTATATTATGTACTCCTTTACTTATAAAATATGAATAAACTTAAAGTAATAGCAGCAATTTTTACTCTGTTTATCGGTATCTGTGTTAAAGCGCAAACACCATCAGCTGATCTGCACACCAAAAATAAAAAATCAATAGAAGCATATCACCAGGCAGAATTGCTTCAGAAGGAGCGCAGATGGAGTGAAGCAATTAACTTATTGAATACAATTATTCAAAAGGATACAGGTTTTGTGGAGGCATATTTAAAAGCCGGCGGTTTATATATGGCAATGGGTGATAAAACTTCCGCTCGAAGATATTTTAGCAAAGCTTCTGATATGTACCCTTCTGTTAAATCATTTGCAGGAATGTATTTTACTGCTGCAGGATTGAATTATGAAGAAGGAAAGTATGAAAAAGCAAAACGTTATTTTCAACAGTCCCTGGCTGTTCTGCCAACCGATAAAAGAATTGTGGATCAGGCACCTCTTTACATTACTAAATGTGACTATGCAATTGAATTGATGAAGCATCCGGTTGATTTTAAACCGGTCTTAATGGGACCTCCGCTTAATACATTCTTTTCTCAATCTCATCCCGTACTGACAGCAGATCGCCAAACATTGTATTTTACAAAATTGACAGGCTTGTCGCGCCAGGATCAGGAAGATATTCTTGTTTCAACATATAAGGATAATGCATGGACAGAGCCCGTTTCAATTTCTTCAAATATCAATAGTCCTGTTGCAAATGAAGGTACATGTTCCATTTCAATGGACGGGAACTCGCTGGTATTTGTTGCTTGCGGCAAAGCAGATGGGTTAGGTTCATGTGATATATACATATCAAACAAAGTGAATGGAGTATGGTCAAAACCTACCAATGTTGGTTCTGCGATCAATAGTACGGACTGGGATTCACATCCTTGTTTATCTGCAGATGGCCGTACCCTCTATTTTACTTCTGCACGAAAGGGAGGCTATGGGAAAGAGGATATTTATATTTCACATATGAACGATCAGGGTGATTGGCTTCCTGCAGTAAATGCTGGACCTAAAATTAATACCTCGGGCACAGATTATTCTCCTTTCATTCATGCGGATGGTAGAACACTTTATTTTTCCTCAGATGGATGGATGGGGTTAGGGGGCTTGGATATATTTTATTCTTCCGGTTCTGATACTAGCTGGTCCGTACCTAAGAATTTAGGTTATCCGCTGAACACATATCTAAATGATGAAACATTATTTATTACTGTTGATGGAAAAAAAGGATATTATTCCCGTTTTAAAGGTGAAGTGAATTACACCACCGGAATTGTAATGTATGAATTTGATATGCCGGATGCATTTAAACCTGAAAAGTTAAGTACGTTTGCACAAGGTCATATCTATGATAAGCAAACGAAGAAACCATTGGGAGCACGTGTAGAGCTGATTGATATTGCTTCAGGTAAAGTAACACAATCTGTTATGTCTGATAGCATAACAGGACAGTATACGGTTGTTATAACAGAAGGTAAAGAGTATGCGGTATACGTAAATAAAAAACAATATTTATTTGAATCTTTGAACTTTGATTATAGAGTAGCAAAAGACTTCAATCCATTAACCCTGGATGTTTATTTAACACCTATCAAAACCGGATCACATGTAACACTCAATAATATTTTCTTTCCAACAAATTCATATAAGCTGGAAGATAAATCACTTGTTGAATTAAATAAACTGATTGCATTTATTAATCTCAATCCCAATCAACGCATAGAACTCTCCGGATATACCGATAATGTTGGGTCTGCAGAATCCAATATGACGCTATCAACAATGAGAGCAAAAGCCGTATATGATTATTTGATATCAAAGGGGATCAAATCAACATTCATTACCTACAAAGGATATGGAGCAAGCAGTCCGGTTGCAGATAACACAACGGAAGAAGGCCGTCAAAAAAATAGAAGACTTGAAATAAAAATATTGTAACTCCCTTCTCCTGAAGGAGAAGGGTTGGGGATGAGGTATAATAAAAAGGTCCCGTTTACAACGGGACCTTTTTATTATATTAGTTTTGAAAGTTGAACATATAGTCAGACTTTTTCTTCTTAGCTTTTTTGTGACTCTTATGTTTCCCTGCAGGTTTGCCTGGAGCGGCAGAAGCAGCGATTGCTGACAATGCAAAAACTACTGTTAATATGTATACAATCTTTTTCATAGTTCTTAATCGTTTAAGTAATACTAAAATAGAAGTATTTTATCAAAATCCATAATTTAATTTAGATAAATATCTAATATTCAATAAAAAATCTTTGTTTTATTATAAAATTCATGCTTTAATAATATTATTAAAAATAGGAGAGACGCAATTTATTGCGTCTTTTTAATTTATAGTTTGAGCTTCTAATCACTTCCAATGTTATCATTTTCAAAATTCCGAAATGATAACATTGAAAATGAAACGTTTTAATTAGGGTTTCGTTATCTTCATGTAATTGAATGTTATTAAATTGTTAAATAACCATTAAATAATTGTAACCATGAAAAATATAGCCATAATAATCGCTTCGATCTTTTTGTTGGGAACTACCTCTGCATTTGCAGCAAAGAGAGCAACAACTAAGACATCACATAAAAAATCCGCTGCTTCTAAGGTAGAATTGGCAGAAAAAATCAGCAACATGCTTGGATATCCTTCTTACATATTGGATGGAACTAGTGAAGCAGTTATGATATCGTATTCAGTTGATGAAAACAATATCATTCATGTGGGTGAAATTTCGAGTTCCAATATTGCGCTTAAACAATATGTATTAGAGCATTTGGATGGAAAGAAGATGAAGAGAACGCATATGGAAGGCCAAAATGGAGTGATGAAAGTCCATTTTAATGGGAATAAAAACGAGAAACTGCACTTTCAATACTAACCTTTCTAATTAAGAGATACTTAAAAAAGGATGTTGCTATGCAATATCCTTTTTTTTGTCTGTTTATTATATTAACTTGGACTTATATAAGTTAACATAAGATGAGAAAGTATCTAATTGTAGCGTTGTTTTCAGTTTTTTGTGGGAGTGTTTTTGCTCAGGTTATCCCAGGAAATTATGATAAAAATGTTAAAAGAGGAAAAGAACATTATGACCTGGAAGAGTACCACCAAGCACTTCCATTTTTCTTAGAGGCCTGGAAAGTTGATACCACAGATTATAAGCTGGCTTTTAATATTGCTACATGTTATTTCAAAACAAAAAATGAACTGGCTGCTTATCCATACTTGGATAATGCTAAAGTAGGTTCAAAAGATCCCATATTAAAATTTTATTATGCTCGTGCATTTCACTTGCAGCACAAATTTGAATTAGCCATCACACTATATAGAGAATATCAGCAAACTCTGGATCCGGAAGAGCCTGAATACTTTGAAATGCATCAATACATTGCGAACTGCAAAACAGGTATGGAGCTGATCAAAAATCCGGTTAAAGTAAAAATTACAAACCTTGGACCTGTTATCAATTCTGAATACCCGGATTATGCACCAGTAATTTCTGCAGATGAAACAGAATTATTATTTACTTCCCGCCGCGCGAATACAACCGGAGGAGGCAAAGATATGGAAGACGGTATGTTTTATGAAGATATATATCAGTCGAACAGAATTAAAGACAATGAATGGACAGATCCGATTGATATTGGTAACGGAATAAATACAGAATCTCATGATGCTTGTGTTGCCTTATCTCCGGATGGTATGGAACTGATTATGTATCGTCACTCTGGTACAGATGGCGGCGACTTATATTCAAGTAAGGAGCACGGTACTGTATGGGAAAACCCGAAAAGATTAGGTACTACTATAAATACTCCGTATTGGGAGCCAAGTGCATCAATTTCTGCAGATGAAAAATCCATCTTCTTTACAAGTAATCGCAAAGGCGGTTTAGGTGGAACAGACATCTACATGGTGCGCATGAAAGACAACGGTGATTACGGTCCTGCAATTTTATTGGGTCCGTCGATCAATACTCCTAAAGACGAAGACGCACCGTTCATTCACGCAGATGGAAAGACCTTATATTTCAGCTCGAAAGGTCATAAATCTATGGGTGGATACGATATCTTTTATTGTACCATTGACTTAGAAACAGGTGAAGTACTAACTCCGCCTCAGAACATCGGATACCCGATCAATACTGCCGACGACGACGTATTCTTCGTGTGGTCTGCAGATGGGAAAAGAGCTTATTTCTCTTCTATAAGAGAAGGTGGCTACGGAGATAAGGACATCTATGTATTAGAACGTGAAACAGCTAAGAAAGCACCTACGGTTTTATTTAAAGGACAGATCGTTGCCTGCGAAGATAAACATCCGGTAACTGCAACAATCTTTGTGACAGATCTGTCAACACAAAAAATTGTGGGCGTATTCAACTCCAACAGCTTTACAGGTAAATATACAGTCTCTCTTCCGGCAGGGAAGAATTATGGTATTTCAGTTGAAGCAAGCGGGTATTTATTCGAATCCAAAAACATCAACTTCCCTTTAGAAGATGGATACATAGAACTTGTTGATACCATTTGTATGAATAAGCTTAAGATAAATACCTCAATCATTCTGCATAACGTATTCTTTGATGTAGATAAGGCTACACTGCGACCTGAATCCGTTCAGGAGTTGGATAAACTTGTTGAGATTATGAGAAACAATCCGAACCTTAAGATCGAACTTTCCGGACATACAGATTCGGATGGCAATGATGATCACAATATGAAGTTATCAGACAGCAGAGCAAAAGCAGTAGTGGATTACTTAATAGCGAAGGGGATAAACCCAGCCAGACTTACCTGGAAAGGCTATGGGGAAACCAAACCGATTGAACCAAACGACACTCCTGAACACAAACAACAAAATAGACGAACAGAAGTAAAGATCCTGAGCAACGAATAATAGACAGTGGTCAGTAAAAAATACAATAAAAAAGTCTCCTGCAAATTCGCAGGAGACTTTTTTATTGATATGAGCTGGTAAAATCTATTAATTCTGAATAAATCAACTATTGATCAACTTCTTAAAACTTAATACCTATTACTTATAACATACTTCGATTCTGACCACTGACAACTGTCTACTGACTACTAATAATACGTTTTCGGTGCCTTTGGTTTCTTCTTTTTCTTTTCAAACTCCTCATTATTGCCCCTACGTGAAGGCTGGAATTTTTCTAATTCTTTACGTTTGGTTTTGTTCTGTTTGTATTGCTCTTTTAAGGCTTCATCACTCTCCTCATTATATAAAAAATCACTGTTTTCAAGCGTGGTATTTTGATTTTTGTGCTTAACAACTCTGAGTTTCTTTTCAGACTGTAAGGACATAAGTTTATCCTTGCGAGATTTACAAGAACACACTAAAAGAAGAATGATAAAAATTAAACTACTGAACCTTAACATTTTGAATTTTTATTGAAAATTGGTTAAGAATATTAATTCGGATTGAATGTCTCAAATGTATTATCGGAATAAAAGAAGACAATTTTTACGACTTTTTTATCATTTTGAACAGAATTTTCTCTCTGAGTAGCTTCCTGAGTGACTTTAGGAGAGTTTGCAGGGATTTCCTGAGCGCTAGAAGTCGCTTTACCGGCTAATACAGACGGACCTGGAATAACAGCTACAGGTTCATGAATAGGCTGAAGAGGTTCAGCCTTAGGTATTTCTGCGTGTATATGTTCTTTGATCTCTGGTACTGCAGCGAATGTTGGCGCAGATTGAGTGTACATAACTTTTTTAGAGTCTGGAGCATTCGCTTGATCATCATCGGATATAGATGGCTTAGCGATCGGTTGAGCTGCTACAGGCGGTTCTACGCGAAAATTTTCTGCCGGTATTGGCTGTATAGGAGCTACGTCTCCCTTTGTATCGAATAAATCTAATTGTTTCATTGGTCCAGTTCCCATAATTAACCAGGTAGGATTGAGGTCTGAAAAATTGTTTAATATCTTCTGTATAAAGTCCAGGCTGGGTTTATTCCGCCCGGACACCAAATGCGACATACTGGAGCGCTGTACGTCTATTTTATCCGCAAATTCTGAGGCTGTGAGCTCATAATTTTTCATTAGGATAAGGACTCGCTCTACAATTGATTCTTCCATGTTGTAAACTGTATTTACAAATGTAATAGTTTTAATGATTACTTTTGTAACTTTACTATTAAATATTTAAATACCTGAATTACAATTATATACATATGTAATTTACATTTGTAATTACATATGTAAACTTAATTTACAATTGTAATTACAAATGTAAATAGTATTCATATGCATCAAAAACGCACTATTTTATACTATACTACAACAGCAGTGCGTACATTTTACTTTAAATAGTATAGTTTTAAGTATTACTTAACAGACTTATATGAAAAAACAAATCACCAAATACACATTGAAAGTCTGTTTTTACAATTGTAAGAGATATAATCGAATGGATTTGATGTAAAAATTTAACCTGTAAACTGCAATAATTTACATTTGTGTGGGTCTTTATAGAGGTAACTATATACCACTTGGGACTAAATGAGTTAAAGGTCTGAAAAATAACTGGTATGTACTGTTTACATTTGTGAAATAGTTGTATATTTGCATTGATCCTACTTCAAATGAGGGCTTTGAGCGGCGCGACGTAGCTTAGTCTGATGAAGTAGGGTTTGTTTTTTCTAGTAATTCAGCCATCATATCCCTATTTCCAGTAAGCATCTTATCAAGACTTTCAATAACTGCATCAGTTATTTCAAATTCATTTACCTTATTTTTAAATCTAAGAAGTCTCAATTTACTTTTACTCACATATAATTCATGAGCTTCACCTGATGTATCTAGCATCCAATGAGCTAACTTATTTCTAGTAGTCATTAAAAAGGTTAAGTCTTCTGATTTTGATTTATGTTTAATGTAAATTTCATTGTCATATTTTTCCATAACATACCATAAAAGAAGTCTTTTAGGCTCAAAAGCTACATTCTCACACATTATATACTCAAATAGTTCTTTCTTTTTATGTGCTTCGTCACAAAAGTGTCTAGTGAGATATTCATCTATTAACCTTTCAATAAAAATAAATTCATTCAAATAGTGCCCTCTTATCTCCATAGAGTGTATTTGCATTTGTTTTGTTATTTCATCATCCATAATTTAAAAGTTTAGAGGTTCAAACCCCTAACATACAAAAATATATTAAATAATATTAGGTAGTTATTGGGACAAGATGTATATTTGTATCAACAAAACGGTACAATTATGGTAACTCAATTTAAAAGCCTTATTCAACTACTAGACCACTTCGAAGAAGAATCTACTTGTATTCAGTACTTAGTACAGACAAGATGGAGTGGTGGGGCTGTATGTTGCCCTCATTGCGGTAATGAAAAGGTGTATACTACTAACAGAGGCTACAAATGTGCTGATAAGGACTGCGCTAAGAAGTTTACAGTAACAACCGGAACGATATTCGAAAATACTAAGATCTCTTTACGTCTTTGGTTCGCAGCTATCTACTTAGGAACAGCACACAAAAAAGGTATTTCTTCACTTCAATTAAGCCGTGATTTGAATATCACTCAAAAAACAGCTTGGTTTTTACTACACAGAGTACGTGAAATGCTGAATGAAAATGCACCTGAATTATTAGATGGTACAGTTGAGGTTGATGAAACATATATCGGTGGTAAGAATCAAAACCGCCATAACAATAAGAAGAAAGAAAACAGCACTGGTGGAGCTGGCAAAACGCCTGTATTTGGAGTTTTACAACGTGGTGGTGTAGTTCGTGCGCAAGTTGTTAAGAATACAACAGGAGCAACGCTAAAGCCTTTAATCAGAAAGAACGTTAAGTTTGATTCCATTATGGTATCAGATGAAAACAAAGCTTACCACGGTTTATCTTTATACTACGACCACAGAACGATAAATCATAGTGCTAAAGAATACGTTAGAGGCGTTGACTATACAAACACATTAGAAGGGTATTGGTCTTTACTTAAAAGGGGTATTATCGGTATCTACCATAACGTTAGCCCTAAACACTTAAACCGTTACTGCGCTGAATTTAGCTACCGTTATAACACTCGTAAGGTAAAAGATGGTGACCGTTTTGAACTTGCTATCAAAAATGTAAGCGGTAGACGTTTGACTTATTCTAAACTTATTTCGTAACTTGTAGTATGGCAAAAGAGAAAAAAGAACCCAAGAAAAGGGCAGACAAATACGATGCTAAATTGAAGGTGAAGGGGACGTTTGAGGACGTAATTAAAGCCTCGTTTCTGAAACCAAAAAACAAAGACAATAAAAAAGCCTCCGAGTAATCAGAGGCTTTTTTATTATTTAATAGAAATTGAAATATTGTGAAATGTTTTATGGTAAGCCTTTATTACAAACTCGGGCATTTTATGAACTTTTGCAACATCATAATAACTAACAGTACCATCATCTAATATCTCCATAATGGCTGTTGTTGTAATTTCTTGATGGCTAAATGGAAATATTATGTCTATCGCCATTGTAATAGCAGAAAATTCAGTAGAAGATTCATCAGAAAAAGGATCTAAAGAATTACCAAAACTTGCATTATAGGTGTTCTTTATATATTTATCTTGAATATTAACTAAATCAGATATTTGACTTTTAATATCGCAAGGATTATATCCTTTCTGAACACCTTTTTGAGAATCAATATAAAGTTGCATTAATTCTTTGCATATGGTAAAGCGTGTCCAACAATCATTAAGTTTCCCATTAACAATAATTTCAGCAGTATTCCTTTTTACCTTAAGAATTCCATAAACATTACTAGTAGGAAAGTGGTGATACTTTCTTATGATAATCTCCTTAATTGGACTGTTAACTAATTTTAAATGCTCTAATACGATATCAGATAAGGCATTTGTATTTAATTGTAAAATTCCAGGTATTGTTGAAGCTTGATAAATTTCTCCTTCTTTTCTTTTTGATAAATCGTGAGATAGTGTAATGCCACTTCTTACTACATCTAATAAATAAGCCATTAAAAATAAAATTATTGAATATAATCGTAAATATTATTTAGAATGGTGAATAAGCTCCATATCAGAATCTGTAGTATTTTTTATGGCCATAAAGAATGCTCTAGCATCTTCAATTACTGATTCTACTGAAACATTTTTATCAGGTGCAATAAAAAATCTTATAGAATCACAACCATCTTCGGAAGCTAATTTCTCTAATTCTTCAGCATATTGCTTAGAAATAGAATTGTCTATTATTGACGCGCGGTTTTCCATTTTCTTGTAGTTTTTAGTATGCTCAATTTATCTTATGTAAATACTATTTACAATTAGTCTAAATAGTATTTTATAGACTCACAAAATTAATCAATTATAATTGATATCAATATATTTTGATATATAATTACTAAATATATTTAGTATATACTTGACATTTTCATACATCAGATCGCCAGTAAGTTACAACGTATACATGCCGTAATTATTATGTAATTATAGATAAATATTACATAATTTAGTGTAAGTTGATAGTAATTTAGAATATTTATAAACAGGTTAATAAACATTTAACTCCAATTTGAACGAGAGATTACACTAAAGGTTTTGTATAACCTATTCTGCAAATTCCCCTCAAACTACCTTTTACATTTGTAATCTATTCATTTATAATAACTTATTGATAGATAGGCTTTGTCCCAACTGGTATATAGTTACCTTTATAGAGGTAACTATATACCAGTTGGGACCAAAATAGCTGTCTGCATCCGCATAAAACAAAAAAGACCTCTGTATTTCTACAGAGGTCTTTTAAATTCAATATAAACGATCCTTAAGCCACTTTGAGCTTCTTATACTTAGATCGGTCCAACTTTTCTTTTGCGTACTCATACGTCACAACAAACGTCTTTTGAGGGATCTCAGCCGATGGTAGATCAAACATAGCGTCTGTCATGATAGCTTCACAGATAGAACGTAAACCTCTGGCACCCAATTTAAATGCCATTGCCTTTTCTACTATATAAATTAAAGCATCTTTTTCAAACGTTAAGGCAATGTCTTCCATTTTGAACAATTTTTGATATTGCTTTACAATGGCATTTTTAGGCTGCGTCAGAATTTCCAACAGCATTTCCTCATTCAATGGATCCAGATACGATACCAATGGCAAACGACCAATTAATTCCGGAATTAATCCGAAAGTCTTTAAATCTAAGGCTGTTACATACTGAAGAAGATTATCAAAATTGATATCATCCGTGTCATCCTTCGTTTTAAAGCCAATTGGTTGCGTATTTAAACGGTTTGCAATAATTCTGGAAATACCGTCAAATGCACCACCGCATATAAAAAGTATATTCTCTGTATTTATCGCAATCATCTTCTGGTCAGGATGTTTTCTTCCTCCTTGTGGCGGAACATTAACAACACTGCCTTCTAATAATTTCAATAATGCTTGTTGAACACCTTCACCGCTTACATCTCTGGTGATAGATGGATTGTCGCTTTTGCGTGCAATCTTATCGATCTCATCAATGTAAACAATACCACGTTGCGCTGCGTCCACATCATAATTAGCTGCCTGTAGTAAGCGTGTAAGGATGGACTCTACGTCTTCACCTACATAACCTGCTTCCGTCAATACAGTAGCATCTGCAATACAAAACGGAACCTGTAATATTTTAGCTAATGTTCGGGCTAGATAGGTCTTTCCTGTACCGGTTTCGCCAACCATAATGATGTTGGATTTTTCGATCTGTACATCGTCTTCTGCGTTTATTTCGCTTTGCATCAAACGTTTGTAGTGATTGTAAACCGCAACAGACATTACTTTTTTAGCCTCATCCTGTCCAATTACATATTGGTCAAGATGGGATTTCATGTTAGCAGGTTTAATCAGATTAAACTTTGGCTTTGCCTCAAGTGCACTTTTTTGCTTTAGTTCTTCTTGCAAAATATTGTAAGACTGCGTGATGCACTTGTCACACATGTTGGCATGTATGCCGGTGATCATTAATGCGACTTCTTTTTTAGGTCTTTCGCAGAAAGAACAGGTTTGTTGAGCCATGTTTGAATAAATCTATTGTGTTAGGTATAAAGCAGATAAAAGCATGAACACAGTCCATGCTTTTATCTGCTTTAAGTAATTTTAAAAGGAAGGATGAATTAGCTTCTTACCAATACTTCATCAATGATGCCGTATTCTTTTGCTTCCGCTGCTTTCAACCAATAATCACGATCTGAATGTTTTTCGATCGTTTCAATATCTTTTCCTGAGTGCTTAGCTAAAATTGCATACAATTCTGCTTTCAGTTTCAATATTTCGCGGGCTGTAATTTCAATATCAGATGCTTGTCCTTGTGCACCGCCTAATGGCTGGTGAATCATGATTCTTGAATGGGGAAGTGCTGAACGTTTTTTATCCGCACCACCGCAAAGCAATACAGCGCCCATAGATGCTGCAAGACCAACACATGTTGTAGATACATCCGGATTGATGTAATGCATGGTATCGTAAATACCCAAACCTGCATATACAGAACCACCCGGACTGTTGATATACATCATGATGTCTTTCTTCGGATCAACTGATTCAAGGAACAACAACTGTGCATTCACCACGTTCGCTACGTAATCGTCAATTCCTGTACCCAGGAAAATAATACGGTCACCCATTAAACGAGAGAAAACGTCAATTACTGTTGCACGCATCTGGCGTTCTTCAACAACATTTGGAGTCATACCAACAATGTAGTTCGGCGCAATGCTTTGTATTTGATTGATATAGCTGTCAACGGCAAGGCTACTGATTCCCTGATCCTTTACAGCAAATTTTCTGAATTCGTTCTGGTTGATCATTCTGGTTTGGTGTTTTAAATGGTATACGTTGTACAAATGTAAAAAAAAAGTCCTTTTAACAAAGGACTTCTTTTCATTGTAACACAAATCGTGAATAATTAGTTTGCTTGTACTAATTTTTCAAATTCATCTACGCTTATTTTTTTTGTTTTGAAGCTTATTTTTGATTCAATAAGTTTTAAAACTTTATTGTAATATACTTCTTCAAACGTACGGTTGTAGTTTTTGCCGTTCTCTGCAGATAGATAGTTATCAGCAAGTTTGTTCATCGTTTCTTCCATCTCTTCAGATAGGGAAGTCATACCACCAAATTGCTGCATGAACAATTCTTTTGTGCGTTGGATTACTTCTGAATGCTCAACTTTTACATCGTTATCTTCACCGATTTTGTTACGGATCAACAACCATTTTAAGTCGTCCTGATATAAATTGAGGTCTTTATCGATTTGTTCAGCAGAGATTTTTCCTTCGTTATTTACCAAAAGAAAACGCTTTAAAAACGCTTCAGATATTTCAACTTTTGTGTTCGCTAAGAACTCTTTACGTACGTCTCTTGAAACCAATACTTCAGCTTCACGATTGTAATTCTGAGCAATTGTTTCTTCTAATTTTTTATTGAATTCTTCTTCAGAAGCTACTGCTCCAGGTCCGAATATTTTATCGAAAAACTCCTGATTGATTTCAGCAGGGAACGAACGACGGATACCAGTGATTGTGAAAGAGAATTTACCTGAAGTTGTTTCAGCTTCTTCTTTTGTTAATCCCGTTACGTGTGCAATAGAAGATTTATCCGTAAATGCTTTGTCAATATCAAACTCAATTACATCACCTGTTTTTTTACCGATGAATTTCTTTAACTCCGCTTTTTCAACTTTTTCCGTTGGGATCATTGTTGATGTAGCAAACTCAGTTGTTAAAGATTTCAATTCACCATTCACGTAATCACCTTCTTCAACTTTCTCAGCTTCATCCATTTTACCTTGCTGGCGACGGATGTTGTCTAATGTTTCCGCAACGCGTTTTGGATCAACCTGAATTTCGTATTTGCTTACGTTAACCTTATCAGATAATTCGTATTTGAATTCCGGTATTAAGCCGAGATCATAAAAGAATTCATATTCTGAAGCGTTCTCCCAATCAATTTTTGCAGCCTGAGCCTGATCAGGTAATGGAAATCCGATGATATTCAGCTTCTCATCTTTGATGTATTTACTTACAGATTGAGTTAATAATTGATTGATCTCATCAACTTTCAAGCTCTTTCCGTACATTCTTTCAACTACACTCGTTGGTACTTTTCCTTGTCTGAAACCTTTCAAGGAAACTTTTTTACCATATTCTTTCAACTTATTTTTAACGATAGGCTGATAATCATCGGCTTTGATTGTTACTTTTAATGTAGCAGCTGTAGAGCCTTTTTTGTCTAATACGATTTCCAAGGTAGTAGATGGGTTTAGTTTAAGATGAATTACAAATAAATACAAAACCCCCGCTTGTAGCAAGCGAGGGTTTCAAAACATGTTGGTGTTTGTGTGCGGATGGAGGGACTCGAACCCCCATGCCTCGCGGCGCTAGATCCTAAGTCTAGTGCGTCTACCAATTTCGCCACATCCGCTTTTAAAGTTATGCTTCTTCTAAGCATTTTTCCGTCCTCATTGCTGATTTGGGACTGCAAACTTAGAATAATTTTTTTAATAATACTACTATACATTCAAAAAAAATATTTTAAACAGTTGATAATTTTCAGGGGGTATTTTTGTTACTTGGAACATTAATTACGTACAAGGCTGTTATGAATGTGTGATGAGTAAAGCTGAAACTGCTTATCTATTGAATAACAATTAGTAAGGTATTATTAGTCGGTGGAGTTATGGTGATTGATATTGAAAAAGAAAATAAAGAAATAATCAAGAGGTATCGTTTGTTACTTCGGACTGCTAAACCCATACTGAAGGAAGGCGATGCTAAAATTATAAAAAAAGCTTTTTTTACATCCGTGCAGGCGCATAAAGATATGCGTCGCAAATCGGGTGAACCTTATATATACCATCCCTTAGCCGTTGCTCAGATTGCTGTTGAAGAAATCGGTTTGGGTACAACATCCATTATTGCTGCTTTACTGCATGATGTAGTAGAAGATACGCACTTGGAATTACGAGACATTGAAAGAGATTTTGGCTCTAAAGTGGCCACCATCATTGATGGCTTGACAAAGATCTCCGGTGTGTTTGAACACGGAAGCTCGCAGCAGGCAGAGAACTTCAGAAAAATGATTCTGACACTCTCTGAAGATGTCCGCGTTATCCTCGTAAAACTTGCCGATCGCTTACACAACATGCGTACGCTTGAAAGTATGCCGCGTGATAAGCAGTTAAAGATTGCTTCTGAAACCATGTACTTGTATGCACCTCTGGCGCACCGTCTGGGTTTATATGCAATTAAATCGGAACTGGAAGATCTGTATTTAAAATATACCGATACCGAACGCTATAACTTTGTTGCAGATAAGGTAGCAAAGTCTGATGCCGCCCGTGAGAAAACTACCAAAGATTTTGCAGGTCCGCTTGAACTTCCTTTAAAACGTGCCGGCTTAAAATTCAAAATCAAAGGCCGCACAAAATCTATCTATTCCATTCATACTAAGATGCAGCAACAAAACATTCCCTTTGAAGAGGTGTATGATTTGTTTGCGATCCGTTTGATCCTGGAGGCAGAACCAGAAGAAGAAAAAAGTGTTTGCTGGAAAGCGTATTCGATTGTAACCGATTTTTATAAACCGAACCCCGATCGTTTAAAAGACTGGGTGAGTACACCCAAAGCGAATGGGTACGAATCATTGCATACAACGGTAATGAGCAAAACCGGACAATGGGTAGAAGTGCAGATTCGTACAGATCGTATGGATGACATTGCAGAGAAAGGGTATGCGGCCCACTGGAAATACAAAGAAGACAAACCTGTAGCTAAAGATTCGGGTATTGAAGACTGGATCCGTAAGGTGCGTGAATTGATTGAAAACAATGACTTCTCTGCTCTTGAATTTGTAAATGAATTCAGACAGAATTTATTTAGCGAAGAGGTATTTGTATTTACACCAAAAGGCGATTTAAAAACGCTGCAGTTTGGTGCAACAGCCTTGGATTTTGCATTTGAAATTCATACAAAAATAGGTGAGCACTGTCTGGGTGCAAAAGTGAACCAGAAGCTTGTTCCCTTGAGTTATCAATTAAATAACGGAGATCAGATTGAAATTCTTACTTCGGCCAAACAAAAACCTTCCGAAGACTGGCTGAAATTTGTTGTCACATCGAAGGCAAGAACAAAGATAAAAGAATCCCTAAAAGAAGATAAAAAGACAATTGCTCAGGATGGTAAAGCAATGGTTGAGCGCAAGTTGAGCCATTTGAAAATTCCTCTGAACAATGAAACCATCAATAAAATGTTGTTGTTGTTTAATGTGAAAACACCGTTGGAGTTTTACTACAACGTTGCAAAAGACATTATACAGCCGAGCCAGCTGAAGCGTTTAAAAGAACCCGAGAAAAAACCGGAACCTTCTAAACGTGTCATCGATGTTGAACACGATAAAAAGTCGGCGGTCGTAAAAGGGGCCGATAAAGACATGATCTTGATTGGTGACAATCTGGATAAAATAGATTATACCTTAGCCAAATGCTGCAATCCCATTCCGGGAGATGAAGTATTTGGTTTTGTAACCGTAAGTGAAGGCATCAAAATACACCGTACAAATTGCCCGAATGCAATTGAATTAATGTCGCAATACGGTTACCGCATTGTAAAAGCAAAATGGACTTCTCAGAAGGAATTGGCTTTTTTAACAGGCTTAAAAATTGTTGGTGCCGACCGTGTTGGTATTATAAACGATGTCACCAAAGTTATCTCTACACAATTAAAAGTAAATATACGCTCCATTACAATTGATACAGATGATGGTATTTTTGAAGGGACAATGATGGTATTTGTAAACGGTACAGAACACTTAAACACCCTCATTTCCAAGCTGAAAGAGATTTCTGATATCATTAGTGTGTCTCGTATAAGTGGTTGATTTGGAATAAGAATCCCTTTATTCGTATATTTGATACTTATGTCATCATTAGAAGAGTTATTATCGCAGGTTAAAAAGATATTTACAGCATATCTTGAAAATAAGAGTTTGAGAAAAACTCCTGAGCGATTCGCAATTTTGGAAGAAATTTACTCAAGAGTGGGACATTTCGATGTAGAGAATTTATACATCAGTATGAAAAACAAGAACTATAGAGTGAGCCGTGCTACAGTCTATAATACGCTTGATATTCTGGTGGAATGCGATTTGGTTACGAAGCACCAGTTTGGTAAAAATCTTGCTCAGTACGAACGTTCTTTTGGATACCGTCAGCACGATCACCTGATCTGTACAGATTGCCATAAAGTAGTTGAATTCTGCGATCCGCGTGTATACAACATTCAGACAATGGTAGGTGAGTTGTTACATTTTAATGTAATGCACCATTCACTTATTTTATATGGAGCCTGCACCAACAGTACATGCGAGAATAAAAAAAATAATGAGCCTGCAAAAAATCAAATAGAAAGTTAATTCAGCTTTTCTATTTTTATTCCGGATAAAATAAATCGATTTATAAATCAACATAATACATGAAATACAATACTTATATCAAAGAAAATATCTTGTTCCTTCAATTAGAAGGCGATTTGATAGGCGAAAGTAATGGTTTAGAATTAATGGACTTAGTGAGTGAAAAATTGAACGACAATATCAATCGTTGTGCAATTGATCTGGCATTGGTTCGCTACATGAACAGCAGTGGTATTGGTGTATTAATTACCTTATTGACAAAGTTCAGAAACAAAGGTGGAGAGTTGGTTTTGATCAACCCATCTGAACAGATCAAAAAATTATTGATCATCACAAAATTGAATTCAATTTTTGTGATTGTTGACAACGAAGCAGAAGCATTACAGAGATTAACAAAATAAAGAAATGGCAGTTGATGTATTATTGGGGTTGCAGTGGGGCGACGAAGGTAAAGGTAAAGTGGTTGATGTGCTTGCACCTAAGTATGATTATGTTGCGCGTTTTCAAGGCGGACCTAATGCCGGACATACGCTGATATTTGATGGACACAAAATCGTTTTACACCAAATACCATCGGGTGTATTTCGTTCCAATATTACCAATCTTATTGGTAATGGATTAGTATTGGATGTAATTGCTTTATTTGAAAAAGAAATCGATAAGCTTACTGCTTTTGATTTAAATCTGAATAAAAATTTATTTATATCTAAAAAAGCTTCTTTAATTCTGCCTTCACATGTAGAGTTAGATACAGCTTACGAAGCCGCTAAAGGAGCTAATAAAATTGGATCAACCCTTCGTGGTATTGGGCCAACATATACGGATAAAGTTTCCAGACAAGGCCTACGTGTTGGGGATATTCTTAGTCCGAATTTTATGGACAAGTATACAAAGTTGGTAAATGCTCACAAGCAAATATTAGACTACCACAAGCATGATTATTCAGCGATGAAAGATCGTGAAGCGTTATTCTTCAAATACATTGAACGCCTGCGTACAATGAATTTGGTGGACAGCGAATACTTCATTAATGATGCTATTCAAAAAAAGAAAACGATTCTGGCTGAAGGTGCTCAAGGCTCTTTATTAGATATTGATTTTGGTTCATATCCGTTTGTTACATCTTCTAGCACCATGGTTGCAGGGGCATGTACAGGTTTAGGTATTGCACCAAAACACATCGGGAATGTTTTCGGTATTTTCAAAGCATATTGCACACGTGTAGGTAGTGGACCTTTCCCTACTGAATTAAACGATGCCGTTGGCGAAGAAATTCGTAAGCAAGGGAATGAGTTTGGCTCAACTACTGGTCGTCCGCGTAGATGTGGCTGGTTGGATTTACCTGCATTGAAATATGCATGTATGATCAACGGTGTATCACATTTATTGATGATGAAAGCAGATGTGTTGAATGTATTTGAAGAACTTCAGGTATGTACACACTATAAATTAGCAAATGGCGAAGTGATCGACACCTTGCCATATGATATGTGTTCAGAAGAATTAACTCCGGTATACAAAACATTAAAAGGCTGGAATCAGAATCTTGCACACTGTGAAACCTACGATTCACTTCCAAAAGAATTGTTAGACTACTCAGCATTCATCGAAGCTCAATTGGGTTTACCAATCACATTGATCTCGATTGGCCCGGATCGCAAAGAAACCCTGATCAAAGATTTCAGTTTCATTACAGCGTAACTATTAGTAAAAGATTAATGAAAGCGCTTTTTATTTCCTTTATAGAGAAGTAGAAAGCGCTTTTTATTTTTGTTGAGTAACTAGCTACTGACTCAATCATTTATAATTGACTAGATTTTCAAGCATGAGAAGTATAAATCTGTATCAATTATTTAGTATCTTTTTTCAATTTCTTAATTATGTTATTAAAGTTCATTTTATGAAACACACAGTATTTGTTATTGTATGTATGGTATTATCTGCATATACGTTTGCTCAGACAACAGAAATGAAAGCAGGGTATACAAAGCTTATCCTAACTGTTAAAGATGCGAAAGGCGATCCTATAGCAGATAAAAAAGTCCGCTTGGTTAATACAGATCTTTCAGTTACTAAAGAAGCGAATACAGACACAGCAGGCATGGTTACTTTTGAAGGAAAAGTAAATTCCAATTATGCTCTCTATTTTGGAAATGGAAATGTTCCTCAGACATTTTTCATACCTACAACACCTTATCAGGAGTTTGAAATCCCAATTATTTATGATCCATTACAATCAGAAAAAATAGTACCAAGCGCGAATGAAGTACTTCTAAATATCAGTTTGGTAGATTTTTCAATGATGCCACTTTCAAAATCCATCACATTTGAGAATAAAGTTACCAAACAAAAATACGCTGTTACTACCGATACCAAAGGAGTGGGGCAAATATTGGTTCCAAAAGGAGTTGACCTAATCGTGCATTTTAAAGAAGCGCCTGATTATTCTATATTACCGATACCTGCCCAGGGTGGTATAATCTATAATTACACAATGAAGTTTTCGTCAAATCCTAGTTGGAAAAAATTCCCATCCAATACTATGGGACTAATTAATTTTATATTCACAGATCTGAATGGCAACCTTGTTGCCGGTGAAACATTTACAGTAACTACTGCAAGTAATCCTGCCATCTATACTTGTAAAACGGACGCGAATGGTTTTGCTCAGGTGCTTGTGCCATTGGGCTTTCAATATACCCTGAGTCAGCTACATAATCCTGGGTTTAAAAATATTATAGTGAACAAATTAAATCCTTCAGATGCGTATATTATTAATGTCGACTACATATTTATTACTGAGGCGCAACGAAAAGAACGAGAGGAACTCCGATTGCGAATGGCTAAAATCAGAGATTCCATTGCAGCAGCTAATCCCAGCTTGTATAATTATTCCATCAATGTAAATCAGCTTGCAGGTATTGAAAATTCCGGTGAAAATTATACTAAGAAATTGGCAAAGGATCCTGATATCTTTATTAAAGATCAGAAAACAGTATTAGCTGTTTTGAACCGATTCAGAATTCAATGGAAAAGTAAGATTATTGTAGTAGATGTGACGGGCAGTATGTCACCTTATATGAGTCAAGTAGGGATTTGGATGGTGATGCAAAAGATGCAGAATGAAACCAATCGTTACGTGTTTTTTAACGATGGGGATCAAAAATGGGATGCCCAAAAAACAGTTGGTAATACTGGAGGAATTTATACCATTAAATCGAATAATTTGCAGGATGTATTCATTCAAATGAGTATTGCACAGTCAAAAGGTAGCGGTGGTGATTCTCCGGAAAACGATGTAGAGGCTCTAATTATGGCCGAAAGCCTTCGTAATGATGTATCAGAAATCATTTTAGTTGCAGACAACTACAGCGACATGCGTGATTATGCACTCATCAAACAGTTGAAAATTCCTGTACGGGTAATAGTTTGCGGTGCATTAGACGCATATAGTGTGAACGAGCAATATATAAACCTTGCCTACAAAACAGGTGGTTCTATACATACTCTTACCGAAGATATTATGGATTTGGCAAAGAAAAACGATGGTGATACGATTACAGTTTCTGGAAAGAAATATGTGTTGCGTAACGGGGAATTCTTTTTGATTCAGTAAAGTTTCATAGTAGAAAAGACTCTTACACATTTGTATTACATGATTTTGTTTGTAGCTCTTCGGGATTTGTAATCCACTGTGGTTTAGTTAACGTTAAAGAATAGTTTCTACTTAAATTATTGTTGTGATTTAGTAATGCCCAACGGCCTCATTTCAAATTGCGTTAAGAAATTTTGGTTCATGGAGCTTTTTGAACGCTACAACTAGTCCTTTTTCAGGACGGTTTTGTAGCGTTCGCGGAATGAACCAAAATTTTAGCCTATGCATCATAGCCTGTCCCGCCTTAGCGGGAGCAAAAGAACGGAAGAATCAAAAAGAAAGATAATCACGGGTAAGAAAGGAGAACTGTTCATGTCTAATTATAGCTTAACTAAACGACATTGGATTTGTAATCCCGAAGCCAGATAAAAAGGATTTACAACCCTTCTTCCAACCAAACCTTTAAATTCAACCACGACCATATGATTTAAATTAAATAAACCGTATTTTAATGTATCATCATTGCAGCTTATGTCAGAACACAATCACGACCACCACCATAATCATTCCGTTGTACTGACTCACGTCAACACCGCTTTTATTGTAGGCATCACACTCAATTTTTTATTTGTACTGATAGAAGTTATCGTCGGACTTTCCATTCATTCATTATCGCTACTTTCAGACGCAGGACATAACCTGGCAGACGTTGGCTCACTGGCTTTATCATTGCTGGCGTTCCGAATGTTAAAAGTCAGAGCAAACGAAAATTATACCTACGGATACCGCAAAACATCCATACTGGTAGCCTTGTTTAATTCTATGGTGTTGATGGTTTCAATCGGTGCCATCATCTACGAAGCAGCACACCGTTTCTTAAATCCCGAACCCATGCCGGGCAAAACCATTGCCATTGTTGCCGGTATTGGTATTGTGATCAATGCAGCAACAGCATTGATGTTTCTGCGCGATAAAGACAAAGACCTCAACGTTAAAAGTGCCTACTTTCATTTGATGAGCGATGCACTTGTTTCATTTGGACTAGTGATCGGTGGTATCATCATGTTCTACACGCAGTGGTATTGGATTGATAGTGCATTGAGTATGCTTGTAGCTGTTGTGATTCTTTTCAGTACCTGGAAATTGCTGAAAGACAGTTTACGTTTATCCTTAGACGGTGTACCTGAAAACATTCATGTCGATGATATAAAAACTGCCGCACTTAAAATAGCAGGAGTAAAGGACTTGCACCACATTCATATCTGGGCAATTAGTACCACAGAGAATGCACTTACCGCTCATCTGGTATTGCAGAATGAAATTACAATTGACGAAGAAAACAAAATCAAACACGAATTGAAACATAAATTGGAACACCTGAACATTCATCACATCACACTCGAAACCGAAAGAGAAAACGAATTGTGCAAAACCCAAGTATGTTAAACTTGTATGCGATTCAGATCTGCATAGCCTACGTTTTAAACTGTGGGGCTAAATAAATGTACCCTGAAGTATGGTTTAAGTATGCCGATAGTATGAGGGTAGTATGCGTTAAGTATGGATATAGTATGAAGTATGTATGAATAGTGTATGGATAGTGTATGGATATACCCACTCATTAGTATGACATTAGTATCAGCAACGTATGAAAAGTATATATTTAGTACGGACAGATCTTTTAAAAACTCTTGTTTTCATTTCTCCACAGATCCTAATTAATGATGAAGATTCATTTTTTACATTTAATTCATAATTCATAATTCATAATTCATAACTCATAATTCATAACTCATAATTATTTTAAAATTATTCTTATTGAACTTGAATAGGTTAGCTTAAATCAACCTTTATTTAGTAGAATACGCTTTGCCATTTAAGATATTTTTAGCAATTTTGAAACCCGATAAAAACAGAAGGTGTATCGGAAAGTTGAAATCGACAAGTTTTTAAATGTTAATAGATTGTTAAGACAAAGTTATTAACAGTACTTGTTTGGAATAAAAAAGTAGTTACCTTTGCAGCCCGTTAGATTGTAAACGGGAATAAAAGTTGATCAGACGGAAGGTTTGATTGAGATTGAAAAAAAGGAGTTAGGTAAGGCAGCGATGTTTGACTAATTACAATTCGGAAGCNGGAAGCTGAAGAAAAAGTTCTTTGAGGTATTGGATAAATAAAATAGTGGACTATTAAATAATAATTGGAGCCTAGGACAGACAAATCGTTTTT
>NZ_KB903666.1 GCF_000379725.1 Cytophaga aurantiaca DSM 3654
GCAGAGTTTTGAGTTACAGAGAACGGACCGAATGGTTTCGCACATCCTTTGTTATCTGTAATTGTTACGGAATACGAACCAGCAGCAACACCTGAAAGATTTTGTGTGGTAGCACCATTGTTCCATAAATATGTATAAGGAGCAGTACCACCGGTAGGAGTAAGAGTAACAGCACCTGTAGAAGCTCCATTACAATCTATATTAGTAATAGAACTCGTTGTAGTAACTGTAGTTAATGGCTGAGTAATGGTAAAATTGGATGTTTTTTTACAGTTGTTCTGATCTGTAACTACTACCGAATATGCTCCCGCTGTTAATCCTGAAATATCTTCAGTTGTTGCACCATTGCTCCATACGGTTGATATATATGGAGTACTGCCGCCAGAGATTGTAATATCTATACTGCCATCCGACCCGCCTAGACAGGATACATTCGTAACAGTTGAAGTTGTAGTAATAGGGGTGGGTTCTGTAACTGTAAATGTTTTAGACAATGTACAGTTATTTCCATCGGTAATGCTAAGGGTATAATTACCTGCAGTTAATCCTGAAATATCTTCAGTTGTAGCACCATTGCTCCATGAATATGTATAGGGCATTGTAGGTCCTCCAGTAACTACTGCATCAATAGCACCATTATTACCGCCATTACAGCTTACATTTGTAATAGAGCCCATTGAAATAGACAGAGGAGGTGGTTGTGTAAGAGCAATAGACTGACTGCAAAATGCAAATGCACCACCACCTATTGGTACTTGAATTACTAAAAAATAATTATTGTCAGCTGGAAGATTACTAAAGGTATAATTATCAATTGGATGATTGTTTACAATAATAGGAAGAAGAACTACACTATATAATGAATAGGTATAACTTGGAGTAGAACCTCCGGTAATTGAAACACTGATGCTACCTGAATTGTCACCATTACAACGTAAATTTTGAGTAGTTACACTCATGGACACTAAAGCGGGGGAACTACACATTTGTGCCTGAGTATTATTCGCTAATAATACAAGGAGAAATACTAAAAGTGTTAAGCTTTTATAGGATATGTATTTAATGGGATTCAAAGTTATTCTTGTCTTAATGTGATTGTTTTACTTCTGTATTGATTATTACCTCCACTCACAACAATCATATACTCGCCGGCTGCTAAATTATTTATCGTTAATTCTTCTTTTACCTGATATTCTTTAACGGCTGTCGTTGTTGAATAAATTAAAATCTTAAATGGCGCAACTCCTTCAGAAATTTTTAATTGAATGGATCCATTATTCAAATTTGATATTGGATTTTGACCTTTAATTGTAAAGTCCAGCTCATTATAAGCTCTTTTTATGCTGTTGCTCTTAAAAAACTCTGTACGTGCATTTATAGGTACACTTAAAAAGCCACAAAGAGTAAAAAATGAAAATATTCCCAAAGCTATATAAAGTCGCTTTTTGATTGAGTACATATTCATCATAGTCGTATTGGTTTAATGTTGTTCGTGTAGTTTTTAAATTTTTACGGAATTGAATTATTTATGTTCCTCTTTTCATGGTTTTTATCATTAATATTATCATATGTTAACACCTGATACATAATTTGGTAAGTTCATTCTACAAAAAACTTGGATTAATACAATTTTTTGAATGTATGGCGGGGCAATTATAATATAAAAGTTTGAATTTTTATTATTGTTTCTTTTCGTATTTTTGTCTAATTACAAGTGAAAAGTATTAATTAAAACGAAAGAAGGATTATGGCATTTGATTTGGAGATGATAAAAAAGGTCTATTCTCTTATGCCTCAAAGAATTGAGGCAGCAAAAAAGTTGATAGGTAAACCTTTAACACTTACTGAAAAGATTCTTTATTCTCATTTGGATGAAGGAACAGCGACGAAAGTGTATGAAAGAGGTGTGTCTTATGTTGATTTTAATCCTGATCGTGTTGCAATGCAGGATGCAACTGCTCAAATGGCATTGTTGCAATTTATGCAGGCTGGTAGACCTAAAGTAGCTGTACCATCTACAGTACACTGCGATCACTTGATCACAGCGAAAGAGGGTGCAACAAAGGATTTGCCTTTTGCAAACAAAGAAAGTAAAGAAGTATTTGATTTCTTAGGTTCTGTATCGAACAAATACGGTATTGGTTTCTGGAAACCAGGTGCAGGGATTATTCACCAGGTAGTTTTAGAAAACTATGCATTTCCAGGTGGTATGATGATCGGTACCGATTCGCATACAGTAAATGCTGGTGGTTTAGGAATGTTGGCTATTGGTGTTGGTGGTGCAGATGCATGCGACGTTATGGCTGGCCTTCCTTGGGAACTTAAATTCCCTAAATTGATTGGTGTTAAGTTGACTGGTAAGTTAAATGGATGGACTGCCCCTAAAGATGTTATTTTAAAAGTAGCTGGTATCTTAACTGTAAAAGGTGGTACAGGTGCTATTGTTGAATATTTTGGTGAAGGTGCTACATCTATGTCTTGCACAGGTAAAGGAACTATCTGTAACATGGGTGCTGAAATAGGTGCTACAACTTCAACATTCGGTTATGACGAATCTATGGAGCGTTACTTACGTTCTACAGGCCGTGCGGATGTTGCTGATTTAGCGAATGGCATCAAACAACATTTAAATGCAGATCCGGAAGTTTACGCTTCTCCTGAAAAATATTTTGATGAAGTAATTGAAATAAATTTAACAACGTTAGAACCACACTTAAACGGTCCATTTACTCCTGATTTGGCAACTCCTGTTTCTAAAATGAAAGAAGAAGCTGCTAAAAATGGCTGGCCGTTGAAAGTTGAGTGGGGCTTGATCGGTTCATGTACAAACTCTTCTTATGAAGATTTATCAAGAGCTGCTTCTATCGCAAAACAAGCAATTGCAAAAGGCTTAGTAACAAAAGCTGAATTTGGTATCAACCCGGGTTCAGAGCAAGTTCGTTACACTGCAGATAGAGATGGTTTGTTAGGTACATTCACCGACTTAAATGCAAAAATCTTTACGAATGCATGTGGTCCATGTATCGGAATGTGGGATCGTGTAGGTGCGGAGAAAAAAGAGAAAAATACAATCGTTCACTCTTTCAACCGTAACTTTGCGAAACGTGCAGACGGTAATCCAAATACATTTGCCTTTGTAGCATCTCCTGAAATGGTTGCTGCTATTGCAATTGCAGGTGATTTATCATTCAATCCAATTACGGATACATTGATCAATAATAAAGGAGAGAAAGTAAAATTAGATCCTCCATTCGGTGACGAACTTCCTATAAAAGGTTTTGCTGTTGAAGATGCAGGTTATCAGGCTCCGGCTGCTGATGGCTCTGGCGTACAGGTTGCTGTTGCTCCAACTTCAGATCGTTTGCAATTATTAGATCCATTTAGTGCTTGGGAAGGTACAGATCTTAAAGGTCTTAAATTATTGATCAAGGCAAAAGGTAAATGTACGACAGATCATATTTCTATGGCTGGTCCTTGGTTGAAATACAGAGGTCACTTAGATAATATCTCGAACAACATGTTGATCGGTGCTGTTAACTACTTCAATGAAAAAACAGACGATGTTAAAAATCAATTGACAGGTGCATACGGTCCGGTACCGGCTACACAACGTGCATACAAAGCAGCTGGTATTGGTTCTATTGTTGTAGGTGATGAAAACTATGGTGAAGGTTCTTCAAGAGAACACGCAGCTATGGAGCCTCGTCACTTAGGTGTACGTGCAGTATTGGTTAAATCATTCGCTCGTATCCACGAAACAAACTTGAAAAAACAGGGTATGCTTGGTTTGACGTTTGCAAACAAAGATGATTACAACAAGATATTGGAAGATGATTCTATCGATATCCTTGGCTTGACTTCTTTTGCACCAAACGTTCCATTGACTCTTGTATTGAATCATAAAGACGGAAACAAAGAAGAGATTAAAGTAAACCATAGCTACAACGAACAACAGATTGAGTGGTTCAAAGCAGGTGGGGCTTTAAACATCATCAGAGCAAACGTTGGAGCGTAATGAGCTTCCAGTAACTAGGTACTAGTTACTAGACAATAGAATAAAAGAGAGAGGGCTTGGTTCATATGAACCAAGCCCTCTCTCTTTTATTTTCAAACTACTTTTGTCTGGAAGCTAGCAACCAGTACCTAGCAACTAGATCGCGTTTCGCTTCAGCAAGAACGGAACAAACACCTGATCAAAACTTTTCCGGATATCTGCTTCTATAAATTCAATTCCATAATCACCGCACTTAAGTTTTAGATCATAAAAATAGGCTTGAACTTTTTTAGCATATTCATTCTTAATTTCCTGAGGATATATTTTTATCTGATCTCCACTCTCTGCATCTGTTAAGAGATACGGACGATCTTCCAATTCAAATAACTCTTCCTGCTCTGAATCCCATACATGAAACAGAATAATATCATGCTTCATGTGTTTTAAATGTTGAAGCGATGTAAATAATTCTTCCAAACGTTTGTCTTCACCTAAGAAGTCTGTGAATAGAACAACCATTGATCTACGGTGGATCTGGTCTGCTAAGCTGTGAATGACCTTTGGAAGATCTGTTGTTTTTTGAGTAGGAGTTTTATCTAAGGCTTGTTGGAGCTGTATGAGCGTGTTGTGCAAATGAATGGATGTAGATTTTGTCTGACTGATGTATTCAATTGTATCGCTAAACAAACTTAGCCCGAAAGCATCACGTTGGCGTTGCAGCAAGTTCGCAAGTGCGCCGCATGCAATTGTACAGAAACGTAATTTATCATTTGTAGCAGTAGGGAAGTACATGCTTGAACTGACATCTACTGCTAGCATACAGCGTAAATTTGTTTCTTCATCAAACTGCTTGGTATACAAACGATCTGTTTTTGCAAATACTTTCCAATCAATAAAACGGGTATTATCTCCGGGATTATAATTTCTATGTTCAGCAAACTCTACTGAAAATCCATGATACGGAGATTTATGTTTTCCCGTAATAAAACCGTCTACTAACTTTTTAGTCAGCAGCTCCAGATTTCCATATTCACGAACATCTTCTAATTTCATTTTATTCGTTGTCTATAATAATGCTATCGATACCTTTTTTCTTTAATTCAGCCTTTTTCTGAGTAATGGCTTCTTTTGAATGAAACCCTGAATATAACACACGGAATACTTTTTTTCTTCGTACTGTGACAACTTGAATGCAAGCCTGACCAATATTCATAGACTTTAGTTCTTCAATTCTTTTGAGTGCATTCTCCTGCAACGAAAAAGAGCCAACTTGTAATAAGTGCCCTTTGGGTGGATCGATTGGAATCAAAGACTTCGAATAGTATCCTTCAGCCAGGCCGGAGTTGTGTTGTTTTTTAGTTGGACTTGAAGGGATCTCGTAGTTATTCGAAACAACTTCAATGTGTACTTCTGCAACACCTTGCTTGATCATATCAATATGTTTGGCTGCTGCATAGGAAAGATCAATAAGGCGTTGTTTTGCATATGGCCCGCGGTCATTTACAGTTACAACGACACTTTTGCCATTTGCAATATTCGTTACTTTCAATTTTGTGCCAAATGCATAGGTGCGGTGAGCAGCAGTTAACTTGTTTTTATCATATTTTTCTCCGGATGCAGTTTTTCGCCCCTGGAATTTATTGGCATAATAACTGGCACTCCCGGATGCAGCTTCAGTTTGTGCTAAACCCTCAAAATGCAGACTGAAAATAAGAAGGATCGTAAAAAGTAGAATGAAGGGTATGTTTTTGATAATTAGAATGTTTGTTTTAAATCTGAAGTTTCTCAATACCTTCATTGTTAATGCTTTATTTTATTTGTAATTTAAAGAAAATAAATTAGTTTTACTTACATAGTAAATTTAACTTTTGAGTTGTGGAAGAGAAAAAAGACAATGATAATGTTGAGATTTATTCTCAACGTATTAAGGCAGGGAAAAGGACATATTTTTTTGATGTGAAGTCAACCCGTTCAAATGATTACTATTTGACCATCACAGAAAGCAAGAAACGTTTTAAGGATGAGGGCTTTTATTACGAAAAGCATAAAATTTTTCTGTATAAAGAAGATTTTAATAAATTTTTAGAAGCATTAACTCAATCGGTTGATTACATAAAGACTGAATTGATGCCCGAAGTAGATTTTGATCAATTCGATAAAAATGAGGATGAGGATGGAGAAGCCTCAAACTCGTTGGATACAGATTTGAAATGGGATTGATTTCTTACATTTCATGTGTTGTTTAAACACGCAATTATTCTATTTTTTGTACATGCAAAATTTTTTTTAGTGAATATTGATTACTTTTGTATTCATTAAATTAAATTTTTTATAAAATGAGTTTACAATGTGGTATCGTTGGTCTTCCTAATGTTGGTAAATCAACTCTTTTCAATGCTCTTTCTAATGCGAAAGCAGAAGCAGCAAACTATCCTTTCTGTACAATCGAGCCAAATGTTGGAGTAGTTACCGTTCCAGATCACCGTTTAGGGATTTTAGAGGCTATTGTTAAGCCAGAAAAAGTACTTCCTGCAATTATTGAATTTGTTGACATCGCTGGTTTAGTAAAAGGAGCGAGTAAGGGTGAAGGCTTGGGAAACCAGTTCTTAGCTAACATTCGTGAAGTTGATGCCATTGTGCATGTTGTTCGTTGTTTTCAGGATGATAATATAATCCACGTAAATGGAAAAGTAGATCCTATTTCTGATAAGGAAATTATTGAAACAGAATTACAGTTAAAGGATTTAGATTCAGTAGAGAAAAAGCTTTCTAAAGTTGAACGTGCTGCAAAAGCAGGGGATGCTAAAGCTAAAAAAGATGTAATTACACTAAGTCTGTATAGAGCGCATTTGCTGGAAGGTAAAAATGCCCGTTCTTTAGATTTGCCACAGGAAGATAAATTAGTTTTAGAAGATTTGCACTTATTGACAATAAAACCTGTTATATACGCAGCGAATGTTGATGAGAAATCTCTTCCGGACGGGAATGAGTATGTAGAACTTCTGAAAAAAGAAGCTATAAAGGAAGGTGCTCAGATCGTTATTGTATGTGCAGCTATTGAAGCGCAAATACAGGAGTTGACAGATCCAGAGGAGAAGGCAATGTTCTTGCAGGAATATGGTTTAACAGATTCAGGTTTGAATCGTTTGATCCGTGCTTCGTATGCATTGCTGGATTTGATAACCTATTTCACAGCGGGTGTAAAAGAAGTTAGAGCCTGGACAATTACAAAAGGTTGGAAAGCTCCAAAATCAGCAAGTGTAATCCACAATGACTTTGAAAAAGGATTCATTAAAGCTGAAGTAATCAAATTAAAAGATTACGAAACATATAAATCAGAAGCAGGCTGTAAAGAAGCAGGCAAGATTGCTATAGAAGGAAAAGAATACGTTGTTCAAGATGGAGATATTATGCATTTCCGCTTCAACGTTTAAAGATAATTATTTAGAAGTAATTAGTAAATTGATGTTAAACCATTTTTAATTTAATTGTATGAGAGTCCGTTTGATATTTGGTCTAGTGAATAAAGGCTCCTATGTGCCTTTTCATCACCAGTATTTAATTACAGAGTTTTTGACACCGTATGTCGAAAAATATTTGAAGTCTATTAATGAACCTTCCAGAGTGTTCTATAACTTCTCTGCCCTTAAAGGACAGACTCGTGTAGGCAAAGAAGGACTCCATTTCTATTCGAGCAAGGTTACGTTGATCTTTTCTTCGAATGATCCGGGTTTGGTTGAATCATTGGTAAATCAATTATTTAATGAAACAGAAGTTCATCTTGGAAAATTGATCCTGAACCCGATTAATGTAGATCAGGAGAAGTTAGCGGATTTTACAAACGAAATGAAATACATTTGTTTGTCTCCGTTAGCGATCATCACACCTCAGGATAATCCTGTGGATGCGAAACGTTTCATCAATCCTTCGTTTGATGTATTCTCTGATGCTTTGTATGAAAATACATTGAATCGTATGGAGCGTGCAGGAGCGACACCTGATGAGATTGCTCAGTACTTCCAGTTCCAATTGGTTCCGGATAAAGACTATCTAACGAAGATTAAAGGTGAAGAAAAGAAGTTCGCCCGTATTTTCCCTGTCTTTATTGGTGATGAAAAACACGAAGTAAGAGGATATACATTCCCATTCACATTCTATGCGCACCCTAAAGTACAGGAGTTCGTGTTTACATGTGGCTTCGGTGTATTCGGTGAAAAAGGATTTGGTATGTTAGATATTGCTAACACAGATCCTAACCTTAGAATTATTCCTTATCCGATTAAAAAAGATTAATCAACGACCTCGGTATCGTTGACTGTAATAGCCTATGGCACGATCGTACATGTCTCCCTGTAAGCGGGCATATACGATGATGTCGTAGGCATTTTCAGTTAAAGAGGAGTTGCCTTCAAAATAAATATCATCCCTTACACCTGCAGCATCTACAACACTATAAGAATAGTTGTAATATCCCTGCTTCAACCAAAACGCACCACTATAATATTTTTCATCTGCATTATAGGTAAGCTTATATTCCGGCAATGTTTTCCAGTTGGTGAATCTACCGGTAATGTATACATCTCCCGGAGCGGGTGTCGTGCTTGTTAATTGAAAGTGCACCATCACATAATCCGGATCGGTTGTGGTGTTTAAATTCTCATAGAGCTGAGGGAAGAATGCTCCATTGATATCGTCATAAAATGCATACGCTAGTTTTTTTCGCGACATTTCAGGAAGAATCCATGCATCACATCGTTCATTTGTCCGCTCAACTCTTCCAATATAAATGCCATTAAAGAGTACGCTTCGCAAATCAAAATAGCGAAACTCATTTCCGCCGTTGAAGGTATTTTCACCATTATAAAACTGATAGTCTAAGGACTTTTCGTAATCCTTTATAAATACAGGACGCAGATTTGTAATGGCATTATAGTTCTTATAATTCTGTCTCAGTCGTACTTTAACATCGTTGTATGGATTTGTAATATCAAGATTTCCGTAATTGATCTGAAAGTTAACCTGCTGTTTTGTAAAGGCATCTGCGGGGTTTATAGATCTCGTTACAAGAGCTGTTACCGGGGCTACATTTTCATAGATCACAAATTGTCTTGTTATGATAACATCATCTTCATCGTAGTTGCGGTAGATTTTTATTAAGAAGTTGCCGCTTACTTTTACTTTTGGAATAACGACAGTATAATGATTGTAAGCTATACGTGTTTTGAATGACATATCTGCTTCAGGCACTCTGAATTCATTGAAGTCATACAGATATTGAGATTGCGACAAATAGGACTGAGTCCAATCTGCATTGTAATGATATATTTTGTAATAAAAATATTGCTGTTCCGCATTCAATTCATCAAACTCTAATATCAAGCGGGTATTTTGATTGAATGGAACAATAGGTACACCTTTTGACCCATCCGGTTCTGCATAAAATAAGACAGATTTGATCTTGTCAGAAAATACATTGTCTTCAGGCTTTACATCTGCTGCAAATACTCGAAATGATGCAGCAAGTAATAAAAAGAATACGAAAAAAAGATTTCTCATAGTTAGCTTATTGTTCTAATTTTTCAACGCACAATTCCCATTCATATTGGAACTGTTCGAGTTCTTTAGATATCTTATCAAAAGTCGTGCTCACTTTTGCAAGTTTATCAGGATTGCTAAAAACTTCAGGTTTTGACAGCTCAGATTCGGTTTCAGCTTTTTGTTTTTCAAGCAAGGTAATCTTTTCTTCTAAAGTGCTTATCTGCTGTTTGATTTTTTTAATCTCCGGACTTACTACCGTAGCTACCGGTTTTTTCTTTTCAGCTACCGGTTCTTTTTTTTCTTTAACAGGTGCAGCTGCATTTGTTGTTTTGATGTTATCAATCCAGTATTTGTATTCATCGTACGTGCCCGGATATACCTTTATTTGTTGATCTTCGATATACCAGATCTTATTCGCAATCTTTGATACAAAGTGTCTATCGTGGCTTATAGCTATTAACGTTCCTTCATACTGTTGGAGTGCCTGAATGAGGATGTTTACTGAAACCATATCCAGGTGATTGGTAGGTTCATCCAGCAACAAATAATTTGCGTCTGAGATCAATGTTTTAGCTAACGCAACTCTTGATTTTTCACCACCAGACAATACTTTAATTTTTTTGAACGCATCATCATTTGTAAATAAGAAACAGCCTAATACATTCCGCAATTCTGTTTCTGTTTTGTTCGAACCGTGTTGTTTTAATTCCTCTAAGATCTCATTGTTGATGTTCAATGATTCCAGTTGATGTTGTGCATAGAAAGAAGAAATGACGTTGTGCCCAAGAGCTACTTCACCTTCAGCGCTTTCACCGCCTGTAAGTATTCGCAGGACGGTAGATTTTCCTTTTCCGTTTGCGCCGATCAATGCGATTTTATCACCACGTTCGATCTTTGCATCTGTATTTTTCAGAATGTGTAAATCGCCATAGCTTTTTGAAATATTGGTAAGCTCATTGATTACCTTTCCCGGCTGTGTCTTGAATGTAAATCTAAAATTCACCGCCTGGTTGTCTTCAACTACATCTTCAATCATATCCATTCTGTCAAGTGCTTTCACACGTGATTGTACTTGACTTGACTTACTGGCCTTGGCTTTGAAGCGCTCTATGAATTTTTCTGTTTGTTTAATTTTTGCTTGCTGATTTTCAAAAGAAGATTTTTGAATTTCAGAACGTAATTCTTTTTCTTCTAAATAGAAGGAATAATTTCCTGCATAAATATTTAATGTTTGTTGTGATACTTCAACAATTGTTTTTACACAGTTGTCAATAAATTCTCTATCGTGAGAAACAACAATCACAGCACCTTCGTAATCTCTCAAATAATTTTCCAACCATTGAATAGAGGGTAAGTCCAAGTGGTTGGTTGGCTCATCGAGCATAAGAAGGGCAGGTTTTGCAAGCAGCATTTTTGCAAGCATCACGCGCATTCTCCATCCCCCGGAAAAGTTCTTTAAAGGTTTTTGTAAGTCGTTTGTTGAGAATCCTAAGCCTTCTAATATTTTTTCAGCCTTTGATTGTATGGTATATCCTTCAAGCGCTTGAAAACGCTCTTGTAAATTGCTTAATTTATCAATCAGATCTTCAGTATAATCGGTTTCCATTTTATGGATAATGTGATCCATCTGGATTTGTATCTTGGTAGCTTCTTCAAAGGCTTCCATCGCAACTGCTAAAATACTTTCCTCACTTTGAAAGGAGAGGAGATCCTGATTTAAAAAACCAATGGTACAATCTTTACTCTTTTGAATATTTCCTTCATCAGCAGAATATTCTCCTGTTATCACTTTTAACAAGGTAGATTTACCCGTGCCGTTTGCACCGATCAAACCGATTTTGTCTTTTGGTTTAATCTGCAGGGTGATGTTTCTGTATAAGGCACGGCCGCCTATGAAATAGGAAATATTATTTAATGTTAACATGGTGCAAAAATACCGAAAATTCAGCAGTAAAAATATTTGTTTCTGTTAATTCCATGAAGAATTATTGATTCAGAGATATACTTGCTTTTGAATATAATTATAGTATTTTATTATATCTGCAAAAGCCCAGGTGTAGATGCGTAACGAGAATTCTGACATGGATTGTAGGCGGATCATACCCGGAACATCTATGGGATAAAGGTGGGACATAGGTGGGCTAAGGGTGGGATAACTATGGGGTAACCATACTTTAAATGCTACTATGTCTTGTCCTATGAATAGATGAACGATACTGTGTTTTATTAATTTGATCCGGAAGATTAATTAAGAGGCTTACACATTTGAATGATTATTAATTGAGGTTACGAAATTGTATCTTTGATCTTTATACTATTTCAAGAGTTACCAGAGAATGACGAAGAGACCGGATTTTGATGATATATACATGGAGCTTGCCGTGAATCTTGCCAAGAGATCTCATTGTATTAAGAGACATGTAGGAGCTGTTCTGACAAAGCATACACGTATTATTTCAATAGGGTATAATGGTCCGCCGGAAAAGACACATAACTGTGACGAAGAGTGGCCGGAGCAAGGGTGCCCACTTGATTCCAAAGGCAGCTGTTCGCTTGCGTTGCATGCAGAAGAAAATGCCATTTTGTTTGCTGTTAAAAACGGAACAGAAGTAAAGGGAGCAACCATTTATGTAACGCTTTCTCCATGTATTTCCTGTGCGCGATTGCTGTATGCATCGGGTGTTAAAAAAGTTATTTACCTCAATTCCTATGCGGAGTACAAAGGCTTAGCTATTGATGAAGGAAATGCATTTTTAACTAAGTTCGGAGTAGAAGTTGAAAAATATGCAGGTGATCTGACCTTACTTCATTGATTAAGTGCTTTACCAATTTATTAACTAAAAAGGCCCGAATGTTTTTGTACATCCGGGCCTTTTTAGTTAAAACGGGAGTAAGGAGGTTTACTATATCTTCTGACAAATATTATTATTCCAATCTTTTCATAAATAAATATAACATGATGTTTCTATCTACGCACTGACCCCGGTAGGGGTCACATGTTTATAGCAAGAAAGAAAAGATAATATATACGCGCGCTCCCGAAAGGAGCAATACTGAGTTACATAAATTAGTACGTATGATCCCTTCGGGCTCGTACGTATGAATTTTATGGTGTGTGGTTTTCTATAAACATATGACCCCTACCGGGGTCATGACTCAAGAATAAATATAGTTGTGATATAATAAAAAACGGTCTGTATATTTTCATTACAGGCCGTTTCATTGTTGTTGGTGCTTTATTCTATGGCGAAGTATTATTTATAAATAAATTCATAACATGATCTTTCTATCTTCGCACTGACCTCGGTATGTGTCAGAATAGACTGAAAAATTCTTATATAATATTTACTTCAGGCGTAAGATCAATACCAAATAATTCCTGAACGGATTTTCGAACTTCTATAGATAGATCTAAAACTTCCTGTCCGCTTGCACCACCGTAGTTTACAATTACGAGTGCCTGCAAGCGATGTATTCCTACGTTGCCTACAACTTTACCTTTCCATCCACTGCGTTCAATTAGCCATCCCGCAGGTACTTTAATCAAGCCTTCTGCAGAGCCCGGGAAAGAAACGATATCCGGATATTTATTTTTCAGAACAGTAAATTCTTTTTCCCGTATTTCCGGATTTTTGAAAAAGCTTCCTGCATTTCCTAGCTGTGCGGGGTTTGGTAATTTACTTCTGCGTATTTCAACAACTGCACGGCTTACATCACGGATAGTAGGATTGGTTATGCCTTTTTCGTCCAGTACTTGTTGTATTGCACCATACGATGTATTCACCAATGCTTGCTTTTTTAGACGGAAGGTAACATAGGTAACCACGTATTTTCCTTTGTATATTTTTTTAAATACACTGTCTCTATATCCGAATTCACATTCTGTATTTTTGAAGCGTTTTTTTAAGCCCGTTTCAATTTCAACACAGTCAACAGATTCAATAGTGTCTTTTACTTCAACTCCATAAGCACCAATGTTCTGAATGGGAGAGGCGCCAACCGTTCCGGGAATCAGAGAAAGGTTTTCAATCCCTGCCCAGCCCTTGTTTACACAATGAATTACGAACTCGTGCCATACTTCTCCAGCTCCGCATTTTACAAGAACAGAATCTGTATTTTCTTCTAATACCTGTATCCCTAAGATCTCATTTTTCAAAACAATCCCTTTCACATTTTGCGTGAAAAGCATGTTGCTTCCACCACCTAAAATTAAAAGAGGAAGCTGATGTTGTTTTGATTCACTCAGTAGTTCCGTTAATTCTTTTTCGGATTTAAAAATTGAAAACTTTTCAGCCGTAGCCTGGATAGAAAAAGTGTTGTATTTTTTTAAGTTTTTGTTCGATTCAATACTCGTGCTCATCTATCTATAAAATTCTTGAAATGCAAACTTCAACAATTCCATCCGAACCGTCAAATTCTTTAGATTCTTATTGTTTTTGAATAAATAATGAGATTTTTTGACCTAAATGGAACTTTTTTTATTTGTAATAATTCTAAATTATATTGTTTATATGTTTTAATTATTTGTAAAATTAAGGGTATCAAGTTTTTGCATTATTACGAAATCAAAAATCCTTCTTTAGTGCGATTAGAGGCAGAAAAAATGTTTGAATAATCGAATTGGCATGATAGATTTGTAAGTCTTTTAGGCAAAGTATGGCCAAAATTTCGGAAAAAACAGTGTTAAACATGTCCAGATTACCTATTCTGATGAGTAGAATTTCGAGATCAATCCTTACGTTGGTAGCATTCTCTTTTGTAACTGTATCTGCCTCATTTGCAGCAGAAACTGATACTACTAAAGCAGCAGCACCAGCGGCAACTCCAGCATTAAACGGCAAAGGAGAACAATTATTCAAGGAAAATTGTAAATCGTGCCACAAAATCCACGAAGAGTCAGTAGGGCCGGCTTTGACAGGCGTTAAACAACGTCACGATGCAGCCTGGTTACATGCTTGGGTAAAAAATTCAACAGTTGTTATTGCTTCAGGTGATAAAGCAGCAGTTGCATTGTTTGCAAAGTACAACAAAGCCGTAATGACAAGTTTCCCTACGTTTACAAACGAAGAGATCGATGCCATTATTGATTATGTTGAATCTGTTCCAAAACCACCAGTAGATGTTCCTAAAGGGCCTACAGATGGTACCGGAACTCAAGGCGGTGGCGAGTACGACACAGTCATCTTAGGGTTAATTGTAGTTGTTCTTGTTTTGGTATTGGTAGCAATGTTTATTTTCCTTTCAGTAATCAAACGTTACCTGAAAGATAAAGAAGCAAACCTTGATGCTGAAGACAAAGAATTACTAAATCAGAAATTTGATGTTAAAGCATTTGTTCGCAGCAAAGGATTTATCACAATCGTAGTATTATTATTTGTTGGTGTAACTGTAAAAACGTGTTGGGTTGGTGCTCAGGAAGTAGGGGTAGAACAAAATTACGCTCCGGTACAGCCAATCGCTTTCTCACATAAATTACACGCAGGTGATAACCAAATCAACTGTAACTATTGCCACACTGGTGCATACAAAGGCAAGCAATCAAATATTCCTTCTTTAAATATCTGTATGAATTGCCATACATATATCAAGAAAGGTCCTAACACCGGAGAAGCAGAAATTAAGAAATTAACAGATGCGTATGCAGCTGGTACACCGATCAAATGGGTACGTGTTCACAACTTACCTGATCTTGCTTATTTCAATCACTCTCAACATACACAGGTTGCCGGTATCGAATGTCAGAAATGCCATGGTCCGATTGAAGAAATGGAAGTTGTTAAACAACAGTCTAACTTAACAATGGGCTGGTGTATCAATTGCCACAGAGAGACTGCTGTGAACAGCAAAGACAATGCATACTACGATCGCTTGTTGAAAGTACACGCTGAGTCTAAGAAAAAGAACGACATGACTGCTGAAGAAATGGGCGGTTTGGATTGTTCAAAATGTCACTATTAATTAAGAAAGTTCGAAAGCCTAGTTATTCATAAATATGAAAGATAATAACAAAGTATTTTGGAAAGGTGTTGAAGAGTTGGGCAATAGCCCTGAGTTCTTAAAGAATGCTCAAAATGAATTTCCAGAATTCCTTCCACTAAAGAATTCTTCTGAAGAATCAAACGGAACGGATAGAAGAGATTTCTTAAAGCTTTTGGGCTTTAGTGTTGCAGCTGTTTCTCTTGCTGCTTGTGAAGCTCCGGTTAAAAAAGCGATTCCATATTTAAACAAGCCTGAAGAAATTGAACCAGGTATTGCAAACTACTATGCATCTACATTTGTAGATGGTGGTGAGTATTGCAGTGTATTGGTTAAAACACGTGAAGGTCGTCCGATTAAAATTGATGGAAATAAACTTTCCGGCGTTACGAAAGGCGGTACCAATGCACGCGTTCAGGCTTCTGTACTAAGTTTATATGATGAAGCTCGTATTCAGGGGCCGCTTGTAAAAGGCAAACCTGCTACATGGGCTCAATTAGATAAAGAAGTAGGGGCTAAATTATCTTCTGTTGCAGCATCTGGTGGTAACATCCGAATTGTTTCTCCAACAGTTTTAAGTCCAACTACGAAAAAGGCAATTGCTGAATTTAAAGCAAAATATCCTACTACAGAACACGTACAATACGATGCGAATTCTTCTTATGGTATTTTGAAAGCAAACCAGACTTCATTTGGTCAGGCTGTGATTCCTTCTTATGATTTCAGTAAAGCTGATGTAATTGTTGGTTTTGGTGCTGATTTCTTGGGTACATGGATTTCACCGATTGAATTTTTTTCTCAGTATGCTGATACACGTAGACTTAGTAAGACTAAGAAAACGATGAGTCAGCATTTTCAGTTTGAAACTGCTTTATCCTTAACAGGAAGTAATGCTGATTACAGACAACCGATCAAACCTTCGCAGGAAGGCTTGTTTGTAGCTGAATTGTATAACAGAATTGTTGCTGCCAAAGTAGCCACAACACCTATTAAAAATGACACTTTAGATAGAGCTACTAAAGCTTTATTAGAAAATAAAGATAAAGGTCTTAAGTCTTTGGTTGTTTCCGGTTCAAATGATGTAAATGTTCAGATCTTGGTAAATGAGATCAACCTTGCATTAGGTAACTACGGTACTACGATTTCATTGGCAACTCCTTCTTACCAAAAACAAGGTAATGATGAAGCCATGAACACTTTCATTGATGATGCAGCAGCTGGTAAAATCAGCGCAGTATTCTTTTACGGTTCAAACCCGGTGTTTGATCATGCAAGAGGTGCTGAATTAGCGAAAGCATTAAAAGCAATTTCATTGACTGTTTCATTTGCAGACAGAGCAGATGAAACGGCTTCGCTTTTAGAATTTGTTGCTCCGGATCATCATTATTTAGAGGCTTGGAGTGATGCAGAACCAAAAGCTGGTTTCTACTCATTAGGTCAGCCTTCAATTTCTCCGATATTTAAAACAAGAGCTGCACAGGAATCACTTCTTTCCTGGTCTGGAAATTCAGTTGATTACTATACATACTTAAAATCTAACTGGTCTTCTATTTTAGGTGGTGCTTCATGGGATCAGGCATTACAAGACGGTGTTTTTGAACCTAAAAATAAATCAGGTGTAGAAGTAACAACGTCTACATTCGATCGCTCATCTGTTGAAGCAGGTATTGTTAAAAACTATCCTGCGAATACATCGGGTATCGAATTAAAATTATACGAAAAAATTGGTCTAGGTACAGGTTCTCAAGCGAACAACCCTTGGTTACAAGAGTTACCGGATCCGATCTCAAAAGCAACGTGGGATAACTACGTAGCGGTATCTGCTGGCTATGCGAAAACAAATTCGTTAGAGCAAGGAGATCTGGTTACAGTTAAAGCTGCAAACTATTCTGTTGTTCTTCCTATTTTGATTCAACCGGGTCAGGCTGCGAATACAGCATCGATCGCAATCGGGTATGGTAGAACAAACGTAGGTAAGTGCGGTAATGACATCGGTAAGAATGTTTATCCATTTGCACGTTTTGTTGACGGTACTGTATTGGATTTCGTAACAGGTATTTCAATCACTCCAGTAGGCGAGAAATATAAACTTGCTCAGACACAAACACAGCATACCTTAATGGCTCGTCCGATTATTCAGGACGCGTTGTTATCAGAATATATTAACGATCCATCAGCAGGTAGATTCATACCGAAAATTTCTACACCAGATGGTAAAGTAGCTCCAGCATTAGTAGATATCTGGAAAGATCAGCATCATCAGCCAAACCATCTTTGGAGCATGTCTATTGACTTGAACACGTGTTTGGGTTGTGGTGCATGTGTGATTGCTTGTCAGGCTGAAAACAACGTTGCAGTTGTAGGTAAGCAGGAAGTATTGAATGCCCGTGAGATGCACTGGATCCGTATCGATAGATACTATAGTTCAGATGCTGAGCCTAAAGAAACAGGCAAGTATTTCACGAATGATGCAGAAGGTATCGGATATGGTACATTGGAAATTGCTTCTGAAAATCCTCAGGTTACATTCCAGCCTATGATGTGTCAGCACTGTAACCACGCTCCGTGTGAAACGGTTTGTCCGGTTGCTGCTACAACACACAGTTCAGAAGGCTTGAACCAAATGACATACAACCGTTGTATCGGTACTCGTTACTGTGCAAACAACTGTCCATATAAAGTTCGTCGTTTCAACTGGTTCAAATACTTCGATAACGAAGAGAAATTTGACAAGAACGTTTCAATGAACACTTCATTGGGTCGTATGGTGTTGAACCCGGATGTTACAGTACGTTCTCGTGGTGTAATGGAAAAATGTTCATTCTGCGTTCAGAAAATACAAGAAGGTAAGTTGAAAGCTAAAAAAGAGAAACGTCACATCGTAGATGGTGAAGTTACTACGGCTTGTGCTGCAGCTTGTGCATCGGGTGCAATTTTATTTGGTGACTTAAGAGACACGGAAGGTAAAGTTTACCAGGAGCGTAATGTAAACAATATAGAGCGTACATATACAGTTCTTGAAGAATTGAATGTTCAGCCGAATGTTACGTATTTGACAAAAATCAGAAATATTTCTAAAGCCTAATTTAATCGAGATTTAAGATTATGCAAGTTACTTCTTCGGTAAGGCCGCCGTTGGTTACAAACGGAAAATCAAAACATGACGTTACCAACGATATTTGTAAACAAGTAGAAGGTGCGCCATCTACAGCATGGAAAATATCCTTTGCAATGGCATTGATCACTTTATTCTACGGTGGATACTGCCTTTGGACAACATGGTATGAAGGTATTGGTATGTGGGGTTTGAACAAGACAATCGGTTGGTCTTGGGATATCACAAACTTTGTGTGGTGGGTTGGTATCGGTCACGCGGGTACATTGATCTCTGCTGTATTGTTATTGTTCCGTCAGAAATGGAGAACATCTATTAACAGAGCTGCAGAAGCGATGACCATCTTCGCCGTTATTTGTGCTGCTACATTCATTATTGCTCACATGGGTCGTCCGTGGGTTGGTCACTGGGTATTACCTTTCCCGAACAACAACGGTTCATTATGGCAGAACTTTAACTCAGCCTTGATGTGGGACGTATTCGCGATCTCAACATACTTCACTGTATCATTGGTATTCTGGTATGTAGGTTTGATTCCTGATTTTGCTACAATCCGTGAAAGAGCTACTGGTGTTCGCCGTAAAATATACGGAGCATTAAGTATGAATTGGGATGGTTCAGCTAAAACATGGTCTCGTTACGAAGCGGTATCTTTAGTATTGGCAGGTGTTTCTACACCACTTGTACTTTCTGTACACACAATCGTATCCATGGACTTTGCAACCTCTCTTATTCCGGGATGGCATACAACAATTTTCCCTCCATACTTCGTTGCAGGTGCCATCTTCTCAGGTTTTGCAATGGTATTAACCCTGATGTTGGTAATACGTGTTGTATTCGGTCTTGAAGATTACATTACAATTAACCATATTGAATCGATGAACAAGATCATCGTATTAACGGGTTCGGTTGTGGGTATCGCATACATTACTGAGTTCTTTATTGCATGGTACTCTGGTGTACCTTATGAAAAATATGCATTCATTAACCGTGCATTTGGTCCGTATTGGTGGGCATATGCATCTATGATGACATGTAATGTGATTTCTCCTCAAATGTTCTGGTTCAAAAAAGTACGTACAAGTATTGCCTGGACGTTCGGTTTATCAATCATTGTAAACATCGGTATGTGGTTTGAGCGTTTTGTAATTATCTGTACATCGCTTCACAGAGATTACATTCCATCTTCATGGGCAATGTTCTCTCCAACCTTATATGATGTGGGGGATTACTTATTCACGTTTGGATTGTTCTTTACATGTTTCTTATTATTTGCGAAGTATTTCCCTGTAGTAAACATGGCTGAAGTTAAAACGATTATTGATTCATCTTCTGAAAAGAAATAAGCTAGTCCTGAATACTTTAAATAATATGGAAAAAGGAAAGAATTTTGTAATTGGCGTATATGATGAAGAAACAGTACTGATGAGTGCTGTTGAAGAGATACGTTCAAAAGGAGTAAAGATACATGAAGTATATACTCCATATCCTGTTCACGGATTAGATAACGCATTAGGCTATAGCTATTCTAACTTACCGATAGCTGCTTTCTTATTCGGTATATGCGGTACAATCACTGCATTGACAATGATGATCTGGATGTTAGGTTTTGATTGGCCTATGGATATTGGTGGTAAGCCACACATTCCGCTTCCGGCATTTATTCCGATTACGTTTGAGTTGACTGTACTGTTTTGTGCATTAGGTATGACAGGTACATTCTTCGTAGCTAGTAATTTGAATCCCTGGTCAACACCAAATATGTTTGATCCTAGAACAACAGACGATAAATTTGTTATTGCTTTTGATCTGGCATCAACCAAACAAGATTCAGCACAGCTGAAATCAATACTTTCAGAAACAGGCGCTTCTGAAGTTACCACAAAATCATTGGAAAACTAAGAAAGGCTTCATATACTATGACAATGAAAACCTTCAATATAGCAGCAGCAATCGTTTTTGCAGCAACCGTTTCATCGTGTAACCACAACTTTGATCAGATACCTGTTCACGAAACTCCCCGCGTGGAGTATGCTCCGAACATGTATGTTTCTGAAGCTTACGAGCCAGTAACATTGGTTGAAGATTCTGTAAATTTCCCAGAAGCGTATAACGTGATGCCATACAACAATGGCTCTAACTTACGTTTGCCGGTAGCAGGTACAATTAAACGTGGTGCCATTCCGTATCATATTTCTAAAGATTCTTTGGCGTATGCGAATGCAACTCTTGTTGCTCCAATTCAACCAACAGAACAAGTTTTAGCTGAAGGACAAGTATTGTTCGAAAGATTCTGTTCTCACTGCCATGGTAAGGGTGGAGAAGGAGATGGTCCGGTTAACGATAAACTTCAAGGTGTAGCGAATTTAAAATCAGGAACACTTAAAGCTGTAAATGCTGGACACATATTCCATGTTATTACATATGGAAAAGGAAGAATGCTTCAACATTCTTCTCAATTGGAACCTTTAGAGAGATGGAAAATTTCACTTTACGTGAAAGAAGTTCTACAAAAAAAATAACTATTTAGAACGAAGGTAGATTTATGGCACATCATCACAATACTTCAGTTAATCTTGACGAAAAGTTTGTATTCTCTTCGGAGATAAAGAAGAAACTATTTATTTTAATAGGAGTAGGGGTAATACTTACAATCATAGGTGTTTTCCTTGCAAAATATCAAGAAGATCATGCTCATGCTGAACATCATGCACAAGCGGTGGCTACTTCGTTGGTAGCAGATGCGCATGCGGATGCTCACGCGACTGAAGCACCCGTACACGGTGAAGTAGATGCGCATGGTTCAGAAGCACACGGTGCCGAAGCTCATGGAACGGAAGCACACGGTGCAGAGGCTCATGCAGAAGGTGGTCATCATGAAAAGCCAGTTTGGGCAAAACGCTTAATTAAAGATTTATGGCAGAATAACATCTTCTTTGCAGGTATTGCTGCAATGGGTATTTTCTTTGTAGCATTTAACTATGTTGCATGGGCTGGCTGGTCTGCAGGTATACAAAGAATTCCTTCTGCATTCGGTAACTATCTTTGGGTAGCAGCACCGCTTACATTGGTTTTGTTTATAGTATTCGGTCACGATCTATTTCACTGGACACATGATTATTTGTATAATCCTAAAGACCCACGTTACGATGAATTATTAGACGGTAAATCTGCTTTCTTAAATAACGGATTCTTTATCGGACGTACTGTAGTTTACTTTGGCTTGTGGTTATTCAGCTGGACTACACTTCGTAAATATCAAAAGAACGAAGATATTGCTGCAGATGCAAAATGGTGGCATAAGAGTGTTGTAACGTCCGCGTTCTTCCTTATCTTCTTTGGTGTTACTTCTTCTATGTCTGCATGGGATTGGGCGATGTCAATGGATCCGCACTTCTTCAGTACTATGTTCGGTTGGTATGTGTTTGCAAGCTGGTTTGTAACTGCTTTAGCATTTATCACATTGATCGTAGTTGTTCTTAAAGACAACGGATACTTGTCTATCATCAATGAAAATCACTTACACGATTTAGGTAAATTCATCTTTGCATTCTCTATCTTCTGGACATATGTTTGGTTTGAGCAATTCTTATTGATCTATTATGCAAACATTCCTGAAGAAGTTGGATACTTTGTTCAACGTTTGAAAACAGATGCATACACACCAATGTTCTTCTTAACATTGTTCTTAAACTTCTTCTTCCCATTCTTAGTCTTGATGACAAGAGGTTCAAAAAGATTAGGTATCATGTTGAAAATTGTTTGTGTAGTTGTAATATTAGGTCACTGGTTTGATTTCTATATGATCACTACACCGCCAGTATTAGGTCAAAATGGTGGTTTGGATGGTATCTTCTTATTCCTTGAATTGGGATTAGGTATGATCTTCGTAGGTGTGTTCTTATTCATGGTTCTTACAGCATTAGCTAAATTGAATCTGATTGCTAAGAATCACCCAATGATTCAAGAAAGTGTTCATCATGATGTATTTTAATTAAGCCATTACAAAACTCTGTATATAAAATGACTTCTGTAATTATAATTGTAGCAATTGCCCTGATTCTATCAATACTTTATTTGATATTCAGAATCGGTGTGTTATCCAATGTGATGAAAGGCCGTTACCAAAAAATAGTTGGTACCAGCAACACGGTAAACTCGTTTCTGTTTATCGTAGTGTTTGTAACTGGTATTTTAGCCTTTTACTTATCCTTCATGTCTGCGCGTGAACACTTTCTGCCTGAAGCAGCATCTGCACATGGTGTAAGAACAGACTTGTTGTTCTGGGTAATCATGGCGGTATTGACGTTGGCATTTCTTATTACACATGCTGTGTTGTACTTCTTCCCATTCATGTATCGTTTTAAAGAAGGTAACAAAGCATACTTCTATCCGGACAATCATACCATCGAGCGTATCTGGACAATTGTTCCTGCAATCATCATGGCCGGTTTTGTTGTATACGGATATAAAGAATGGAGCGCAATTACATCACCTGCACCTCAGGGTTCTGAAGTGATCGAAGTAATGGGAAAACAATTTGCATGGCAGGTGAGATACCCAGGTGCAGATGGAAAACTAGGTAAATATCATTATAGAAAAATCGATGCGATCAATGAGTTCGGTATAGACTTTAATGATTCAGCAAGTTTTGATGATTTTGTTCCAATGGAACTTCACTTACCAAAAGGTAAAAATGTTCACTTGCAGATTCGTTCCCGTGATGTAATTCACTCGGTGTTCTTACCACACTTCCGTGTTAAAATGGATGCTGTACCAGGTATGCCTACAACGTTTTGGTTTACTCCGACAATTTCAACTGCTGAGATGCGTGAGATAACTAAAAATCCTGAATTTAATTATGAATTAGCTTGTACTGAGGTTTGCGGTCGCGGTCACTATGCGATGCGTTTCTTAGTTATTGTAGATGAACCTGCTGATTACGAAAAGTGGAAAGCATCTCAAAAAACATGGGCTTCTTTAAATGCTGAATATGTTGCTACTAAAGCTCCTAAAGCATTACAGGATTTGTATTTAAAAGAGTTCTTGCCTAGCGCTGGCGTTGTAGATACAACTATCGCTGCACCAATTGCTGATACTGCTAAAGTTGCTGCTGTAAGCACGCACGATGCACATCGATAATTCGTTGAATAGACTTATTAAATTTAGAATTAATAACAATTTATCATAAATACTATGTCGGCTGTTAATACGTCACATTCTAGTGCTGATGCACATGCACACGATGAACATGATCACCACGATCTACCTTGGATTCGTCAGTATGTATTCAGTGAAGATCATAAGTACATTGCTAAACAATATTTAGTTTCAGGTATTATCTGGGCTATTATCGGAGGCTTACTTTCTGTTTTGTTCCGTATACAATTAGGTTTTCCTGATGCTGATTTAACATGGTTGAAACCATTGTTAGGTGAGTGGATACAAAACGGTAAACTGGATCCTGAATTCTATCTTGCTTTGGTTACGATGCACGGTACCATCATGGTATTCTTTGTATTGACAGCAGGTTTGAGTGGTACATTCAGTAACTTCCTTATTCCGCTTCAAATCGGAGCACGCGATATGGCATCAGGTTTCCTGAATATGATTTCATATTGGTTGTTCTTCTTATCAAGTGTTGTAATGATGATCTCTTTGTTCATCAAAACAGGTCCGGCTTCTGGTGGTTGGGTAATATATCCGCCATTAAGTGCATTGCCACAGGCTGTAAACGGTTCCGGTTTAGGTATGACATTGTGGTTGGTTGCAATGGTATTCTTCGTTGCTTCTACCTTGATGGGTGGTTTGAATTATGTTACTACCGTTATCAATCTTAGAACAAAAGGTATGACGTTTACGCGTCTTCCATTAACGATCTGGGCATTCTTCATTACAGCGATCATTGGTATCTTATCATTCCCTGTATTGGTTTCAGCAGTATTGCTTTTAATATTCGACAGAGGTTTCGGTACAAGTTTCTTCTTGTCTGAAATTTACATCGGCGGTGAAGCATTGCACCATGAAGGTGGTAGCCCTGTATTGTTCCAGCACTTATTCTGGTTCTTAGGTCACCCGGAAGTATACATCGTTGTTATTCCTGCATTGGGTATCACATCTGAAATTGTAGCAACCAATTCACGTAAACCAATCTTCGGTTACAAAGCGATGATTTTCTCTATTGTAGCGATTGCATTCTTATCGTTCATTGTATGGGCCCATCACATGTTCGTGACAGGGATGAATCCATTCCTGGGATCGATCTTCATGTTCCTTACATTGATCATTGCAGTACCATCTGCGGTTAAAGGATTTAACTACATCGCAACCTTATGGAAAGGTAATATCATCTTCACTCCGGCAATGTTGTTCTCTATCGGCTTGGTTTCATTCTTCCTTTCAGGTGGTTTAACAGGTATTGTATTGGGTAACTCCGCTGCAGATATTCAATTGCATGATACATACTTTGTAGTAGCTCACTTTCACATTGTAATGGGTTCTGCTTCGTTCTTCGGTATGTTGGCTGGTGTATATCACTGGTTCCCTAAAATGTTCGGTAGAATGATGGATGAAAAACTAGGTTATATTCACTTCTGGTTAACATTCATTGGAGTTTATCTGATCTTCTTCCCAATGCACTACATCGGTATTGCAGGTTTCCCAAGACGTTATTATTCATGGACTGGTTTTGATGCATTCAATACCTTTACAGATTTAAATGAGTTTATCAGTATTGCAGCTATTATTGTATTTGCAGCACAATTCATTTTCATATTCAACTTCTTCTACAGCATGTTCAGAGGTAGAGTTTCAACATTGAATCCTTGGAAATCAAATACATTAGAGTGGACTACACCAATCAATCCAGGACATGGTAACTGGCCAGGAGCAATTCCACATGTATACCGTTGGCCATATGATTACAGCAAGCCAGGTGCTGCGGATGATTTCATCCCTCAAACAGTACCTTTCTCAGCAACTCCTGAGTCTAACTTCCCTCACGAGAAAGACGAACATTAAAAATAATAAAAGGCTGACCTTCGGGTCGGTCTTTTTGTTAATATTCTTATCCAAAAGCTTAGTCTAGATTTTTTATAGTCTCACTAAAACTTTTGGATTTTTTTATTGTTCTATCAATAACATATTAAAAATGTATACGAATCAAGTAAGCCGTTTCCACAACATTGTTCTTGTAAGCCTTATCACAATATACCTGGTGATTCTTGCGGGAGGTATTGTACGTAGTACAGGATCGGGAATGGGATGTCCTGATTGGCCAAAATGTTTCGGTACATATATTCCTCCAGTTGAAGAATCTCAATTGCCTGTAGATTACAAAGAAAAATATACTGTAAAAGGGCATCCTGCAGAATTCAATGTATATAAAACATGGACAGAATATGGCAATAGATTGATCGGAGCTATTGCAGGACTTATCATTGTTTATCAGTGTGTTTATGCCATTAAATTCCGTAAAACCAATCCGAAATATTTCTGGTATTCCTTTCTGTTGGCAGTATTAATGGGCTCTCAGGGATTGTTAGGCGCAAAGCTGGTATCCTCTTATCTGGCACCGATTCTAATCACGTTGCACATGGCAGTAGCATTATTGATCATGGGTATCTTGGTTTGGCTTCTTATACAAGTAGGGAAAGAAAAAAAATATTTGCAGCAAACGGATTACGTTGAAGAGCGCATAGGTCAGAAGTATCGTTGGACAATGTGGTTGTTTATTGCATTGACTGTGATACAGATCTTTTTAGGAACTGAAGTACGCGAAGCCATAGATATTATTTCGTATGAATTGAATTATGCGTACAAAGAAACATGGATAGCTGCGATTGGTATGGATTTTATTGTACACCGCAGTTACTCGATTTTACTGACGTTGGCAACCATATACTTTGTATTTATTTTGTATAAACAACGTTCGGTTTATCCGAATGCCTATAAGCATGCATCCTGGATCTTAGCAATTGTGGGAGTTGAAATTGTAGCAGGAATTATACTGGCTTATTTTGCATTGCCCCCCTGGGCGCAACCGATACATTTGTTGTTGGCTACGATTCTGGTAGGAGCACAGGTTGCATTTGTTTTTAAGTTTATGATAGGACAAAACAGAAGGAGTGTGTAACTTGCGTACCCAAAATATACATATCAATCAATCCTTGGCTTCACTTATTCAAGCATATTTTAAACTAACGAAGTTTCGATTAACTTCTACCGTTGCCTTTTCCTCTGGTATGGGGTATATATTGGCTGAGCGCGGACAGGTTGATTGGATCAATTTGATTTTATTTTTAGCTGGTGGTTTTTGTATCACGGTATCTGCTAATATTATTAATCAAATCATTGAACGGGATTCTGATAAATTGATGAAGCGTACAGAAGCAAGACCTTTACCGCTTGGTACGATAGGCTTAAAACAAGCAATTGCAGCGTCTGTTATCTTTCTCATTGCAGGAACAATCATATTGGCTTTATACAGTACCTTAAATGCCTTGATCCTATCTTTGGTATCCTTGGTGATTTATTCATTCATTTATACGCCATTAAAAACCGTATCTCCAATAGCTGCCTTTATCGGCGCATTTCCCGGAGCCTTTCCACCAATGATCGGCTGGTTGGCTGTTACAGGACAATATGGTTGGGAACCAGGGGTATTATTTGCGATACAATTTCTTTGGCAATTCCCGCATTTCTGGGCTATTGCCTGGGTGCTGGACGAAGAATATAAGAAAGCAAATATTAAATTATTACCCACGAAAGATGGGAGAGGAAAGCACACTGCAACGATTATAATGAGCTATACGATCTGCCTGTTGCCGATCGGATTTCTTCCGTACATCTTTGGAATGGCGGGTATTACATCCGCATATATTGCACTGGTGTGCGGTGCGTTATTCTTTTTGCAAACCTTATATTTGTGGAAAGAGTGCAGCGTGAAAGCTGCATTGTTATTGATGTTTGGTTCATTCTTATATTTACCGATCGTTCAGATAGCATTTGTTTTGGATAAAATTTATTGATAATTATGCTTGTAATGGAAAATAAAGAACTACAACACGAGGAAGAACTGAAACCAACATTTGCCGTACATCCAAAGAAATTCTTACTTTGGTTATTCATTGTTACAATCGTAATGATGTTTGCTGCAATGACAAGTGCTTACCTTGTAAGAAGTACCGATGGTGACTGGTTGAAATTCGATTTACCGAATACCTTCTTGGTAAGTACGGCTGTTATTATCCTGAGTAGTATTACGCTGCAAGGCGCCTATTGGGCTGCTCAGAACAACAACAGACAAATGCTTATAGCCGGAATGGGCATAACGGTCGTTTTAGGTGTAGTATTTTTAGTTCTTCAATACGAAGGGCTGTTTATTGATTTGTTTAAACAAGGAGTATTTCTGGGTGGTGAATATAGCAATCCGGCCGGATCGTTTGTGTATGTATTGGCGCTCTTGCATGGTTTTCACCTCGTTACAGGTTTGATTTATCTTTTGATTGTTTTTTATTCAAGTGTTAAAGGAAAGGTAGGTTCTTCAGACTTATTACAAATTGAGATGTGTACAACTTATTGGCACTTCTTAGATTTGCTTTGGATTTATTTGTTTGTATTTTTACAATTGAATAATTAAGCAATAAAAGCAATAAAAGAACTTTATTATTATTTAAATATACTTTATGGCAACGGCAGTTATCGACGAAAAAGAAAACAAAGCTCTATGGGCTGGAGGTGTAGAACCACTAAAAGCTAGTTATGGTAAACTAATGATGTGGTTCTTTTTATTATCAGATGCATTAACATTCTCTGGTTTATTAGTGACCTATGGTTTTTCCCGTTTTTCTCACAATGCATATCATGGCGCAGTAGAAGCATTTCATACGTCTGTAGCTTACTGGCCGATTCCGGAAAAAGTATTCACCCACATTCCGTTTGTTCATACTTACGCACCACTTGTATTTGTGGGCTTGATGACGTTCATTTTGATTCTTTCTTCCGTTACCATGGTATTGGCTGTAGAAGCTGGTCACCGCAATGATAAAAAAGATGTTCAGAAATGGATGTTATGGACAATCCTTGGTGGTATTGCCTTCTTGTCTTGCCAGGCTTGGGAATGGACAATCTTTATTACCGGAAGTGAAAACGGTTTGATCATTAATGATCCGGACGGCACTGTTCGTCACGTTTTTGGAGCGAACTTAATTGAAAACGAATACGGTCCACGTATTTTTGCTGATCTATTCTTCTTTATCACTGGTTTTCACGGTACACACGTTTTATCAGGTGTGATCATTAACATTATTGTATTTTATAACGTAGCATTTGGTACATATGAGCGTATAGGTTCATACGAAATGGTTGAAAAAGTAGGTCTTTACTGGCACTTTGTCGATTTAGTGTGGGTATTCGTATTTACGTTCTACTACTTAGTTTGATTTAATTCTTTATAAAATATTTATTACAATGGGACACGGACACGCACACCACGGACACTCAGCAGAGGTACAACCAAGAGATCCTGCTAAAGTAAAACAAATATTAAAAGTAACACTTTACCTTGCGATATTAACTGCAATTGAATTCGTTCTAGCATTTACAGTAGGTAGAGGACCTCTTTTGACTTCTATTTTCGTATTGCTGACATTTGTAAAAACATTCTACATTGTTGGTGAGTTCATGCACTTAAAGCATGAAGTTAAAATATTGATATGGGCAATCGTATTGCCTACGCTTTTCATTATGTGGCTTATTCTGGCAATGCTTCTTGAAGCAAACCACCTACATGAAGCAAGACAATATATATTTGGTTAATACAAGAACCATCTGTTTCGGATGGTAATTTGAAATACATTATGAAAAATACTAAAAAGACCGTGTACCTATGCTTAGCGCTATTGGGACCGGTCTTTTTAATTTTTATGTTTACTTTTTTTGCGCGTACTCAGCACAAACTCCCTGTTTTCTTTGCGTATGATTCCATTAAAACAGAAAGAGAGTATGTTGTTACAGATGCACACAAGATACCAGACTATAAACTAATTGATCAGAACGGTGCTGTTTTCGATAGCAAAACCGTTGATGCCGATTTTAAAGTATACGACTTTGTATTCACACGTTGCGGAAGTATTTGTCCGCAGATGAGTACGCAGCTGATACGTGTTCAGGAAGCCTTTAAAGATGATAAAGACGTGGTGTTGCTGTCTCTGACTGTAGACCCGGAATATGATAGCCCTGAAGTCCTTAAAGCATATGCTAAAACCTATAATGCTATTCCGGGTAAGTGGTATTTCCTGACAGGTGAAAAGGATACGATTTATACCTTAGGTCAAAAACAATTCTTTTTGACTGCAAAGCAAAATGAAGATGATCTGACAGACTTTCTGCATAGCGAACGTATGGTATTGGTTGACAAGAACGGATGGATCAGAGGTTATTATAATGGTACGGACGAGTTTGAAGTGGATCGTCTTATTATTGAATTAAAAGTATTGCAAAAAATAGAGAAGGATGCAAAGTCAAAGTAATAACCCTTTTATAAAATTATTGAATGATAAAAACATCAACGTTGTAGCGATTGCTATTCCGGTTGCTGTGGCGCTTTTACTAGGTTTGCCGTTCAAACTTGATCTGGGTAACTGGACAGATACTTTGCCGCACATCAATGCTTTTATTAACAGCTTTACTTCACTATTTCTGCTAATCGGTCTGGCTGCTATCAGAAGGAAGAATGTTGCCATTCACCGTGCCTCTATGCTTATTTGTGTGGTTTTGGGATTGTTCTTTTTAGTAACTTATATATTATACCACTTAACGCATGAATCTACTCATTTCGGGGGAACTTCCGGCATTAAATATGTGTATTACTTTTTGTTGATCACACACATTATATTGGCAGCGGTAGTTGTGTATTTTGTATTGAAAGCCCTTTATTATGCTTTTAATAACGATTTTGACAGACACAAAAAAGTAGTTAAATGGGCTTATCCGATCTGGCTGTATGTATCTGTATCAGGCGTATTGGTGTATTTGATGATCAGTCCGTATTATAAATAATTAACAAGCAGGGAATATGAAAAAGGCGTATATCGTATTTACTATCTTAATTCTATTTGTTGTAGGCTTGGGAATGGATGCAGAAGCTCAGTGTGCAATGTGCAGAGCTCAGCTTGAAACAGGCGCTACGGCGGGTGCTGATGCTAAAAATACAGGTATAAATTCAGGGATATTATATCTGATGTTGTTCCCGTATATCATCATCGGAACCATTGCCTTTATGTGGTACCGTTCTTCTCAAAAGAATAAACAACCCGCGAACGCATAATTACTATAAAGTAATAGCATATTTCCGTATTTTTATGGTATATGATATTGCCGGTAAAGCCTATTTCGTCATTTTTAAAAGTACTCCGTTGGGTAATACTAGCTTTAGCAGTTAGTTTAAGTTTCCTGTTATTTTTTAAGGAACGTGTTCTTCCAATAGATCAATCCATTTATTATTCTGTTGTTTCAAATCGAATTCAGGAATCGATTGAGGATGCTGAAATACAAAGTAAACTGGTAATTAAAAAGATTCACGAAGGTGAAGTTACTTTCTCTCAACTAAACAAAGTATTTAGTCCTTCACCTTTTTATATTTTTGAAGGGGGCAAGCCTATTTATTGGTCCAATGCAGAATATATACCTAGCTATAAATCTATCCGAAGCACGGAAGCATGGAGTTATGTAAGCAATAGCTCCGGGAAGTATTTAGTGTATAGAGATACGCTTATATCAAATCAAAAAGTACTTGAAGTGTTTTTTCTGCTTGAACTGGAACGTATTTATTCAGTAGATAATGCATTTATCAATAGCCATACCAACCAGACCTATTTTAAAAACATTCCGGTCCGGCTTTTTACAACTCCCAAATTTAAGAATCACCATTCCATCAGCGTAAACAATAAATATTTATGCAGCTTTGAATGTGCTTCATCCAGTAATGATTATTTATATGGCACAATCACTACTGGTGTATTTGTTTTAGTGGTATTTTTAATCTGGCTGTATTTTATGTGCGATGTATGGATGCATCAAAGGAGCAGCTATCAGCGCATTTTAATACGCATATTATCCTTTGTTTTATTTCGTACTGCTTTATTGGAATTAAATCTTCCGGAGTATTTTTCTTCGCATCAAATATTCTCTTCTGAATATTATGCTTCATCTTTTATAAGCCAGTCCATATTTGATCTGGTATTGAATGTCTTTTGTTCTGCTTATCTGTTATTCGAACTGATTATTATTATTCAGCGAAAATTCATTTACAGATATATATACTTAACTACAACGAACAGGCTTGTAGAAATAAAGGTACTGTTGAGCAGTCTGCTGACCTGGTCGTTGATCATAAGTTATTATTATATCTTAAAAAGTATTGTTAAAAACTCTACGGTATCTTTGAACCTGATCGATGATCTGGATCTGTCCATTGTGCGGGTAATCCTGGTGTTTGCAATTATTGCGATATCCTTTATCTTTTTTTATATCATACATCTCAATCTTCAGGTTGTTTGGCGCCTGCATAAAAGATATCGCATACGAAATCCCAAGCGCATTATTCTGGTGTATCTGATATTGATCGCTATCAGTTGGTTTATTGAACCGCAAATGATATTGGTAAGTGTATGTCTGTTTATTTTTGCTCAGTTGAGTTTGCTGCAAGGGTATCCGTCTGTTTTAGGTAAAATGAAATACCAATCTTTTATTTACATATTTCTGTTTTGTCTTTCGTCCTCATTAATTATTGGAGCAGTAATATTTTTTAACGGCAGAAATAAAGTCACGCAGCAGATGACGCGTTACGGAGAGCGTTTACTATATGATCGGGATGAGATAACAGAATTTTTGCTGCAGGAAGCTTCGTTTAATATACAAAAGGACGAATTCATCCGTGAGAAAATACTTTCTCCATTTTCAGATCTGTCTGTTGTAAAAGATAAGATCCAGAAAAAATATTTGTCAAACTATTTCAACGATTATTCTGTGCGCATTGAATTGCTGGATGCAACCGGAGAAGCTTTTAATAGTCAGACAGATCAGGTGACGTATAATGAATATTACAATACGGTATTGGTGAAGTCGACGTATTTAAACAAACTTGATCTGTATAGTTATGTGGATCACATCACTAATACAAGAAGGTATATATCCGTTAATAAAATAAAAGCATCAGACATTATTATTGCTTATATCATTATTGAACTGGAGTCCGGCAAGTACAGTAAAAATAGTGTCTTCCCTGAATTGGTGCTGGATCAGAAACAGGTTCAGGAGAATTATAAGGATTTTGATTATTGTATTTTTGACCGTTCGAAAATAGAAACGAGTTATGGGTATTTTAACTACGATCAAAAATTCCTGAACTACTTAAAGTTGAAAGAAAAAAAACAGGAGAAGGAATTCAGGTATGAAGGGTATTATCATGTTTTGTTAAAGGGAGAAGGCGATGCCTGGATTGTAGTAAGTAAGCCGTATGGAGTACTGGATATTATGATATCCAATGCATCCATTTATTTTTTATTTCACATTGTTGGGATTTTCATTATTGTTTTGATCCATGTATATCGTATTAATTCACAGAAACGGCAAGTGAGTTATGCAACCAAGGTTCAGATCTATTTAAATCTTGCTTTTTTTATTCCCTTGTTGCTGGTAAGTTTAATTACGCTGGGGTTTGTAAATAGAAATTATGAACAGACCTTATTAAATCGATTTATAAGCGATTCTGATAAACTGTCTGCATTGATCTCTTCAAGAAGCATTGTTCAGGATCGGATCAATAAAGCAGCGGTTACCGAATTGTTGCTGGAGTCAGATCTGACACGGGTTGAACAGCTGGATATAAATATTTATTCCAATAACGGAAGTTTGCTTGCAACCAATCAATCGGAAGTTTTCAGGAAAGGAATTCTATCTTCATACATACAGCCGGATGCCATTGCAGCATTATTGGAAAGCCGCAATCAATACATTGTCACGAATGGACAAGCCGGTTCGTTGTCGTATAAATCCATCTACCGATTGATACGTGTGCCCGGTACAGGCGCTATCGCCGGCATTATACACCTGCCGTTTTTTGAATCGAAAGAAGATGTTGTAAAACAGATCTCGACCTATTTAAAAATCATTTTGAATATTTTTTCTATTGGATTTATAGTACTCTTATTGTTATCGTATCTGGTGGCGTATTATTTAACTTATCCGTTGAAATTGATCACCCAAGGTATTAAGAAGACCGGCCTGTATGATAACGAACCTATTCAATGGCAATCATCGGATGAGATCGGACGTTTGGTTCAGGAATACAATTCTATGCTTATTAAGATTGATGAGAGTAAATCTATTCTGGCTAATTCTGAAAAGGAGAGTGCATGGCGTGAAATGGCGCGACAGGTAGCGCATGAAATTAAAAATCCGCTTACTCCAATGAAGTTGAAGTTGCAGTATTTATTGCAACGTCTGAACCATGCAGATACGAAGCCAAGTGATGAGGAATTAAAACAATCCTTCCGGACAATCTTAACGCAGGTAGATTCGTTAAGTGAGATAGCGAGTTCTTTTTCATCCTTTTATAAATTACCGGAATTACAGCTTGAAAAAGTTGAATTGAATCACCTTGTAAAAGAACTTGCTGTATTGCATCAGGAAACAGACGCTTCCGGCATATACACACATATTCCGAATCAACCGACGGTGATTGTTGCAGATAAGAAGATGGTAGTTAATATTCTTAATAATTTATTGTTGAATGCGATCCAAAGTATACCCGAAGGACGATTGCGTAACATTGATATTTTTATAAATCAGAAAGTCGACAGTGTATTGATCGAAATAAAAGATAATGGATCGGGTATTCCTGTTGAGCTTCAGCATAAAATATTTGTACCCTATTTTAGTACAAAATATTCGGGTTCTGGAATTGGCCTGGCTTTGGCGAAGCGGTTGGTGGAAGATATGAAAGGTGCTATTTGGTTTGAAACATCCTTAGATAAAGGAACTTCATTTTATATTGAAATGCCATATTATACCGAATGACCAAAGCGTATTTAGTTTTGCTATTACTTTTTTTTGCTGTTGTGCGAAATGGTCACGCACAATACACCAACCTGCGTTGTAAATGGATTAAGCCTACGGAAGAAGGGACGAAAATAGATACCTTAACCGTTGTTCCAGGAAGTATTGAAATCAAGTATCCACAGGGTTATACAAGCCTTTATACCATCGCAACTAATACAGTAACCTTTTCTCCCAGTCCATTACCTGATTCTATTTTGGTTTGTTATCGTGTGTATCCATTCAATCTGGGGAAGCCTGTCTACAACCGTGATCTGTCTGTGTATGATTCAGTGGGTGGATACCGCGAAGTGATGCGTTTAAGAGGTTTGGGTGTTACACCGCAACAGCGTGAAGAATTGTTTGCAACACCCGGCATAAATAAAACGGGTGTTATTTCGCGTGGTATTTCAGCAGGGAATAATCAAAGTGTGTTTGTGAATTCAACATTGAACTTGCAATTGGATGGCAAGCTCACAGACAACATTACCTTAACAGCTGTAATTTCAGATCAGAATATTCCGTTTCAACCCGAAGGTAATACGCAGCAGATACAGCAGTTCGATCGGGTATATGTGCAATTAAGAACTCCTAAAACTGCATTGACGGTAGGAGACATTGTATTGAAACAACGTGATCCGTATTTTCTAAAATACTATAGAAACGTACAAGGCGGACAAGTCAGTCATATTGTAAAAAGAGATTCAACATTTGAAAGCGTCAGTCAGGTTGGTATTGGTGTATCGAAAGGTAAATTCAATACCATGCAATTTGCACCGGATACCAAAGATTTTTTACAGGAAGGCGTGCAAGGTCCTTACCGGTTAAGAGGCTCAAACAATGAAGCGTTCATAACTGTGATTGCAAACTCTGAACGCGTGTATTTTGATGGGCGCTTGCTTACGCGAGGCTTTGACTACGATTACGTGATCGATTATAATACTGCAGAGATCACGTTTACGCCGTACATACTGGTTACAAAATACAACCGTATGCGCGTTGATTTTGAATATACCGATCGCAATTATGCGCGGACAAATATTGAAGCGTCGCAAACGATCAAAAATACGACAAGCCAGTTTGGTGTTTATTATTATTCTGAAAGAGACAATCCTAATAATCCATTGTTGCTGGATTTAACAGCAGCGGATCAGGCTTATTTATCAACCATAGGAGATGATCTGACCAAAGCATTTATTTCCGGTGCGGATTCCATGGATTATAAAGCAGGTACTACTTTATATAAAAAAATAGATGTAGGTGGTGTGGCTGTTTACCAATATTCGGTGAACCCAGATAGCGCTTTATTCCAGGTAAAGTTTTCGCAGGTGGATGCAGGTTTAGGAAGTTATGTGCTTGATAATTCAACAGCGAATGCCCGTATATTCAGGTATGTAGGGGCAGGGAACGGGATCTATGAACCTGTGCAATACATTGCGACTCCTAAAAAGAAACAGATGCTGCAAGGTTCATTCAGTCAAAAACTAAACAGGCACGAAGAAGTCTTTGGCGATGTGGCATATTCAACAAATGATGTAAATCTATATTCAACAGAAGATAAGCAAAACGACAACGGTGTTTCGGCGCGAGGCGGAATAAAGAGTTCAAAGCGTAACATTGGTTTACTGAAAAAATATTTATTGTCGTCGGGAGTGTCGTATGAATTCAATCAAAAGAATTTCGTTGCGATTGATCGTTTCCGGACGGCAGATTTTGAACGTTACTGGAACGAAGATGTATTGCGGCTTGGGAACAATCAGATGGTTGTAGGTAATCTGAATTACTCAAAAAATGCGAACGAATTGATCAGTTATACATTAAACTATCGGAACAAAGAGAATGATCTGTCGGGTTTGCAGCATCAGGCGCAGTTGTATCAGAAAACAGGTAACTTGTATTTCAAAGGAGATTTGTTTTTAACATCAACAAACAATTTTGCAGGTAAAGCAGCCTGGGATAAATACAGTGTAAATGTATATTATAAAACCAAAAAGGTTACGCCCGGTTTTCAATACAGTTCAGAAAAAAATAAAGTAACAGATTCGGCAGGCGCACTGATCCGTTCGTTGATGTATTTTGACGAATATAAATACTATATTCAATCCAGTGATACATCAAAAGTTAAGTTCAGGATTGATTACAGTAACCGTGCAGACAAGCAAGTATATTTAGGAGAATTGATACCTGCTACGCGTGCGCAAACTACCAATTTTACAAGCGGAATTAGGTTCAGTGCAGATCATCAATTGAATCTGATTACAACGTATAGATATTTGACGTATGTTGGTCCGGTTACAACACCGAATGATGAAACAATCATGTCACGTGTGGATTGGGGAATCAGTGCATTAAAGCGACATGTACGTTCTGAATTGACGATTACTACAGGAGTAGGGCGGCAGGCCAAGCAGCAATTTGTTTTTCAGCCGGTTGCAACCGGACTGGGTACCTATATCTGGCGTGATTACAACGATGATGGCGTACAGCAGATCAATGAATTTGTTACGAAGATCTATAACGATACGGCAGAGTTTATCAAAGTATATTTACCCTCAAACGATTATTATAAAGCATACACCAATCTGATCAACTATAGATTAGATATTTCGATGCCGCGTAAATGGAAATCCTCTTCAAACTCTATGTTGAAAATACTGGGCAAATTATCCAACACCGCATCGATCACATTAAATAATAAAACGACAGACGATAATCTGTGGAGCCGTTTCAATCCGGGATCTCCAAGTGCTTCGGATACAAATTTACTTGCGTATCAGCGGATCTTGCGGTCGGTGTTGTTTTATAACCGATCGAGTTCCCTGTTTGGGATGGATCTGGCATTGACCATGAATGAATCACGGCAATTCCTGACACAAGGTTTCGAGAATCAATATGTGAATGATCTGATCTATGGTTTGCGTGCCACCTTTAAGCGGATGTATGCATGGAAGATAAAACTTACAACAGGATACAACAGTGTGAATTCAGATTTTAATGTAAACCGGAATTATTTTATTGATTATAAGAAATTCGATACAGAATTATCTATACAGCCGCGAACCAATACCCGTCTCAGCTTGCTTGCAGGCGTGGCATATAAGATCAATACGTTTACACCGGGCAATGGGGAAAATGCACTCCTGTATAATATCGGTACCGAGATAAAAATCAATAAACTTTCCAAGCGTACATTTACTACAACACTTAAGTACATTCGTATTAACTCGAAGTTGAACGGTACACAGCAGAATAGTCCGATTGCGTACGAAATTCAGGAAGCCTTATTGCAGGGGAATAACATGACGTGGAATGTTATCTGGCAGGAACGTTTGACAAACGGTTTGCAGATCTCATTCAGTTACGAAGGACGTAAGTCGGAATCTGTACGGATGATTCACACGGGTAGGATGCAGCTGAGTGCTTTGTTTTAGTCGCCAGTTTCTAGTTGCTAGGTACTAGACTAAAAAGTACTTAGTGCAGAGTACTGTGATGAGGTAATTTTCTCGTCTGGAAACTGGAACCTAGAAACTAGAAACTAGTTCTTCATATCCCGTATCAGCTTACTTGCGAAGATGAAGTTTTGAAGATCCTTCACATCTGTTCCAAGAATATTGTCTTTTGTGCCTTCCCAGATCTTTTGACCTTTAAACATGAAAATGATGTTTTCACCAATCTCCAGCATGGAGTTCATGTCGTGGGTAACTACAACGGTAGTGATGTTGTATTCGTGTGTGATCTCCTGAATCAGGTTATCAATACGTATAGAAGTTTGAGGATCCAATCCGGAATTGGGTTCGTCGCAATACAAATACTTTGAGTTCATTACAATGGCACGGGCAATACCTACGCGTTTGGCCATACCGCCGCTTATTTCTGAAGGCATTAATTTCGCTGCATGGTCCAGACCGACACGTTGAAGGCAAAATTGAACACGATCTTCTTTTTCTGATTTAGACATCTCACTCAGCATGTCCAACGGAAAGAGCACATTTTCTTCGACCGTTTTAGAATCAAACAAGGCACCGCCCTGAAAAAGCATGCCAATTTCTCTGCGTATAACCTGCTTTTCTTCTTTATCTGCTAAGGTGAAATCACGTCCATCGTATAATACAGAGCCAGAGTCGGGGTGTACCAGACCAACCAGTGTTTTCAATAAAACACTCTTTCCGGTACCGCTGGCACCAATGATCAGATTTGTTTTACCCTGTTCAAACGATGCTGAAACATCCATCAGGATTTGCTTACCATTAAATGTTTTGTTGATGTTTTTACACTCAATCATACTACTCGGTCAATAAATCCTGGTAATTAGTTTAATAATAATTGGGCAAGAGACAGATCTGCAACCAATACAGCAATGCAACTTTTAACTACTGCAGAGGTAGAAGATTGTCCTACTTCGAGTGCACCGCCTTTGGTAAAATACCCTTCAAATGCAGAGATAGAGGAAATCAGAAATGCGAAAACAAAGGCTTTTATGAGCGCAAACGTAACGTTGAATTCATTAAAATCGATTTGAACTCCATATATAAAGTCTTGTGTTGAGATAATATTACCCAGAATACCGGCGGTATATCCACCTAAAATGGCTAATAATCCGGCGAAGGTAACAAGCATGGGGATGGTGATGAGACTGGCTAAGATTTTAGGCAAGATGAGGTAAGAAGCGGAGTTTATTCCCATAACCTCTAGTGCGTCAACCTGTTCGGTAATACGCATGGTGCCTAACTGACCTGCAATGCTTGAACCTACTTTACCGGCAAGTACTACACAGGTAAATGTGGGAGCAAGCTCTAAAATGGACATTTCCCGTACCACAGAGGCAACAACATAGATTGGAACCAGAGGGCTAACCAGATTGGCTGCCGTTTGGATACAGGTAACTGCTCCGATAAAGGAAGAAACAATGGCAACAATCAGAATGGAATCAGTTCCGATCAGGATACATTCATCAATTGTGAGCTTCCAATAAACACTAAATTTCTCTCTTCTAACAAACAGCGTGCTCATCAAAATCATGTACTTCCCGAAACTTTTCATTCGTATTCTTTATCAACGATGGAACAATTCTCTTTAAAATCCTTACTAAAATAAGGTATATTTAAGTGGCAAACAATTATAATAAAATGAATAAACTGGCAGTAATAACCGGAGGAACGAAAGGAATAGGGAAGGCACTTGTCGAAAAATTTGCTTCAGAGGGTTTTGATATTCTTACCTGTTCACGAAAGGAAGCAGATTTAGAGTCTTTAAAAAGTACTATTTATAAGCTGAACAAAAATGTTGCTGTCAGCACCTGTGTTGCAGATCTATCTGCTAAAAGTGGAAGGGATGCACTCTTAAAAAACTATGCTTCCTTAAACAGAACTGCTGATGTATTGATCAACAATGCAGGAGTATTTGTATTGGGACAAATCCATAATGAACCCGAAGGTGTTTTGGAAAATCAGATCCAGACAAACCTGATGAGTGCCTATGATATTAGTCGTGGAGTTGTACCCGGGATGATCGCAAAAAAGAAGGGGACTATTTTTAATATCTGTTCAACTGCGAGCATCATTCCGTATGTAACCGGTGGCTCTTATTGCATCTCTAAGTTTGCTTTACTGGGCATGACAAAAGTTCTGAGGGAGGAAATGAAGGAGCACAATATTCGGGTCACTGCTGTCTTACCCGGAGCAACCTTGACTGCTTCCTGGGAAGGGGTAGACTTACCCCAAGAGCGGTTTATGAAACCTGAAGATATAGCAAATTCAATTTATGGAATCTATAGTTTGTCTGACCAAACGGTCGTAGAAGAACTCCTTTTACGTCCGCAACTGGGAGATATCTAGAAATTAGGTTCTGGTAAATTTTATATATCGTCTATACAGATTAAAAGCACCTAATGATCATTTTTAAGTCTATTTTGGATAAAAATCTACTTGAAAAATGAATTTAAATAGTATCATCTAATAGTTTACATGTTTTGATTTAATATATCTGATTTATAAAAATATAAACGTTTAAATTTAGATTAGTCTAAAAAAATAAATTCAACGATTTTCAATTTAAATTCTTCAAAATCGGGACGAATTCAACAAAAAAGTTATCTTTCCTAATATATAATAATATCAAGAGATGTCTTCAAACGAACTTTCTTCAATAAACACAAAATACTGTTCCAGCCTTACCCAATATGTGCGTAGAAAAACCACTGTGGTAACGATTGGAAATGTGCCTATGGGTGGTGATAATCCGATCCGACTTCAGTCGATGACGACGGTCGATACGATGGACACATTAGGCAGTGTGGAGCAAATTATCCGCATGGTAGATGCCGGTTGTGAGTATGTCAGAGTGACAGCACCAAGTGTTAAGGAAGCTCAGAATTTAGCCGAGATCAAAAAGGAATTATTGAAACGCGGCTACAATGTTCCCCTTGTAGCCGACATACATTTTACTCCAAATGCGGCAGAACTTGCTGCCAAAATTGTCGAAAAAGTCCGGATCAATCCGGGGAATTATGCCGACAAAAAGAAGTTTGAACAGATCGATTATACAGACGAATCTTATCAGGAAGAACTTGAACGCATCCGTGAAAAGTTTGTTCCGCTGGTAAAAATCTGTAAAGAATATGGCACAGCCATGCGGATCGGAACCAATCACGGTTCTCTATCGGACCGGATTTTATCCCGTTACGGAGATACGCCACTGGGTATGGTTGAGTCGGCTCTGGAGTTTTTGAGAATCTGCGAAGACTTGGAATATTACAATATTGTAATTTCCATGAAAGCGAGTAATACGCAGGTAATGGTGCAGGCATATCGTCTGTTGGTTCAGAAATTAGAGGAAGAAGGACTGCGACCTTACCCCTTACATTTAGGAGTAACCGAAGCTGGTGAAGCCGAAGATGGAAGAATAAAATCTGCCGTTGGGATTGGTACTTTATTGGAAGATGGCTTGGGAGATACCGTTCGGGTGTCGTTGACCGAAGCCCCGGAATTTGAAATTCCTGTAGCTGCAAAACTGGTTGACCGATATCAAAACCGGAACAATCATAAAGCGATTCCTTTCGTTGAAAAAAATCCGATCAACCCATACGCATATAAAAGAAGACAGACAACCGACGTTCATACGATCGGAGGAACAAATGTTCCACGGGTGATCGCCGACTTCAGTCAGGTTGAAAATCTGGATGTACAGGATCTGAAATCCATTGGTCATTTCTATTTACCCGCTTTGGATAAATGGAGTATGAATGATCTTGGAGCAGACTTTATTTATACCGGTCATCAGAAAGCGCCATTCATGTTACCGAATGGATTGAAAGAAATTGTGGATGCTGATACCTGGAAAATATTGCCGGATCAGACCCATGTGTATCCGCTTTTTGCGGCACGCTGGTATAAGACCGATGTGGTAAAACATCCGAAACTGAACTTTGTGCTGGCAGATATTGAAGACATAGATGAAAAGCTGCTGTTGTGTCTGGCCTCAGACCCGACCGTTGTATTAATATTGGAGTCGTTTAATGAACATGCAATGGCTGAACTGCGCAGAAGTTTCATTACGCTTTTAAATAGAGAAATAAAAACGCCCGTACTTATTAAGCGTGCGTACAAACATAAAAATGAAGAGGCATTGTTTCTGGCTGCATCAACCGATGTAGGTGGTTTGCTGGTGGATGGTTTGGGCGACGGGGTATTTCTGTCTACTTCCAAAACGACACCGACAGATAAGACAACCTTATTAACGAATCTGAAAGCACTGAATAATTTAGCTTTTGGTATTCTGCAGGCTGCCCGTACACGGATGACTAAAACAGAATACATTTCCTGTCCGTCGTGCGGAAGAACCTTATTCGATCTTCAGGAGACAACTGCGATGATCCGTAAACGTACCGATCATTTAAAGGGAGTGAAGATCGGGATCATGGGTTGTATCGTAAATGGTCCGGGTGAAATGGCCGATGCCGATTATGGCTATGTTGGCGTTGGGAAAGATAAGATTGCTTTGTACCGAGGGCAAACGGTTGTAAATAAGGCAGTACCGTCGGATAGAGCGGTGGATGAGCTGATCAATATTATTAAAGAAGATGGCAAGTGGCTGGAGCCGGTTGTTTCGGAGTTTGTATAATTCAATATGAAAAGAGTTGCCATATATATAATCATATGTTTGGAGGTGGTACTCTCTGTTAATGCTTATGCAGAAGATAAGTTTATTGAAAGGGACACCCTTACTAACCTGCAGATATTAACAGATTCTTCTGTTAAATATGCTTTTGGTTATTCTTGTTCTGTGTCCGGAATGCCTCCGAAGGGAAGAATGGCCATAAATAAACTTGTTGAATCAAACAATTTCGATGCGATTAAGGCTGTATTGGATGGACAAAATAATGTAGGGAAAATATATGCGATTGAAGCATTGCTGTCATTAGCTTCCAAGAATATATATAGTTTGACCGAAAGTGATAAAGAAAAAATTAAAAGAATAATAAATCAGGACTATTCGATCGCACGATGTGAGGGATGTCTTTTTTCTACTATTCATATTATTGATCTGTTCAATGAAAAAGCTTACATGAAGCTTTTAACAAAAAATGAAATTCAAATTAAGAATCGATAATAACCGTAATACAAAATATACCTATGAAAGAATATTTTAAAATAGGAGAACTCTTCACATACTTCTTCCGCAAAAAAGATCCCAATGTATCTACTTCATTGAAGGCAATGCATTTTGTAAATAAACTGTCGATCGTGATCTTCCTGATCTGTCTGGTTGTTATTTTGTATAGATTATTTATCCGATAGATAACTGCTTTGTATATATGAGATTTCTTAGAACGTGTTTTTTGATTCTGTTAACATATATCGTGTTGGGTTCTGCAGCCGAGGCAAGTAGTATTATAAAGGAAGATGCCAATGATGCGATTATCGCATCTCATATGCACGATAAAAAACCTAAAGAGAAAGAACGAAAAAGGGTGGTGATCCAGATAAGCAAAGATGTTGGGTATGTTATCATTACTATATTAGAGGTTGTAATTGATGTATGTGCCAATAATTCTGGCTGTTCATCCTATTATAGGTATAATCATTAATCTCTCATTGAATCATATTATTAGTATACAAATGAAATTTATCAGATTTATATCTTTTACATTCCTGTTGCAGACAGCTATACTTTCTTCTGCGCAGAGTATTCCTACACCCTATGTATGGGGCGGTAAGTACGGCTTTATTGATGCTGAGACCGGAAAAGTTTTGATCAATCCCATTTATGAAAAGGTATATCCGTTTTCTGAAAACAGGGCATTGGTATTTAAAGCGGGCAAAGGATATTTTATTGATCAGTCGGGTACAATCAAAATTATTTTAAAGTACGATTCTGTTTATTCTTTTACCGAGGGATTGGCAGCCGTACAAACTGTAGGATTGTGGGGATATATTGATAAGTTGGGAACTTTGAAGATCCCGGTTAAATTTCAACAAGCATATCCGTTTGCAGAAGGATTTGCGGTGATCAAGAAAGATGGTAAGTACGGCTATATTGATAAGACTGGAAAAATAATCATTTCGCCACAGTTTGATTTTGCGTTGGAGTTTTCAGACGGACATGCGGTTGTAAGAAAAGACGGAAAGTATGGTTTTATAAATACCACCGGTAAGATCATTATTCCTGCCGTTTATGATCAGGCTGCAAATTTCAGCAATGGTGCTGCTGTGGTTTCAAAAGACGGGAAGTATGGTATTATTGATAAGAACGGAAAAGCTATTTTGCCGATCGATAACGATTGGGTTTCTGTTTTTAGTGATGGTTTGGTACGTGTGCACAAAGGTTCTACCTGGGGATATGCAAACACTTCGGGTGTAATGCTGATTCCTGCAACATTTGATTGGGTTTCGGATTTTTCAAATGGGTATGCGAAAGTGAAAAAAAACAACATGTATGGCTATATTGATAAGATGGGAACCATTGTTGTTCCGATTCAATATCAGTGGCTTGAAGATCGGGATATTTCTGGCACTATAATGGCAGTTAAAGCAGGGTATTGGGGGTGCATCAATACGCAGAACGAAGTTTTAAGTACATTTACGTATAAAGTAACCAGACCTTATTCCGAAGGATATGCAGTGGTAACGAAAGCAGGTAAATACGGATATATTAATAATAAAGGAGAATTGATTATACCTTTTACATATGAATATGCGTATGATGTTGTAAACGGGATGGCTGAAGTTGTAATAAATGAAAGAACCCGTTTTATTGATAAATCAGGTGTTTGTATTAAATATTGTGAATAATAGAATCAAAGTAGACATGAGTACATTTAGTAAAAGAAGTATTGTTTTCGGTGTTGTGTTGTTTTTATTTCAAGCGATGCCGTCTTTGGCTCAGATAAAGCCTCACAGCAGCATTAAGGCTGAAGATCTGAAAGTTGTTTTGGTAAAGGATATTGAAAACATAAGCGATTCGGCACATCATCATCATGCGCATGATCCGCATAAATCAAGTTATAAAATTCTGCATGTGCATTTTACGATGGTATCGACGGACTCTACAAATGCAGGCTATAAATCTGTTATGATGCGAGTGATAGATCCAAGTGGAGTAGATATTTATGATCCGGCTTCAGGCGGCGGTTTATTTATGTTGAATGGAAAAGAAACTCCTTATACCATCAAAGAAACTAAAAAATATGATGGCAAATTTCTGGAGATTGATTTCCTGTATAAGCACTCCAAGCATTTCAAACACGGCTTGCATATTATTGAGCTGTATGTAGATGGATATAAAATTGGTGAGGAACATTTTGTTATTAAATAAGTAATAAGTGTTAGGTACTAAGTACTAAGACGGTTTGAAAACGAATTTCCTTTTCAAGAAAAATGATAAATAAAAAATGTCCCACTAATTAGTGGGACATTTTTTATTTAAGAAGATTTTTACAACTAATTTGCCTTATATTCGATTGATAATTTAAATCATCTGTATGATTGAAGAGAGGAAGTATTTTAACACCTTTGATGCACTGCGATTTTTAGCTTTTTTTAAAGTGTTTATATTTCATATACCTATTTGGGGTTTTCCTGTTTTTGATTTTCTGAAAAATGGTGGTGGAACTGCTGTATCCTTTTTCTTTTCCTTGAGTGGTTTTTTAATTACGTATCTGATTTTAAAAGAAAAAGAATCAACAGGCACATTTAATCTGAAGGCTTTTTATTTCAGAAGAATCTTAAGGATATGGCCGTTGTATTATAGCATGCTGCTCTTTGCTTTTTTAACACCTTATATTTTATCTATCGTTTCTATAGATGCTAGTGGAGCAGGTTATGATCCTGATTGGTTTATGTCCATTGCGTTTCTTGAAAATTATAAAATGATCTTTACCAATGATTTTCCAAATGTTTCACCCTTAGGAGTAGTGTGGTCTTTGTGTGTGGAAGAACATTTTTATATTATATGGGGCTTACTGCTTTATGTTGTTTCAGTGCGGAATGTTCATTGGTTGATTATAGCTTCAATTTTTATAGCGAATGTCAGCAGGTATGTTTTCTATTTGAACGGATGGTCTTTTTTAGATGTGTTTACCAACATAGATTATTTCGCCTACGGGGCGATTTCTGCTATCTTATTCATTAAAAAGAAGGCAATTGTAGATACCGTGCTGGAAGGTATTTCATCCTCGAGTAAAGTATTCATACTACTTGCATGCATAGGTATTTTTATAACCCTACCTAATCTGGATTTTCAATACAACGCGCTCATAGAGCCAACAATTTCAGGAATCATTTTTTTAATTGTATTGACTCTAGTTGTGTTCGATGGAAAATTATTTTCAATTTCTAAAACGAATATTCTGAGTCGTCTTGGGATCTATACCTATAGCCTGTATCTGACACACACAATAATTATTAATCTGTTTGTTAAGATATTTGAAAAAATGAATATCTCATTGATCAACCCCTTTCAAGCTTTGGGGTTTGTAACCGTATGTTTGCTTGGTACAATTGCAGCAAGTATGGTTACTTATTATCTGATTGAAAAACCTTTTTTGAAGTTGAAAACACGAATAACATTGTAAAAATAGGAGCTATATTATTCGCTCTTTTTCTTCGCGACTTTCTTTGTTACTGTCTTTGCCGGTGTTTTTACTTTATCCGGGTTGTCTTTGATGAAGGCATTCCAGCCGCCTTTGCTTTTGGTTACAGCACCTTTCTGAAAGTAATGACAAACGGCCACACCCAGAGCATCTGTCGCATCTAATAGCTTTGGTATTTCCTGGAACATCAGCAATTTTGAAAGCATTGCAGCAACCTGTTCTTTGGATGCATTTCCGTTACCAGTAACCGATTGTTTTATTTTTTTAGGAGCGTATTCAAAGATAGGAACCTGTTTCGAAATGGCAGCTGCAATGGCAACGCCTTGTGCTCTGCCCAGCTTCAGCATGGATTGAACATTCTCTCCGAAAAACGGAGCTTCAATAGCCATTTCATCGGGGTGGTATTCATCGATAATGTGGCTTATCCTCTCAAAGATTTTACTTAACTTTATTGCATGGTCGGCATACTTGCTCAAATGAACAACACCAAATTGAATCAAGGTTAGTTGGTTTCCTTTAATAGCAATCAGTCCATATCCCATTACATTTGTACCTGGGTCAATGCCAAGAATAATTCGGTCTACTAATGGGGGATTATTTTTATTAACCATACGATACGTGCAAGTTAGCGAACCTTTTGTGAAAAAAATCACCCCTTCTGGATTCTTTTCACTTCTGTTAAAAACGGGAGTGTTTCTGGTTTCCATGGGAGTTATTGTTTTTTTGTTGTTTGATAAAATGCTCTGGTGGAATTTTTTTAAGGAATCGTATTGCACTCAAAAAGGATTACTGGTACTTAGCCTTATGCTTGTGGGAATGTTTTTTAATATATCCGTAGAAGCTCTTAAGTGGCAGTATCTGGTCCGCACTACATCGCCTGTATCTTTTCGTTTGGCCTTAACGGCAGTATTTAGCGGCATTACAGCAGGCTTGATCACGCCGCATGGAATAGGAGATTATGTTGGCCGGATCCTTTTTCTAAATCCTGAAAACAGATTGGAAAATATTGCATCGGTTTTGTTCAGCAGAATTGCACAATTGTGCATCACTTGTATTGCCGGCGTTGTTGCTACCTTATACTTCTGTTTTGTGATTCAAATGAATCAACATATGTTGACGGCTTTACTACTTGCCATTGCAACATTGCTTATTATATTTTTGGTGTGGAAATTCAGAGTATTTCTGCTTGATAAAATGAAGCATGTTCCGCTTCTTAAAAATATTGAAAAATGGTTTGATCAATTACGTGGCTATTCCAATCAATTATTTATTAAAACCCTTGCTCTATCTGCATTGCGCTACGGAATATTTTTAACACAGTTTGTAATTTTACTTATCTTTTTTGGCGTAGAATTGCCACTTGAAATAATCATTCTCGGAGCAGTATTTACTTTTTTCGTAAAGTCTATCGTTCCAACCTTCTTTGATCTTGGTGTACGTGAGTTGGCTGCAGTGTTTTTCTTTTCAGCCTATCACATTGAAGATGCAAACGTATTGGCTGCGAGCATCAGTTTATGGCTTATAAATTTACTGATCCCGGCAGTTGTTGGATTGTTTTGTATGTTTGGTATTGACTATACTAAAAAATAACATGGAGGTCTATCTGTATCTGTGCGGAATAGGTTATGTTATTTTTAGTTTGTATTTACTAAAGGGATGGAGAGCTATTGCACCACGGTATACCGATACTGCAGCTGTGCCAATCACGTCCGTTGCGGTGATCATTCCTATTCGCAATGAAGAAGCGGTGCTCGAATCGATCTTGACAGATCTGTTGCAGCAGGATTATCCGAAAGAACTGTTAACTGTCTATCTCGCGGATGATGGATCTACGGATCAGACGCCGTCCATTATTTCACGCTGGATGGAACAGCATCCCAATCGATTTAAAAAAGTAAGGTTGCTGGCTGAATACGAAACATGGAAGGGGAAAAAAAGATGGATCGCTTCAGCCATTGCGGATACAGATGCCACATTCATTTTAACAACCGATGCGGATTGCCAGCTTCCCAAACATTGGGTAAAAAGTATGGTGCAAGCCTATGAATCAACGCAGGCAAAATTCATTTCCGGTCCGGTTACCATAACAGGAGAATCTACAATCTGGAATAGATTTCAACAAATTGAATTTTCGAGTCTGATCGGATCAGGAGCGAGTGCGATTGGATTGAAAAAACCCTTAATGTGCAATGGTGCGAATGTTGGATATACACGCGAGGCGTATATCGAGGTGCGAGGGTTTGAAGGAAATGAAGCGATTGCCAGCGGTGACGATGAGTTTTTAATGCATAAGATGTATGCGGTATGGGGAGCAGAAGCCATTGCATTTTGCAAAAACAAGATGGCGATTGTGTCTACCAAAGGAGTAGATCGCTGGCCGGCATTTTTTAATCAACGGAAACGCTGGGCAAGTAAGTGGGAAAACTATTCGCTGAGATACGTACAGGCGGTTGCATTCTGGATTTTTATCTTTCATTTAACTGTATTGGTAAGCAGTTTGTTAGCAATTTTCAGAGAAATCGATTGGTATTTGCCTCTCGTATTGTGGGGAATTAAATTCATTTTTGATTATTTCTACTTAAAGTCTATTGCTAGATTTTTGTCAATAGATTTTAAAAAGAGTACCTTTATTTATGCTGTTCTGATTTATCCGATCTATGTTGTTGGGTTTGGTATTTTAGCACGTTTTGGTACCTATACATGGAAAGAACGAATTGAAAAACTTTCATGACCGATTTAGAATTTGACTTAATTGACAATTTGTATTTTGTACAGCGTTTTGATGCGCTTTGCAAAGCAATGGAAATGAAAGAAGAAGAATTGAAAAAAATGCTTTTGCAGATGTTTCAAAAGGAGTGGGTAAAAGTAATGGACATGCAAACGGATGAAGAAATTTTGAATGCAGAAGTTTGGACAAAAAACTATTCCGATTATTTTTACCTTGCAACAAAAAAAGGATTATTTGCGCATAACACTTTATAAATTTTCTAAAAATTAATCGTGGAACACCAAGAAGTACATTCACCCACATACTATATAAAAAGGCGTTTATATAAAAATAAACCTGCAATGTTTGGCTTGGTGTTGATTGTTTTGGCACATGTTATTGCTGTGCTGGGTTATTCGATCATGCCTGATAATACCCCGAATGCAGATGATGGTGCCAACCTGATCAAAAAACAAGCTCCGGGTTTTGAAACAACCGTTATTAAAAAACATAAGAATAGAGTTGTTGAAGAGACGGGTTTCTTTACCATGTCGTTTGAAGGAAGAGAAAGTCCGTATACAATTGAGCCGGTAGATACATTTTATTTTAAAGGAGACTCTGTTTATTACAGACCTTTTCAGGAGCGTGTCTGGGAAAGTGCATTAACACTGGATTACATTGATTTTTGGTATCCCGGTACGACACATAAATTGTTCGCAGATTCTTCTGCCAATTATCTGTTAACAAAAGATTCTTCTATTTACATCAACGCTAAAGAAGAGCGTATTGCTTTTTCTAAAGCAGATCTGAATGCGTATTTTATTGAACACAATGTTGAACACAGATCTTATATTCTTGGTACAGACAAGCGTGGCAGAGATATGTTGAGCAGGTTGTTATTTGGTACACGCATCTCCTTATCAATTGGTTTTATATCGGTTATCATTTCGTTGGTTGTAGGTATTACGTTTGGTGCTATTGGTGGCTTCTTCGGAGGTTTGGTGGATCGTACACTCATGTGGTTTTTAACCGTTACGTGGTCCATACCCGGCATTATGCTGGTTATTGCGATCAGTCTTGCGTTGCAAAGCAAAGGCATTTGGGTGGCTTTCGTTGCAGTTGGTTTAACGATGTGGGTAGAGGTTGCGCGTGTAGTGCGCGGACAAATCTTATCCATTAAAGAAAAGCAATTTGTTGAAGCTGCGAATGCTCTTGGTATCGGCAGTTGGAGAATTATCTTCTATCACATTCTTCCGAATATTGTCGGTCCTATGATCGTTATTGCAACATCGAATTTTGCTTCAGCCATTCTTATTGAATCCGGATTAAGTTTCCTTGGTCTTGGAGTACAACCACCGATGCCTTCATGGGGTATGATGGTAAGTGAAGGGTATCAGTCTAACTGGAGCGACGGCGGCTGGTATCTGGTGTTCCTGCCAAGTATCTGCATCAGTACATTGGTGCTTGCCTTTAACTTATTAGGAAATGGATTGAGGGATGCATACGATCCTCAGACTGCAATAAAATGGTAGAGAAGATGCATTCTGTTCAGACACAAGACAGCCTTGTCAAAGATTTAAAACTAAGCTCACTGCTTGAGATCACACAAGCCATCAACGCAAATTTACCGGAGACTTCTCTATATAAAATTTTTCAGTTTACCTTATTAGCGAATTTAAGTGTAGGTAAACTCGCCTTGTTTGTAAAAGATGAAGCATGGGTGTGTAAAGCTCAAATGGGCACACAGACCGATTACACTAAGGTTGAGCTGACAGAAGAGCTATTGGGTATAAAAGTTATTACACCAATCTCGCTGGATAAATCCAAAGCGTTTTCAGAATTTGATCTGCTGATCCCGATTATTCATAAGAATGATGTATTGGCTTTTGTTTTTATTCAAAAGAAGTCTGATAAAGTAGAGGTTGATCAAGCCTTTATTCAAACGTTTACCAATATTATTTTAGTAGCCATAGAGAATAAGAAATTTGCGCGTAGAGAATTACAGCAAGAGGCGTTGAAAAAGGAAATGCAGATTGCGCGTGAAGTTCAAAACCATTTATTCCCTAAAGACCTTCCGGCTACAGATAAAATTTCGATTAAGTCTTTTTATCTACCGCATCAAACCATTGGTGGTGACTATTACGATTACATTGATATTGATGAAGACCGTTCGTTGGTATGCATCGCAGATGTGAGTGGGAAAGGAGTACCTGCAGCCATTTTAATGTCGAATGTACAGGCGGCATTGCGTACGATGGTGCGCTATACAACTGATCTGAGTAAGATCGTATTTCAACTGAATGATCTGATTTTACAGCATACAAAAGGGAATCGCTTTGTTACCATGTTTATCGGGATCATTGATTTTACCCGTCAGGAATTAACGTATATCAATGCAGGACACAATACCATACCGTTGATACAGCAGGATGGAAATGTATTGCTGGATAAGGGTAGTACCATTTTAGGGATGTTTGAAAAACTTCCGTTTATAGAAGTAACTGCTGTACCTCTGCAAAAAAAGAACCACCTGTTTTTGTATACAGATGGTCTTTCAGAATGTATGAATGAGGCAGATGAAGAATTTGAACTGGAACGAATCATTCCATTCGTACAGCTTGATCAACTTGCCGATCAAGCCGCAATGATCGATCGCATTATAGCTGCAACCGTTGAGTTTAAAGGTTCACGCTCATACAATGACGACATCACCTTGCTGAGCTGCAACATTCAGTTTTAATATTTATTTACATCAAACCCGTAAAGAGTTTGACGTATTAATTTTTAGATTCGTTTTCAACAGAAAGCGTATATAGCTCTTTTGTAATCAATACCAGAAAAGTTAAGAACAGAGAAATCACAACGCTCGCTGCAACAATGTACAAACGTTTCGGAAAGGCTTTTTTCGCAATAGACTCAGCAGGCTGAATGATGTTAAGTGTGCTGAAATCACCTTTAACCAACTCTAAACTTTTTCTTGCTTTATTCAGATCTGAAATGGTATTCAGTAATTCCAGGGATATTACATCTGAATGTAAGTCTTGCTCTTTTGCATGAAGTAATGTTTGAATGGAATCAATGCCATGATATTTTGCAAGGATAATTTTTTCATAGGATTCAAATATTTTCGTACTGAGCGTAACCAACGGTTTTTTGTTCATATCATCAATTCGTGCAACCATATCATTTACAATGATTGCTGCAGTATCGGCATTTTTATCCATCAAACTGATCTCAATAGCGCTGAATTCATTCTCAACAACTCTTAAATTTCCTATAAACTCTTCCCGTACTTTATAATCTGCTAATACATCTGAACGATCGATGTCATAGCGGTCTAGTAAATTGTACTTTTCGATTATGTAATGCTGAATTTCTCTTGATTCTGCAAGTGCCATAATACGGTCGCCGTCAAAGGAGCTCCCATAGGGTGTAGCTGCTACATCAACGTTTCGTGGATCGTATGCTTGCGGGTTAAAAGGATATAAGATACAGGTAGATTTATAATATACCGGCAATAAAAAAGAAACGATAATACTGAGAACAAGTACTGAGCTACCTGTAACAATAAAAAGTTTTTTGTTTTTAACGATCAGACGAATGGTGTCAAGAATTGTGAAATCTTTTTTCATAGAAGTAATTATATAGATACGATATCTTTCGATCCGTGATTTTTTTGTTTAATACTAATGGATGTGATCGATGCTAAGAACGCAAAGAATACGAAACTTATTTTAGATGTATCAAGAAAGTTATTAAAGAACCCGTGTACAACATACGTTGTAATACTCATAGCAATTCCCATCGATAAATACCAGGCAAAACTATCGGTGGATAGATTGGATATATTCTTAATAGAAATGATGATTGCTGCGATTAATAGAACAACATAGGTTATACCCATGAATAAACCATTTTCAGAACTGAGCAGTAAATATTCAGAATGTGCAGTGCCTCCTGTACCGGCATGGTATTTTGACTGCGGATTGCGGATACTGATCTGCGTTGTTTCACTTGCTTTTTGATAAGGGAAGTATTCATGTTGATACATTCCGTATCCAAACCCTAAAAACGGGTGTTTGTCGATCATACGTATAGCCGACTTCCATCGGTTGAGACGTTCAAGATTGGATACATCGTTACTTACATTGGTGATCGATTTTACCTGATTGCTGAGATTGGTTTTTAGTGTTTTTGATTCCGTCTGATTTCTTTTTACAGACATGAATAAGGTTTCCTGATTTGCTGCAGCCACAATCAGTACAACAACAACAAGAGCAGCGAAGATCCACCAGCTAATTTTTAAACGGATATAAAAATACAATGCGAATGCAATAAGTACACTGATCATTGCAGCGCGGCTGTAGGATAAGATCAGGCCTGAACTGCATACGATCATTAGGAATGCAAAGAAAAGTGTACGCGTGCCGCTTTTTTTGAAATACCAGATTGTGCAAACAAATGCGATCGGGATCATAAATGCTGCCATGGTAGCGTATATGGTGTGATCAGAATAAAATGGATTTGCTATGTACCAGCAAGCCGAACGATTAAAATTAAATGCAGCATGTCTGAAAAAATTTATAAAGCAGACCATTGAAAAAGAAAATAAGAAGAGCAGAAACAATTTGCGTATAAAGGTATTGTCGTCTTTGCTTAGATATAGTACACCCCAATAGGCAGGTATGATATAAGCTATGGTTTGAATAGCCATGCGTAACGATACAGGAAGATTTACCGAAAAAAAACTGCTTACGATAATTAAACCTGTGAATAAGAAAAATAAGATAGATAGCGGATGCGTTATATAAGAAACAGGCAATCCATCAGCCGTAAGGCGATATATTGTTGCAACAGTCAGGATAAGCAGCAGCGGTTCTAAAGGAGTATTCAATGTAATACCAATAAAGTGGTATTGAATGTTTGCGGAAAATGGTAAGAGGAAAGCAGTTATATAATAACCCATCCTAATATTTAACAGAACTATTAAACTGATTATTAATCCTATTGGCAAGATCGCTAGAGGGATCATTTCCAAAGACACACCAATAAGGCTGCAAATGCTTAAGATAAGAATGAAAATATACTCTTTTGAAAAAGCTGAAGAATAATCGTCTATGTATTTTTTAACATTCAATGTTTTAGCGTGTCTATTGTTATTTTGCGTATTATTGCAACTAAAATTTACGAAAGATAGGAAAATTATATAAAAATATTGCGCTTGCTATACTTTTAAACCTAACGATTAAACCAATCAATTTATTGTTGGAAAATCTAGTTCAGGATAAGATTGGTCATGAACAATACGGTTTATTTGCAGCACTGAATGCACTGGCATTTTTATTTATTGTTATTCTAGATCTGGGCATCAATCAGTTTGTAACTAAGAAATTTGCCACTGAAAGTCAGGCTCAATCAGATCTATATTCAACGTATTTCTCTTTTAAGTTCGCACTGGCTGGTTTTTATCCATTTTTCATGATACTTGTCGGCTATTTGCTGGGGTATGAGAATAATGAAATAGTATTGCTTTTTTTAATCAGTTTGGGTTATTGCGGACTGCAGCTGATCATGTATTTGCGTGCAAAATTTCAGGCGTCTCAATTATTTACCATTGATTCGATCGCATCGATCTCGGATAAAAGTATCTTGATTGTTGTCACCGGTATTCTGCTTTGGATTGGAATAACACTTGATAATTATATTGAAGCCCGTTTGTTTGCAACATTCCTTGCATTAGCTCTTGTTGCTATTCCGGCAATTAAGATCTATTCTCCTAAAGCCTTTTCGTTCAATTGGAATTATCTAGACTGGAAATCGATCGTAAAGCAAACGTATCCTTTTGCATTTATTACGGTCTTATTTTCTGTACATGATAAGATTGATCAGGTAATGATCGAGCGTATGCTGGGTGATCATGCTTCCGGATTGTATGCCGGCGCGTATCGTTGGCTGGATGCGTTTATGATGTTCTTGTGGACGATACTTCCGATGTTCTTTGCACGATTTGCTTTTTATAAGAATACGAAACAAGACTTAACGAAAGTACTGACGATGGCTCAGATAGTGAGTGCTGTGCCGATGATCTTTGTAAGTTGTTTTGTGTGGTTTCATGGCGAACAGCTGTTTTTTTTATTGGGAAACAGTACCGGTCCGGAAATTATAGAAATGACTTTCTGTCTTAAAATTCTTTTTATTGCAGTATTTATTCATGCATATTTTGCTTGCCTGGGTACCTTGCTTTCGGCAACCGGCGGAGAGTTTTACATCAACCGGATGTTAATCTTCAGCATTCTTATCAATATTATTTTGAATCTGTTATTATTGCCGTTTATGGGTATTGCCGGAGCAGCAATTGCAACTGTCATCAGTACATTATTTATTTCACTGTCTTACCTCATTTATATTATCCGCAAAGGAGAAGCATATATTGATTTTTATATTTATTTTAGGCTCAGTATTGCTGCACTTATAACGGTAGGTGCATTTTATATCTGTACTATCTTTGAAGTGAAATGGTTTATTGCAACTGCTATTTCAGGCGCAGCTTTAGTAGGAACAGCATTCATATTGGGTCTTCAGAAAGCCATACATAAAATGTAATGTATGTTTTTAAGTGAATTTTGTGTGAATTCTAAGTAGTTACATTTGAAAAAATCAGGTATCTACGTACATTGTTCTGTATATTTGCATTTAGATAGGTGGTCATAGAGAATATACACGTTTGTATAAGCAGTATTCATGGGTCTTTATTTTAATCATTCGGGTTGGCTGTTTTCTCGTTTTTTTTCAGGAGCTGAATGGCGGTTGAAAGGAACTGATGGATCAAAGAGTATTTATCTAACGTTTGATGACGGTCCGGTGCCGGAAGCAACGCCTTTTGTACTGGATGTGTTAAAACAGTTTGGAGTTAAAGCAACTTTTTTTTGTGTCGGTGCCAATATTCAGAAATATCCTGAACTATATAAACGTATTTTACATGAAGGCCATCGTACGGCCAATCATACATACAATCATTTAAACGGCTGGACACATGCCGACGATTATTACTTCGCGAATATCATGGCGTGCGAAGCAATGATGGAAAAATTAGAAGAAGATATCATTATGCCTGCAGAATGGCGCATAGAACGTTTGATTCGTCCGCCATACGGTAAAATGAAAACGGCTCAATGCGACTATTTAAAAACCATTTACCGGGTGATCATGTGGGATGTTATCACCGGAGATTTTGATAAAGATCGTGGTGCTGTAAAATGTTATCATACAGCTGTAGATGATACGCGCGACGGTTCCATTGTTATTTTTCATGATAGCATAAAGTCTTTGGAAAATGTTAAATACGCATTGCCTTTGTACCTCGAAGAATGTTTGAAAAAAGGATTTCAGTTTAAAACACTATGAGTTTCGTACCATACCTATTTTTAGGTTACGCTACTGTTTACATATTCTATCAAATCATTTTATTGTATCGGATATTTTTTTGTTATAAACCCGTAGCATTCGCATCTCAAAAGCCACAGGTTTCAATACTGATTGCAGCCCGCAACGAAGAAGCGCATATTCTGAATTGTCTTCAAGCTATAGAATGTCTTAACTATCCTGCAGAAAATATTACAGTATGGATCGGGGACGATCAATCTACAGATGCTACACATGCGTTGGTAAAAACATTTATACAAGACAAACCAAACCATCACCTTATTGCTATTGAGCCTTCTGTTACGCATGTAAAGGGTAAAGCCAATGTACTTGCGCAGTTGGCGCGAAAAGCACAAGGAGAATTTTTATTTATTACCGATGCCGACATACAGGTTCCGAAATATTGGATTGAATCTATACTCGGTGGCTTTAAAGAAAAGACAGGAATTGTTTCAGGTTCTACGATTGTAACAGGTAAGAGTTGGTTTGCTCGTATACAGCGTATTGATTGGGCGTATGCCTCTGGCATGATACATGTTGTTTCTGAAATGAATATACCTGTCACTGCTATAGGTAATAATATGGCGATCCGCAGAACTTGTTACGACGATACAGGAGGCTATGAAAATCTTTCGTTTTCTGTAACTGAAGATCTGGAATTATTTCTTGCAGCACTTAAAAAGGGCTGGGGATACCGAAATTTATTAGATGCAGGTTCAACAGCATTTTCTGCTCCAATGGAAAAACTTGGTGAAACGTTGCAGCAGCGGAAGCGATGGATCACCGGAGCATTCCGCTTGCCTAAGTCACTGGTAATTTTCCTTGCTTTACAATCCATCTTTTTTCCAGTACTGGTACTTGCATTTATATTCTTACCATGGATTTGGGTGCTGATGTTTTGGTTGACAATAATTAATTTGCACCATTCATTTATTGATGTTGTTGCTTATAAAATGCAGGTAGGGCGTTTACGAAGAAACGTACTATTATTTGAACTGAACAGATATTTCTTTCCGTTGCTATTGTTTCTGTATAGCCTGCTGCCATTGGGCGTAGAATGGAAAGGAAGAACATATAAAGGAAAAGAAATACAACCGTAATAATTATGAATTATAAATTATGAATGTATAACTTCTCTATACTATGACTTGTGGCACAGGCCACGAAGACGAATTAATTCATAATTTATAACTCATAATTCATAATTATCAACATGGGCATTATAGAGACACATATTCATTTATATTCGGAAGAATACAAAGCAGATCGAAATGCATTGATCCAGCAGGCGATTGATATTGGTGTTGAAGCGTTTTACATGCCGAATGTAGACATTCATTCCATTGAACCGATGTATGCGGTTGAGAAAGAATTTCCTGCACATTGTTTTGCCATGATGGGCTTGCATCCCTGTTATGTAAAAGAAGATTATAAAGAACAGCTGGCGGTTATTGAGCAGCATCTGGCAAGCCGTAAATTTATTGCTTTGGGTGAAGTTGGTATTGATCTGTATTGGGACAAAAGTTTTTTAACGCAGCAGCAGGATGCCTTGAACATACAGGCAGAGTGGGCACTAAAATATAATTTACCTATTGTGATACACAGTCGTGAAGCAAATGCAGAATCGCTGGAAGTACTGAAGCCATATATGCATCGAGGTTTGCGTGGTGTGTTCCATTGCTTTTCGGGTTCACTGGCTGAAGTTACGGTGTTGAAGACTTATGGCTGGATGATTGGTATTGGTGGAGTAGTAACGTATAAAAAAGCAGGACTGGATACTTTGATCGAAGAGATCGGGTTGGGACAGGTGGTACTTGAAACAGATGGTCCGTATCTGGCGCCGGTGCCGCACAGAGGCAAGCGCAACGAGCCTGCATACATTGATCTGGTTGCACAAAAAATAGGTGACGTGCTGCAGATGTCGAAAGAGAAGGTGGTGGAACAGACCACGGCTAACAGTCGACTGTTATTTGGTAGATAGTTTCCAGTTGCTAGGTACTAGTTTCTAGATAAAAGTACAGAGTACTTAGTACAAAGACAACGGAATTTAGTAGTTAGTAAGCATTTAGTAATCAGAAATGTATCTGTTTAGTTGAATAGAAATCCTGTTATCCGTTTTAATCCTTTAATCCTGTTTTGTTTTTGCCCTAATAAAAGCGTTTATTTGTAACCCGATTCAGAATATAGTAGCATTTCTTTTTTGTTATTTGTCTTTTGAGATTTGGAATTTGAATCATAGAGAGGTGTCCGAGTGGTTGAAGGAGCACGCCTGGAAAGCGTGTGTACGGGTAACCGTACCGAGGGTTCGAATCCCTTCCTCTCTACGTCTTAAAAAGCTCTTCCAAATCGGAAGGGCTTTTTTGTTTTATAGAGAATCAATAGTCAGTGTCCGCGGCGGCGGGCTAAATACCAGACAAGGCGGAGACCTAATTGAATATTTTTTTGATTTTATTTTTCACAAAAAAATATTATTTATATAATTTCGCAAAATCACAAACAACAGGTTTTACATAAATCAACAGATGACTAAAAAGATGTTTAAGTCATGGCTATAACCTATTGATTTATTAAATCTGAAATTAAAAACACAAAGAACCTACATTAGTTTACGTTAATTTAAATGAGTTATGGCATTTATTGATGAAGTACTGCAAAGACCCTCCTACGGTTGGGCGGATGAAAATGGTAATCTTGTAAAGCCGACAGGCAAGCAATTGTTTACTGAACTTTGTTCCAGAATTAATATTTTTAAATCACGAAAGAACTGGATTGCATTAGCAGGATGGTTTTGGGTACTATGTTTATTACCCTTTGTGTATTTATTTCTGACAAAATATTTTCAATGGAAGCTATTATTGCTCTGCATCTTCTACAGCATGGTAGTAATGGGCACTCATGGTACAATTTGGTATCACCGATATGGTACACATCGTGCTTTTGTTTTTCGTAATTCGTTCTGGCGTTTCATTACACAAAACTTAGTAGTTAAATTAATACCTGAAGAGATATACATTGTTTCACATCATGTACATCATTCTAAATCTGATGCGCCTGGAGATCCTTATAATGCATCCGCAGGCTTCTTATATTGTTTTTTAGCCGACACGAACCACCAGCTCATTTCAAAAGATCTCGATGAAAAGAATTATGCACGTGCAGCGGTTCTTGTAAAACATACAGGAATAAAAATCAATTCTTATGATCAATATCAAATATGGGGTTCAATTGCTGATCCATTCCGTACAGCTGCGCTTTGGATAGCAAACTGGACATTCTGGTACGGAGCATTTTATCTGATAGGAGGACATGCCCTAGCCTGTACACTTTTTACTGGAGCATTGATATGGGTGATAGGTGTGCGCACGTTTAACTATAATGGACATGGCAAAGGAGAAGAGAGACATAGAGAAGGCTTGGATTTTAATCGCAAAGACATGTCAGTAAACCAGTATCGACCGGGATTACTTGCAGGAGAGTGGCATAATAATCACCATATGTATCCTGGTAGCGCACGCTCCGGATTTCTGCCTTATCAACTCGACTTTGCATGGTATTATATTTATTTGTTATATAAGGTTGGCGCTGTAACTTCTTATCATGATTCTAAAAAACAGTTTTATGAGTACCATTATACTCCTTATATAAAGGCCAAGAAGGATTCAATTAGAGAACTTGTTGATTAATTGATCATGAAATGTCAATTCACAATTGATTGAAATTTTAACAGGTTTATTAATAAAAAGTTCGAAATTCGGCTCCTCCTCTCTACAAAGCCCTTGAGCAATCAAGGGCTTTTATTTTTTATTCCATGTTTGCGCCAGAAAATTTCAATCCCATTTATTCCCGAATACAACGTACAGAATATCCCTTATGATTATAAGGCCCATAAAAACTTACAAATACTGAAAGCTCATCAGAATCGCGAAGAAGTGCATATTCATGTTGTTTATAATTATCGTCAGGATAACTCCACCAGACAGTCCATGATCCCAGATTTGAAAAGTGACTATTTAGCATCCCTGCCGGAGAAGCACTAAAGCCACTTTCATTCGTATTGTCCTTTTCCTTTTCCTTTCCCCAGAGTTCTGGTATTTTCATTTTTTTTCCGGATTCTCTTCTTCCAAGATATTCGTATAATGTTTGCCATTCTTCATTGGAAGGAATTTTCCAACCTTCCGGTGCTAAGTGTCTTGGATCTGTTACCGCATATAAGTTATAGAGTTTGCCAAAAAGTCTTTCATTTTCAGGGTTGTTGTTGTAATAACACCAGGCAGGCTGTTTGTTTTTGATTGCTTTATTCCATTCATCTAGTGTCTTTGCTTCTGGTATGGAATCTCCATTTCTAAATACAGCTACATCAAGATTCGATTTTGTCCAGACTTGTGTTCCTATCGTCACTTCATCTTTGTTGGAACAGGAAAAAAAGATAACTAAAGTAAGTGCGGTTAATTTAAAAATCGCTTTCATTTTTTTATTTCTGTAAATGTTAATATGAAATTGTTTTAGCAATATAATTAAATGTTGATTAATTACCCTCACTAGTATAAGTACCAGACTTTGGCAACGAAGGGGATTGCTTAATTCTATCCTTGATGAATTTTTATTCGCTTCGTAATAGTCTGATATTTTTTAGATACTGTTATCTAATCTGTCCTGAAGTAATTTTACGATCAAAAAACTCAAACAAGGCTGTGTTTAAAACCAGCATCAGCATTCCGTAAAAGATATCCTCTACAGGTATTGTTCCAAGACGGATTCCAAGATTCTGTGTATTGTCGTACCATACGATCGGTGCGTCAAGGCCTGTACCTGTAAGGATTCCGTTGACAATGAAAAATGGCAATAATATAATCAGGTATGAGAAATAAAAATTCGGTATCCACCGGAAATTAAATACAAATGTAAGCAGTACAAGAGTTATGGCCAGTAAAATACATGTAAGGCTGGTGTATATGTTCGTAAGATGCAGTGCACCTACAAATAAAAGCACTATGGCCATGATAATTGTTATTTCTTCATAGGGAATCTTATTCCTGTCAGGATAAAATAACTTGAGGCAATGATAGGTATATATACTGGAGAAAGGGATGCAGATAAAGAATAAAATTTCTTCGATAGGCAAATTGCCAATATAGATTCCTGTTAAATACGTAGGATTAAACCCCCATACACCAAGGTGTGTATAGTACATATCCCATATGATAAACAAGGTACATACAATCAGATTAGATAATCCAAAGGCAGCCCATTTTGTGTAGAATCCAAATTTAGAATGAAAGCTAAAGATCAACGGGATGATCAACGAACCCAGGTCAATTGCCAGATACGTATAATTAGTGTCCATTTTTCCTTGCTTCTTTGAAATATTTAAAAGGAACCAATAGCATACCGAAGCATTCTCCGTCTTCTTTACCTAAATGTTTGTGATGTATTTTATGTGCTTTTCTGATTGCTCTGAAATAAACAGAATCTGCATTTCGTAAAACTTTAATACGCTGGTGTATGAACAGATCATGAATAAAGAAATAGGCAGCACCATAAGTGGTAATGCCTACTGCAATCCAGAAGGGCAGCGAAAAATCTTTAATACCAATAATGAATAAAATGATTGCAGGTGTAGCAAAAATAAGAAAGAAGAAATCATTGTGTTCAACCGGTGTTTCCGGGTTAGGCTGGTGATGGTCCTTATGCAGTTTCCAGAGCAGTCCGTGCATAATGTATTTGTGTGCAAGCCAGGCAACAAATTCCATTGTTAAAAATGTTACGATGATTACTGCCGTACTAGCGATCCAATTATCCATATGTAGTTGAAGATCTAATTAAATAAATTTTTTTCCTGTTCCGTACACAAGCCGGATTGTAGCATAAAATCCTTAATTCGTTTTTTTAAATCTGCATCATTCACCAAGGAGTATTTTTGTAGAATAAATGTTTTATCTGTAGTAATCTGATTGCTGTAGCCTAAGAATGAAGGTGCACTTGTTTGTACACAAATTCTTAGATATCGAAGTTCAATGTTGTTTGGTTCAATGTTGATTGAATTTTCAAGTAATACTTTTCCTTTATTGAAATAGCTGAGCTTAGTATATGGATTATATACGTATTTTGCTTCAATCATGTGGGAAACTGCAATATATCCTTTAATACTTTCAGTTGGATTTTGAATCGATGTTACTGTAGTTTTAAACGTTTCGGAATCTTCTTTTGATAATGAAGCTTTGTAATACAAATTCCGGATGGTAATCATATTCCATTCTTCACCCTGTGTACATACAGGTAATAGAAAGAGTAGAACATAAGGAATAATGCGCATTATAATATGTTCAATTGATTTCGCAAATAACATTGAAAGAGTAATCCAAATTTATTGAGATTGGGTATACGAATGCGTTCTTTTAAAATACGCTCAGCCGGAACAGATTTTATTTTATTGAATAAATGCTGGTAATAAATATATGCAAGATATACGCCAAGTCTTGCTTCTGACGGAAGCTCCTTAATGCCGATAAGTGCATGCTGGAAATCTTTTTCAATATCCGATTCAATACTTTTTTTAATTTTCTGATCAAAATTTTTCATGCTTACATCAGGAAAATACGTTCTGCCTAAAGAATCAAAATCTTCTTTTGCATCCCTGAGGAAATTTACTTTCTGAAAAGCTGAACCTAGACTCATTGCATACGGTTTTTGTTTCTCATACATAGTTGCATCTCCTTTAACAAAAACATGTAGACACATTAGTCCTACTACTTCTGCAGAACCTACAATGTATTCTTTATACGATTCCTGATCATGAGCAGATTGTTCAAGATCCATTTCCATACTTTTTAAAAACGTATCGATCAGTTCCCATTCAATATTATAATCGTGTACGACCTTTTGAAAAGAATTTAGGATGGGGTTGAGGCTTATTTTATCTTCCAGTGCAGTAACCGTATCGTTTCTAAACTGTTGCATGAGACGTTTTTTATCATATCCATGAAAAGAATCAACAATTTCATCAGCAAACCTCACAAAACCATAGATTGCATAAATAGGGTCGTGAATTTTTTTATGCAGAAAATAGATCCCTAATGAAAAGCTGGTGCTGTATTCTTTTGTCGTTAATTTACTACACTTGGCAGAAACGTTGTCAAATAAGTGCTTCATATATTCACTTTCAGGGTTTTCAATAATTCATTTGCAGCTACCTGTCCCGATACAATAGATGGTGGTACACCCGGCCCCGGTACGGTTAGCTGTCCGCAATAATAAAAATTTGGAATGTTCTTGTTTTTTATTTTGGGCTTAAGGTTCGCTGTCTGCATGAGTGTGTTGGCTAGTCCGTAGGCATTTCCCTTGTACGAATTATAGTCTTCTATAAAATCGTTCACACAATAACTTTTTACATACTCAATATTTTCGCGAACGGAAACGCCTGTATACTTTTCCAATCGTGTTAATAACAGATCGTAATACGAATCTCGTATTGATTTTTCATCTGCAATGCCAGGTGCTATGGGCATCAGGATGAAGAGATTTTCTTTATCCTTTGGTGCTACAGAAGGATCTGTTTTGGAAGGGCAGCAAACATAGAAGAGGGGATTGCTGGGCCATTTCGGATCTTCATAAATTTCAATTGCATGCTTAGGGAAATCCGCATCAAAAAAAAGATTGTGATGTTCCAGTTTATCCAACTTTTTATTTACACCGATGTAAAAGATCAGCGAAGACGGTGCAAATACTTTTTTGTCCCAATAATTTTCTGAATAATTCCGATCGTTGGATTGTAATAGTTTGCTCTCAACATGATGATAGTCGGCAGATGCGATCAAGCCATCTACGTTTATTGTCCGACTGGTTGTGCTTAAGCTAATCTTTGAATCATGTAACTTTTTTATTCCTGTTATACCTTCAGAAAGATTAAATTCTACGCCATGTTCACGTGATATTTGAACCATGGCATCGATTACTTTTTTAAAGCCACCCATTGGATAATACGTACCTTGCTTCAAGCCTGCATAATTCATAAGGCTGTATAGAGCAGGAGTATTTTTAGGCATGGCTCCTAAAAATAATACCGGAAATTCCATTAACGCAATCAGCTTTTCATTTTTAAAATAGCTGCGTACATGTTTACTGAATGAAGAAAAAACCTGCAGACGGAACACACCGCTGATTGTATCTGCATTTATCAGTTCCAATAAAGATAGGCCAGGTTGATAGATGAGCTTTTTTACACCCACATCATATTTGTATTGCGCTTCACGCATGAATGCGACAAGTTTATCCGCTGAGCCGGTTTCTATTTGTTCAAAGAGTTCTAATAATTCTTCCCAGTCAGCGGGAATTTTTAATGTGTCTCCATCTGAAGTAATGATCTGAAAACCCGGGTCCAGTTTTTTCAATTCATAAAAGTCGCTGCTGGTATGACCAAACTGATTGTAAAAGCGTTCGAATACATCCGGCATCCAATACCAGCTTGGGCCCATGTCAAAGGTGAAGCCATTTGCTTCAAATTGGCGCATACGTCCTCCGAGCTGATCGTTTTTTTCAAACACCACAACTTTTTGTCCCTTCAGCGCTAACACAGAAGCAGCACTTAAGCCACTCACTCCGGATCCTATGATTCCAATTGTTTTCAATAGTGTATGTTGATTTTAAAAATTAGTTATTTAATAGTTGAATGAATGTATTCATGTCAGAGATCTGCACATGATCTTTGGGCAATTTTATTTCTTCGAATAAATAGGATGCACCGCAGACATATTTTTTTATTCCCGGAAAATCCTTTTTCATATTGTTGATGAATGTTTGCAGCCATTCAGCAGAGTGGTAGCGCACGATAAAGTATTGCAGGCATTCCGGTTCTACATCTTTTATTACGGCTTTTAAATTGTAATACGGTACACGTTGACCCAGATAAATCACGCGTCTGTTGGATGAACGTATCAAAAAGTTAGCAATAAGCAACCCTATTTCATGATCTTCTTCTTCAGGCAAAAAAAGCAACCAGGTTTCGGCCGTTGAAGGCGGTATAGGTAGCTGTTCAATGGCATGATGTAGTTTCTGTTTTAAGATGTTTGAAATAAAATGTTCCTGTGCTGGTATAATTTCACTCTTGCCCCACAATATACCTATTTTAACAAGTATTGGATAAATAACTTTCTGATAGCAAACAACCAATCCATATTTTTGAGTTGCTTGTTTAAACACCTTGTTAAATTCATGTTCATTGTAATCGATTCCGGCTGCAATTAATTTATGTATGTATACTGAGATTTTAGAATCTTCATCTTCAGCATGCTGAATAGAGCGCTCGAGCAACTCGTTTATTTCTGAATCTGTAAGCTGAATTATTCTGGAGATTTTAATTCCCAGTTTAATGAGCGTAGAAACGTTTAATAAGCGCCGAACCTGATCGTCGTTGTAACTGCGTATGTTTCCATCGGATCTTAGCGGAGTAAGAAGATTGTAGCGCTGCTCCCAAATACGGATCGTATGGGCTTTAATTCCGCTTAATTTTTCCAGATCTGAAATAGAATACTGAGACATATTTTGTTTAATTGATGTTGAAAATAGTTAAACAAAATAGGAAAAGCAAATTTATCATAATAGAAGGTTATTATGTGTGTAAGTTTCTATTATGAGAAGGGGAAATGGGTAATTGAAGAATGAAAATTGCATCTTTTACAGAGGTTGTTGAATGCAAAACAGTTACTTCAGAAAGAGATAAATCAACCGGGATATATAACCTTTGAATTCAATTTCATAACTTGAAAAGTTGTGTTAGAAAACGAATAAAGGCAATTTGTAGAAATCGCTAATTTAAATAAACCTAATTTACCTATATCATGCAAAAGCAACTTGCGCTTATTATTATCCATTTTTTGATTTTTATATCTGTTTTTACATTATTCAAAAACGAAAAAATATACCATGCTACTTTGGGTAAAGTATCCATGACCTATGAAAGATCAGGAACCTGGGAGAATCCAGAGATCAAGCTGGTAAAAAAGCCTTTTATTGCTATTACCAATGAGAATCTTGAACAATGGGATGCCTCCATTTATAAGTGCATCGAAGAATATAGTTATTCTTTGGAAGGTGACTGCTATAACAAAGTTAAATTTGCCTTCTTCCCTCTATTTCCTTTACTATGGAAAACGACTCATTTGAGTACCATTGGAGTTTGTATGTTAAATTATTTACTTTTTGCAGTAAGTATTTTAATTCTCATTAATATTCTAACTCATTCTCTGCCTACCCGTGAAAAAATAATACTTCAGTTGATATGCTTCACGATACCGTCTATCGTTATTTATTATATTCCTTATTCAGAAGCCATCTTTATGATGACAATGACACTTGTTGTCTTTGGAATTCTCCGGAATAAATACGGGTTATATTTTATTGGGTGTTTCCTTGCAGCTACTTCGAGGCCTGCTACGGGGTTTATTGTTTTTGCAATTTTACTAACGGAATTATATTTATTTTATAATTATAAAGACTTACGCACGCTCATTAAAAATGTAGCTATGAGAGTAAGCCCCTTTTTGTTAGGATATTTCTGTGTGTTATCAATGGAATATTTTTATACAGGTTCTTGGGATGCTATTGCTGAAGCCCGAAAATACTGGAGTGAAGAATCGCTAGGATTTCGTTTGCCTGAACAGATTAGCGATTGGTCAGTAGAAGGCTTTGGAATGTCGTCTTTTGTTTTATTTTTTGTTATTGTTCCCTCTTTTATTTTCCTGATACGTTTATTGTTAAAACCGCCTATTAAAAATGTATCATCGGGATATACTGCAGAACCAAAAGATTATCTTGTCATGGTTTCTTTATCCTATGTGTGTTTATTTTTTATATATTTTCTCTTTTTTCGAGGGGGAAGTATGAACAGTTTTACCAGATACATAATAAATTCACCTTTGTTTTATTCTCTGTTGATCATATTGTTTGAAAAAAAGATCAAATCTTCATGGGGAGTTCTGAATAATAGCCTATTCTTTTTTATCTCATTGATTTTGCTTTGTACCTTTTTGTCCTTTGTGGAATATGGAGGTGGACGTTTTCGTTTTGAATATGCCGGAATGTATATTTTTATTTTGCTGGCTTTTTATTTCAGCTATAACAATTATTTCAATTATTATATTCGTACTCTTTGCATTATTGGTCTATGGTTATTGAATATAGTATGGAGCACGTATTTGCTTGATATGTTTATTTGCAATGGATGGATCTATGCTTAATAAATTAATTCTTTTCGAAAACATAGAACAGATTTATCATAACACTACCATTAAACGGATTTCCTAATCTTTCTGTATACGCAATACATAGATGCCACAAACTAGTAAAATAATCAACCTCTGGATCATCATAGGTATTACCATATTAAATGCAGTCGGCATGACCATTGTACTTCCGCTCTTTCCATTTCTGTTAGAAAAATACGTTCCTGCTAAAGATGTTGCTCTTGTAATGAGTGCACTTGTATCTGTATTTGCTGTGAGTACATTCTTTGCAGCTCCTGTATTCGGAGCACTTAGTGATCGTTACGGACGCAAACCGATTTTGATCGTAAGTCTGTTGGGTTCTGTAGTAGGATATATACTGCTTGGAGTGGGCGGGGCACTTTGGATTCTTTTTCTTGGAAGAATCATTGATGGACTTACTGCAGGAAATCAAAGCGCCTTATTTGCATACATTACCGACAGTACAGAACCTGAAGAAAGAGGGAAGTGGTTTGGGTACCTTGGCGGTGCCATTGGTATTGGCTTTATGATCGGACCTGCTATCGGCGGCTTGTTCGGCTCCGAATCCATTACCTTGCCTTTCTTTATTACAGCGGGCATCACGATGGTATCAACCTTGTGTATCGCACAGTTTGTACCTGAATCACTTCCTGTAGAAAAACGTACCACACATCTTACGTTGCAAAACTTCAATACCTTTTCTCACTTCAAAGATGTTTTTTCTTTGAAAGAAGCCCGTGCATTGCTTGTTATGGGTGCGTTCTTCTATATTGGACTTAACATCTGGCAATTCAATGCAAGTATTTTTTTTAAAGATGTATTTCTATGGGGCCCATCCTATATTGGAGGTGTCTTTGTACTGGTTGGTATCTGTGATATTTTATCCCGTGTAGTTTTATTGCCTCAGTTGCTTAAGAAATGGAGTGAACATACCATTGGCATTGTTGGCCTTTGCGGACTTTTCATAGGACTGGGACTTATATTTTTGAGTTCCTATATTCCATCGATGTATCTTATCATTGCAGCAGTTGCATTCATTGTGTTGGGTGAAGGCTTGTTTGATCCTTCCTATAATGCACGTTTATCTATGAGTGTGGATGACACTATGCAGGGGCAGTTGCAAGGAACCAATCAAAGTCTGCAGGCTTTGTATCATGTAATTGTTCCGTTGGGAGCAGCAGCTATATATACATACAGCCACGGTGCTGTATTTGCTGTGGCAGCGGTGTTAATGGTTGGTGGTTTGGTATTATTTGCGAAATTAAAAACGAAGAATGCATAAACGATAAAAGTCCGGAATAGATTTTTATATATTCAACAAACAATACAGATATGGAAGATTCAAAAAAACAATCGGATAAAGCAGGTGATGTAACACCGAAGATCACTGGCATTGGCGGGGTTTTCTTTTTTTCTGATAATCCGAAAGAAATGAAAGAATGGTACGTTAAAAATTTAGGACTTGAAATCAATGAGTGGGGTTCTTCTAGTTTTGAATCCAGAAATATGAATAAGCCGGAAGAAATAGAATCTCTTCAATGGAGTCCATTCAAAAAAGGAGATGAATATTTTTCTCCATCAAAAAAAGAATTTATGATCAATTACCGTGTTCAGAACCTGGAAGGACTTGTAATTAAACTCAAGGGAAATGGGGTAACCGTACTTGATGATATTGTCACATACGACTTTGGAAAGTTTGTACACATCATGGATGCAGAGGGCAATAAAATCGAGCTCTGGGAACCTGCCTGATAGGTGTCTGCAGGACTATTCTTCCTCTACACAAGGTACTTTTTTGTTTACCGGCATGTTTGTTCTGCCCCACAAAGACATTACATCAATAATCGGTAACAGCGTTTGTCCAAACTCGGTAATGCTGTATTCAACCCGCGGCGGTATTTCCGGGTAGATGATGCGTTTCAACACGCCATCCATTTCAAGCTCTCTGAGTTGATTGGTTAAACTTTGTTTACTGATCTCAGGCATGTTTTTAAGAATGGAACTATACCGATTGACATCATTCCGGATATGATAAATAATGCTTGGTTTCCATTTTCCACCAAGAAAATTCATGCAATGTACTACAGGGCAATTCCCCGGATTGAACTCTTTTGTCTTTCTTTTTAACGAATTTTCCAATAGTCTATAATTTTAGCCTATATACAAGTTAATAGTCTATGAACCGTATACTGACAAAGTTAATAGCTTTGTCCATTATTTAAAGATAAGAGGATGAAAAGAATAATTGTGGTGACGACTAAACCGGTAAATAATACTACAGAGGCAGATTTTGAAGCATTAAAAGCGAAAGAAATGGCATTTATAGAGAGCTGGAAAGCTTCAGGAGTTTTAGAGAATTTCTATATAAGAGCTGAAAAAAACGGGGCGGTACTTATTTTTAAAGGTTTAGAGACAGAAGAGGTGATCAAGAATATTGAAGGTTTACCATTCTTTCCCTACATGAAAAAAATCGAATACATGATTTTCGATAAAATATTTTAGATCTATCCTGATAATTCCTATAGTTATTCTAATACTATTCATTTACAATAGGAATTAGGTCAATTAAAAACTGTTTTTCAGTACGACCTCAGAGGGGTCGCACGTTTATAGCACAAATATCATAATAGTTTTTTGCGCACAATACCGAAGGAATTTTATTTGAAAGAATACCTTCGGTATTGTGCGTATTTTGTTTGAATCTGATAATTCTATAAACATATGACCCCGCTGGGGTCAGAGCGTATTATCTACTGCAGTATGTGTTTTGCAAACTAATTTGTATGAAAGCGTCTGACCCCAAAAAAAGGATTCACGATAGATGTGACGAATGCTTCTCATTTTGGAACATAACATATCGTATTGAAGCCCCAAATTCGTTGATCTAAAAGAAAATTTTATTTTTTGTAATACTGTCGCAGTAAAAATATTTCTATAAGATCATCCTAAGGGAAAAGGTAAACCCAATCTTCATTGGTTTTTTTTTACGAGTTACAATTTAGTAGATATCTACAGCTAATTCAATTTTCTATGTACATGTTCATCCGAATTCCATTATATTTAAGGGTGGATTGAAATAGGAATAAAAGACTAATTTTCGAATTCCGCACCATACATAAACCATTTCAAAATGATTTTAAGCAGGTTTTGGCTCGCAATATTTATTTCTTCGGTGTTATTTATTTTGGTCTCATTATTCACCGGATCTTTTTATAGTTTAGAATATACCTTAACCGGAAAAAAAGATGATCCGAAAATCATCTCTGAAAAATATCTTACTCAACTTCCGGTAGCTGTTCAGGATACGTTGAAAGCCAGTCCAACACATGCGGTGGTTATTAACGATACCAGTTATGTGTACGAAAAATCTGTTGTAAAAATATACCACAGCAAACAGCAGGCAGATGGATTGCTTACAACCTGTAAAAATACCATCACCGATATCGTCATTCCCTTGATCGCCTATCTGGCATTCTTCTGCGGACTATTGCAATTGCTTATAGACTCAGGCGCATCCGGTAAACTGGCTACCGTAATCAGTCCGGTGTTTGTAAAGATTTTTCCTGAGATCCCGAAGAATCATCCGTCCATTTCTTATATGACGTTGAATTTTGCAGCAAATTTCCTGGGACTTGATTCTGCTGCTACACCTTTTGGTTTAAAGGCTATGGAGAGTTTGCAGGAACTGAATAAAGACAAAGAAACAGCAAGTAATTCGCAGATCATGTTTATGTGTCTGCATGCAGCCGGACTAACATTGATCCCAACATCCATCATCGGATACAGAGCCGCGCAGAATGCCGCCAACGCTGCAGATGTAATGATTCCGTGTATCATCACTTCCTTTATTGGTACCCTTGCGGCCTTGCTGATTGTGGGGATTCGTCAGAAGATCAATTTCAAAAGTGCTGCACTCATACTTTCTATTGGTACACTGGCAGCTGTAATTGTGAGTTTGTTGCTCTTTATCAATTCACTTGATCTGATCTCGAAAAATCATTTCACCGGAAATTTATCCAACGTACTGATGTTTGGCATCATTCTTTTTATTCTGGTGTATGCCGTTCTAAAAGAAAAAGTATTTGACGCACAGGGAAAAAATGTATTCTCTTCTTTTGTGGAAGGAGCTACATCCGGTGCTAAAACAGGGTTTACGGTGTTTCCATATGTTTTGGGAATGTTGGTTGCAATATCCTTGTTCCGCAACAGCGGCTTATTCGAAATGATCACTTCGAAGATGGCAGATTTCTTTTTGATGTTCAATATTAACCGGTCTATTGTAGATGCACTTCCGGTTGCCTTGCTGAGACCATTCAGTTCGGGCGGTTCCAGAGGCTTTATGATCGATGCAATGAACACGTACGGAGTAGATTCGTTAACGGGTCGTTTGTCCTGCATTTTCCAATGTGCTGCGGAAACTACCTTCTATGTGGTTGCTGTTTATTTCGGAAGCATCAATGTTAAAAATACACGATATGCATTGAGTACCATGCTTTGGGTTGACCTTGTATGCGTACTTGCAGCGATTGGTGTGAGTGTGTTGTTCTTTGGCCTGAGCTAGTTGTCAGTGGACAGTAAACAGTGGTCAGTCAAGTGATATCATGTCATAAATTGTCTGGCTTAAGTGTTTGCTTGTGCCTAATGTTCTAAAGTAAAAGTCCCTCGATAGTTATCGGGGGACTTTTTAAATTGAATTCATAAATTCTTTGTCTTTATCAGTTTCTATGCAGCGGCAAAATTTAATACCGAAAGGGCACCATTCACTATCGTAGTGGCACAATTCAAGATGTGTGATCCCTGAATCCATTGCAATAATTTTTTGCTTTAAAGTGTTTATTAGCAATGTATATTTTAAAGCCGCAGGTAAGTTGTCCGGCAAGTCAATCGATACATTCCAACTTTCTAAGCATTCAAGATATGCATCTGAAACTGTATTGAGTTGCTTTTCGGTTAAACGGTTAGCAGGAGGAAAACATTCTTCCTTCATGCCCAGGATGTCTCCGATTGGTTCTTCTCCCTCGCCATTTAAGTAACGCTCTACTTCTGCAATATAGTCTTCGAAGCTTTCATGTGTTGGGCTTTGGTTTAGTGACTGCTTTTTATTTTGAGCTGCTGTTAGATCTTCGATAAGTTGATTGATGTAGATTTGCATATAGCTAGTGGGTTAGTGAAAAGTGAAAATTATTTTCTTCGTGTCTTTGCGAGTATATTACATTTCTTTAAAAAGTTCATGCAATTTTTTCTGAAGTAGATGTTTATTGGGTAATTGCATTTTATATTCTGCAACCAAAGTAGGAGAAAGGTTTCTACTGAGCGCATACTCTACAACTTCATTGTCCTTGTCTTTACACAATAGCAAACCAATACTTGGGTTTTCATTGTCCTTTTTTACATCTCTGTCTAAGGCTTCTAAATAAAAATTGAGTTGACCTAAATACTCTGGTCTAAATTTGTCGGATTTCAATTCAAAGGCAATCAAACATTGTAAGCCTCGGTGGTAAAATAGCAAGTCAATATAAAAATCACTATTACCTACGTGTAACTTATATTCTTCTGCTACGAATAGAAATTCTTTACCTAGTTCTAATACAAAAGATTTCATCTGATTTATTAGAGCTCTTTGCAGATCACTTTCCTTTAGAGGTTCTTTTAAATCTAAAAATTCGAATATATAATTGTCTTTAAAAATGTTGGCAATTTCAGAGTGACGTTGCTTTAAAGACGGAGAAATCTGTAAGTTTGAAATGGATCGTTCATAAACTCCGCTAGTGATTTGTCGTTCCAATTCACGAACACTGTATTTTTCTTTAATAGCTAAACGAATATAAAATTCCCGTTCTTCATTTGTCTTGCAACGAGAAATAAGGATGAGCTGATGCGTCCAACTTATTTTTGTAAGTAAGCAGTTTTTTTGATTGGACAAATCTAGTTTTAATATAATTGTCCTTATCGATTTATTGTTTTGATTTTCAGTGGTTTGTAATTGTGTCATCAGTGATGACACAATTAGCGATTTAGAATAAATCTCATAAAACTGTTTCATCCGGTAAAGACCGCGTCGATCGAATCCTTTAATTTCAGGATGATTACTTTTGATAAAAGTAGCCAGTTCATTTATTGTATTATCTCCCCAATGCGCTTGTTTAACTTGTATAGAAATAAAGGCACCAATTTTCCAGTATAGATTAATCAACTCGGTATTCACTGCACTGATCGCTTTATTGCGAGAAGACTGAATGAGTTGTATTATTTCAGTGAATTGATTTTGCATGATTGAGATGGAAAAAAAGTTAGTAAATAAAAATGTGCTACAAGTGTAAGCGTTTTTGAGGACGGGAAAAAGAAATAAAGGAGATTGAATGATGTTTTTTTACAAACGATAACTTATCGAGTACTTATTGATGGGAGTTATGTTTTTATATTTGAAAAGAGTTATCTATAGAACAATCTTTTTTCATTAACTTCAATCTTAAATCAAAACGATTTCCATGGAACCCGAAAAAAGAAAAGCAAACCCAACTGATTATTTAGCAAACGAACGTACGTTCCTTGCCTGGGTGCGCACCAGCATTGGTATCATGGCATTTGGTTTTGTGGTGGTGAAGTTTTCGATGTTTGTAAAGCAGCTCTCACTTATGCTGGAGTTGGATAATACGCCGGAAATGGCCGCAACACATGCACATTATTCAGCTATCATCGGGATTGTATTGGTGGTCTTGGGCGTGGTAACAATTATTATGTCGTACTTAAGTTACCGCAATACAGACAAGCAATTGTCGGCAGGTGTGTATCAACATTCTACTTTGTATATAAGTCTGCTTACAGCATTGATATTTTTGTTGAGTGTACTGCTAGTGTTTTATTTGATAAAGACTGCATAGCTGAACTAAATTCCAAAGAACAAATCCAAACTGTTCTTCAAGTGCAAATTCGGTTGTGCCTTATGATTCTTAGAAAGATCGAATACTGGATAAATAAAAAGCTCACTTTATACAGTGAGCTTTTTATTTAAAATATCATAGGGAAGATGTATTAGACCCAACACGTTAAAATGGATGATACAACAAGTAATGAAAGCAAATTGTATCCTGCATCAATGCCAAACAGCACCCACGATCTGTTCTCCCAGGCAGTGGCACCTAGTAAGCCTGGAAAATAAAATCCCAGAAAGGTGAAGATCGCAGAGCTCAGGATATTTGGTACGTTACCCATTTCTTTTATTCCGGGTACAAATTGCCATGCAGCAATATTATGCGCAAGTACCCAGGCAAAAAGAAAATTTCCGATCACCATAAACACCATTCCTTTTATCATGACTTTACTTTCTGCTTTTACGTTTGGATCATAACCCATTTCTTTTCCCCATAATTTCCCAAACAGCACCGTATACCAGATAAAGCCGAGTATGAAGTTTACAAAAACTGCTACAAGAATGGCTGCGATATTAATTTTCAATTCCATAATATTTTTTTTAGTGTAAATTCTCTACTCTTATGGATTTTTGATGACTCCCGTTTGTATGGTTGCTGCTCCATGTGGATGATTTTAAAGAAGTGTTTGAAATACAATATATTTATTTTCATTTAAAAAGAATATTAAATAAGGTATTCCGTGAATTGTAGAGCAACGACTGCTATATCATTGCATTCATAATTTATAACTTATAATTTTAAATTATCTTTAGACGTTCTTCTTCGAGATCTATCTGGTACAATTGTTCCCTGATGATTTCTTCACTGATCTTCGGATCTTTATTGAGTTCCACTAAGTATTGACGCTGACTTTCGAGCATCTCGGCAAAAATGGTTTTTGTTTTTTCATTCATCCAGATATCTTCAGCACTTTTTGTACGTTCTTCCCAAAGTTTCATATACTTTTCCATGCCGGCATGAACGTTCAATTCGTTTTCATATTTATTTTTCATAAACTGATGGATGTGCAATTTTAAGCCAAGTTTCATTTGCTTCCTGTTCTCTTCGTGCGCTTCATTTTCTATAATATGATCAAACAGCTTCGAACGTTTTATGAAATAAGGCAATGTAAGTCCCTGTATTACGAGCGTAAGCAGAATGGCTACAAAGGTGATGAACAGAATCAGATTCCGATGAGGAAACGCCGTACCATTATCCAATGTAATGGGAATTGCTAATGCAGCTGCAAGCGAAACCACACCGCGCATGCCCGACCAGCCCAATATAAGCGGCATCAGCAGCATGTTGGTTCTGCGTCTTGGTGCTACACCTGGTCTGAAAAGAAAGGTTGCGATCATGGCTGCATACGAACTGATGATACGTGCGATGATCAGCACAACAGTGATCAATACACCATAACCGATGGCGGTACTAAGCGGTATACCTTGCATGCGGAGGCCTTCTACAATTTCAGGCAGTTCCAGTCCGATAATGAGAAAGACTACACCATTCAATATAAATACAAAACTTGACCAGACGCTAAACCCCTGTATACGGCTGGCACTGTTCAGGAACGTAAGTTGTCTTGTGGACATATATAAACCTCCGACAACAACAGCCAATACACCTGAACAGTGAAGCTGCTCTGCTGCCCAATACATAAAATACGGTTCGATAAGCGTGAGTGCGATATCTGAAGATGCATCCGTAGGCAAACGTTTGTGTGCTTGTACGAAGGCCCATGCAAGCATCAAACCAACAGCAGCTCCGCCGATCACCATCCATACAAAAGTTGCTGCAGCCTGATACCAGATGAATTGTCCGGTGCCGACTGCAACCAGTGCAAAGCGGAAGATAATAAGCGAGGATGCATCGTTCAACAGGCTTTCACCTTCCAGAATCGCAGATGTAGATCGGGGGATTTTTACAAACTTTGTGATCGCACCGGTACTGATGGCATCCGGTGGTGCAACAATTCCTCCAAGCAGAAATCCTAACGCAATGGTAAAGCCCGGTATAAAATGATTGGCTACAAGTGCTACCGATAGGGCGGTGAAGAAGACAACAAGAAAAGCAAAGCTTCCGATGATGCGCCACCATTTTTTCATTTCTTTGAATGAGATCGACCAGGCTGCCTCAAACAACAAAGGAGGTAAGAAGATGAAAAAGATCAGATCGGGATGAATGCGGACGGCGGGTAACCCTGGAATGAAGCTGATCACCAGACCTGCAATGACCAGTAAAATAGGGTAGGCAATTTTTAATTTATCTGCCCACATTTCCAGCAGTACAACCGCTGCGATCATCGCTAATAAAAAGGGTAAGATACTATGCATGTGATTTTTTATTTCAAGTTACGTATTTTATTTTTTTAGAAATGCATCGATACTGAATGGATATGCATTTTGCACTGCCAATAGAAAAGAGGCTGCACTTCCTACCCAAACCGAATAATCCAGTGTTGCTTTTATGCCAATAGATCCAACCATAGATAATGCAAACACTAGTAACAATGTACCTGTAAGATAAGCCGTGATCTTTGTTTTATATCCGATCAGCAACAGAATACCGAAGATGCCTTCTGCAGCTGTTGCAGCGATTGCTGCTGCTTCGGTTAAAGATGCCGGAAGATAAAAGGTGAGTGTTCCGGTGTATTGTACAAAATTTTGCCAGTTACCCCAGACAGATTGTGTACCCCAATATCCAAAACGGTCGGCCACAGCAGATAACAACGTAAGGGATAATGCAGCTCTAAAAAAAAGAGAAATATATGATTGCTGTTTTGTCATAATGTTTTCAAATTAAATCATTCTATTCATAATTCATAATAGAATGATCATGCAATAACGTATTTCATTCAGTATACATTACGTATCTTTGTGCATAATCATGCAACAGCAACGCAAACTTAATACATGTGTTTTCTGTTCTCCGAATTCAATACCTTATTCATGCGACATACACAAAATAGAAATCTCATTACATTAATTTTAGGAATGCTGGCAACCGTTACGCCTTTTGCCATTGATCTGTATCTTCCTTCTTTCTCTAAAATTGCAACGCACTTAGGAACCACTACTGCAAAGGTTTCGCTTTCTGTTTCCAGTTATTTTATCGGAATGGCGTTGGGACAATTAATATACGGCCCACTGCTGGATCGCTTTGGAAGAAAGACACCCCTTTATATTGGTTTATTTATTTTTATACTGGCAAGCATTGCCTGTACATTTTCTACAAGTGTAGAAGTTCTCATTACGGTTCGATTTATACAGGCATTAGGTGGCAGTGTTGCTGGTGTAGCAGCTATTGCAATGGTAAAAGATTTCTTCCCTCCGGAACAGGGAGCGAAGATTTTTGCGATGTTGATCTTAACGATTGGCTTATCACCGTTGCTTGCACCAACTATTGGCGGCTATGTGGCTACCGTTATGGATTGGAAAGCAGTCTTCTTTCTATTGGCATTGATTGCAGTATTCGCCATAACAATTGTATTTCTGTTTTTACCTGAAGGACAAGAACCGGATAAAACCGTTTCGTTGCGTTTTATGCCAATGATGAAAACCTATTTCTCCATTCTTTCAGATCCACAGTTTTTTACCTATACGCTTTCAGGTTCGTTTGCGTTTGCTACCTTATTCATATATGTAGCAGGTTCTCCGATTGTATTCATGGAACTCTTTCATGTGAGTCCGCAGGTGTATGGTATGATCTTCGCATTTCTTTCCGTAGGCTTTATCGGAGCAAGTCAGTTGAATATATTTCTGGTTAAGAAATTCTCCAGTCATAATATATTTCGCTTTGCATTGATTGTGCAGGTGATCGCAGGTATTGTATTTCTTTTTGCTGCGTGGAGTGGTTGGATGAATTTGTATTCTACGATTGTGATGCTTTTTATTTTCTTAAGCTGCGTAGGGTTGATCAATCCGAATGCATCTGTCTTAGCTCTTGCTCCCTTTACTAAAAATGTAGGCAGTGCAGCTGCTATGATGGGTTGTTCTCAGATCGGTATTGCCGCACTTGCATCTATTGGTGTGGGTATGTTTGATACGGTCAGCATTCTCCCAATGATTGTATTGATGTCTGGTACGGCGGTTATTGCCTTGATTTTATTTATAGTAGGTGAGAAGAAAATGAGTGGGAAGATTGTTATTACGGAGAGTAGTAATACAACTGTGATGCACTAGTATGTAGAAATTTCAAATAGCAAAAGACAAATTTCAAACGGATAAGATCATATGTATCTGGTCTGTTGGTTTGCCGCCGTGAATTTTGAATATGCTATAAATCCTACAATATTTTTTAAAAATCATGTAATGGTTTTGCTGAGTCGTATGTAGATCTTTGTGTGGTAAGATGCTTATCCATTGGGTAAGTATACATTTAAACGATCGTTCACCCAAATCAACTACGGTTATGAAAACCATTCTATTTGTAATCTTTTCTTCCTTTATCTTATTCTTTGCAGGTATAGGAGCGAATGCACAGAATTATAAAGCTCAGCTTCCTGTTCAGATCGACAGTTCAGGAGTCATGAAAAATGAGGCAGGAACCATTTTTGCTACCATTTCAAAAGACAGTATTATTAAAGATCATAAAGGGGAGAAGGTTGCTTTTATTGATCGCAACGGAAATCTTATCGATAAAAATGGAAAAATTTTAGGTAAAACTGCTAAGAACGGAGACTTTCATAATGCGAAAAATGAAGTTGAATATACGGTACAGCCTTCCACAAAAGGTGATACCTATGATGTATACGATAACACAGGGAAACGTGTATTGATTGTTCCTGCAAATTACAAAGCTCAGGCAGGCATTATGGCTTATGTACATAAAAACATGTTGATCAGTAGATAGTCAGTCGTGATCAAACATAGAAAGGCAACGGAGTAATCGGTTGCCTTTTTTTATGTTATCGTAATTAGAATCATCGTATACTCTATATATTCTGAATCTATTCGATTATTATTAAAAACTTAATTTTGCAAATCTGTATTTTTGTTTTGATTCTGGTTATCTTGAATAATCCTATTCTGCAGATCATACTACCTTTCAATTTTAATAAGCACAAACAATTATGGAAACAGTACAAAACGAAGGTGTTATTTTTCCAAAAGGGGAAAAGACGTCAGCAGATTATTTTACCGGAACGGCATGGTTAACGGTGTTGGTTCCAAAGGATGAAACAGGAAACTACACAGTAGGGAATGTAGTATTTGAACCGGGTTGCAGAAACAATTGGCATACACATCCCGCGGGACAAATTCTTTTGGTAACTGAAGGAAATGGCTGGTATCAGGAAAGAAGTAAGACTGCACGTGCTCTTAAAAAAGGAGATGTAGTTGTTATTGCATCTGCCATAGAACACTGGCACGGAGCTACAAAAGACAGTAGGTTCACACACATTGCGATAAGCAATATTACAGAGAAGGGACCTGTTGAATGGCTGACTCCGGTTACAGATGAAGAGTATGATAGCGTGCATTGAAAAATTATGAATTCATTTTTTAGAGAATGTCTCGTTCTGTTGAGATACTTTCCCTTCTTATTACTTAAAACATAAAACTTATTACTTAAAAAAATATGATACAGACCAAAGGTTACGCCGCTCAAAACGAAAAATCAGATCTTGCACCCTGGAATTTTGAACGCAGAGAAGTTGGACCGCACGACGTACAATTTGATATTTCATTTTGTGGTGTATGTCACTCGGATCTACATCAGATTCGCAACGATTGGTTTCCTGGTATCTTCCCGATGGTACCCGGACATGAGATCGTTGGAAAGATTGTAAAAGTTGGTGCACATGTAACGAAATTTAAAGTAGGTGATCTTGCAGGTACGGGCTGTCTGGTTGACTCCTGCAGAACGTGTGACAATTGCAAAGAAGGATTGGAGCAATATTGTTCAACAGGTCCGACAGGAACGTATAATAGTTTGGGACAGGATAAAAAGACACCAACGTATGGTGGGTATTCAAATACCATTGTCGTACACGAAGATTTTGTGTTACACATCAGCGACAAGTTGGATCTTGCAGCAGCAGCACCGTTGTTGTGTGCGGGTATCACTACATATTCTCCATTAAGACACTGGAAAATTGGTAAAGGGCATAAACTTGCTGTGCTGGGTCTTGGAGGTTTAGGTCACATGGCGGTGAAGTTTGGAGTAGCTTTTGGTGCAGAGGTAACTGTATTGAGTACCTCTCCAAATAAAGAGGTAGATGCGAAAAAATTAGGTGCGCATAACTTTGTCGTTACCACTGATCCTACACAAATCAAAGCAGCTAAAGCTTCGTTCGATTTTATTCTGGATACGGTATCGGCGCCGCATGATATCAATATGTATATGTCGTTATTAAGAACCAATGGCGTACATATTTGTGTGGGTGTTCCTCCAACACCTTATCAGATAAATGCATTCAGTATTATCGGAGGAAGAAAGAGCTTAGCAGGTTCGTCTATCGGAGGGTTACCTGAAACGCAGGAGATGCTTGACTTCTGTGCGAAACACAACATCGTTTCGGATATAGAATTGATCGATATTAAAAATATCCATGCTTCGTATGATCGTATGATCAAAGGCGATGTGCGTTATCGATTTGTGATTGATATGGCGACTTTATAAAAGAATTTAACCGCAAAGGGCGCAAATTTTTTTCGCAAAGAACGCAAAGGAAAAATATGGTAGACCGTATTTTATAAAATGACTTATTACGTTCTTTGCGGTTTTATCTTCGCGCCCTTTGCGGTTAATTTTGTTAGTTTTTATTTAAACCATATGAAATTTCGATACCATTCCTACCAATGCAGCAGCAAGGATCACAAAAGGTTCAGGAACTTTGTACTTGAATAAAATGATTGCTGTTACAATTGCAATAAGTACAGTAGGGATATCTGTTAAATTTCTTTTTGCCAGAATCAATACTGCACCAGCTATGGCGCCAATTGCAGCGGCTGTTACTCCATCTACAAATGCTTTTATTGCAGGATGTTTTCCATATTTTTTGAAATAAGGTGCAGGCAAAACGGTGAAAATATAACAGGGTATAAATGTTGCAAGTGCAGCCACGCAGGCACCCGAAACACCGCCAACAAGATAACCGATAAAGCCAACGGTGATAACAACCGGTCCGGGTGTGATCATCGCTACAGCAACTGCATCAACAAATTGCTGTTCGTTTAACCATTGATATTCTTTTACAACACCGCCATATAAAAACGGTACAATCGCAATACCGCTGCCGAATACAAAAGCACCAGCCTTTGTAAAGAACCAGGCAATCTGCCACAGCTTCCCATTTGTGCCTGCTGTTACAGGAACCTGTAGCAATACTGGCCAGAATAACATTTTCAAAGAGGCTTTGTTAAATTTGGGTGGACTTTTTACAAACCAGATCAGAATTCCGGAAGCTAGGATCAGCCAGATGTTTTCTTCTTCTGTAATGAATGTGAAACATAAGAGTACCACAAAGATTCCCCACAACCAATAGTCTTTACCAATGCTCTTTGTTGTAAGTTTATAGCTGCTGATGGCGATGATGCCTATTACTGCAGAACCTACACCATAAAAGATTGCCTGCATCCAGGGCAGTCCGCCAAAGGCTACATACGCCCAGCCGATACATAAGACCATTAAAAAAGAAGGAAGTACAAAGGCGATTCCCACCAGTGTGGCACCGATAATTTTGTAATGCACATAGCCGATGTAAATACTTAGCTGTGCAGCTAACGGGCCAGGAGCAAGCTGCGAAAGCGCCATGCCTTCTTTGTAATCTTCTTCGCTGATCCATTTTTTATTTTCAACCAGGTCGCGGTGGATGTAACCGACCAAAGCAACCGGTCCGCCGAAGCCCCAGGTACCTAGCTTTAAAAAATAAATGATCAGTTCTTTAAGAGAATAGGGAATGGTATTGATACTCATAAGGATTTTAAAATCTATTATATAATAATGAATAAAAAATGAAATTTATTATTTAGGTTTAACATACCAAATGTGTTTAGTATAAATCTTACTCTTTTTCGGGTATCGTACCACTAAAACAATTAAAGATTATAAATGGTATAAAGATTTCTTTATAGATCATCTTTACATCGTTTTCGATAAAATATACAATATGAATGAAACGACATTGGAACTTAGAACAGTAAACGTTACGCGGTATGTTACACCACTGCGTGAAGGTGGTTCTATGCCGGCAATAGTTGAAGCCGATGATGGTTTTTTGTACGTAATTAAATTCCGTGGGGCCGGACAAGGTACGAATGCCTTGATTGCGGATCTGATAGGTGGTGAACTGGCACGTGCCTTAGGTTTGAAAGTTCCGGAGCTCGTATTTATTCATCTGGACGAAGGGTTTGGCAGAAGTGAAGCCGACGAAGAAATTCAGGATCTGTTAAAATTCAGTGTAGGCTTGAATTTGGGTTTACATTATTTATCCGGTGCCATTACCTTTGATTCAACCGTAACAAAACTAGATCCACTGCTGGCTTCAAAGATCCTTTGGCTGGATTGTCTCTTAACCAATATAGATCGTACATGTCGCAATACCAATATGCTGATCTGGAACAAGGAGCTTTGGCTGATTGATCCGGGTGCGTCCTTGTATTTTCATCATAACTGGAGCAATTGGAAAGAGCATATTAAGAGTCCGTTTGCCTTGGTGAAAAATCATGTGTTATTAAAAGATGCAGCGCAATTGAAAGAAGCGGATCTATTCTGCAAAAAGATCTTAACGAAAGAAGTGATTGAATCGATCGTGTCGCTGATTCCAACGGATTGGTTAAAAGATGAACCGTTATTTGAAAGTAAAGAAGAACAACGAAATGCCTATGCGGAGTTTTTGCTTACGCGTATGCAATATTCAGAACTATTTGTAAACGAAGCTCAACATGCACGAGAAGCACTTATTTGATTATGCTGTGATCCGTGTTGTACCTAGGGTAGAGCGCGAAGAATTTGTAAATGTGGGTGTGATTTTATTTTGCAAGGAAGAAAAATTTCTCCGGGTTAAATATATATTGGATGCCAATCGGTTGCTTGCTTTTTCTCCGGAATTGGATCTGGGTGCGATTGAAAATAATTTACAGGCAATGCAGCATATTTGTCTGGGGAATAAAGAAGGAGGCAGCATAGGAGAGTTGGATATTGCATCCCGCTTCCGGTGGATCACTGCAACCCGAAGCACGGTGATTCAGGCATCTAAGGTACATCCCGGATATACGGAGAATGCTGCAGAGACGCTGGAAAAATTATTTATTGAACTGGTTATTTGAAAAATATAAATGCTCTATCCGTAGAGTCAACGCAGCGCTCTACGGATCTTCTTATTAAATAGAGTCTTTGACTCGGTTTATGTCTCTCTAAGTTTTTTAATCGAGTCAAAGACTCTCAATTATTAAACATCCGTAGAGCGCTGCGCTAACTCTACGGATAGCTCACCATACCACTCTCCATGGCCTGTGAGTCACAGGCCATGGAGAGTGGTTAAATAGTTACATATTAATGCGCATGACCTTCTTCACTGGAGTTATTCATTTTTGAAAGTAAGGCATACGTTCCCTTAATAACAACTACTGCATTTTTTGAATCAAAACCAGATGGAAGAATAATTTCTGTATACCCAAGTTGTGTAAGCCCTATATTTACTTCAATTGCTCTGAAAATATATTCTTCTTCATGTTGAATGATTTCGGTCGTATCAACACGTTCTCCTTTAATATTTTCATTGTGAATGTGTTTATGAACAACTTCTTTAATAAAAATATAATTTTTATCACCTACATGTGCAATTGCTTTTTCAGGAACGACTACTTTTTTATTATCATCTCCAATTTCAATGAATGCCTTCAAATACATATTTGGCATGAGTGAGGGATCAGCATCGAAATGTGCGTGTACACGAATTGTTCTATCGGCAGATATTTGATGATTGATTAAGTATACCGTTGCTGTCCGTTCTTTAGAACTTTCGTTCACCAAATAAAACGTTATTTTTTGTCCCACTTTTATTTTAGAAATGTCTTTTTCAAACACCGTTAATTCAGCATGCAAGTGTTCGGTGTTTACGATCTCGCAAATGATATCCTGCGGAGCTACGTATTTTCCAATGTTCACATTTACGGTTGTGACATACCCATTAATAGGTGAGTAGATAGAAACAACACTACGGATATTTGATTTTGTCAATGTAGATGGATTGATATTTAGTATTTTTAGTTCTTCTGTTAATCCGCCAATGGTAGCTTGTAAACTATTGTATTCAGAACTCACCTGTTGAAATGTTTTGGCCGCTGCTACATTTTCACGGGCAAGTTCTTCCTGTCTTTTATATTCAAGTTCCAGGTATTTTAATTTTTGAATATTTTCTAAGTATTGTGTTTGAATTAAAATGAAGCTTGGGTTTTGTAATGTTAACAGTACGTCTCCTTTTTTCACTTTCATGCCTTGAAGTAAATCGGTAGATTTTACAAATCCGCCCATAAGTGCAGATACCGATACCATATTTTGTGGGGGCACGTCAAGCATACCATTTACTTCAATAGTAGCATGCAGATCTTTCATCTCTATTTTACCATATTGTATTTCTGCACTTTTATATTGCGTTTCTGTTAATTCTACAATGCCTTCTTCATCGTGATGTTCTTCTGCTGTAGATTCCGTACTTGTACTTTTGCACGAAGCAAGGATAGAACAGATAAGTAAGGTATAAGCTATGTTATATAATGTTGCTTTCATATTATTCGTTGTTACCAATTAAGAATTCAATTGTAATAATGGATTGATTGTATTGCTGCAGCACAGCAAGATAATTTGTCTGGACTGCCAGTGTTCTACTTAAGCCTTGGGATAACTCTATGTATCCAATGTTTCCGCTGTAATAGTTTTTTAATGCGTTCTGCATAATGATATCAGCTATAGGCAATGCATTTTTTTCATAATACTCCAGACTGTTCCTGTATTTCAAATAGGTTTGAAATGCCTGATTGTATTGGCCTTCAAGATTTTTTTGATAAAGATCGTATTCACTTTGCGCCATGTTTATGAATGTTTCACTTGCTTTTATTTTTGAAAGCTGAGGTTTTATCCAAAGTGGGAACGAGACACCTACGGAGACACCTTGAAAACGTGTGCTGGCATCTGCAGATGCCGAAGGATTACGGTAATCGGGAGAGCCATAAAGCGATTGATTGAAATAACCAATATTTAAATCGGGTAGCAACTGCGCCTGTTCAAGCTTTTTACTTGCTTCGCTGACTTTAATCTGCTGACCGAAATAACGAAGTGCGGGATTATTTTGTATCGCTGCTGAGTCACTTGTAAGTGTTAGTGATCTTTTATCTATAAGGAATCCTTTGCTTGTAATACTCTCGCTGGTATTCAGCAACGTTTGCAATTGATTTTCATAAATGCGTATATCGGCATTGTTCTGTTCGATCAAGGCGCGTATTTCATACAACTGACTTTCAGCTGTTGCTTTTTCCAAAACATTTGTTTCACCTGTTTTTAAACGCAGCTCTGCAGATTTTAATACAAGTACATACACGCTATCCTGCTTTTTCAGAAATACATCTTTTGCCTTTGCATATTGAAGTGCATAATAGGAGGATTTGATCTGCATGCGTAATTCATTTTCCGTTGCCTGCTTCGTAAGTTCAGCTCGCTTTATGGTTTCGTTATAATACTGTGCCTGGCGGTGTATGTTTGTTGGAAATGGAATGCTTTGTGTAATGGTAAAGTTATTATCGTTGTAATAACTGTTGTACTGTCCATACATCAAGCTTGCATTTGTTTTTCCAATGGAACTTGCGGTACCTTTTAGATTTGTATTGTAATCAATACCATACTGTGCCGCCTTGATGGCATTGTTGTTTTCTATTCCCATAGTTATTGCTTCTTCCAGACTCAGTTCTCTGCCTTGTTGTGCTTTTGAAGAGAGGGGCATGGCAAGCATGACCATAAATGGAAGCAATGCCATTACTGCTTTGGGAGTTTTAAATTTGAACCCATTTTCAGAGAGCATGTATAAAATTGGCAATACCAATAATGTTAGGAGTGTTGCTGATAAGAGTCCACCAATAACAACGGTTGCCAATGGCTTTTGTACCTCAGCACCGGAACCATGTGATAATGCCATCGGTAAAAAACCGAGTGATGCAACGGTAGCTGTCATGAGTACAGGTCTAAGCCGTGTTTCTGTTCCTTTCATAATAATGTCTTTAAGATTTGTAAGACCACTCTTTTTTAAACTATTGAATTCACCAATTAATACAATACCGTTTAATACAGCTACACCAAATAAAGCAATAAATCCAACACCTGCTGAAATACTGAATGGCATATCGCGCAACCATAAAGCTATGATACCGCCTATTGCAGATAAAGGAATTGCAGTAAATATTAATATACTTTGTTTGATTGAATTGAAGGTGAAGTAAAGTAAGATGAAAATCAATATCATTGCGATGGGTACTGCAACAGACAAACGTGCTTTTGCTTCAACCAGATTTTTAAACTGACCGCCATAGGTTACATAGTAGCCAGTTGGTAAAATTAATTGCGCATCAACTTTTGATTGAATTTCAGTAACAATACTTTCTACATCGCGGCCTCGTACGTTGAAGGCTACTGTAATTCTTCGTTTGGTGTCATCCCGTTGAATTTGATTCGGACCGTTTTTGAATTCTATAGTTGCAACCTGACTAAGTGGTATTTGCTTTCCCTTTGAAGTAGTAACAAATACATTTTGTATATCCTGTATAGATTGTCTGCTGTTTTCATTTAAGCGCACAACCAGATCAAATCGTTTTTCGCCTTCAAAGATTAAACCAGCTGTTTGACCTGCAAACGCTGAACTTACAACCGTATTCATTTCTTCTACATTCAATCCGAATTGAGCAACTTTATCTCTATCAAAGGCAATAACAATTTGTGGTAAACCTGTTACTTCTTCGATGTATAAATCCTTTACACCATCTACAGACTGAGTGATTGTTCCCAATTGTTTGGATAGCCGTGTAAGTTCATCCAAATCTTCTCCATAAATTTTTATGGCAACATCCTGTTTGGCACCTGTCATCAGTTCGTTGAAACGCATTTGTATGGGTTGTTGAAAACCAAAACTCACACCCGGAATTGCTTCTAAAGCCTGTTGCATTTTATTTGCGAGTTCATCTTTATTTGAAGCCTTCGTCCATTGATCTTTATCTTTTAATATTACCATTAAGTCACAGGCTTCAATTGGCATCGGATCTGTTGGGATTTCTCCTGATCCGATCTTGGCTACAACCTGCTGTACTTCATTGGGAAATTGCTGCGTTAATATTGCGCCTGCTTTCAATGAAGCATTTACAGTTTCCATCATAGAACTACCTGTGAGTACACGCGTTTCAACAGCAAAGTCGCCTTCATCTAAGGATGGTATAAACTCTCCCCCCATATTGATGAATAGAAAAAAACTCACTATAAATAAGGAAACTGAAATTACAAGCACTGCTAATTTTCTTTTGATTGCAAAGTTCAGGGCCGGTGAATAGATCTTGTAACAGAAATCCATTAAGCGGTCGGAAATATTTTTTTTATGAAAAGGATTTTTACTTAGGAACAATGCCGATATCATTGGCACATAGGTAAGCGATAAAATGAATGCTCCCAGTATAGCAAATACAACTGTTTGCGCCATTGGTTTAAACATTTTTCCTTCAACGCCTACTAATGCAAGAATAGGAAGGTATACGATTAGAATAATAATTTCTCCAAATGCAGCAGAGTTCCGGATCTTCGAAGCAGACTCATATACTTCGTCATCCAATTCTGTCTGAGAAAGTTTGTGCGTATACTTTTTCCCAACGATATGGTGCAACGTTGCTTCAACTATAATGACAGCTCCGTCTACTATTAAGCCGAAGTCGATTGCTCCCAATGACATTAAGTTTCCGGACACACCGAATAAATTCATCATGGAGATTGCAAACAGCATCGCCAATGGTATGACAGATGCCACGACCAAACCTGCACGTAAATTCCCAAGAAATACAACCAATACAAAAATTACGATGAGCGCACCTTCAATTAAGTTTTTAGAAACAGTCGTTATAGCTCGATTAACTAAATGTGTGCGGTCTAAAAATGCTTCCAGTTCAACACCTTCAGGTAGGGTTTTCTTTATTTGTTCAATACGCTCCTTTACATTTGTAATAACTTCGTTTGAATTTTCGCCTTTGAGCATCATAACTACTGCACCTACCACTTCGCCTTCATTGTTACGCGTCATAGCACCGTAACGCACCGCATGTCCGTATGTTACGGTTGCTACATTTTTAATCAGGACAGGTGTTCCGTTGCTGGTATTTTTGACAACTATTTTTTCGATATCCGCAATGCTTGTAGCCAATCCCTCTGTTCGTATAAACCAGGCATTTGGTTGTTTATCAATATATGCACCACCGGTATTCTGATTGTTTTTTTCGATCGCTGTAAATACCTCTGCAATACTAATATTCATACTTCGAAGCATGTCGGGATTGATAGCAATTTCATATTGCTTTACATAGCCACCCATACTGCTGATATCGGCAACACCTTTTGTCCCCAGCAATTGACGGCGTACGATCCAGTCCTGAATGGTACGTAATTCCATTGCATCGTATTTATCTTCATAGCCTTTTTTAGGGTGGAGCACATATTGGTAAATTTCTCCTAAGCCAGAACTTACGGGTCCCATTGAAGGAATTCCCACACCTTTCGGTATTTGGCTTAGGGCTACTTGTAGTCGCTCATTCACTTGCTGGCGTGCCCAGTAAATATCTGTTTCGTCTGTAAAAACTACAGTAACAACCGACAAACCAAAGCGTGAAATGGAACGCACTTCAATTAATCCAGGTATGTTGGCCATGGTAATTTCAACAGGGAAGGTTATGAGACGTTCTACCTCTTGAGCCGCTAGCGACGGACTTGTTGTGATTACCTGTACCTGATTGTTTGTAATGTCAGGTACAGCATCGATTGGCAGCTTTGTTGCAGACCATACACCCCAGAAGATTAAGGCAATGGTGAAAACTCCAATAATTAGTTTATTCTTTATTGAGAAATAAATAATCTTATCAAGCATGATTTTATTATTAATAAGTTGAATGGCGCAGACATGAATATGTATTGCGCCGATAAGCTGATTCTTTCAATATGCCAATTAAACAAACATTCCTGATAATCATGAACTAACATGATTTATCTTGAATCGTACATAGTAGACACAATATGCACGACAATGTTGAGTTTAATACAATTTGGGTATTAACAAGAATGTGAAAGGAAGAGGGGAATTAAATTTTAGGCGGTTGCCAAAAAGTGTAATAGTACGTAGATATGAATTCGGAATTGTAGGTAGAAGCTAAAACAGGAGTAGTTGCTTTTTTAGTTCGTATAAAAAATAATTTTGGACTTGAGAATATTACTCCGGAAACACCGCAGCATGCACAAACACAGAAAGGCGAACAGGAGTCCGCTTCATCTTCACGATGATTATGCTGATGTGTGGCTGTTTGTTCTTTCGTATGTATATCTTTTTCGCATGTAACAGCATCCGTGCATGGCATCATGGACAACACGATAATGTAGATACTGAATATGGCTATGAAAATTCTCACTATACAAATATAGAATTAATTGCGGCTCCTGCAAATATATGAACTTGTTTTTAAAGTATCAAACCGTTGGATATGAATAAATTATATAATAGTCTTTAATATTCGATCAACATTTTTTTATAAAATATTCATTCTGCTGTTTACTTTTTGCGGACTGGTTCGTAGCATATTCGGAAAATCAAATTCGTATGAATGGCATTCGGGTGTGTCATTTATACTGAATATACTGATATTGTTGAACATACATCCTAGACAATCATCTAACTAATTTTCCATACTGTTTGGTAAAGGCATGCGTTTAACGTATGCCTTTTTTATTAGTAGACAGTAAATAGTGGTCAGTTGTCAATAGAAAATTTTATTATGCATTAAATTTCCATATTACTTTCTATTCCTCATTTCTCTTCTATTTTTTCTAGCTTTGTAGCTTATCAGTACCATTCGTTCATGGAGCATTTATCTACCAAACAAATTTCCAATACATTTACAGAAACCTTTCCCGGTGATCTGTCGATGAATAATACAAGACGACAAACGCCTGGTGTTTTGTATTGTAGTGTATTGCCGACTCCTGTAGCACAACCCGTATTGATTTCATGGTCAGATGAGATGGCCGAAGTATTGGAGCTTAGTAAACCTTCGCCGGAAGATATTTTGATCTTAGGCGGGAATGCAATAAATCCAATGATGAAGCCGTATGCTTCCTGTTATGCAGGTCATCAGTTTGGTAACTGGGCCGGACAGTTAGGAGACGGTCGTGCAATATCATTGGGTTTTTGTAGTGGTAAAGACGGTGTGGATTATGAACTGCAATTAAAAGGAGCGGGGCCAACTCCGTATTCCCGAAATGCAGATGGTAGAGCCGTGTTGCGTTCTTCGGTTCGCGAATATATAATGAGTGAGGCCATGCATTATCTGGGAGTGCCGACAACACGTGCCTTAAGCCTTGTAGCTACAAGTGATCCGGTGCTGAGGGATATGTTTTATAATGGACATGCTGAATACGAACCCGGTGCAATTGTATTGCGTGTTGCTCCGTCCTTTATACGATTCGGTAATTTTGAAATACTTGCAGAACGCGGTAATGGTTTATTGAGCAAGCAATTATGTGATTGGGTTATTGCTCGCTATTATCCTGAAATTGATATAGAGCACGAAGATCGTGTAGTACATTTATTTCAGGCAGTTGCAGAACGCACAGCAGATACGATTGTAGAATGGTTGCGTGTAGGATTTGTACATGGTGTTATGAATACCGATAACATGTCGATCCTTGGATTGACAATTGATTATGGACCGTATTCATTTGTTGATGACTACGATCTCAGCTTTACGCCGAATACAACCGACTTGCCTGGCAGGAGATATGCCTTCGGAAATCAGGCATCTGTTGCATACTGGAATTTAAGCCGCCTGGCAAATGCCTTGGCTTTCTTAGTTCCTGAAACAGATAAACTGGTTGCGGTATTGAAAAACTATCAGGATGTATACGAAAGAAAGTATTATGTGATGATGGCAAAGAAATTAGGCATTGATGAACTTCGTGAAGAAGATCGTTTGCTGATTGATTCGTTTGAAGAAATGTTGCAAACACTTAAACCGGATATGACCTTGTTCTATCAATTGTTGATTGATCTGCCTGATGCGATCGGATCGTCAGCAGATGTAAAGAACTTCTTTCAGGAAACGTTTTATACTGAACCCGATGAAACGATATTGTATGCGTCAATGTTAACCTATCGTGCACGGATTGAAACAAATAGTTGTTCTGTTGAAACATCAAAGCAGATGATGCGTGCCGCGAATCCACGTTTCATCGTTCGTAATTACATGCTGCATGAAGCAATAGAAAAACTTGAAAAAGGAGATGATAGCTTATTGAAAAAGCTAGAAGAATATATGAAAGATCCTTATTCAAAAAAAGGAGATGAATATTTTGTAAAGCGCCCTGCCTGGGCTGAACAGAAGGCGGGCTGCTCTATGTTATCCTGCAGTTCTTAATAAAAGGAATATGAAAACAGGGCCGCGTTATATAGGGAGTGTAAATTATGCTTCTATCGTTGCACACATAGAAAAATTAAGCATTACAGATTTATATAAAATTAAAATGAATCCGGTCGATTTTGAAAAGCTTGTATCAGAATACCAAGAGCTTTTTAAAAAAGATTTTACATCTGTAATGCATATTGCAGGTATTCCTGTAGAACAATTTCCAACTACGCCTCTAAACCGAATCTGTGTAGTTGATAATACAGATGAAGATTCTTGTTCTATTTAATATTGTACAGCATAAAAAAAAGTGCTTAGCGATCGATCGCTAAGCACTTTTTTTATGCTGTATTTTTTATTGTTTTATTATCTTTCGAATCGCTTTATAATCATCCCATGTTACGATCAATTGATACATGCCTGATGCAAAAGGCATTTCAAGATCAATAGGCGTTCCTGAATACGTAATCGTTTTATTAAGAACAATGTTTCCGATTGCATCAATAAGTATATAAGAAACTTCTGTTGACGTTGATTCAGTCAGTTCTATTGTGATCTTATCAGAACAAGGAATAGGATACACTTTAATGATATTTTCTGTAGATGGAACCAGAATCGCAGTTGGTGTACCTACAGTTACAGCTAGTGTAATTGTGGAAGTTTGTCCAGCAGGATTTGTTTCAACCAGTTTTACATTGCCGCTAGTTGTGCCAAAATGTACAACAATTGAATTTGTACCTTGTCCGCTTGTAATAGTGGCTCCAGCCGGAACAGACCAAGTGTACGTCATGCCTGGTTTATTCGTTACAGAATAAGTGACTCCAGTTTGATTTGAAGTAACAGAAGTTGGTCCTGAAACATTGGAGTCAAATGCAGGGCTTGCATTTACTGTCATTGTAATCGAATTAGAAGTTGCTTGAGTTGTAGTTACGCAACTTGCATTTGATGTCATTGTTACACTTATTACATTACCATTTGTTAATGTGGTTGTAGTATAGGTTGAATTTGTTGCTCCCGAAATTGCTGTTCCTCCTTTTTTCCATTGGAAGGTGGGAGTAGAACCTCCATTAGAATACGTAGCGGTGAATGTAACCGATTGTCCACTATAGATGGTTGTTGCAGAAGAACCAGCCGTTACGGATGGAGTAACCTTTGCATTTACAGTAACACTTTTTGACGCAATTGTTCCGCTTCCGCATGCATTTATAGGAGTTACCGTTACTGTTCCACTAGCTGTTCCCATTGTAACAGTAATGCTATTGGTACCAGAACCTGCAGTAATGCTTGCTCCTGTTGGTATAGTCCATGTATAGCTGGTTGCATTACTTACCGCAGCTATGCTATAGGTCACAGATGTTGTACCCGCACAAACCGATGTTGATCCTGTAATTGCTCCAGCTGCTGATGGCAATGTACAAGAAGAACCTAATAAAATAGCTGTTCCAGCATAGGACGGATTTGTCCAAGCTTGATCTGCACTTGCAAACCACGACATTTTCCCATCTCGTGTACCGCCATCGTCATCGTCATCAACTTCTACATCAAAGCCAACCAATTGATTGATAGAAGGAGTGTTGTTTAGTGTAGACCATGGAATTCTGATTTCAGTAATGTAGCCACCTGTCTTCGTTACATGAGCAAATGTAATTCCTGTTACAGATTTGTTGTTTGCCTCCGTTACTGTTGCATCGTTCCAACGGAACATGTATTGGAAATAATTGCTGCCCACAGTTGTTGCTTTTGTATTTCCTATATCAAAAAACACTTCGATGTTGTCATCATCGTATTTATTTGTTCCGCTATCATTTATTAATGCATTATCTGTTACATCAACTAAAACATACACATAGGTATTATCCCATAAGGCTTTGAAGGTTCCTGATAAATCTGATGTATTGGAAACTGTTCCGGAAATAACCGTATTTAAATTTCCTGAATTGTTTGTAGTCCAGATAGCATCTATTGTTCCATCAATTGTTGGAACGGTAGTGGTTTGATTTATTGCTTTATATACATTCAATGCTACAGGTGAACTTGTAGCTGTTGCGGAACTTGAATTGTAAGCTATTGCAGTGATAGATAAATTTCCTGAAGTAGGGATTGTCCAGGACAACGTATATGGTGATGTTGTTGAAGAGCCAATCAGTGTTGTACCATAATAGTATTCTACTTTGGAAATTGTACCGCTTGTAGTTGTTGCCGTTGCTTTTAGTGTAACGGCTGTTCCTTCTGTATAATTTCCAGCTGTTGGGGATGTTAAACTTGCTGTTACGGCATTTCCTGTTATGGCACTTGGATTCCAGAAATTACCTGTTTGGACGAATAATGATATTACTCTTAGTGTGTTTCCAAAATATCCAGATCCATCTACAGTGTTTACTGTTTTAGTATACATGCTGTTCATGATTGTTTGGTAGGTAGAGGTCGCCCCACAAATACCAGCTGCAAATGTTGATACAAAAGTTGCATTAACCGTTCCATTTCCTCCTGATTGAGCAACAGGTCCACCTGCATTTCCAGCACCTTTACCATTTATATAAGATGCTATAGGTACACAGAAATTTGTTTGTGCAGTACTGTTGCCTGTCCATAAAACTTCTACTGCCATTCTCCATGGATTGCGGCAGGCATCGTATCCATATTCATTTGATCCATTACAATTATTAGGAGAGCCGTTTTGATCTGACCAGTTACTAACCAATCCCGTTGTTGAATTTCTATTTGCATTTAGTAAAGTATATGCAGCTGTTACTGCACTGTTCCAGGTGCTTGCCTGTGAAGTGACTTGTGTTGCAAATTGTCTGTAATAAGCAGGAGATTGATAGCTTGGGTTTCTACACGTAGAATTCATGCCCCAACCATCGCCATTGATTGCTTGAAAAGATGTTGTTTGGATTTCATATGTTTTAATCGCAGTGATTAACGTGTTCGCTTCAGTACTATATGTATATGGACTTGTAGCTGATGGCCATTGCTTCGATGCTACAATCAATGCCATTGCTGCATCTAAATCTGCATCTGTAGCACCATTAGAGCCTGAAGCTCCTGTACAGCCACCAATCTTCCAATTCATCAAACCATTGTTATTCGAATTGGTTTTATAATATGCCCATAAGCCATCAAACAATGCTTTATCTGCTGCGTAGGCTGCCAATAACATGCCATAGCCAATGCCTTCTGAAACGGTTGAAGAGTTGTCATCAAATAAAACTCTGTACTGTGTCCCGCACGCTCGGACATAGGTTGTTTTCCATGTATTGTAAGCCGTGTAGGCATCTTGCGATTTGCCATATAAATTACTAGCCGGAGTATACGCACCCGTTGGAAGCGTAGCTGGTATGATCCCATACCCATAAGGGTTTGCTGAAGCAGCAATTTTAGAGCCGAACGGCACTGTTGCTGTACTCGGTGTGTTGATCTGAGTATAGGCGAATGGGATAAAAACAAATATAATGACTAGGGTAAGTAACCAATTTTTACTTCTGCAGAGTGTCTTCATAATAATATTAAACGGATTGGTTATGAAAATAGTCTATTTTTTTATTGAAAATGTTATAAAAATAGCTTAAAAATTACATTGTCAATAAATAGACTTACTTCTTGGTTCATTTTCAAATGGTTTGCGAAATGCTCTAACTAGATTTTTAGTAAATATTAAAGCAATCGAAAAAATAAACACCCATTTTATAAATATATTGAGTCATAATAATGGATGTCATTAAACGGTCGTATTATTAATTATTTCTTAAAAGGGAAGTAGACACTTACTCAAACAGATACCCGCTATATGCCAGTCCCTTTGCTACGCTGATAAAGTTATCATCTGATTTGATCGCAATGTGCGGAAATTTAGTTTTGAAAAGCTCCTGAATGGCATATACCAATGAGGTTCCTCCGGTTAAAAATAGGGTGTCAATCGTATTCACTTCGATCGTATTCTTTTCTAAAAACAGATCCAGATACTTTTTTATTTTAGTAATATCCCGTTCTATGATTTTATTGTATTCTTCTAATTCTATTGTTTCTTCTATATCAATACTCAGATTATGATATGCAAACGTTGAACGTTTTTGGTTAGACAATTCAACTTTTGTTTTTTCTATCGATTGAAATACAGAATAACCCAGATTATTTTCTGTTAGGGTAATGAGGTTTTTTATTTTCTCATTCTGTTTGGTGTAGCTGTAATATTGACGTAGGTCATTTTGTACTTTCGATCCATTAAAGAAGTTCATTTTTTCCCAGGAACAGATGTTGCTGAAAAAACTTGGTGGTACATCAACCTGCTTGCCAGGCATGGATTCATATGTTACACCTCTTCCGAAATAAGGCGTTCCTTTATCCCACATAAATGCAGAATCAAAACTATCGCCTCCGATATAAATACCTCCGGTGGCTTTGATATCATTGCGACGATCTTTCTCAAATGTGCGTGAAGGATCAAGTGTAATGTAAGTGAAGTCGGTTGTGCCGCCGCCCAGATCGGCCACAAGAACATTTTCTTTTTTTGAAATATTCTTTTCGTATGCAAAGGCTGCACCAATCGGTTCAAATTGAAAACGTATGTTTGTTAAGCCGGCTTGCTGCGCTGCACTTAAAAGGCGTTTCTGCGCAAGGTCGTCGTTGATGCTGCTGTCGTCATCAAAGTATACAGGTCTTCCAATCACGGCTTTGTTGCAATCGTAGCCAATGATGGCATCTGCTTTTTGTTTTAATTCCTTTAAGATTAAAGTAATTAAACCTGAGGCGTTAAAGGATTTAGTATGAATGCGGGTCTCCACAAAACTGCTTCTTGGCAATACACGTTTTATGGATTTCATAAACCGACCTTTCATGCCATCTTTGATATAACGATGAATAGCGTTGTCTCCTACAGAGTATTCAAGAGGTTTTGCAGGATCAAACGTATCTGGAAAATAAAGAATGGAAGGAATCGTAATTGTTTCAATGATCTCTTTTTTTTCTTCGTCGTATATGGATAATACTGAATTCGTAGTTCCAAAATCTATTCCGTAAAGATGCTTATTCATGACGTATTGTAGTGACAGCATTGAGGCTCAATGGCCCCGAATCATTTTTTTGTATCAACAAAGATACAGATAACATATTATATTATAATGAACCTATCAAAATCCATTTTATTAAACAATTGTTGTTAACTTCTGGTACGCTGGGCTTTTAGCAGGTACAATTATATGTATCGTGCATGCTATTTGGTTTTATTTTGTTATTTTAGTTTAAAGCAAACAAGGCTTTCAATTCAGTATGAAAATTAAGTTGATTATTTTTTCAGGATGTTTTTTATTGTTCATGAATATCCGATGTAATGCCCAAGGTGTTACGTTAGATGCAAATAAAAAAATTGAAGCTTCCGTACTTGGCGGATGGTTTTTTACCGGAAATAATTCCTATCCTAAAATTAAAAATGCTCCGCTTTATAGTTTGTCTGCAGCATATTGTAAAAATCCTCAGCTTATGTATGAGTTAAACATCAATTCCTGTTTTTCAAAGATGCTGTATAATTCGTCTCAAGGAAATGGCGATACTTCCGTACGCTATACACAGACATACATCATGCTGGGAATTGTGCGGATGTTTAAAACAGAAATACCGAATTTTATGCCGTATATGTCCGCAAATATTGGTGTTTCTTCGATGTCTGTACATGCACCTGGTGCTGTATCACAGATGAAGTTGGCTGCAGGCGTCCTGGGAGGGATTAAAGTAGCTCTTAACAAGCGTTTGGGATTAAAATTTCAGGTTCGGGTTCAGGCGCCGTTAAATGGATTGGGTCTATCCGTTGGAATTAGTACAGGCGGTCCGGGAGTTGGTATTGGTAGTTATTCCAGTGCAGTACAATTTGATGTTTCCACAGGCTTATTTTTTCGTTTATAAAAAAGTTTAATTCATATCTTTACGAATATGTTTGCAGAAGTTCATAAGCCTGAAAAATTATCCGGAGAAGAATTGGATCATTATCTAAGTGAAGGATGGTTTAGAAATGGGCAACGTATTTTTACTACAAATTTTTTAAATTTTAACAATCAGTTATATAGCGCTATCTGGTTGCGCATTCAGTTGAAAAACAGCAATGAAGATTCTGCGTTTAAAAAGCTCTCTAAGCTCAATAATCGATTCACTATTACCATTCAGCCTGCAAGTATTACTTCTGAAAAGGAAGCTCTTTTTCAGGAATACCGGTCGGGTATGTCCTTTGTTGCTTCACAAACCTTACACACCTTACTGTTTGGCGATTCGGCCTTCGATATCTTTAATACCTATGAAGTATTGCTGCATGATCAGAATGTATTGATTGGTGCTGGTTATTTTGATATCGGAAATAACTCTGCAGCCGGGATTATTTCATTTTATGATCTTGCCTATAAAAAACACAGCTTAGGAAAATATTTAATTTTATTGAAAGTAAATTATTGTAAAGAATTAGAACTTGATTTTTTTTATCCGGGTTATTTTGCACCCAATTATGCAGCCTTCGATTATAAATTGTCGATCGGGAAGAAGAACCTATCTTTTCTGCAATTAAGCTCCCAAAGCTGGTTGCCGATTGATCTTTTTGATTCAGCGAATGATCCATATCAACTTATGATCGGTAAATTGAAAGAAGCACAGAAGCTTTTGATGTTATCCGGAGTCTCTTGCAAATTATATAATTACACATTTTTTGAAGCGAACATTATACCGAATCTGATAGGGTTGAATTTGTTTGATTTTCCGGTTTTTGTAACCTGTTTTGATGAAGTAGAAGATGTTGTAAATCCGATGATTGTGTACGATATACCCAATCAGTGTTTTCATTTAGTGGTTTGCAAAAGTGTATGGAAAGCAGATCAATCCTTGGAAGAAGAAGGATTTTATTCGACACATTTATTGAAAATGAAAAAGCATATTTGTTCCGTTGAAAATGCAGAAGAAATAGTGAAAATAATTTCAAATGTTACCACTGCAAATTCCAATTTGAATACGTGATAGGTATTTGAATTAGATTCAGTATTTTTGATGGATCTTATATCTACATGCACAGCACTCAACAATTGCAATCCGGTGAATTAGCCGGAGCGAAGCACATAAAAATCTCTGAGAACTTAACAGATATTCCTCAAGCGCTTTATCAATATGCCGATACGCTTGAAGTACTGGATTTGTCTGGTAATGAATTAACTGCACTGCCCAACGATTTTGCTCGCTTTAAAAACTTACGCACCTTATTTTTGTCGAATAATAAATTTGAAGTTTTTCCGGAAGTATTAAGTCATCTGACACATCTTGATATTGTTGGGTTTAAAGCAAATCAGATAAAAGAAATTCCGGAACATGCACTTCCGGTTTCATTGCGCTGGCTGATCCTGACAGATAATAAGATTACCGCACTTCCACATTCTATTGGCTTGTGCATCAACTTACAGAAAGTAATGCTGGCCGGAAATCAATTGGATAAGTTGCCGGATGAAATGGCTTCATGTACACGCATCGAGCTGCTACGGATTTCTGCGAACAAACTTCAATCTATACCAGCCTGGCTATTTTCGTTGCCTAAATTAGCATGGCTGGCCTTTGCAGGAAATCCCTGTTCATTCAGAACGGCAGAGTCTGCTATCGAGGTAGATGTACTCTCCTGGAATTTGATTGAGATACAGCAGCAACTCGGCGAAGGTGCCTCAGGTAATATTTATAAAGCTGTACGCAAAGATTCTGCTTCGGATATTGCAGTTAAAATTTTTAAAGGTGCCGTTACTAGCGATGGGTTACCTGTTGATGAAATGAGGGCCTGTATACAGGCAGGTATCCATGAGAATATGGTATCTGTAAAAGCTGTAATCACCGATCATCCGGATCATAAAGAAGGTCTGGTAATGGATCTGATTTCTTCTGATTATAACAATTTAGGTTTTCCTCCAAGCCATGTGACCTGTACACGCGATGTATTTTCAACGGATCAGGTGTTTACTCTGGCAGAAGTTATTCGTATTTCTCGCGGTATTGCTTCGGTTGCTGTTCAGCTGCATGAAAAAGGTATTATGCATGGAGATCTATATGCCCATAATATTTTGGTGAATAAAAACGGACATCCGCTGTTTGGAGATTTTGGCGCGGCTACGATTTTCTCACCCAATGATCCGGCCTTGGCAAAACGTTTGGAACAGATAGAAGTAAGGGCTTATGGCTGTTTGGTAGAGGATTTGCTGAATCTCCTTGCAATGGATCAGCTAGCTGAGGCAGCATACATAACTGAGATCAAAAATCAGTGTATGAATGAGGATATTGAATCTCGACCAACGTTTAAAAGCATTTTGGAAAGATTACAAATATAATTCAATAAATAGAAGGATTATTATTTGTTTAATTATATACAAACAATTAATTTAGAATGTATTGCTAGGTATATAGCAAAAAAGTATAAAATAAACGAAACATGAAAAAAGTAATCTTTTCAGTAATATTTTTGGCAAGTCAAGCTTCATTTGCGCAGGAGTCAAGTGAGTTATATCTTCATCAAAATCTAGGAGAGAACATCAATTCCAAAGCTACAGAATTAACACCCCGTATTTCTGCCGATGGTAAAATGATGTTTTATGTAAGAGACGGCCATCCGGATAATAAAAATCCTCAGGATATCTGGCACTCAGAAAAAGATAGTCTTGGCAACTGGAGCCCTGCAGTACGTGCGGATGATAAGATCAATCAATTACCTGCAAACTGTGTATGGTCTGTAAACGCCGATGGTAAATCTCTTATGATCCGTGGTGCTTACGATAAAGGAAAATACATCGGTAAAGGTTTTTCGCTGACACGTATGACAAAAGATGGCTGGACAGATCCTCAGATGCTTGTAATTAAAGATTTGGCTAAGGTTAACTTAGGGGTGAATGACGGTGCGTATTTATCTATTGATGGTAACGCAATCATTTTTACTATGTGTGATAAAAAGAAATGTACGCTATACGATCTGTTTGTGAGTACAAAACTTCCGGATGGTACATTCACAAAACCTGTAAAATTAAGTACAACTGTTAACACAACGGATTTCAATGAGTTTGCACCTTTCCTGGCTGCAGATAACAAAACATTGTACTTCTCAAGCGATCGTCCGGGTGGTGCAGGTTTAACGGATGTATACAAGACAGAGCGTTTAACAGATACTTCATGGTTGGCTTGGAGCGCTCCTTTAAACTTAGGACCTCATGTAAATACTGCCTCTAAAGATGCCTATTATGTTACCGATGCAAAAGGTGAATATGCATATATGGTTTCTGATTTGAATTCATACGGTAGTGCAGATATTATTTCATTCAAATTGAAAGAAGAAAATAAACCAAAGCCGGTTGCTTTGTACGATGGTAAAATCTACAATGCTAAAACAAAAGAATTGATCCTGGATGCTACCATTGAATATAAAATCTATCCGGATAATTCTGAAGAAGGTGTGGCACATACAGATCACGAAACAGGTCAATACAAGATCATCTTGCCATTTGGTCACAGTTATTCAATTGACGTTTTTGCTCCGGGTTTTGTATTGGATTACGATACAATCTCTGTATCGAATAAAAATGAATACATTGAAATTACGCGTGATTATTACCTTACACCAATTGAAGTAGGACAAAGCATTAAATTAAATCACATTTACTTTGAAACGAGTAAATACGACTTGTTATCTGAATCGTATTATGAATTGGATAAGGTTGTAAAATTACTGCATGAAAATCCAACGATGCAAATTGAAATTGACGGACATACGGACAATCAAGGGAATGCGGATAAAAATCTTATTCTTTCCCAAAACCGTGCAAAAGCCGTTATGGATTATATTGTTTCAAAGGGGATTGCTGCTGATAGAATTACATATAAAGGCTTTGGCATGACCAAACATATAGTTGATAACGATACGCCTGAACACCGTAAGTTGAACAGAAGAGTTGAATTTACAATTATCAAGATGTAAGTTTAATTTAATATGATATTCAACGGGTTTCATCTGTACAGATGAAACCCGTTTTTTTTTGCTTTTATACTTCGTTATATCGGATAAAAAATTCTTATCTTTGTATTGCAAGCTTGTATACATTGTCAATGGCCGACATATACGCATGGATTTAACAAAAAATCGTTTATCTGTACTGTCAAAAGTCACATAACATTTTTTCCAAAAATAATTGTGCGTGCGCCGACAGTGAATTCACAAGCTTGCTTTTTTTTATATCTCTCGCTTATTTTTTTCGTATAGATAATTCATTATGATCATAACACAGATAGAACTTTATAAGTCGCCGATTAAACTTAAAGAACCGTTCAAAATTTCTTTAGGTGTATTGACACATGCGAATAATGTGATCGTCCGTATTCATACAGATAGCGGATTAGTTGGTAGTGGCGAATGCAGTCCGTTTATGACCATTCATGGAGAAAGCATGGATACCGCGTTTATAGTCGGGCAGTATTTAGCGAAGCAGCTGATTGGTACATTGTGCCTCGATATAGAAGCGAATGTTGCTTCGATGGATAAAGTAATTTACGGCAATGCCTGTATTAAAAGTGCATTCAATATTGCTTTATATGATCTGGCATCTCAGCATGCAAAACTTCCGCTGTATGCTTTTTTAGGTGGCACAAATGATAAGATCATTCAGACAGATTATACCATTAGTATTGATGAGCCTTCAAAGATGGCGAGCGATGCAGTGAAAATTAAAAAGAATGGTTTCGAAATTATTAAAGTTAAACTGGGAGGCACCAAGGAACAGGATGTAGAACGCATTCGGATGATTCGTGAAGCTGTAGGTTATGATATTCAGATCCGTGTCGATGCAAATCAGGCCTGGAAGACAGCTGCTGCTTTGGATACCTTAAAGGCGCTTGCACCATATAAGATACAGCATTGCGAAGAACCGATCAACAGAGCACTTGTTGAATTTTTACCGGAGATAAAAGCAAAAAGTCCAATCCCGATCATGGCTGATGAATCCTGCTGCAATCATTTAGATGCACAGCGATTGATCCAGTTAAAAGCTTGCGATTCGTTTAATATTAAGCTGAGTAAATCGGCAGGAATTACAAATGCATTGAAAATTATAGCGCTTGCAGAACAGGTTGAAATGCCGGTTCAGATAGGAGGTTTTTTAGAATCACGCCTCGGCTTTACCGCTGCGGCACATCTAGCATTGGTAAGTAATTCAGTTTGTTATTATGATTTTGATACGCCACTTATGTTTGATGAAGATCCGGTGCTTAACGGGATCGTGTATCAGTCAAGGGGAGTAGTTTCACTTAAAGATCACATCGGATTGGGTGCATCCTTCGATCCTGCTTATTTAGATTCATTAAAGGTGCTTCTGATAAATTAATATTTACCTTTGATCATTCTTGTCAGAGCATTTAGTGTGTACTGTGACGAAGGACGAATTATCTGCTTAAACTATTAAATTCTAACTATTCAATTATGTCTAAAACAAAAATTACAATTAATAATAATGGCTCAGTTAAGCTGGATGGCGAGTTTGAAATTGTAGATATGGCAGGCAATGCATACGATTTGCAAGGCCGAACGGTTGTTTCTTTATGTCGTTGTGGTTTGTCAGCAAATAAACCTTTTTGCGATGGGTCACACAGAGAAAATTTCACACATGAAGCAATAGCATTTGCTTTACCCCCTAAGAAAATATAATATCTCAGAAGTATTATAAAAAAAAGATCCCGCTTAAACGGGATCTTTTTTTATCTATTCAATATATATATGTGATTATTGAACTACTAATTTTTTAGAAAGGATTTGTGTTACTGTCTGAATACTTACAATGTATAATCCTGAAGCCAGGTCGCTCACCTGCATCTCTTGCGCATATAAACTGTTGTCGTAGTAGCGTACTCTATTTCCGGTTACATCCGTAACAGTTACTGTAACCACTTCATTTTCGGCAAATGAAGAAGCAATCGTGAAGCTGCCGTCTTTACTTGGATTAGGGAATACGATCCAGTCTGATTGACTATCAAATTCAACAGCAGCTATAGATGAATACGAGAAAGATCCATCTAAATCAACTTGTTTTAATCTGTAGTATGAAGTACCAGGATATGGACTATAATCGTATTGGTCATATGTAAGCAATGAACTGCTGTTTCTGTTTCCTCTTACAGTAGTGACTGTTTCAAAATGCACACCATCTGTTGAACGTTCGATTACATAATAATCATTGTTTTTTTCTTCAATTGTTTGCCATGCAATTTTTACGCTGCCGTTATCTTTAGTAGCAGTGAATGAAAGTAATTTAATAGGTAAAGGTGCACATGGGTTCGTACAACCGGAATAGCCTAAGTAGGTTGATGGTCCTAGCATTAACTTGCTTTGGTCAAACTGAACACTTGTGCTTCCAAATACAGCACCTGTTGTAAAGGTACTTCCAATTAAATCAAAAGTAGTAGCGTTGATTTTAGTAACTTGCCAGTATCCATTTAAGTTTGTCACGCCGGTAGCTCCAATGATATTGATGTATTGTAAGTTACTCAAGCCTGAACCACAAGAGAAGTTGCCTGTAATACGGTAGGCATTACTACCATTATTTGAAACGGATGTTAATGTTGTTATACATCCACCACCATTCATTGGAGCAGCACCACAAAAATTCAAATTCATATTACTTAAAAACGGATTGTTGATTGCACTACTACTTGCAGTAGTCGAACCCATAATGGAAGCACAACCTGATACTAAATTTATTGGTGTACCATTCCATGTAGTAATGTTGGTAGCAATGTTTAATAAACTATGGTTGTCCATGTTTATAGTACCGTTGTTTTTATATAAGCTATTCACATTAACAGTGCTATTTGCATTGATATTTAATGTGCCTCCATCAAGTCTCAATTCATTTGCAAAATTCATCGTACCATTATTATTGGATGTGCCACCCGCTAAATAGTATTGACCGGAGAAGTTCATCGTACCATTATTGGTAATAGAAGGTTTATTTGCCGTTCCTCCTGTAGTGAAGTTCATTGTAGAGCCGGCAGCATTGTTGATTAATGTACCTGCATCTGCAATCATGCTTGGAGTCCAGTTAAATGTACCACCACCGGAATTGTTTAATATAGTACCTGCTTTAATCGTAGGAGAAGCAGATACGGTTAATGTACCTCCAATATTATTAATGGTGATTGGCTGATTGAATTGTGTCATTGACAATGCAGGTACCGTACCATAGTTATTAAACGTTTTGGTATTCGTATTGTCCATATTATTGAAACTCACATTTGCTGTTGTAGAGTAATTATTAATAATGGCTCCATTACGCAAATCCATCGTATAATTAGCGGTTCCATAATAATTTAATGTTGCTTTGTCATTGATTTGTCTGGTGCCACTAATTGTACCACAAACATTCAAGGTTGCAGAGGTAGTGGGCAAAATGTCTCTTGTTAACGTACCGCCGGAGGAAACATTGATCGTACCTGTGGACATAGTAACTGCACTATTTAAATTACCACCTGATTGAACAAGAACGGTACCTCCGTTAATAGTTATTGTACCTGAACTATAATTGGAACTGATACATAGTACATCAGAAGCGTTAACAGTATAATTTGTACCGGAAACAGCAGTTTGTGTACATGCGGGAGCGGGGCATTGGGCATTCGACTTCCTATTTATATAAATAGTGAAAATGAACAGTAAAGTGATTGTAATGAACTTTTTCATCGTTGTAGTACAATAAAACTTTAAGGGATTTTATTTAGTTTTATTTATCTTATGTTAACGTGAAATTAATTAAATAGGTTGTTTATTAGATAAAATTGTATTATCGTAAGTGAAAAATACCGTTTATTGTACTGAAAAATCAATATCTAGATTCGTGGATAGTGTTTTTTGAATAATTTACTGTGAATGTGGATAATGTATTTTAAAACAGGCAGAATTGAACCTCTAAAAATTGCTGAAAAGAGGAAGCTATATGAATGAAAAATTGTTGCGATTCAGATGAAATCTTCTGAAAAATGAAAGCGGTCAGGACTACATTTTCCTGACCGCTTTTGCTTTTTCGTTTTGGATAAGTGTGCTATGTTTTAAACACGGCTTATCAAATTTCCTCATACAAACTATAAAGTGTATTTTAGTACTGCTTAATATGATTTTCATGAAACGTAAGTCTAAGATATTATTTATACATAAGGTTTCTTCAACAGAACATTATTTGCTGCTTGGGAAAAGAGTATCAAACAACGAGGCCTTCTGGTGGATTCCGGGCGGTTCGGTTGAACCAGGCGAAACCGATTTTGAAGCAGGATTGCGTGAGCTTGGGGAAGAACTTTTTTTAACAGCGGATTATTTGCAGATCCTGAATAGGTACACGCATGCGGATATACTTCCCGATACACTCGAGTATGTAACACCTCAGGCACAAAACATTATTTTTTTAGTACCGATCATTCAAACAGATACGATTCCTTTGCCGGCAATTAAAGATGAATTTGAAGAGCTGGCATGGCAGAGGTTAAATGCCTTGCCTCAAAATATGTCGAGAGAATTTTCATACATACAGTCTCAATTAGAATCAACGATTCGATTGATATAATTTTTATGTATAAATTCCGTTTAAAGAATGAATGATAAGCATTGCAGCATAGATTTGAATATATGATTGAGATTCGGAAAGTAGGGCTTTTATGTATGACAATGCTGTTCGTTTGTTTGTCGGCATTTTCACAAATAGATACCGTCCGAATTCGGGTAATTGGACTTACCTGTTCAAGCTGCTCCAAGTCTGTAGAAGAAAAACTTATTAAAGTTTCTTTTGTGAAATCTGTGAATATGAATCTGAATCGGAATGAAGCTACAATACTGGTTGATTTTTCAAAAAAAGTAAATTGGAATGTATTAGCTAGAGCTGTGTATGATGCCGGTTTTTCAGTAGGTTCATTTTTTGTTCCTTCGTGTAAAAGTGCTGCATATAAAATGAATCAGCTTACCTGCGACGATAATTATTTCTTCGTTGGTGATGCAGCCATGGCTGCGCTCGATAAACCATATTATACCTTAGTCGGAAAATATTTTATGGATAAAAAATCGTACAGAGAATGGCAGCAGAAATTTTTGCTGCAAGGTTATACAGATCCGGCAGCGGTTGCATATTACTATTATTACTGATGCTTAAAAATCACCTGCTGATAGCTGTATTTTTTTTAATGAGCACCTGTTTCTCATTCAGTCAGGAATTATTCCCTCATGCTGAACCCGCATCAAATGTACCTAAGGGAATTGTTGGTGTTCGGATGTTCTATGAACGTTATAAAGAACAATCTTCCAATAGAATTAAAGAAGACTATCATGCACGCATTATGTATGGGATCACTTCTAAGTGGACGATCATGTCAACAGTCAGTGTTTCAAACCATCATTACAAAGCCTTTCCAACGGATGTGCTGCCATATTTTTTTAATCACCATTTGAAAACGTATCCACCGGCAGGTTTCGCTTTTGAAGGAATAAATCTGTATTCTAAATACCGTTTTTTTACACGAGATAGATATCACCAGCATCTACGGATGGCTGTGTTTGCTGAAGGCTGTAAATCTTTTGTGGCACACGATGATGCAGAACCAACATTAATGACAGACAATTCAGGGTATGGAGGAGGGCTTATTACAACGTATTTGTATGAGAAGTTTGCAGTCTCATTAACCGCAGGATTTATTAAACCACTTGTATACAAACAGGACGACATAGATATAAAATTTCAATCCGGAAATGCGTCGTACCTTGAACTTTCAACCGGATACAGACTTTGGCCGATCCATTATAATTCGTATTCAGATCTGAATGTCAATATTTATTCTGAATTCAAATTTAAACAATATGGCGCGGCGTATGTAGAGCAATATGGTGCTGAAATTGATTTTGCTCAGTATGCAGCAAGCAATCCCTACACAGCGAAGGCTTTGGCTGCGGGATCATATATAGATGGACATTTTGCTCTTCAGTTCATAAGCAACTCTAATAGCCGTCTGGATATCGGAGTAACGCTTGCACTGAAAAACCGTTCGTATACGTATTGGTCGCCTATGTATACTCTGCAGTACCAAACCTATATTTATACGGGGAAAAAAAAGAAATTGAAACAACCGCCTACTTCTTTGTAGGAAAGAGTACTTACGCCATCAAGTCCTCTTCTTTTTTAAGCTGAAGATCTAAATAAAATGTTCCGAAAGGCAATAGCGAAGCGGCAAAGGCCCATGCTGCCCGCAATGGAGTCCACTTCAGAGAATAGAGTCCTAAACCAATGCAGGTTATAAATAGAAGAAATAATACTCCGTGCGCCATTCCCAGATATTTAATTCCAAGATGTACATCCATAGAAGTTGTTCTCTTAAGGACGGCTAGTATTAATAAAATCAAATAAGAAATACCTTCTGCAACAGCTACATATCGGATGAATTTTGAAAGGCTTTTTAAGGATTTAGGAGTTGTTTCTTGCATCGGAGATTAGAATTAAAGATTACCATGTAAAGGTATTTGTATTTTTTAGATTGTTTGCATTTTGCAGCAAAACTTTGATTTCAGCTGGTTTTTTATTCGAGGAATCAAATGTGTATATTGCTTATTCATGACGGGTAATTCCTCGTATCGAGATCTCATTCAATCTTATGTCTGGTAAATTAGTTTTAAAGAAAACAGGAAAAATAGCGGGTATACTTTTAATCGTGTTGGTTATTGTTTGCGGACTATTTTTATGGATGGTTTCTTTAAAAGAGCCCGATATTTTAGATCAGGAAGCATACGTAAAATTAAAACGGGATTCTATTGCCAATGGATGGAAGTCCGGTAATAATTGGATTCATAAAAATGAGTATGGTCTGTATGAAATGTATCTTGAAGGAAAACCTTACGAACGCGGATACATGCATGGATTATTGGCGCAGGAATTGGTTGTAAGACAAGAGGATCATTTTGTAGATCGCTTGAATATGCTTATTCCATCCAGACTGTATCAGATTTTTTTAAAGCAGATCGTAGTATGGCTCAATAAAGATCTGGATGAAAATATCTCCGATGAATACAAACAGGAGATCTATGGTGTTTCTCAATTCGCTTCTTCAAAGTATGATTACATAGCACCCAAATATCAGCGCATATTAAATTACCACGGAGCGCACGACATCGGGCATGCTATGCAGAACATGAACCTGGTTGCCTGCTCATCTTTTGGTGCATGGAATGGATATACTGCAGACAGCAGTTTATTGATCGCACGTAATTTTGATTTTTATGCGGGAGATGATTTTGCACAGGAAAAAATTATTTTGTTTGTAAAACCCGATAGCGGTTATAAACTGATGATGGTTACCTGGGGTGGATTTACCGGCATTACTTCCGGTATGAATGAACACGGCCTGACAGTTACATTAAATGCTGCACCGTCTAAACTGCCTTCCAGTTCGGCAACACCAATCACCTTAATTTCCAGACAGATTCTTCAGTATGCAAAAAATATTGATGAAGCATTTGCAATTGCAGCGAAATCAAAATCGTTTGTTTCGGAATCGTTTTTAATCGGTTCAGCGCTGGATCATAAAGCAGTACTGATAGAGAAGACACCGGATACAACGATTCTTTATACAAGTCCGAAAGATGAAATACTAAGTACCAATCATTTTCAGAGTCCGTATTTTATGAACGACCCTGTAAATGTAAAACACAAAGAAGAAAGCGCAACGGTGTTTCGCTATAACCGATTGCAGCAATTGTTAAGTCGTGAGAAGGTACATACGCCTGCTTCAAGCGTTGTAATATTGAGAAACAGACTTGGATGGAATGATACTAATATTGGTTTGTCGAATGAAAATACCGTGAATCAATTGGTCGCACATCATTCCGTTATATTTCTTCCGGAGAAAAAAGGTGTATGGGTATCTTCAAACCCTTATCAAATGGGCACATACGTGTATTATGATCTGAATAAGATCTTTGGAACGGATTACGATGTTACGAAGCAAACCCATGTATACGAGGCCAGTCAGACCATTGCAGCAGATTCGTTTTTGACGACACCTGCGTATGCAGATTATGTGTTTTATAAAGTGATCTTACAGAAGATGCAGCGTTCGTCTTTTGAAGCAGCATTAACTGTTACGGAGATTCTAAAATTTGAAGCCTCAAACCCTGAATATTTTGATACGCATGTGCATATTGCGCAGTATTATATGGCTCGGAAGGCATATATACAGGCATTGCCTTATTTGAAAAAGGCTCAATCTAAAACGATTCCCAGAAAGGAAGATCGGGATAAAATTGTTAACTTAATTGAAATCTGCAACGCCGAATTATGACCGTAGGAATTGGAGTGGATATTGTTGATATAGATCGTATAAAAGAACGGATCGAAGCAGGTACAGGCTTTCGCGATTTGGTTTTTTCTACAGATGAAATTGCCTATTGTGAAAAGAAAACAAATCCATACGAGTCTTATTCAGCACGTTTTGCCGCAAAGGAAGCCTTTTTAAAAGCAGCAGGCATCGGCATTGATTTCAGTATGGATTTGAAAGAGATCGCTGTTGCGAATAATGAAAAAGGGAAACCTTATTTTATATTGACAGAACCTGTTGAACGTTTCTTACTTCATCAACTGGGCTTCATACCGGAGACACAACTTAGCTTATCGCATAGCAAACAACAGGCGATTGCTTTCGTACTATTTAATAAAAAATAAATGAATACTTCTTTCGATACAGAAGAGCAGATCTATCAAAAACAATATGCTGCATTAAAACTGCAACTGGCATATTTAGCTGAACACTCGCCGTATTATCGTCGTGTTTTTAAGCTAGCCTCTGTTGATGTTGCTTCTGTTCGTTCGATTGCTGATCTGTCTAAGCTTCCGTTTACAACAAAAGAAGAGTTGAATCAGTTTTATTCTGAAATGCTGTGCATAAGCGAAGATGCAATTGCTGATTCGGTAGTAACCTCAGGAACCTTAGGTGAACCGATTCCATTTCATTTGTCTGAGAATGATTTGCAGCGATTGGCACACAATGAATTTTTATCGCTTTCTATTGCCGGTATAACTGCACAGGATAAAGTGCAGTTATCTGCTACAATGGATAAGTTGTTTATGGCTGGAATTGCCTATTATATGGGCCTGCGCAAGATCGGAGCAGGAGTGATCCGTGTTGGTCCAGGTGCACCTGAATTGCAATGGTCAACCATTAAACGTTTCTCTCCAACTGTGTTTATCGGAGTACCCTCGTTTATTTTAAAACTATTGGATTATGCAGATGCGCATGGAATAGATCCTGCAAAGACATCTGTTAAAAAAATTATCTGCATTGGTGAAGCCATTCGCAACGAAGACTTCTCGTACAACAATCTTGGCAAACGTATCATTCAGCGTTGGCCTGTAGCATTGCATTCAACCTATGCGTCTACTGAAATGAGTACCGCATTTACCGAATGTGAAGCGGGTAATGGCGGACATCAATTATCGGATCTGATCATTACTGAATGCGTAGATGAAAACGATCAGCCGGTTTCGGAAGGTGAAATAGGAGAGCTTGTCATTACAACACTTGGCGTAGAGTCTATGCCATTGCTGCGTTTCAGAACTGGTGATCTGTGTCGTCTGTATACAAGTCCCTGCAGTTGCGGTCGTAAAACGGTACGTGTCGGTCCTATTGTTGGTCGTAAAAAGCAGATGATAAAATTTAAAGGCACTACGCTGTATCCGCCTGCATTGAATGAGATCTTAAATGAAATACCCTGCATCAGATCGTATTATACTGAAGTGTATAGAAACGAGTTGGGCTTGGATATGATTCGCGTACATGCTGCATGCATCAATGATAATGAGGAGAATGATAAGATCATCAAGGATCATTTTAAAGCGAAGATCCGGGTTACACCGGAGGTGATGTATGAAAAGTTTGAAAATATAGAAAAAGTCCGTAATAGTCTGAACTTCAGAAAGCCCGTAGACTTTATGGATAATCGGAAATAAGCTATTACATTTAGTTATAGTGTCTTGCGTCGGATCATAGCTCTATCCGCAACATTGAACAAATTGTATTTTTTGAACATTGTTTGTAAACATATACATGAAAAGTCCATTCAAAGTCTTAATTTTGTAAATTAAGTATACTGAATCGATTGGAATGGCAACTATTGGAGACCAAACATTAACATTAAGTCAAATAAGAGGTTTTTTATATTCGGATGAGCATCTTGAGATTAGCGAAAAAGCAATTGCTCGCGTCAAAAAGAATCATCAGTTTTTGGTTGAATTTTCAACAGATAAAATCATTTACGGAATCAATACCGGATTTGGTCCAATGGCTCAATACAGAGTCAGTGATGAAGAAAGAAAAAATTTGCAATACAATCTTATTCGCAGTCACTGTTCAGGCGCAGGCAACGTCTTAGATCCGATCTATGTTAAAGCAGCAATGATTGTTCGCTTAAACAGTTTTTTAATCGGTAAGTCCGGCGTGCACGAAAGTCTGATCTTCTTATTACGTGATCTGATCAATAACAACATTACTCCTGTTGTATATGAACATGGTGGCGTAGGGGCAAGCGGTGATCTTGTTCAGCTTGCACACTTAGGCCTATGCTTGATCGGTGAAGGAGATGTACACTATGAGGGTACGATCTGCAGCGCTGCAGAAGCATTTTCTAAAGCGAATATTAAACCCATCGCGATTCAGTTGCGTGAAGGTTTGGCTGTGATGAATGGTACATCGTTCATGACAGGGATCGGTGCAGTAAATTTAATTCAGGCAAACAATCTTGTTGAATGGTCTATCAATGCAGCTTCTCTGATCAATGAATTGATTGCATCGTACGATGATTATTTTTCTGCAGAATTGAATGAAGTAAAATTGCATTCCGGTCAACGCAATGTTGCGGCCGGTATACGAAAGAGGTTGGAAGGCAGTACGCTGATCAAATCAAGAGCAGTGCACTTATATAAAAAAGTGGATGAAATGTATTTTGAAGATAAAGTTCAGGAATACTATTCGATCCGTTGTGTACCACAAATCATTGGTCCAGTTTTAGACACGGTTACATATGCAATACAGGTCATTGAAAACGAAGTGAACTCTGTAAATGATAATCCGGTTGTAGATGAGGAAACAAATAATATTTACCATGGTGGTAATTTCCATGGTGATTATGTTTCTCTTGAAATGGATAAGGTGAAAATTGCTGTTACAAAATTGGCAATGCTTGCAGAGCGTCAGATAAATTATTTGATGAACAGCAAGCTTAATAATATGCTTCCGCCTTTCTTAAATAAAGGAGTGCTGGGCTTGAATTTTGGCTTGCAAGGCATACAGTTTACAGCAACCTCAACGGTTGCAGAGTCTCAGGCCTTGTCGAATTCCATGTATGTACACAGTATTCCGAACAACAACGATAATCAGGATATTGTTAGCATGGGTACAAACTCCGCTTTGATCTGTGCGAAAGTTATTGAGAATGCCTATCAGGTAATGGCAATTGAATTGATGTCATTGACACAGGCAATAGATATTCTACAATTATCAGAACGTTTATCTGCATACAATACAAATGTACTGGCTGTAATCCACACAGCATTTGTGCCGTTTACAGATGATCAACCAAAATACAAAGAAATTCAGCAGCTATTAGCTGCAATCCGGATTTCACAATCCTCTAACTAACGGTATATGTCTGCTAAACTTAAATACGCTTTAGTAACAGGTGCAGCAAGAGGCATTGGTAAAGCAATTGCAATAAAGCTTGCAGCCGATGGGTATCATGTATTGATCAATTACAGATCAAATGACGCCGAAGCTGAAAAAACAAAAGCTGTTATTGTTGAGCAAGGAGGGAATGCAACCTTGATGAAGTTTGATGTATCGGACCGCACGGAAGTAACTACCATGTTGGGTGGATGGTTAGAGCAGCATCAGGACGATGCAGTGATAGAAGTATTGATCAACAATGCAGGCATACGCAACGATAAGTTGTTGTTGTGGATGGAGCCGAAGGATTGGGATGGAGTGATGGATGTAAACCTTACAGGGTTTTATAATGTTACAAAAGCCATCATCAATCAAATGTTGTTGAACCGTTACGGTCGCATTATAAGTGTCGTTTCTCTATCAGGCCTTAAAGGTGTAGCCGGACAAATGAATTACTCAGCAGCAAAGGCTGGTGTCATTGGTGCAACAAAAGCCTTGGCTCAGGAAGTAGGCAAACGTGGTATCACAGTAAATGCGGTTGCTCCCGGTTATATCAAAACAGATATGACTCAGGATATAGATGAACAAGAGCTGAAGGCGCAGATTCCTGCAAACCGATTCGGTGACTCCGAAGAAGTTGCAGAACTTGTATCCTTTCTGGCTTCTAAGAAGGCTTCGTACATCAGTGCGGAAGTAATTTCTATCAACGGAGGTTTATATTCATAACCGTAGATATAAACCTGTATATATAATCACAATGTAATTCAGTTTCAATCAGAATTACATGCATTAAATTTCAAAACTACATGGCAGCTTGGGATGGTAAATCGAAAGGTTCAAAATCTGGCTACTCATTCTTTGTATTTATACTAAGAACGTTTGGCGTCTGGCCGACCTATGTCGTTTTATATCCCGCAGCATGTTATTTTTTTATTCAGCCGAATCAGGCATGGAAATCCATTTATTCTTTTTTGCGCACGAAAGTAGGCTTGTCTCCATGGAAGGCATTCACAGGAGTGTACAAGAACTTTTACATATTCGGACAAACATTGGTTGATCGGGTGATCGTGATGGCTGGCTACGGAAAATTTACATTCACCTTTGATGGAGAAGAGAATCTGATCCGTATGGTGGAAGAAGGTGCCGGCGGTTTATTGATAAGTGCACACCTGGGCAACTGGGAAATTGCCGGACATTTATTGTATCGTGTAAAAGCGAAAATAAATGTAGTAATGTTTGAAGGAGAACATGAAAAGGTGAAAGAATATATGGATCGTGTGAAAGGTGAAAAAAACTTAAACATCATCGCAATTAAAGAAGACCTATCTCATTTGTACGCAATCAACGATGCCTTTGAACGTAAGGAACTTGTGTGTATGCATGGGGATCGCTTCTTGCCGGGGGCCCGTACAATTGAAGTTCCCTTCTTAGGTGAACCGGCTTGTTTCCCAAGTGGTCCGTTGTTAATGGCTGCTAAATACAAGGTGCCTGTATCGTTCGTTTTTGCAATGAAAGAACATGCTTCTCATTATTATTTCAGTGCTACAAAAGGTGTTGTATACACATACGATCGCGATAAAAACAAACAAGCCGAACAATTGAAACAAACGGTCGGTATGTTTGTTCAGTTGATTGAAAAGAACATTAAGAAGTATCCATATCAATGGTTCAATTATTATAACTTCTGGCAAACAGGAAAGTAAAATATGCAAACAAAAGAAACAAGATCCTCGATGAGGTTTTATGAGGAAGATAAACTTGCTGCTGTAGATGCAAAATTTGAAGCACAGAAAATTGCCTTCGCACCTTTTGTATTTCAAGCCTCCATGGCTTTACGTGATTTAGGTATTCTGAAAATTATTGAAGATGCTGGTGTTACCGGTATTAGTCAGGATGATGTTGTTGCAAAGCTTACACTTTCAACGTATGGTGTACGTGTACTTGTGGAAGCCGGCTTGGGTATGGGGCTATTGATCTGTAAAGATGGGAAGTATGCACTTACCCGTGTGGGTCATTATATACTGAATGATTCGATGACCATTGCCAATATGGATTTTGTTCAGGATATCAATTATCAAGGCTTCTTTCATTTAAAAGAATCTATTGAAACCGGCAAGCCCAAAGGTTTAAAAGTATTCGGTGAGCACTACGAAACGTTTTATCAGGCGCTTTCTGAACTTCCAGAAAAAGAAAAACAAAGCTGGTTGGCATTTGATCATTTCTATTCGGATGATTCATTCAATAAAGTATTGCCAATGGTATTTAAATTCAATCCGAAAAAAATACTGGATGTCGGCGGCAATACAGGTAAGTGGTCGTTGAGCTGTGTGCATCATAATCAAGATGTACAGATGACGATTGCGGATCTGCCTCAGCAGATTGCGATGGCAAAAGAAAATATTAATCAGTATAAAGAAGGAAATAGAATATCCTACCATCCATTGGATATTTTGAAGGCTGAATCTACCTTGCCTGCAGGCTTTGATGTAGTTTGGATGAGCCAGTTCCTGGATTGTTTTTCTGAAAATGAAATCGTAAGCATTCTTAAAAAATCGCTATCTTCATTGAATGACAATGGAAAATTGATCATCATGGAAACATTCTGGGACAGACAAAAGTTTGAAGCTGCCGCATTTTGTTTGCAGCAGACATCTTTATATTTCACATGTATTGCAAATGGCAACAGTCAGATGTATCATTCTGAAGTATTCATTCGCTGCGTAGAGAAGGCAGGTTTCGTAATTGAAGAAGATATTAATAATGTTGGTATCAGTCATACCGTGTTGATCTGCAAAAAGAAATAAGTATGAACATATTGCTTCCGGATTCAGATATTGTTCGTTACATACCGCAGCGCCAACCCATTGTTCTGGTGGATGTACTTGTTGCTGTAGAGGATAACATAACGGAAACATCTTTTCTGATAAAGGATGGAGCATTGTTTATAGAAGATGGTGTATTGAAGGAACCTGGATTGATAGAGAACATTGCGCAAACTGCAGCTGCCGGCGTTGGTTATATCTGTGCTGTGAAGAATGAAGCAGTGCCTGTAGGTTTTATCGGAGCGATAACAAATCTGCGTATTGAATATCTGCCAAAAGTAGGAGAGACAATTCGTACACGTGTGGAAGTATTGGAAGAGATTTTTGATATGTCTCTTATCAAAGGAGAAAGTTTTGTGGGTGAGAAGCCGGTGTTATCGTGTGAAATGAAAATTGTTTTGAAGAAATAACAGATGAAAACATTGCGTCATGAAACAGAAGTAGTCGTTCGCTTCAGCGAAGTGGATTCGTTGCATATTGTGTGGCACGGACATTATGTTCGTTATTTCGAAGATGCACGTGAAGCTTTCGGATTGAAATACGGCATTCATTATTTAGATGTTCAGAAAGCTGGCTATTCCACACCCATCGTAAAAGTGCAGTGCGATTATAAAAGATCCTTGAAGTACGGCGATACAGCGCTTGTTGACGCAACCTTTGTAAATTCCGAAGCTGCAAAACTGATCTTTGCATTTACGATTCGTAATAAAGAAACAAAAGAAGTTATTGCTACAGGTGAAACGGTACAGGTATTTTTGGATGCAAACAAAGAACTGTGTTTAACGAATCCTCCATTTTTCAGTGCTTGGAAGAAAAGCAACAGCATTGAATAGTATGAAAAATCCTGTATACATGTTATCCGATTCGGTTGTGACTCCTTTGGGAAATACCATTGAAGAGAACATGGATAAACTGTATGCTAAAACTTCTGCTATTCGTCCATATAGTCACGCTCAGATGGGAACCTTGTTTCATTCTCAGTTTTCAGAGACAGATACATTTCCAACAAAAAAAGATTCCGGTGCATATACAAAAATTGAACGCTTATTTATTTATTCTATTGAACAGGCAGTAGCAAAGTTATCTTCAACGATAGATCAAAAAAATGTATTGTTCGTCTTTGCTTCTACAAAAGGAAATATCGAATATTTAGCAGATCCTGATTTTGATCCCGAACGTTTGCGTATAGGCATTATGGCTGATTACGTTGCACGGTATTTTAACAATCCCAACAAACCGGTTGTTGTATCGAATGCGTGTATCTCCGGCTTACAGGCAATACAGTATGCCTGTCAGATCCTGCAGCATAAAAAATATTCGCATGTAATTGTAAGCGGTGCCGATTGTGTATCTGAATTTGTATTGTCTGGTTTTTATTCGTTCCAGGCATTAAGTCCTTTCCCGTGTACACCTTTTGATAAGAGGCGTGCAGGTGTTTCTCTTGGTGAAGGCTGCGGTACAGTCATCTTATCTTCACAACCTGAATCCGATACAAACATAGAAATACGTGCAGCTGTATCTTCAAACGATGCCAATCATTTATCGGGCCCTTCGAGAACGGGAGAAGGCTTAGTATCTGCGATCAAAGCAGTGATAAAGGAAGCAGACATTCAGCCTTCAGAGATTGATGTTATATCTGCACATGGTACTGCAACAATCTACAACGATGAAATGGAAGCGTTGGCTTTTCAAACGATCGGTGTGAGTGCAGCGCCTGTATACAGTGTTAAAGGAAATATTGGACATACCCTCGGTGCGGCAGGCATTGTTGAGACGATCTATTTAGCAAACAGCATGCATCTGAATAAAATCATTCCTTCTGCAGGTTTTTCAGAAACGGGAACCAGTGTTGTACTGAATGTTGTTAGAGAAGCAGTTCCTCAGAAATTAACGATTGGCTTAAAAACGGCTTCAGGTTTTGGAGGCGGAAATGCAGCAATTATTTTAAAGAAGCAAAAATGACGTATAGCATAACTCGTTTTTGCCGCATCCGTAGAGATTCGGTTCAGGCCGATTCAGTTCGGATTAAAACAAACACAACCGAAGACCTTCAAAAGGTTGAATTTTCGGAGTTATATAAACATGTATCTATGGAGTACCCCAAGTATTTCAAAATGGATGCTGTTTCCAAATACGGAATTATAGCTGCAGAACACTTACTGAGAGGTATAGATCTCAAAGCGAAGTACACTGAAACAGAGATCGGTATTGTTTTGTCGAATGCATCTGGTTCTTTGGATACAGATGCTGAATTTCAGAAAACTATCCAGAATAAGGTGAATTTTTTCCCTAGTCCTGCTATATTTGTATATACACTCTCAAACATTGTAATGGGCGAGATCTGTATCAAACATAAAATCAAGGGAGAAAATATGTTTTTTCTCTCAGAAACCATTCAATCTGAACTATTAGAGGGCTTTGTGTCGGACTTATTCAATAAGAATTCGATACGTTGTGCTGTGGTTGGCTGGGTGGAATATTCGTTTGGAAAACCCGATGTGCTGCTTCTCTTAGTAGAAAATACAGAGCAAAAGAATATAAACCAAATCGAATTTACTTCGAATCAAATAGAATCATTATACGAGTTATGAACCAGTTAATAACTGAATTAAAAAAAGAAATTATTTATCAACTTAATCTTCAAGATATTACTCCGGAGTCAATTAAAGACGATGCGCCCTTGTTTGGCGAAGGTTTGGGATTGGATTCCATCGATGTATTGGAATTGATTGTATTACTTCAAAAGAAATACGGTATTAAAGTGAATGGTGCTGAAGAAGGTAAGACTGTATTTTTCTCTGTTAAATCTATGGCAGAGTACATAACTGCTAAGCAACAGCAGCAGCAACAACAATAACGTTTGTTATACATGTCTTCACGGGTCCTGATTACCGGCATTGGTTCTGTTTCATCCATTGGTTTAAGTATTCAGGAATTAACAGATTCCATTGTAACATCTTCGAGCGGAGTATCCCGTAAAACAAGACTGGACTCTATTTTGGCTCGCACCTTGCCAACTGCACAAATTCAGTTGAGCGATGAAGAATTAAAAAAAAGAATTCCCGGATTATCTTCCAAACAGGTTTATTCAAGAACGGCGCTGCTAGGTATGCTTGCTGCATCGGAAGCGATTGCGAATGCCGGATTGGCACCAAGTGATTGCAACGCTGCAGGTTTGGTGAATTCAACCAGCGCAGGTGGAATGGATAAAGGAGAAATTTTTTATGCGGATTATTTAACATCAGCAAACAAAGGAAATTTAAAATTTGCACAAACACACGATTGCGGTGATGCTGCCGAACAAATAGCTGCTTTGCTTCATATCGAACAATACATTACTACCATTAGTACCGCTTGTTCTTCTGCCGCAAATGCAATGATTCATGCAGCGCGCCTGATCAAGGCGGGTATCTGTGATATCGTGATAGCAGGAGGTTCAGATGCCATCTGTAAATTTACGATCAATGGTTTTAATTCGCTGATGATCTTATCTGATGAAGACTGTAAACCGTTTGATAAAAATAGAAAAGGGTTAAACTTAGGAGAAGCTGCAGGATATTTTGTGTTGGAATCAGAAGCATCGGTAAAGCGCAGAGGCGTGAAGCCATTGGCCGTATTATCCGGCTATGGAAATGCCTGTGATGCATATCATCAAACAGCGTCTTCACCGAATGGCGAAGGTGCCTATCTTGCAATGATGCAGGCCATTCGTACAAGTGGTTTTGAACCTGCTGAAATTGATTACATCAACGCACATGGAACCGGCACACAGAACAACGATCTGTCGGAGAGTGTAGCTTTGTTGCGTATCTTTACAGAAAGTAATTTGCCTCCTGTGAGTTCAACCAAAGCAATGACCGGACATACACTGGCCGCTGCGGGTGGGATAGAAGCGGTGTTATCTGTATTGGCCATACAGAACGGATGGATCTTTCCGAATAAAAATTTTAGTGAAGCAATTGAAGAAACAGGTATTATTCCTGTAACAGAACTTCAGACAAATAAAAGCATCAAACATATTTTATCGAATTCATTCGGGTTTGGCGGTAATAATTCATCTTTACTGATTTCAGCATGTTGATCCGGAACGTATATATCAATGGATTATCAGCCGTGTCGGTTCAACCAACATTTGATGAATCATTTCTGGATGGAAATAGTAAAGATCCGTCCTTTGTTTATATCAAAGGACTTGAACCCGATTACAAGCAATATCTGAATCCCACTGCCAGTAGACGTTTCAGTCGGTTGATAAAAATGTCCTTGGTCGCTGCACAGAAAAGTATTGCTATGGCCGATGGCGTAATGCCGGAAGCAATCATTACAGGAACAGGTTTAGGCTGTTTAGAAGATACAGAAAAGTTTTTGACTGCATTGATCGAAAGCAATGAATCCATGCTCTCGCCAACGGCCTTCATACAATCTACCCACAATACCATCAGCGGACAGATTGCTATGATGATCAACTGTTATAATTCGAATTATACCTATTCAAACAGATATTTTTCATTTGAATCTTCTTTGCTGGATGGCATACTGATGCTGGAAGATCGAAGTTGTAAGCATGTTCTGGTGAATGCGGCAGACGAAGTTATTCCTTCTGTACATAGCATTCTAAAGCGTATGCAGTTGTGGGATCGTAGGGAATGCATTCAGCAGCAGGCAAGCATGCCTGTTACAATCGGCGAAGGTGCAATGAGTATGATGATCTCGTCTGAAAAGAAGGATACATCGCTGGCACAGATCAAGGCATATAAATTACTCTATACACTTCCTGCAGAAAGTAGCATTGAAGGGCAGATAAAATCTTTTTTAGAAGAAGCAGCACTTTCTGTTTCGGATATTGACGTGATCCTGTTGGGTATGAATGGAGATGCATCAAATGATTGTTATTACACACCTGTCCAATCCTTGTTCACAGAATCAACACAGTTGGTATACAAACATCTATTCGGCGAATCCTTTACGGCTTCGTCCTTTGCTTACTGGCTTAGTGCGCAGATCATCCGTACAAAAAAAATCATACCGTCATGTGTTTTGTCTGATAAGAATCGTACACCCAAACACATGTTCGTTTACAATCAGTTTAGAGGAAAGTATCATTCATTCTGTTTATTGTCAGATGTTGAAGTATAACACAATCAAGTATTTCTTTTGGAGCATCTTGGTTAGTACAGTGCTTTATTCGTTATTTGTACAAAGCATATCGCTTTATTTTTTTATTCCGTTGGTGTGTGTGTGGTTGATCTACATTCTTTACGGATCTTTTAGGATGCGTGCCGAAATTTTTCTATCTTCTACATGTAGTGTTCCAAAAGCTGGTGCAACGAATATAATCCTTACGTTTGATGATGGTCCGGATCCGAAGTATACACCGCAGATACTGGATATCTTAAAACAAGCTCAGGTAACAGCCGTTTTTTTTTGTATAGGTAAAAACATAGTTGCTTATCCGGATTTAGTAAAACGCATTGCTGCAGAAGGGCATATTGTGGCCAATCACAGTTACAATCACTCAACTAATATTGGATCATATTCTACCTCAAAAGTAATGACGGAAATAGAGCAGACAGAAGAGGTTATTACCGGTTGTATCGGAAGTTCGTTAAAATTATACAGGCCACCGTTTGGTGTTACAAATCCAAACATTGGAAGAGCAGTCCGCGCATTAAATATGAAGGTAATAGGCTGGAATGTACGTTCATTTGATACGGTTAGTAAAAGTAAGGAAGCTGTGTTAAACCGTGTCACATCAGGGCTCAAAAATGGCGACATCGTGTTGTTTCATGATACCAAGGCACTGGCTGCCGATATTCTGGCCGATTTTTTGTTATTTGCAAGAGAGAAAGGATTTACGATTGATTGTAGTCCGATACGAGAATTATAAAAAAATGAAGAAATATATATTTATTGCAGCAGCGGTGTTTACAGTCGTATTGAGTTCCTGGTTAACTCAGACAGATCCGTATGTTGCAATGAAAGATGTTGCTGGATTTAAGACGAAGCTGAATCAAAAAAATCAAACCATCACTACACTTTCCTGTGATTTTGTGCAGGAGAAAAGTTTGAGTTTTATGGCGCAGAAAGTGATTTCTAAAGGCATTATGAAATACAAAAAGCCCGATATGATGAAGCTGGAATATACGACACCGTTTCAATACATCATGGCGCTGTATAAAGGCAAAGTAATTATAAAAGACAACGGAAAAGTAAGTAAATACGATTCCAAATCGAATAAAGTATTTAAATACGTAAATGATCTGATGATCCATGCGGTACAAGGGAATGTGGCCGACAGTAAGGAGTTTACGATTGTGTACAAAGAGAATTCCAAAACCTATTTAATGGAAATGACACCTGCGGAAGCAACCATGAAAGAGTATCTAAGCAAGGTGCTGGTTACGGTTTCTAAAACAGATTTGGGTGTGTTAAAAGTTGAAATGACGGAAAAGTCCGGCGATTATACATTGATCACATTTGTCAACCGCGTGTACAATACAGCACTGAAAGATGAAGAGTTTTTGGTTCATTAAAAGCATAAGCAGCTGTATACTTATAGCCCTTGTTGTTTCTTGTGCTCCTCATACATATAAGAAAGCATCGGTTACAACGGTCTATGAACAACCGATCCAATCGTATTTTTTTTCAAAAGATTCCGTTCATTATTTTAAGACCAGCATTGATACCTACGGTAAATCCTTAAGCGGAATACTGGCTGTTCGAAGATTGAATGTAGACACATTAAAGGTTTCCTTTTTTACGGAAGTAGGTGTTACCTTCTTCGATGCGATCGTTACCCACGATTCCTATCAATTGATCCGCTGTATTCCTCAATTAGATTCAAAGGGAGTGATGAATACCATTATAGAAGATATCCGCTGGGTTGTCTTATTCAATCTCAATCAATTGACGGATCCGGTACTTATAAAAACGAGTGATCCGGCTCCTATAGTTCGATCTAACTATCAGGATGTCTTTATCTTTACAGAATTGTCGAAAGATAATCTGCCTTTGCTCGTAACCTATGTGTATGGTTCAAAATTTAAGAGTAAATTTGATATACGATATGATTCCTTTGAAAATTCTATACCCAATAAAATTTTTGTAAGGCATTATAACATTGATCTAAAAATTGACCTGACCGCAATTTCATTTTCGCAATAAATGCTTGTACCAGATTTATACCGTATTCTAAGTCATAAAGCAGAAGCAGAGAGCATTCGAGCAGAAATAGAAATTGATGCAACCCACGAACTGTTTAAAGGCCATTTTCCTTCCGTACCTGTATTGCCGGGTGTGTGTATGGTGCAATGCGTCAAAGAACTGATTGAATATTCGATACAAAAAAAGACGCGTTTGGATAAAGCGGACACGATCAAGTTTTTATCGATGTTAAATCCTGCTGAATCCAATATGGTATCGGCGGAGATTGCATTAAAAGAACATACAGAGGCACGTGTGGTTTTTCAGGCAAGTCTGAAAAGCAACAATCAGGTGCTGTTAAAATATTCAGGGAGCTTATTTATTTTGAATTAGGAAATGGAGCATACAACCCTACATCATAAATTTATTCATTATAAATGTTGCGTTCTTATACCTACGTATAACAATGCAGCAGCTCTTAAAGAAGTTATAAATGGTGTATTGGAATTTACATCCAATATTGTAGTTGTGAACGATGGTTCTACAGACCATACCGCCAAGCTTTTAGAAGAGTATCCTGATCTTCAGGTTGAACATCATCCGAAGAATATGGGTAAAGGTATGGCATTGCGTAGTGGATTTAAAGCAGCTTTTAAAAGCGGCTATCAATATGCTATTTCCATTGATTCAGATGGACAACATTATCCGGATGATCTACATCTGTTCATAGAACAGATCGATGCGCATCCCAATGCCATCATCATCGGTGCGCGAAACATGGATCAGCCGGGCATTCCCAATAAAAGTAGCATGGGAAACCGCGCTTCAAGTTTTTGGTTTTGGGTGATCACTGGTATAAAGCTTTCGGATACACAATCCGGATACCGCTTGTATCCACTGGCTCCATTAAATACCATTCATTTTATAACACGTAAATACGAATTTGAAATTGAAGTGATGGTTCGTTCGTTCTGGAAAGGAGTGAACGTCTTATCCATTCCGATTAAAGTATATTATCCGCCGGATAACGAACGCATTACACATTTCAGACCATTTACAGATGTAACACGCATTACATTATTGAATATTGTGTTTGTTTTTCTTGCTGCATTCTGGTTTACACCGATTCGATTGATAAAAAACTTTTCGTTCAAAGAGTCAAAAAAAAAACTCTATGATCATACCGTAGGCAGTCCGGATTCTATAAGAAAGAAATCCTTGTCTATGGGCTTTGGTGTGTTTATGGGTATTACTCCATTCTGGGGATACCAGATCTGGCTGGCTCTGGGATTGGCGCACGTGTTAAAGCTGAATAAAGTAATTGTTGCGATTTTTTCGAACATCAGCATTCCGCCATTGATTCCATTTATCATCTACGGAAGTTATTATGCAGGAGCTAAGTTGTTGGGTAAATCAACGGATCTTGTATTCTCAACCGATCTTGGTATTCAGGATGTATGGGAGTATTTGCAGCCTTACCTATACGGAAGTTTCCTACTTGCTTTTGTTGCAGGGCTCAGCGTGGGTCTTATTGCATACGCATCGTTCCATCTTGCAGCGAAAGTTTCAGTTAAAAAATAATCAGATACAAGTATGAATAGGATCGTTGTTGCTTGTTATGAATTTTTTAAAATCAGAAGAGTACTTTTCTATTCGATTCTTATAATACTTTTTGCTGTACTCGGATTTTTTTCTTCACGGGTTGCACTGCAAAAAGACATAACGAAAATGATTCCGGATGATGAGGAAACAGCAGGGTACAAATCTGCCATTCAGAACGTCCGTATCTTAGATAAGATCATCGTAAGCTTTGAGGCCGACAGTGCTGGCATGGAAGATTCGTTGATCGCATGTGCAGAAAATTTTGTAGAAGCACTTAGAGCAGACACAACGGCGAGCAGTCTGGTTTCGGATATACGCTACCGCATCGACGAAGAGCGGATGTCCGGTATCTACGATCTGATCTATTCCAATCTGCCGATCTATTTAACAGCTCAGGATTACAAACGCATCGATAGCATCACAACCGATACTGCGGTTAAAAAAATCATCGAGCAGGACTATCACAAATTGATCTCTCCTGCAAGTGTTGTGTTAAAGCAATATGTTTTAAAAGACCCTTTATCTATTTCATCGTCTGCATTTTCGAAACTGCAAGGCATGCAGGCAGAAGATAATTATACATTGCACAACGGTTATATTTTCAGAAAAGATAAAAAAACGCTGGTTGTATTTTTAACGCCGCTATATCCGGGAAGCAACACGGAAGTGAACGGTGTTTTAATTGATGGGATTGATAAGGCACGTGATCAGACTAAGCTACGCTACAGTCAATTTGATGTAACTTATTTTGGATCATCGGCTGTGGCAGTTTCCAATGCACGTCAGATAGAATCGGATATTAAGGTCATCGCAACTGTTTCTTTGATTATCATATTAAGTTTTTTATTCTTCTTTTACAGAAGCTGGTCATTGCCTATTTTAATGATTACTCCGGTTGCATTCGGTGGTGTATTTTCATTAGGACTGATATACTTTATTCAGGGTTCTGTTTCAGCAATAGCCCTTGGTGCAGGATCTGTGATCATTGGTATTGCCTTGGATTACTCGTTCCATGTATTTGCACACTATCAGCATACACGCAATATCCGATCGGTGGTGAATGATGTTGCCGTACCCATGATGATCGGAAGCATATCTACGGTAGGTGCTTTCTTTAGTTTGTTGTATGTGCATTCGGATATCTTAAGCGACTTTGGATTGTTTGCAGGTTTGAGTTTGATCGGTGCTTCGCTTTTCTCTTTATTTTTCTTACCGCATTTAATTGAATCGTTTGCAAAACCATCCGAAAACGAAGAAGGAGTGAAGCATCGCAAGATGGAATTCCTTCTGATAAAATTTATTGCTTTAAAGCCTGAGGCAAACAAGTGGTTTATTGCATTGGTATTGGTGCTGACAGGTATATTCGTTTATTATTCCAACTGGGTAACATTCGACAGCGATCTGTCTCAGATCAATTACATGCCTCAAGAACTTAAAGCCGCTGAAAATAAACTGTATCAAACGGATACAGGCAGTGGTAAAACTGTTTTTTTTATTTTCAGAGGAAAAGATATTTCAGAAGCATTGTATAGAAATGAACATGCACTTAAAGTCATTGATTCATTAAAAGAAGACGTACACATCCATCGCTATGCGGGTATTTCAGGACTGTTACCATCTGATTCGATACAACTGCAGCGCATTGCATACTGGAATGCATACTGGACGCCTGAAAAAATTGCACAGGTAAAAGCATACATAACAAAATATTCCGTGGAGCTGGGCTTCAATGCAAATGCCTTTGAAGTGTTTTTTGAGATGCTGCATGTGAAGCACACAGTAATGAATGCAGAGCACCGCACATTTATGCAGGAAGTATTTTTGAAGGATTATGTACAGTCAGATTCCAGTGGTGTTGCTTTATTAGCAAGTATGCGTCTTCCAATGACTGTGTCCAATGATGTTTATAAGCCTTTTGACCGAATTGAAGGACTAACCATATTAGACAGACAGTTGTTCTACAATAAATTTATGTTGATTGTAAAAGAAGATTTCAATCAGATCCTCATGTCTTCGTCTTTACTGGTGTTTATGATTCTGTTAATTTCCTATGGAAGACTGGAATTAACTTTGATCTCGTTTCTGCCGATGCTGATCAGCTGGTTCTGGATCCTTGGATTGATGGGCATTTTCGATATTCATTTTAATATTGTGAATATTATTATATCCACTTTTGTGTTTGGATTGGGAGATGATTATTCCATTTTTATAACAGACGGACTGCAGAAAAAATATACCGAAGGAAAAGACAATCTGCCATCGTATAAAGTATCTATTTTCTTATCCGCATTCACAACCATTATTGCAATGGGGGCATTGATCTTTGCAAAACACCCGGCATTAAAATCTATTGCGCTGATCTCTATTATCGGTATTGCCTGTGTATTGCTGATCTCAAACACCATCATACCACTGCTCTTCAGATGGTTTATCACAGATAGAACAGATAAAGGAAAGGCTCCATTTACATTAGCTATCTTATTAAGATCTGCAGTCTATATTTTGTTGGCTTGTGTATTGTGCTTTATTGTTGCAGTACATAGACTTATGTTCCGTATGCTGGGGCTTGTCTTAGGCAATAAGTTGGATAGAAAACTTTATAAATGGTTTTTTAATAAAGCAGTAAATCTATTTGTCTTCTGTTGTTTCTTTATGAAAAAGAAGAAACAACATATAAACCTTTCAGCTACTAAGTCGGCAATCATTATCTCCAACGATCAGTCTGTATTGGGCATACTGCTTTTATTGTCTCTAAGTAACAGAATAGTTATTTTGAAAAATGATTATACAACAAAGACATATTTTTCCAGGGTCTTATTATTTCTCCAGGATTTAAAAGGTGCTAATGGATTGCCAGATATAAAATATGTACAAGCATTGATTGCGGAGGGATACATTCCCATACTTATCGGCAATAAGGATAGTCTTGAAGAAGAGCTGAGCGTAGCATTCAATGAAGGGATTGCAACCGCATCCGATATTGTTCCGATTGTTATTGTAGGAACTGAACATTGTTTGGCTAAAAATGATTTCGTTTTAAATCGTGGTGCAGTTGTATTGAAACAACTTCCTTCTGTAAATTCTACTACAGGCCTGAATGCTATATTCAGCGAAGGGTATAAAGAAGTATTGAATAGTTTTTCAATGTCTGTGCACTTCAATAAAATACTTTCATCGTACATCTATAAAAGCCCTGTATTGGAATGGTATTATCGCATTAAGGTAAAGCTTGAAAAATCGTATCAGCCATTTGATACCTTGCTTCCCCAAAAAGGTCTGATCTATGATCTGGGCTGTGGCTATGGCTTCCTGGATTATTTTTTGAATATAAAATCTCCTGAACGTACGATCATTGGCGTAGATTATGATGGAGATAAAATTACCGTTGCAGATAATTCATATTTGAAAAATAGTCAATTAACATTTATTGAAAGTGATGTAATGGCATTATCTATTCAGCATGCAGATGCAGTTGTTATATTGGATGTGCTTCATTATTTGTCTGCTGAAAATCAAAAGAAACTGATCCGTTCTGCCTTTGAAGGCTTGAATACAGGAGGAATCCTGATTATCCGTGATGGAGATAGTTCTCAGATTAAGAAACACAAAGGGACAAAACTCACGGAGTTTTTTTCTACAAAATTAGTAATGTTCAATAAGACAGAAGAAGAACTTTGTTTCTTTTCGTCGCAAGCAATTATTGAAACATTAAAAGATTTTAATGTTGAAGTGAAAATTCTAGACGAAACAAAGTATACCTCGAATGTTGTGTATTATGTAGTGAAGCAGTAATTACTTCTTCACTGCATCTTCACTTGCATCATCATCCGGCTTACCGAGTAAACGGCCCACCAGTAATACAATAAATAAGTTCGACCACACCGCTTCAATAATGCCCAGGTTCTGTATCAGTGGGGATGTTTCTAATATCGCATCGTGCCCACCAATGATGGTCATGCTGTAATAAATACAAATAGAATAACTATCTAATCCCTGCGATAAATTCAACCCCATGCTTCCGGGATTGACTATGTTTACTAAGTCGTATAAACTTCCGAAAGATAATCCGATCATTAAATAAATACAGGCTGCTCCCCATATTTTTTCAGCGGATAATTTTTTACCGGTAAAAATATCATTCACGCAATGATAGATCACCGTTGTTTCAACCGTAAATAAAGAAAGGTGGACAAAGAATAAGTAAGGTCTTTTGCTGTCGTTTGAATCGAATAACTCGAAGAATGGGTTAACCGTAAAAAAGGCAACTGTCATGCCGACAGTAATTAAGGCAAAGAGGCCCATGATCAGCGTATTGTTTAGAGAGAGATTTCGCAAGAGATCCCACAGAACAAAAACATATAAGCCTCCCAATGTTAAAATGAGCAGGTCTCTAAGCATATTCGAAAAACCAATAGAGGCTCCTGAAATAGCCAATGTTTCCCGTAACAGCATAGCTGATAAAATAATCAGTACCTGCAGGTAAACGATGTTCCTGTAATCTTTCTTTTTTTCGTCGTTTAGTTCTTGCGTATTCAGGTTTTGTCGTTGAATATAAGAGAGGTAACGCATCATGGATTCAGTAGTTTGAATTTTCAGTTTATAAAATATTTATCCGTTTTGTCATAGGGGTATAGGACCTATCAATTGTCTAATGTATAGACCCTAAATAGAATTCTTATGTACAAGGCAAGTATCAAGCAAATCTTAATGACAATTTTAGCGAAAGAATTGTTGGTTAAACACATTGAAATTCATGCTTTTGATCGTTTTGATGCTGATTTATTTCTGTCAGACGATGAATTTAACCGCTTGCTTTATTTTGTAGAAATGAATTTCAATATAGACCTTTCTACACAAGATATTACGTTACACGATAGAATGTCGGATTTGGTTGCCTGTATTTATCAGATAACGGTTCTTGACAGACAATATGCTTTACAATCAGCTTAAATGTAACCTGTTATTTAGTAAATAATTACATTTAATTGTATTGTAATATTTTGCTAATAAATAGCCTTATTTTAACTATTAATTTATAGTAACTTACCTATATGAAACATATAAGTAAGTTACTATTTCTTTTTTTAGCCGTTCAGGTAAATGCGCAAAATTTACTTTCCAATCCGGATTTCGAAACCGGCAATACCAATCCATATTTAGTGTGGGTTTCACCGGTTACCGGTTATGCTGCAACAATGAGCATTAGTTCTGTAAATCCACATGCGGGTACAAAAGCATTAATGATGGATGTTACCCAATCCGATCCAACAAATACCAATTACTACGATAAGATCTGGCGAGTACAAGCTACTCAAAGCGGCTTCACAACAACTACAGGAGAGATGCTGCTGTTTTCTTTCTGGGCGCGTGCAGATGCACCGCATACCGTCGAATTTGGTATTACGAAGAACAGTGGTTCTTATGCAGACTATTCAATTGAACAGGTTGATCTGACTACAGAATGGAAAAAATATGAAATGGTTTTTGTAAGTCCGGTTACAGGAACAGATATCCGGATCATCTTTAAATGCGGCAATGCATTGGGCCAATATTTCTTCGACGATGTATCCCTTGTAAGTCAGGGAATCTCTGATCAGACCTGGTATGCACAGGCTCAGACGCGAATTGATCAGGTGCGTAAAGGAGATTTTGTGCTAACAGTAAGAGACCAGAATGGAGATCTTCTTACAAACTGTGATGTGACTGTTCAGCTTAAGCAACACGATTTTAAATGGGGAACAGCCGTAGCCTTTCAAACCAATCCCATCACAGCGGATGAAGTATGGTATCGCAATACGGTAAAAACATATTTCAATAATGCCGTTTTTGAAAACGATTTTAAATGGCCATCTATGGAGTATGCCAATGGCGATGTGAGCTATTCGGGGATTGAACCGTATCTGGATTGGGGCAACCTTGAGAACATCGGTTTCAGAGGACACAATCTTGTGTGGGGTGGTAAACAGGCTTCACCACCGAATTCGTATTGGTTAACACCTTCGTGGTTATGGAATGTATCATCCGATTCAGCGTACAAATTAATTGAAAGAAGAGTTAAAAGAGATGTAACGTATTTCAAAGGAAGAATTCATGAATACGATGTAGTGAATGAAGCTGTGCATGAAAAAGCTTTAGCAAACTGGCTCGGCGACAGTGTGCATGTAATGGCATTTAAATGGGCAAAGCAAGCAGATCCTACTGCAGCTTTATACATCAACGATTATGGGAATATTGATGGTGGTGCCACCTCCATATACAAATCCTATATTCAATATTTGCAGAGCAAAGGTGCACCGGTTGAAGGCATCGGTATTCAGGGGCATTTCAATACACTGATTGATTGGCAGAGTGTGAAACTGCGCCTGGATTATTTAGCTGAATTAGGTTTGCCTTTAAAGATTACCGAATTTGATATCAATGTGAATTCGGTTACGATGACAGATGAAGAGCAGGCTGCGCAATATGCGAAGATGATGCGCATTGCATTTTCACATCCAAAGGTTGAAGGATTTTTATTCTGGGGTTTCTGGGATAGTCGTCATTGGCTCCCGGGTGCCGGTTTATTCAGAACAGATAAGACCGCTAAACCAGCAGCAGATTCTGTCTATAAACTTATTCATACAACCTGGAGTACAACGGCAAATTTAACAACCGATGCAAACGGACAAGTAACGTTCAGAGGATATTATGGAACCTATACCGTTACGGCAGACTGTGCGGCGTCGAAATATGGAGAGACAGAATTAACCAAAATAACGCCAACAAATTCGGTTCAGTTGGATAAGGTTTTGACTACCGGAACACTGGATCAGCAGGCTTCAGGCAGCTTAAAAGCATTTCCAAATCCGGCCTCAAACAGCATCAGTTTTGTTGTTCCTGACAACACACAGGAATCTGTTCAATGCATTTTCATCAATACCCTCGGACAGGAAGTGTCGCGAAATGTGTATCGCGTGAATGGCAATAAAATTGAATGCGATATACACACCTTTAAAGCAGGTATGTATCGGGTATTAATTCAGACACAGGATAAATCCTATGTAACGCAATTTGTAAAGACAGAATAATACGCTTGTTACTGAATACGTGTATAAAAGAACCAAATATTCATTTGGTTCTTTTTGTTTTAACTGCCCGTTAACCTTATCTTTAATGGATTAAATTACCTGAATGAAGAATTATAAAAAATACTATATCATACCTGCTCCTCCGGAAGACGTGTATCTTGCATTGACTGTTCCTACTACCATCTTACTTTGGACGGGCGAAGATGCGGTGATGTCTACCGTTCCCGGATCTGAATTTTCCTTATGGGGCGGAAGCATTGAAGGGAAGAACATCGAATTTGTAGAAGGAAAAAAGATCGTTCAGGAATGGTATTTTGGTGAACAGGAAGAACCATCGATTGTTACGATCATTCTGCATGCCGATAAGGAATCTACTTCGGCCGAACTTCGTCATACAAACATTCCCGATGAAGCCTACGAAGATATGGTTGAAGGCTGGAACGGCCCGTATTTTGGTGCGTTGCAAGAGTTTTATGAAGGCGAATAAATAATACAATACGTACTACAATATATTTAATATGTTAAAAAAAATCTCCCCCGCATTTCTGTTTATTGTGTGCATGTTCTTTTCTGTGCACACCTTTGCCCAAAAAACCATTGTAGAAAAATACGGTCACTTATCTGTTAAAGGAAGTTACATGGTAAGTGAATACGGAGACACCGTTCAGCTGAGAGGCATGTCTTTGTTCTGGAGTCAATGGATGGGGTCGTACTATAACGGAGATGTGGTGAAGTGGCTGCGAGACGATTGGAAATGTACAGTAGTACGTGCTGCCATGGGTGTAGAAATGGGCGGCTATCTTGAAAATCCGGATACAGAAAAATTTAAAGTAATGGAAGTCGTAAATGCTGCTATTGCAAAAGGCATTTATGTGATCATTGATTACCACAGTCATGAAGCACAAAAGAATCCGGCTGCGGCACAACGATTCTTCTCGGAGATGGCAAAGAAATACGGTAATGTTCCGAACATTATTTATGAAGTATACAATGAACCTTTGGCTGCTACTTCATGGAACAAAGAGATCAAGCCCTATGCAGAAGGCGTGATCGCTAAAATACGTATGTATGATTCTACGAATATCATTGTAGTTGGAACCAGACAATGGTCGCAATTGGTATCCGAAGCTGCTATGAATCCGATCAAAGATCCGAAGGTAATGTACACACTTCACTTTTATCCGGGAACACATAAAGAGGAATTGCGTGTGGAAGCAAAAAAAGCATTGGATATGGGCATTGCCTTATTTGTTACAGAATATGGAACATGCGATGCTTCAGGCAACAGTAATTTCAGTCCTGAAGAAACTGCATTGTGGTATGCATTCCTGGATGAACACAAGATTAGCTATTGCAACTGGTCCATTGCTGATAAGGCAGAGACAGCTTCGGCGATTGTTCCCGGAGCGAGTCCTTTCGGAGGCTGGGCAGATTATGACCTTACACCTTCCGGACAATTGGTTCGTGCAGATATGATCTTAAAGAATACTCCGATCTTTGATAGCTTAGTTAAGACGGCACCGGCTTCCGGAAAAAAGAAAAAGAAGTAACACAATAGATTAATACGGAAGAAAGGATATGAAATTTGTGCAATCAATAAAATATTTTTGCCTGCATAGAATTCATATCCTTTTACTTTTTTTTATCTGTGTACAACAGGTACAGGCACAATACGACGATACATCAGTTTATTACCTGAAAGCCAATCTAACGGGTGTCTATAATAAAACGAACACCACGGAATCATACCTTACCAACAACACCGTACGTTTTGCATTTTCCAAAAAGAAAACACTTATAAATGTTTATGGCGGCTGGGTATATGGAAAGCAAAAAACGGGATTGACCAACAACGATTATAATGTGGCAACGGATTATAATGTGTATAATGACAAACAAATCCTTTTTTTCTGGGGATATGGAGCCTACGATAACAGTTATTCATTGAAGATCGACTCTCGTTTGCAGGTTGGTAGTGGTATTGGATACGACGTCCTTAAAAGTGCGGTTTTTAGTCTTTCGCTGAGCGACGGTTTGGTTTATGAGTACAACAACTATGCACCGAGTCCGGATCCGCTTTACAATGATTTTGAAACCTTTCGTAATTCTTTTCGTGTCAAATACCTGCTTTATGTACATAAAGTGATTAAACTTCGGGGCAGCAATTATTGGCAGCAATCATTGGAAAGTGAATCGGATTATATTTTCAAGTTTACCAATTCCATGGAATTTAAAATTAGAAAATGGTTGAGTTTTACCATTGCAACTACTTACAATAAGGTCAACAGAACAAGCAGAGAAAACTTTTTATTAACTTATGGTTTGACCTTTGATAAAACGTTTTGATGCAACAGGAAAACATGGCAACTACATCAATGTATTCCGTATACAGATAAAATTATGCTTGATTGGAAAAAATTATACAGCCCGAAACGTTTGGGTACAGAGAATAGAGTAGAAGCAGATCCGGATTCCATACGCAATCCCTATCAACGTGATTATGATCGTTTGATCTTTTCATCTGCATTCAGAAGGCTACAAAACAAAACGCAGGTGTTTCCATTGCCTGGAAGTATTTTTGTGCACAACCGATTAACGCATAGTCTGGAAGTAGCGTGCGTAGGTAGAAGCATCGGCAGCATCATCGGTCAGCGTATTGCAAAAGAGTATCACAAAGATGATGAAGATTTTCAACGGTTCTACAATTACGAATTAGGATCTGTCATTGCTGCGGCTTGTCTGGCGCACGATATCGGGAATCCGCCTTTCGGTCACTCCGGAGAAAAAGCAATTTCAGCTTACTTCAGAAATCTTTCAACGGAAGAAACGGATCTGTTAAAATCTAAGGTTTCAGAAAACCAATATGCAGATCTGATAAACTTTGAAGGCAATGCAAACGGACTGCGTTTGCTGACACATTCTTTTAATGAAAACTCTGAAGGCGGCATGCGTCTTACGTATACAACCATTGCGTCCATGATCAAGTATCCATGCGAAGCAAAGGCAGGACATCAGAAAAAAAATCTGCATCGGAAAAAATATGGTTTCTTTGATTCCGAAAGAACAACCTTTCAGAAGATCGTTTCAGAATTTGGTCTGTTATCTATTGCCACAGACCAAATCGCATATGCACGACATCCCTTTGTTTACCTGGTTGAAGCAGCTGATGATATCTGTTATCAGATCATCGATTGGGAAGATGCCTATCGTTTAAAAATTATTTCACTTGAAAAAGCCATTGATACCTTATTGCAATTTTTCCCTGAAGAAGGAACACATACACGCTTAAAAGCAGCAAGCATAGTAGATAAGATCGTAGACCCGAATCAAAAGATTGCGTATCTACGTGCGACAGTAATCAATAATTTGCTGGAGCAATGCACGGCAGTATTCTGGCAGCATCGCGAAGAGATTTTAGCAGGTACCTATGAAAAAAGTTTAACCGATGATCTGGCTCCGGAGATCGCAGTTCCATTTAACAAACTGAAAGATATTTCTGTAAAAGAAATATACAACTACCGTTCGGTTGTTGAAATTGAATTGGCAGGCTATAAAATATTAGGCGGTTTGTTGGAAGAATTCATACCGGCGGTGTTGTATCCCGGCAAGCCCAATTCAGAAAAACTATTACAACTATTGCCCTCTCAATTCATTTATGAGGGCGATGATCTGTATCGAAAGTTACAATCGGTGATTGATTTTATTTCAGGCATGACAGATATTTATGCAGTTGATCTGTACCGCAAGATTAAAGGCATTGCACTACCGGAATTGAAGTAAATAAATTACATTTAATTAAATATTGCAATGGTAGCAAAACATTTTTCAATTGCATTTATATGTGGTTTAATCTGTATAGTTTGTACAAGTACTACCAGCATAATTAAACAATCCCAAAGTGCCAATGGAATTTTGACTTGGGAATATAAAAGAGAAGGGCTTGGGAAAGTTCCTATAGAAAGCGCATTTGTATTGTGTTTATATGAAAAAACGGATAGCGGTTATAAGAAAAAGGAACTATTAAAAACGGGCTATTATATTCCGCATTATTCTGATTTTCATTCCCAAATAATTCAGAATAGATACCTGGTTAATTCTAAAGGTGATATTATTGATTTAGTATTAAAAACAGTAATTTTTGATCATATTAATGGTGATATTTTTGAAGATATTTCCGGTGATTCTGTATTCTTTAATCATATCCCATATAATAATAGATTAGCTTTTAGAGTAAATGATTCTATCAGGCATGCAGCGATAAAATCAAGTTCCTATTTTTTTGATCTTCAAAAATGCAAAATTGAAGAACTTCCATCAAATAGAAATATAGATACCCTATGTTTTGCAGTTCACGGATTTATAAGAATTTCCAAAAAGAAATCACCTTGCAGGATGTATGAAGCAACATTTGTATCATCTAACGAGTATGACGGTTGGTATCTTGATGATGATAAATATAGTGGATGTGGATTGGCGAGAATGTTCCCGACAAAAGGATTTATTGTTGTAACTGAAGTGAAATCAGGTGTGCAAATAATAAAACATCCTGCAATTTTTAATTTTGGTTTAAGAACAGTAAATAATTTACCTATTCATTGGATTAACGATTCATTGTTACTTAGTCACGAAGAAAATGGAAATATAATTTTGATTAATGTTGAGGATGGGTCAGTCCAATCATTTGAAAAATTAAAACTTCCCATTCAACATCACTACCCGCCATATTTTAAAACTGACCTAATGGGGAATATTTTTTATTACTGTTCTGTTGAAGGCGAAAAGGTAGATCAATTTAAAATCAACATAGAAAAATTAACATTATCTCCTTCAAATACATTTTATTTGAGCAAAGAATTTCAAATGCTTAGAAGTAATAATGATCCACGGAGTTTGTATGATACAAAGTATTTATTTCATGGAAACGAAATTATTAAAGATAATGGTTTGACTCCAACTTATAGTTTATCTCATAATAAATTGTCTTTTCAACTTAGGGAGATTGTTCCAAGTCGCAACCAATATGATCATTGGAATTCGATCATGATCTTTGATGCACAGAATAAAAAAATTGAAAGAATAAACATTGAATACTTAAAGCAATTTGTTGGGTGGTATTAAAATATTTACTGTTCTTGTTACTTAATAGTTGTTATTTTCGCGTTCCAACAAACTTTTTTTCGGGATTCCGTTCTTTGAATGGAGTATCTTCCAGAAGTATAATCATTTTTGTATCTTCACAAGACGTCAAAGTCCTATTGAGTATATGAAGCGGATATATTTGCTTATTGTTTTTGTGTTTTTTTATCATGCAGTTACTGGGCAGATTATCTTAACAGGTAGTCCTGCGTTAAGTGTGCGTTCGCTTGATTCAACGGATGTGAAAATTAGTGCAATAGAAAGTATCTCAAAGTCAGACTCATTGCTGGTTGTATTATCTGCTTCAGATACAGGGTTGGGATCTTTAACGGATTCGAATTTTGTTAAAAAGAATGTCTGTATCATTTCATTTATTGGCTGCGACGAAGACCACTCTGTTATTTCAGATTTTATGAAATGTTTTTATTTAGAGTATGCGAGTAAGGATAACTATGAGTCCGCATTTTTAAAAGCAAAGACCTATATGTTCAATAAATATCCGAATAGCCCGGTAACACCTATACTAAGGTGTGGTTGATAAAGTCTTATTGCTTTCTATTTCCTTCCGTATTGATTCAATCAGCAACTTTCTTGATTTTTTNAACAAGCCGATAAAAATAGAATTAATAATCGGATAACCTTTTAATGTCATTGCTTCCACAACTTTGACAGTAGTTGTATAGCTGTCTTCAATGAAGGTATAATCAATATCAAGGAATACACCTTTACTCACTTCAGATGTATAACGAATGAGTTTTTCCAGTTCAACGATTTTAACTTCTACGTTATACTCCGGTTTCATTGGAATAAAGCCCCAAAGCTTGAGCGATTCGCGGACGTGATATCTGGTAGTTGAAGAAGCATTTTTTCTTTCGATCACTTCAATCATATAGGGGTGATGTTTGCCAAACAGATGAAAGTCGCTGAAATAAAGGCTTATTTCAGATGTTTTTCCTGGTAAAAGATATTCAAATGCAACACGGGTTATCATCCTGCAAAGTAACAGAAACTACTGTAAATTATCATATTGCTTTATTGGGAACGAATTAATTAAAATGTGTGTTTAAACACGTATATTGAATACTATAACTTGAAACTTAAAAAAGGACATCTATTTTATGGATAGAAGTGATTTTATAAAAAAAGGATTGATGGGTACAGGTATGTTTGTAGCCGCATCTGCAATGGGAAATGTTATAAAAAATGATATTGATGAACTCAAGGAATTGGAGATCTTAGGATTTAATCATATTCCGAATACACAATCTACACTTATGGAAAACGCAGTATTACATAAAGCCGACTCACGTGGCGATGCCAATCATGGTTGGTTACACAGCAGACATACATTCAGTTTTGCAAATTATTACAATCCCGAACGCATGCACTTTGGTGTGTTGCGTGTGTTGAATGACGATATCGTTTCCGGCGGAAGAGGTTTCGGTACACACCCGCACGACAATATGGAGATCATTAGTATTCCGCTTGAAGGAGACTTAGAACATAAAGACAGTATGGGAAATACAACTGTTATCCGTAATGGAGATGTGCAGGTAATGTCGGCCGGTACAGGGATTCAGCATAGCGAGTACAATAAAAATGCGGATAAGCAAGTGAAGTTTTTGCAGATCTGGGTGTTTCCAAATAAAAAGAATGTAACACCACGTTACGATCAGATCACGTTAAAGAGCAGCGATCGTCACAATACATTTCAGCAGATAATTTCACCCAATCCGGATGATGCAGGCGTATGGATTCATCAGAATGCCTGGTTTCATTTAGCACAGTTTGATGCAAATCACAGTCAGGTATATAAAATGAAAGATAAAACGAATGGCTTGTATGTTTTTAATCTGAGTGGGGATATACATATTAACGGACAGGAGTTGACTACCCGCGATGGGTACGGCATCTGGAACGTTGATGAAGTAACGATCAAAGCAGATTCAGCAGCAGAGTTTTTGTTGATGGAAGTACCAATGACGGTTTAAACACAAATTCCAAAACACAAAAAGCAAATTTAAAAAAGAATCTAATATTATTTAGACTTTGGAGTTAATGCTAGTTAAATAGAGTGTATTCTAAAGTAGTTTGGAATTTGTTTTTTGTGTTTTGGAATTTTGTAATACGTAGGTTAAAGGATTAGAATATATACTAAAGATTATACAATTTAAAATGATAAAGCACGCCATTACAAAACATCCCGTACTCGATCTTATTAAAGAACGGTGGAGTGCCCGTTCATTTTCTCCAAAAGAAATTACAACCGAACAGGTACATACCATACTTGAAGCAGCGAGCTGGGCGCCAAGTGCAAACAACGAACAGCCCTGGGAGTTTCAATATGCATTAAAAGGCAGTGCTGGTTTTGATAGCATCTGGAATTGTTTGGCTGCAGGTAATCAACCCTGGAATAAACATGCAGCGGGTTTTATTGTTAGCATTGCACGCAAAACACTTTCTGCAAATGGTAACCCCAATGCAAATGCGGAGCATGATGCTGGTATAGCTACGGGGTATCTTCTTTTACAGGCATCATCTATGGGTATTTACACGCATCCAATGGGAGGAGTTGATAAAGTCAAATTAAGTAATGAGTTGAAATTGACAGAAGATGAAAAAATACTTTGTGTTATTTCATTCGGCTATTTAGACGACGCCGAAAAATTGGAAGAACCATTTAAAGGCAGAGAACTTACCGCAAGAGTTCGTAAACCGTTAGCGGAATTTGTGAAGTTAGTTTCAAGTTACTAGGTTCTAGTTTCCAGGCTAGAGAATTTAAATAACAATGCTCCGTTCATAATGGGATTTTGTTGTTTAATTATAATATGGCAATTGTTTTCTGTCTAGTACCTGGCAACTAGAACCTAGTAACTATAAGTCGATCAGATGCTCTACATCTTTGATCTGTATCAGCAAGGCTTTATTTGAAAGGTAAACTTCAACCGAACACAGAGCAAGAGATAAGAGCATCGAGATCAGACTCAAGCCAAACACCGCATGTACCCATTCATCCAGTTTATAATAAATAAGAAACATAGAAAAGGCTGCAATAAACATGGTAGCAATACCAAGTAGCTGCATATTTCGGATTAAGAAAATTCGTTTTTTTAAGATGCCTATCTGAGCAATGATAACGGTTGATTTTTCTGTCTGATATTGAGAATGTAAAGAGCGTATTCTGTTACTGATCGCAATGTACCTGTTGGTATAAGCCAACAACAACAAAGAAATTGTAGGGAATAGCAGGGCAGGTGTATTTAATGCTAAATCATCCATAATGTTTTATTTCTCTATAAATCTAAAATAATTTTAATAAGAAAGTATGCGGTCTTTGTCTTTCAGACATCCTTTTATTTTTACTGACAACTGACCACTGTTTACTGTCTACTGACCACTGACTCTCCATTTAGATCTGTTGTTAAGATCTCGCTCATATAATCCAGGTAAGGCCGCATTTTTTTGAACGTATTTGAAACCAGTATATGAAAGTTCTTAGATAATACTTCTTCGTTCGTAAAATAGTGCTTTATTATGAATTGTTTGTGGCGTATTAAATCAATATTTTCATCATCTACATCAAATCCTCTTGGAGCTGTTTTAACTTTATCACCCAGCAAACTTCCGAATGTTTTTTTGAAAGAAGCTTCATTCAAAATCTTTTTTAAGGTTTTCGGATCTGCAGATAGATGATTTCTAATATGTAACAGATCTTCTGCATTCGGAGAGAAAAATCCACCTCCTACAAATGAGTTTCCGGGTTCTATATGAAAATAATAACCGCCTCTGCGTTGTTTAGTTGCCCGTCTGAAACCACCGCCGATATTGTTCTTATACGGACTTTTATCTTTAGAGAATCGAACATCGTTATAAATTCTGTATAAACTTTTTTTACCGGAAGGTGTTTCAATCGAATCGTGTTTATTCATTTCTACAAGCAAGATATCTGCAAATGAAACCAATTCTGCGTGTGCAGATTGATATACCAGCTTATTTTTTGTAAACCATTCTTTATTATTGTTTTTTGAAATCTTCTTCAAAAAATCAAAAGGTAAAACCAGGTTATAGTTTGGAGTCATTGGTATAGCGTTTACAATCTGTTCATATATGCTTCCACAAGTTCAGCATTTCATTGTAAAGATACTTGCTTAACTGTAAAAATAATTGGTACATTTATATGATAGGTTAACGATTCCTCTTTATTGAATTACTTTTAAGAGAGATAGACGATTATTTAAATAGAAGATATTTATGAAATTGTGTCCGTGCTGTTCGGGGAAAACATATGATATGTGTTGTCAGACTTTTATAAGCGGTATTTTACTACCTCAAACAGCCGAGCAATTAATGCGTTCGCGCTACACCGCATATACCCGATGCGAGGTAGCTTATATTCTGAATACAACACATCCGCTTACCCGTAAACAATACAATGCAGAATCCATTAAGGCATGGGCTGCATCAAGTGTATGGAAAAAACTGGAGATCTGTTCAACAAAAAAAGGTTGTGCATCGGATACCATCGGCTATGTTGAATTTAAAGCGTATTATTCCGACGCAGAAGGTGATGATCATATTCATCATGAATATTCTTCCTTCGAAAAGATCGGTGCAGGTTGGTTGTTTGTTGAAGGTGAAGTATATTGAAAATATACTTCGTTAAACAATGAATTCTTAAAACATAAAATCCATTACTTACTAAACATATGAAAAACGTAATAGTTCTTTTGATCGCTTTTTGTTTCGCTTCATTTACGTCAAACACTTCTACAGATACCTTTGAAGTGTTGTATGACTCAAAGCCCGTTGTTTTAAAAGAAGGAATTAAATTAGAAGCAGGTAAAACATTGCAGGTTATTAATAAAACCAGTGGTAAAGTATATAAAGTTGAAATTGCTGTGAGCTTAGGAAAACGTCCATGTTATCTAAAAACATATACGAACGAAGAAGCCATGAAACCAATTCTGGTTACGCCGTTTGTAGGCGGTGCCTGTGCAGACGCAAAAATACTGATGTTGACAGTAAATCTTTCTACTTACATAAATATAGCGCTTATTAAATAATGTACGTTATTGTACTTGTGCTGTAGATACTTTTCGAAGCATGAATTTTTCAAGCATTGTTTCAAGTGGTTTTAAAAGAAATGCTATAACTCCTTTGAATGAAATGGCTATAAGGAAACCAATTTGAAGGGCATCAACAAATGGATCAATAAGTGCTTCTGAAACTAAAAAGATACAGATCGCAACGGTCAATACGATAGTTGTTGCCTTACGACTGATCTTCGCTTTTTTTGTTTCTTCTAATGCCTTTTTCAAAAGTGTTATATCCTGTATGGTTCCTACAACTTTTTTTCTATCGGAAAATATATTGTCTTCGCTGCGTTTTTGTATATGAACATATTTATAAATGCCTTCAAACGTTTTTATGCGTAATGTTATCGCGAAGTGTGAATCTTCATAAAGATTTCGCATGAAGCCACTAAGGAGTACCAGATTTTCTTTATATACCTGATGACGCATAAATGCATGCATGGGGAATATACTGTATTCTAATGTGTAATCCAGAATTTTTTGCGCTTGTCCGGAGAGATACAGTTCTCTGGTTTCATCATTATACTCCCAGTTACCAAGTGCAGCAATTTCCTGTGCTTCTGAAAGTCTTAGCTGACTTTCTTTTAATGCATTGATTGCAGCTTCTTTCTCTTTTCGCATTTTGTAAAGTTGCCTGGAGTTTTCAAAACTGAGCCTAAGTATTTCAGGAGTAATATCTGATTTGGAAATATAATCATTAGCCCCTTCTTTCAACAATTCTACTATCGTATGCTCATCTTTTTGTCCGGTCAGCATGATAATCGGAGTGTCAATGCCTTCTGAACGAATTTTATGTAAGACCTCCAGTCCGTTCATTTTGGGAAGATTGTAATCTAAAAAGATGCAGTCAATATTTTCTTTTGCTGCTTCTTTACAGCCAATTATTCCATCTGAAGCATAAATTATTTCTGCATTGATTCCTGAATCGATCAATGTGTTTTCCACAAGTGCGTAATCATCTGCACTGTCATCAATGATGAGAATTCTACTTTCCATAAGCTGTACACGTTAAAAAGATAAATAAAATATTAAAAAATGCGCTGGTAATCTTTCCCTGCTATGCGATAAACTAAATTATAGAGCAGGATACTTCTGAATAGACTTTTAAACTCTATCTAAGATTCTATACGTATTGGTTTTAAAAAAGATTTTTTCCAATTTATAGTTGTCCTCAAATTGTAAGTTGTAACATATAGCCTGGATTGCATAGCTGTCAGCAATGCACCTTTCTTTGAATTCAATATACATATTTGATGTATTTAACAAAAAGATATTTTTAAGAATAAGTAATAGATTCAAATAATTAGATTTAAAATTGGTATCTTGTAGTAAGTACAATTTAAGTTTCATGACATTTATTTCTGAATCCTCAGAGCCAAATTCAAACGTTTTAAATTTTTTGTCCGGCGGCGGAGAAATGGGAGAGCGGATACGTGCGTTTAACTGGAATACAACTTCATTGGGTTGTATAAACACATGGCCGCAAAGTCTATTAACAACAGTCAGTATTGTTCTGAATTCAAAATTTCCCATGTTTATCTGGTGGGGAGATGAGTTGATTCAGTTTTATAACGATGCATACCGTCCAAGCCTTGGCAATGAAGGGAAGCACCCTGTCGCACTAGGGCAAAAAGGTGTGGATTGCTGGCAGGAAATATGGCCGGTTATAAAACCATTGATCGACCGTGTTTTGCAAGGTGAATCAACCTGGAGTGAAGATCAGTTGATTCCGATCTATCGCAACGGTCAAATGCAGGATGTATACTGGACGTTCGGTTACAGTCCGGTATATATTGAAGGGGGTATTATTGGTGGCGTATTGGTTGTGTGTACTGAGACAACCAATATGGTTCAGAATCTGAAAAAAATTGAAGAGAGTGAAAATAAATTGCGCTTTGCCATTGATGCAGCTGAATTGGGCACTTGGGATTATGATCCGGTGAAGAATACGTTTGATGGCAATGAGCGCTTGAAAGATTGGTTTGGTTTATTGCCTGTGTCAGAGATTGATCTGTCCTTGGCTTTGGCAGTTATTTCAGAGGAAGAACGGCCAGATGTGATAAAGGCAATCACAAGAGCATTGGATTATTCATCCGGAGGAGTTTACAATGTTACGTATACGATCATTAATCCTGTCTCAAAAGAGGAGCGCATTGTCAATGCAAAAGGACGAGCCTGGTTTAATGATCAAAAAGAAGCATACCGTTTTAACGGTACGTTGCAGGATGTCACCACAGAAGTTATTGCACGTGAATTAAATGAAGAAATTCAGGATCAGATTCGTTTTGCCGGAGATCGGTTACAGCTCGCTCTGGACGCAGGGGAGATCGGTTATTATGAGTTGCTGATTGAATCCGATGAAATGGATTGCAATAATCAGTATAAAAAAATCTTTGGATTTTCGGAAGAACATCAGCCTACCTATAAAGAATTTACTTCTAAGATTGTTGCTAAAGACATCGCTGTCCGTAATAAGGCAATTAAAAAGGCTATGGAAGGTGGAGGTATATATAATGCAGAGTATAGAGTGGAGCACTCAAATGGAGAAATACGTTGGGTGAAATCTTTTGGTAAAGCAATGTTTGATGATGCGCATAAGCCGTTTAAGCTTATCGGTATGATACTTGACATAACGGAGCATAAACAATTTGCCGAAGAATTAAGTAAGCAGGTTCGGCAACGTACTACAGAACTTAAACAAACCAATGCAGACTTATTGCAATTTGCCCATGTAGCCAGTCATGATCTCAAAGAGCCTGTTCGGAAGGTTAAAATTTTTACAAATAGAATTAAAGAAGAATTCAAACCGCTGATCCCGGAAAAAGGACATCTGTATCTGGATAAAATTCTGCATTCTACAGATCGTATGATCTCTATGATTGAAGGAGTTCTGACCTATTCAACCCTAAGTGATTTGAGTCAGGCAATGGGAAAAATAGATTTAAATGAGATCATTATAAATATTAAAAAAGACCTTGAAATTCTGATCGATGAAAAAGAGGCAACGATTACAACAGATAAATTACCTGTGATACAAGGCGTACCGGTATTGATCTATCAGCTTTTTTACAATCTGATCAATAATGCATTGAAATTTTCTAAAACAGATGAAGCCTCGCAAATTGCGATAACGTATGCCAGAGAAAATGTTTCAGGTATTGAGTATGAAAAACTTACCATAACAGATAATGGTATTGGTTTTTCAGAAGAAGATGTAGAGAAGATGTTTGATGCATTTATACGCTTGAATTCCAAAGACAAATATGAAGGTACTGGTCTTGGTCTGGCATTATGTAAAAAGATTGTGGATAGGCATAATGGAATTATATTTGCGAATGGAGTAAAAGATATTGGGGCGGTGTTTACAATTTTATTACCTTTAAATACGATTAAATCCTAAAATACAATGGCGATAGAGTTTTTACTAGTTGATGATGATGCAGATGATTCAGATTTGATATTTGAAGCATTGAGTGAAATAGACCCGAATGTAAAATACACCTATGCAATGGAAGGACCTGAAGCGTTCTCTATGCTTGAGAATGGTTATGCACCGAGTGTTATTTTTTTAGATATCAATATGCCGGGTATGAATGGCTGGAATTGTTTAACTAAGCTGAAAGCAGAAGAGCAGTTTAAGAAAATTCCGGTTGTGATGTATTCTACGTCTTCCTATCCGCATGAAATTGAAAAAGCGTTTAAGCTTGGCGCCTTAGCTTTTTTTACGAAACCCAATCACTATACGCTGTTAAAGAAAAATATTAAGATCATTCTGGATGCCTTGCATGGAGGGGATATACAATCTCTGGATAAAACAGTATTGGAGTCTATAACTCCATCAGAAAAGAAACATTAATATATCAGCTACGTTTTAGATTGTGGTATTGGGTAGTACAATGGTAACACTTGTATTCTCATTTTCAACAGAAGTAACGGTTACAGTACCTTTAAGCCGTTCCACAAATTCCTTTACTATATATAAGCCCAAACCCGCGCCATCACTTTTTTCGGATGCCCGATAGAACATATTGAAAATTTTAGGCATGCATTTTTTACAGATTCCTAAACCATTATCTTTGAAATTTATTACGGCATGTTCAGGAGTACAGATGATTTGAATCGACACTTCTGATTGTTCTTTTTGCGGATCACGGTACTTGATCACATTGGATAAAATACTGTTGATGATAACTTCCAGTCTATATGAGTCTGAATAAAAAGGAACTTGCGCAGAATTCATGATAGATACTTTTACTGCATCCGCTCCGGATAAATACGACAGATTATTCATTGATTTATCAATCAATTCAGCAATATCAATTGCGTTGGTGTCAATCTCCAGACGTGCATTCCGACATTGATCAACCATTTGACGGATCGTAGTATCTAAACGTTGAACACAAGCTTCCATCATTTTATGTAACTCTTTTACATTCGTATTATTTTCTGGTGATTCCAGTTCTGCAAGATTTAACAATCCGCTTACGGTTGAAAGCGGGCCTCTAAGGCTGTGTGAAATGCTATAAATAAAAGAATCCAGCTCTTTGTTAATTTTTAAGATCTGTTCATTTTGTTCTTTTAATTCATGCATTGTCTGAATTTTCGTCTTTTCAAGTTCGCGCTGTCTCAATGCTGTAAGAATTGCACTCGGTAATCGGGAAAGATTGGATTTTAAAATATAATCATCGATACCTAGTTTTAAACAGGTAACGGCAAACTCTTCGGATACAGCTCCTGTTACAAGAATGAACGGAACAAACAGATTTTCTTTTAGACAGATTTTATGCGCTTCAATAGAATTGAATTGAGGCAAAGAGTGATCTGAAAGGATCACATCGGGTTGATATTCTTTAATACCTTTTATGAATTCAGCTTTGGAATCAACTTGAAGGGTTGAGTGATCAATACCTCCTTTTTCAAGAATATTTTCAATGAATGTGACATCATCTTCAACATCTTCAAGCATGAGAATCTTAATTTTTTCCTTTAGTTTCATAGCTGTGTAACTAATAATAATTTAAAAGTATGTGTTGCGTATTAGGTTTAAAAAGAAATACGTAACTTATATAAAAGCGAATTAGCTGGTTATTTCAAATAATTGTTCTTGTAGTTGAGCAATCCTATCTCATAAGTTAGGCATATAAAGACAGATTCCTATTAACAAAAGTTAAAAAAGTAGTTGCGATGAAGAATAGATCATTAACAGATTTTAATCTGAACATTTTATCATATGAAACGCATTAAGTATTGCACAAACGCAAATTATTGTATTGAACTATCCGTAATTTTTTTATTTTTATATATATGAATTTTACATTAGATAAAAAGATACTGCTTGGATTAGGCGCCTGTACACTGGTTTTAATCATTGTTGGCTTCATTTCGTATCGCAATAGCGAAAAATTTAAAGAAACGAACGAATGGGTGGATCATACCCACAAAGTTTTGTACGGTCTTGAACAGATTCTGGTTACACAAACGGATGCTGAAACTTCTATGCGTGGATATGTTATTACCGGAAAGGATAATTTTTTGAATCCGTATAATAAGGCAACAGCACAAGTACAACAAAATATAGATTATGTTAAAGATTTAACCATTGATAATCCAACGCAGCAAAAAAGAATTGCGGAGATCAATGACTTAATTCATGCGCATTTAAATCATCTGGACAGCTGTATTAAACTTCGAAATAGTGATTTTGCCTTAGCACAGCTATTGGTTTCCAGCGAAAATGGAAAGCGTATCATGGATAAAATACGTGCCAATATAGATGAGGCCAAGGATATGGAGTTCAGATTACTGACTGAACGGAAAATAACCAGCGAAAAAGATGCAAAGGATTTCAATTCTGTTTTTATCGCACTCATTGTTGCCATTGTTATCGTTTTAATTGCTGTTTATATTATTATTGTTACAAATCTGAATGCATTACGCACAGCAGAAAAAGAGACGGCAGAAAAAAACTGGAGTTTATCCGGCAGCAGTACTCTAGCTCAGGAAATGCAAGGGAATCAAGCCATACAGGAACTTGGACGGTCTGTGATAGATCATTTAGTTCCGTATTTAAATGCATCTTTAGGAGCTGTCTATATTGCCAATGATTCCGGATCTGCATTGCATCTTTCCAGTGGATATGCACTAACAAAAGCAAAGAAAGATGTAAAAACCATTCGTTTTGGAGAAGGACTTATCGGGCAGGTTGCGCAGGACAAGAAAACAATTGTATTGACAGATATTCCGTCAGACAATTTTATTCTTGATTCCGGTATGGGAGAAATCAATCCGGCCAATATTTTAATAGCTCCTATATTATATGAAAACAACACCGTTGGTATCATAGAACTTGGGAGCATGAAGCCTTTCACGGATATTCAGAAGTCCTATATAACGCTTGTGATGGATAGTATAGCTATAGCCATTACATCTGCCCAATCAAGGGGTAAGATAACCGAATTACTTGAAGAGACGCAACGCCAAGCAGAAGAACTGGAAGCACAGCAGGAAGAATTAAAACAATTCAATGAAGAGCTTCAGGTGAAAACAGAGTTGCTTGAAAAATCTGAAGCAGATCTGCGTGCCCAGCAGGAAGAACTGCATCAAAGCAATGAAGAATTAGAAGAAAAAGCGAATTTGCTTGAAGCGCAAAAGGAAACGCTGGAGAACGCTAAAATACAGATAGAGACAAAAGCACGTGAGCTGGAACTGACAAGTAAATATAAATCAGAGTTTCTTGCAAACATGTCGCATGAATTGCGTACACCACTCAATAGCATATTGATTCTGTCACAATTATTGATTGATAATAAGAATGCTACCCTCAACGAAAAAGAAGTAGAATTTGCACAAAACATTTGTAATTCGGGTTCCGATCTGCTAGAGTTGATCAATGAAATTCTAGACCTTTCAAAGGTTGAAGCTGGTAAACTGGATCTTGATATTGAAGATGTTTCGCTTAATAAGATAAGTAACAGCATGCACGCCATGTTTGATGAAGTTGCAAAAAAGAAAGCGATCAACTTTAAGATTGAATGCGAAGACTCGTTGCTTAAAACCAGCATTCATACAGATCGTCAGCGATTGGAGCAGATCATACGAAACCTGCTTTCAAATGCATTTAAATTTACTTCAAATAAAGGTTTTGTTATATTTAAAATGGGTGCTGTTCCGGAAACGGTTGTATTCAGAAATAAAGATTTGAATGCACACAACTGCCTTGCACTTTCCGTTACAGATTCCGGAATCGGTATTCCTAAAAATAAACAGCAGATTATTTTTGAAGCGTTTCAGCAAGTAGATGGTTCAACCAAACGTAAATACGGGGGTACAGGATTGGGCTTATCAATCAGTCGCGAGCTTTCAACTGCCCTTGGCGGAGAAATACATGTACAAAGCGAAGAAGGTAAAGGAAGTACGTTTACGTTGTTCCTTCCATATCACTATATAGAAACGGATAAAAATCAGGCAGATCAGGTTGTAGAAAAAAACACTCCGGATTTCCGCAAACAGGAAAATACTTCTTCTGTACAATCTACATCCATTGAAGATACTACGCCGGAAGAATTCGAGGATTTCTCAGACGATCGGTACAATTTATCTGCGAATGATAAAATCATTCTGTTGATGGAAGACGATATCGTATTTGCAAAACTGATGCTTGATTTTTTAAGAGAACGAAATTACAAAGGGATTATCGCAACAAGAGGAAATACCGGATTAAGCTATGCCCGTCAATACAAGCCGGATGCCATCATGCTGGATATGAAACTTCCTGTAATGGATGGTGCTGAGGTCTTAAAACAATTAAAAAATGATCCGGCGTTAAGACATATTCCGGTGCAGATTATTTCTGGCTACGATCGTAAGAGAGAAGGTTTGGAATTGGGTGCTTTTGATTACATTCTGAAACCGGTTACCAAAGATGTGTTGTTGAATGCCTTTGATCGGATCGAAGACTTCGGACGTAAAAAATTAAAAAAATTACTTGTAGTTGAAGATAACGAAGTGCAGAATAACGCGATCCGTGAATTGATCGGAAACGGGGATGTTAAAAGTTATTCTGCGTTTACAGGTAAAGAAGCGTATGATATGCTGGTAACAGATGCCTACGATTGCATCATTGTTGATCTGGGTTTGCCGGATATGTCTGGGTTTGATCTGATCGAAAAAATTAAAGAGACACAGGATATTAAAGGAATTCCAATCATTGTCTATACGGGCAGAGACCTTACGCTGGATGAAAAAAATATATTGAATAAATTAGCGAGTGCGGTTGTATTGAAAACAGCCAATTCGCAGGAACGCTTACTCGATGAAACAACCTTGTTTCTGCATCGGGTAGAGTCAAAATTGCCGAAAGAAAAACAACGCATCATTCGTAAACTTCATAAAACAGAAGAAATTCTGAAATCGAAAAAGGTTTTGGTTGTTGACGACGATATACGGAATGTATATTCACTGACCAATGCACTTGAAGAAGAAGAGATGCAATGTTTTATCGCAGAAAACGGCAAAGTAGCTCTTCAGGTGCTAGCCGAAAACCCTTCGATTGAGATTGTCCTCATGGATGTGATGATGCCTGAAATGGACGGATATGAAGCTACAAAAGCAATACGTAGTATGCCTCAATTTGATAAAATTCCGATTATTGCCATCACAGCAAAAGCAATGAAAGGCGATCGTGAAAAGTGTCTGGCTGCTGGTATGTCAGATTATATTTCAAAACCCGTAAACATTGAGCAATTACTTTCGTTAATGCGGGTATGGTTGTATAATTAACAGCAAACTTTTATTAAGTATCTTTTTATTTTCAGCTATGGAGCAACAGTCTGTATCGCATGCATTTTCATATTCTCAGGAAGAACTGAAAGCATTTTTAGATGCCATCAAGTTTATGTATGGATATGACTTTACAGATTATGCAGAGGCATCTATCAAAAGACGCATCCTGAATTTTATGAATATGTATAAGATTCCGACGTTACAGGATCTTAGTAAAATTTTATTAAAAGACGAAGCTGTTTTTGAAACATTCATTCAGGAACTTTCTGTTACCGTAACGGAAATGTTTCGGGATCCTACTTTTTATAAAAGTTTACGGGAAAACGTAATGGAGAGACTCGCTACTTATCCGGTGATCAAGATCTGGATTGCAGGTTGTGCAACAGGTGAGGAAGTATATTCCATTGCAATTGTATTGAAAGAAGCTGGTCTTTTAGAAAGATCCATTATATATGCTACGGATATCAATCAACGCTCCATACAGATTGCAAAAGATGGTTTATATCCTGTTGACAACATGAAAGCATATACAGTCAATTATAATAAATCGGGTGGTATGCACTCCTTGTCTGAATATTATATATCGAAATACAATTCTGTTTTGTTTGATAAATCTCTTAGAGACAATGTTGTTTTTTCGCCTCATAATTTAACGGCTGATAAATCATTCAATGAATTTCAATTAATTGTTTGCCGTAATGTATTGATCTATTTTAATCAGCAGCTGCAGAATAAAGTAATCAATTTGTTTCATGAGAGCCTTTGTTCTTTTGGTTTTCTTGCACTCGGAAATAAAGAATCTCTTTTATTTACGGATAGGAAAAGTAATTTCGAAGACGTTGATAAAAAGGAACGCATATTTATGAAGATTGGATGATGAATAGAATAGATACCAACAGAATAGTTGAAGCTGTTGTTATTGGTGCATCAGCTGGAGGTTTACATGCGCTTATTCATGTATTAAGTGCGTTACCCGCTGATTATTTCCTACCCATTATTGTTGTTCAGCATCGTGGAAAGGAGCATACAAAACTGCTGGAAGAAATATTGCAGACAAAATGTTTGATGCGCGTAAAGCAGGCAGATGAAAAGGAAAAGATTCATGGAGCGTGTATTTATATTGCTCCACCGGATTATCATTTATTAATTGAACAGGATGAAACATTTTCACTGACTTCAGATATATATGTGAAACACAGTCGGCCCTCTATCGATCTGTTATTTGCAACAGCTGCCGAAGTATATAAGGAAAAGTTAGTGGGCATAATATTAACAGGCGCAAGTAGTGACGGTGCAGAAGGAATGCTGGAAATAAGAAGAGCTGGCGGTTATACGATTGCACAGGAACCTACAACAGCAGAATATCCGTATATGCCTCAGGCATCCGTTTCAATCGGATCAATATGCAGTAATTTGACATTGGATGAAATTTCATCTTACTTAAAACAGTTATATGAAAGAAGGTAAAGCAAATATTTTGATCATTGATGATATTTCAAACAATATTTTTGCGCTTGAAAATTTGTTGATGAAAGAAAACCGAACATTTTTTAAAGCTACCTCTGGAGACGAAGGTTTGAAAATTGCTTTAAGTAAACCTATGGATCTGATTATTCTGGATGTACAAATGCCAGAAATGGATGGGTTTGAAGTTGCGAATATGCTTAAGTCTAATAAACGTACAAAAGACGTTCCGATTTTGTTTGCATCTGCAGAGTACAAAGAACAAAAGAATATTATTAAAGGGTTAGAAGAAGGTGCGGTTGATTATTTGTTTAAACCGCTTGATCCGGAAGTGACAAAAGCAAAGGTTAGTATGCTTTTGAAATTGGAATTGCAGCGCAAAGAATTAGTCGAAAGCAATAACGCGTTGGAAAAGTCTGCCATTCTGATCAATAACTCTCCGGATATTATTTGTACGATCGATGCAGATACATTCACCTTTGATGCTTATAATGTTGCAATGACCCAGGTGCTTGGGTATTCAGCAGAGGAGATCAATGCACGCACCTTATTATTTTTTCTGAATGATATGGATAAAGAGCGACTAGAAGGATTTAAAAAACGTGATGAGGATATACTTTCTTTTGAAACACAACTTTTATGTAAAGATGGATCGCATAAATGGCTGCAATGGAACATTGTTGTAAAAGGAGGGAAGTGGTTTTCAAATGCACGCGATATTACGGAACGTAAAATTAAGGACGATGAAATCATACGTCTGAATCAGGATCTGAAAGAAAATAATCATCAATTGCAGATTGTAAATAATGAGCTTGAATCGTTCTCGTATTCGGTCTCTCATGATTTGCGCGCGCCTTTGCGGTCCATTAATAATTACACACAAATGCTTGAGGATGCATTTACTCAGGTAGATGAAAAGTCTGCTCGTTTGCTGGGTAACATCAAACGCAATGCTTTTAAAATGGATACCTTGATTGACGATCTTTTGGCGTTTTCCCGCTTAGGTAAAAAGCCTATACAGAAGCAAGTGATTCACATGAAGGATCTGGTGAATAATATTTATAATGAGATTCAGGTACATTCTCCAAAAGCTGAATTCAAAGTAGCAAATTTACCTGAAATTGAAGCTGACTATAATTTACTGAAACAGGTTATTATCAATCTGCTTTCAAATGCCATTAAATATTCAAGTAAAATAGAACATCCTGTTATTGAAGTAGGTTTTACAAAAGAAGCAGATAATACCGTGTACTTTGTAAAAGATAATGGTGCTGGATTTGACATGGAATACAGCGATAAACTTTTTGGCGTATTTCAACGCCTTCATAGTACAAAAGAATTTGAAGGTACTGGCGTTGGATTGGCTATTGTTAAACGCATTATTGAAAAACATGGCGGTAAAGTGTGGGCCAATTCGAAAGTAGGAGAAGGAGCAACGTTTTATTTTTCGTTCCCTGTTCATTCAGTATAAATCAGCAAGAATAAAAATAAAAGCCTGAACAATAGAGTTACACTATTGTTCAGGCTTTTATTTTTATTAATTCTGGCGCCGGCATTAGCGAAGCAGTGACTGGTGCCGGGTATTTTGTAGCCTTTGACTACATTTATTCATTTGATATTTTATATTACTGATTAAACGCTGCAGCAAACTCCTTCGCAAAATCTTCAAGTTTTGTCTTAGAGAGTTGAACAGAAGATCTATGTGCATTATAATCTTCAAACATTTTTCCTTCACGTACGGCTTTACCCATCTCTACGAAATTTTTTGCAATTTCTTCTGGTAAGCCTGCTCCAACCATACCGCCAAAACTATCTTCGTCTTTAAAGTCAATCCATGGAAGCTCCGGTTTACCGATTGCTGCACCAAGTACTTTTGCTACATCGTTTGTAGTACGTTCATCGCTTACAACATAACGCACGGTATGACCTTTAAAGGTTAAAGCAGTTAATTCTTCTACAGCTACAGCAGCAATATCAGATGGATGCACAAATACGATGGATGTGTTCGTACCATAATTAGCACCGATGATGTTCGCATGTTTGATCATACCGATGTTATTCAACAGGTTGGTATAAAAATTACCCGGACGAAGATGTTTGATGTTGACATCAGACAATGTATTTAATGCTTGCTCTTCTCTGTGGATACCGCTTACAGGGCCGCATCCTTCTGCCATGTGTGCACCGATGCTGCTTAAGTTTACAATGTTTTTTACCCCCGAAGCAGCAATCGCATCTGCATAAACTTTACCTGTATCACCAATGTATTTTTTCCAATCGGCTGCAGCAAACGTAGGCGGAACCATTGTATACACCGCATCTGCACCTGTAAAGGTTTTTGTTAAAAAGTCTACATCCTGAACCGAACCGATCGCCGCTTTTGCGCCCAAGGCTTCGATTTCAGCTTTACGGCTTTCCTGGCTGCTCACTACTGTTACCGTGTGACCAGCTGCAATCAATGTCTTAGCTAGTGGCTTGCTTATATTTCCTAATGAACCTGTGATAACGTATTTCATATCTGTATTTTGTTTTGAGTTAATGATTAAACAAATGTATATTTGTACTTACTTTATTACAAGTACTAACCCTAAAGTAGGTATCTTATGACGGCAGTAAAAGAATCTTCAACCAATCACTTAAATAAGCTGGATGCTATTACAGCTTGTCCGGTATCCTTTACGCTAACCAAGATAGGAGGCCGCTGGAAGCCAATCATTATTTTTAATTTAATGACCGGAGGCAAACGTTATGGTGAATTGAAAAGAGCCATACCAACGATTACCGAGAAAATGTTGATCCAGAATTTAAAAGAACTTGAAGCGGATAATCTGGTTGAGCGTATAGCTAAGCCTGTTATTCCGCCGCATGTAGAATATAAATTATCGGAAGCCGGTAAAGCCTTATCACCCGTTATGAAATCAATGGTTGATTGGGCCAGAAAATACAATGTATAATTCATTTATGAGTTAGTTATTTTGCGTTGAACTAAAAAGCCAACACATATTATTTTTAGTTTATATTTTTATTCGTTGCAACAGAATCAAATGTTATACATGTGATTTGTATAAGCATTTTCTGAAAACATGTAAGCCATTCATAGCCGTGTTTGTGCAACTTTGATGTATAAAATCATTTTACATCAACATAAATTTTAGAGCTATGAAATTAGGACTTTCAGAAGAAGACATTAAAAAAAGTGTAAACATGTTGTCTGTTGCATTGGCAGATCAAATGACGTTGTATGTAAAGACAAGAAAGTTTCATTGGAATGTTTCCGGACAAAGTTTTATGGAACTTCACAAATTGTTTGAAGCACAGTATACACAACTTGAAGCCATTATAGACGAAACGGCAGAACGTATTAATAAGCTGGGTTCAAACACGATCGGAACAATGGAAGAGTTTTCTAAAGTGACACGCTTAAAAGAAGCACCTGGAAAATATCCATCTCAAAAAGATATGCTGAAGGAATTACTTGCTGATCATGAATCTGTTATCGTTGAATTGAGAAAAGATATTGATGCAGATAGTGATGCAGGCACCACCGATTATTTTACAAAACTGCTTCAGGATCATGAGACGATTGCCTGGACTCTTAGAAGGTATTTAAATTAGAAATATATACTCTATAAAAATGCTTCATGCCTTTATATATATAAAGGCATGAAGCATTTTTTATGATGTGATATATATGTACTTAATTATTTTAAATGATATAAATTATTTTTTGTAGAACCTTTTTTCCACCTCATTTTTACGCATTTAGTGCATGGAAATGATATAATAATTGCCTGTTACCGTGTAACACAATATTGTATGATATTGGTGAATTTTACATCATATCAAACAGCAACGGTCATGACAAACAGAAAAAAAACACGTTATTTTGAATCTCTTGTATCTATCGTATCTATTGGGTTTGCTGCATATCTTCTAATAGGTTTTTCGATTGTATTAATGAATTGAAAGGATTTAAATGAATGGATATTCATAGAATTGAATTGTGAAACCATTGTGAAGGAAAAGAGTATAAGTACATAGAATAGGAAATACTATGAAGATTTATAAAAGAGGATATATATACATGCATCGTTTGGTTCGCCAATCAGGCGTTATTCTTGAATCTCCGGATATAACTACATTTGCGGTTATTTTTACAGCAATTATAGCTGTTGTTTTTCTTATATGATTATAATCAGAATTAATAGTTGTTATTAGTTCTTTGTGTGAGTGAGTACCTTGCATTGTTGTTTTTAATAGTTATCTTGACATATGCAGAAGTTGCTTGTACTTGGCGTTATTTTTTTCATTGGTTTTACGCTGCATGCACAGAAAAAAAAGGAGAATGTTTTTCTGCATCCCGACAAATTTTATGAGAAGTATTTTCCTCATTTGAAAATTAAATACAATCCTTCCGATTCAACTTATATTAAAGTATATCCGAAAAATTATGCAACGGTTGCGACACATGTATTTTCGCCAACAGTGCATATAAATATAGAGCCCAAAGGCGCTTTACAGGCCAGTTCTCAATTTCGTACAAATATTAAAACCATTACAGGTTTTTCATTTAGTTATAGGCACATAACGGCAGGTTTTGCGATGAGTTTGTTACCGCCTGTCGGAGATCCACCAGGTTATGTATCTACAAAATACCGCACGGCTACAATTAAATATAAAAGTCCCATCTATATTCTTACCTTCAAATTTATGAAGGTACAAGGTATGACAGATATTAACTCCTTTAATAGTCTGGATCCTCTTCAATCGACGGTACCTCGTCCGGACATTACAATTAAAGAATACATGTTTGAAGGAATTTATAATTTCAACTGGAAAAAATATTCATATCTCTCTACCGTTGATCACACAGAAGGACAAATTAAAAGTCATCTTGGTTTTATGGTCAAAGCCGGAATATACAGTCAGCGTTTTTACGGAGATACAAATTTGCTTAGTGTTCCTCAACGTCCGTATTTTGAAGGCTACGATAACATTACCAAAGTTGTGGGTTATAACATAAAACTTTCTCCGGGAATAGGAGGAAACCTGGTAATTAAAAAACATTTCTACGCAACTATTTCAATTTTCTCTCCACTCAATCTGTATATTAACAGATTGTATTCTGAAAACGATGAACGTGTTCATAAAGAAACAAGCCTGCAATGGGTATTGGATGGCTCTGCAAGTATAGGCTATCAATCAAATCGTTTTTTTGCTGCCGTGCGGTTTGACTTAGATGGACGAACTGCTGCATTGAATACAGTAAGGTATACCAGTGCGTATAATTATATTGGTTTTGATATTGGCTATCGATTTGTTGCACCGCGTGTAGTGAAAAAGGTTTATGACCAGACCATGCCCCCTGGCTTGTAGGTGTTTTCCTGAACTATGATTTATATGATTGAAATCATCGCATTAAATAGTGTAACAATTCATGAAAATAATGTAAAAGTATTGTCCATTGTAATGTACATATTGTATATAAAAATAGGCATATGAATATTAAGAGAATCTTTGGAGCGGTATTGACAATTTTAGGAATTGGTTTTTTAATATATACTGCTGTGTTATTTTCAAAAACAGGAAGCCCAATAAAGCCAATGATCACTTATGGTGTACTTGGTTTTGTATTCTTCCTTTCAGGCATGGGACTTATACGTACTATTAAGGATGCTGCTTAAATGTAGATTAAAATTATAAATAAAAAAGGCTGCAGCGATGTAGCCTTTTTTTATGCATTTATTTAACTATTCGATGTATGGAAAACCTGTAATCAATAGATTGTATTATGTAAGTAGTGAGGTGTTTGAATGCCCTACATTCGTAATATAAAACTTAAACAATTTCTAATCAGCTAATCAAATACTATTATGGAAAATCAAAACAATTCAACACCAACCAACACCTACAAGACAACAAATAACAAATTGGTGACAGGAATGTTCAGAGATCGTGAAAGTACAGAAAATGCATACAATGCGTTGCATGAAAAAGGTTACAATCAGGATGAAGTCCATTTACTCATGTCTGACGATACACGTAAAAAACATTTTGCAGACGACGATACAGAGATTGGTACAAAAGCTGCTGAAGGTCTTGGTAAAGGTGCTGCTATTGGCGGGACTGTCGGTGCAGTTGCAGGTGCGATTGCAGCAATAGGAACATCACTTCTAATTCCCGGTCTTGGACTTGTAATTGCTGGTCCGCTTGCAGCAGGTCTTGCTGGTGCGGGTGCAGGCAGCATTACGGGAGGGATTGTTGGAACGTTAGTAGGTGCAGGTATTCCTGAGGAACGTGCTCGTATTTATGAAGATGGCATAAAAAAAGGAAATATTGTAGTAGGAGTACATCCACGCAATGATGAAGATGCCGAGTACTTCAAGAACAACTGGAAAGAACATAAAGGCGAAGAAATTCATCATTAAATTAAAAAGATTAAAAGCAGTGTAAAAGTATACTGCTTTTAATCTCATACAATTATTAAAATAATATATAACGTTATATCTACGATGATGAAAAATCTTACAGTCATAACAACCGCGTTTATAACCTCTTTCTTATTTAGCTCTTGCAGCGTAATAGGAGACATCTTTAGTGCAGGTATGAGTTTCGGTATTTTCATTACCGTATTTATTGTAGCAATAATTATTTATGCATTTATACGCTTGACAAGAAAATAATAGATAAAGATCTTTAACAACTAACAACTATACGACTATGGAAAAGAAAACAAGTAATGGAAATGGTTCAGTTAAAAAAACTGCAGCTACACCGAAAACAACAAAATCGAATCAATCTCCAAGTAATGATTCTATTCAGGAATCTCAATTACAGAAATTATTTGAAGATGAATTGAAAGATATTTACTGGGCTGAAAAAGCATTAACAAAAGCAATTCCGAAAATGATTAAAAATGCTACATCGGGTGATTTGATTAAAGCATTGGAATCTCATCTGGATGAAACGCAAAATCATGTAACACGTTTGGAACAAGTATTTGAACTTATCGGTAAAAATGCTGTAGCAAAAAAATGTGAAGCAACTGCCGGCTTGATTCTGGAGGCAGGAGAGATTATGGAAGAATGTGATAAAGGTGCGATGCGTGATGCAGGTATTATTTCTGCTGCTCAAAAAGTAGAACACTATGAAATTGCTACCTACGGAACATTACGTCAGTTTGCAGACACCTTAGGTTTGGATAAAGTTGTAAAACTTCTTGCCGCAACCTTAAGCGAAGAAAAAGCAGCAGACGAAAAATTAACCGAAGTTGCTGAAAATACGATTAACATTGAAGCTGCACACCAGGAAGCGTAACTAATTATGAATTATGAATGAAAAAAAGCAATTCATAGTTAGTTGATTAATGGAAAACTTATAACATTCCTGAAAGATTATATAATTAATTGAATAAAGAGTCGAATATCTTTGTATCGTAAAAAAAGCAGATGGCTTTTAAATATTCACTTGAAATAAGATTTTAGTATACAGGGAACAGAATACAAAAACGCACTATTACTATCCAGCATAATGTTGATAATTTTGTGAGTGGGAGCTTGAGACACTTCCCAGGCTATTTGCAGCTTAGTATTCTTTACTACAACATGTAATTCTGTTCTTGTATACGACCAAATAATATGCAATAGCATAAAACGCATTGATATATACTGTATGTCTTAATCCAATGCTCGCATGCAAGAGGAAATGGATATACAGTATAGATTGATTTGACAAAGAGTTCAGGTTCCGTTTACGGACTGGCTGCCGAATTTTAGGGGAGTTCGGCAGCAGACTCTGAGTCTAAAAACATTATCTGCAGGGAATTGAGTTATTTTCATTTATGTAGTTGTACCTGACCGCACAGTTATATAAATAAAAAAGTCTCAATTCGTGCAGATATATTAAAATAATGATGGGATCTTTTCCAGCTAGGAGATAAGCCGCCTAAACAATCATGTTCGGCGGCTTATTGTTTTAAAAGCGCTTTTTAATTATTCTAATTCGTTGTACATATAACGGAAGAATTTAAGAAGGTCTTTGGATTGTATATCATGAATATAATTTCTTCTTTTCCCGTTATTTATATACCATGCTCTTTTATCAGCAAGCATGATCTTTTTTAAATCTTCCCATTTAACATGTCCCATATGAATGTCAATACCTTTTATGTTGTAATAACATAGATCAAAACTGATGCATTCAAGCACAGGTTTTTGTGCATGATTTATATTTTTTAAATCTATTTTTTTGTACAATGAAATTTGTGTGATGTGTTGTTCCCAGTTAAATCTATATGAGGTATCTTTTTCAAAATATTTTTTTACATCAAAAGAGTAACTATACTTATTATAAATACCTATGGTGTCGGATTCTAAATAATCTTTCACATAATAAAGTAAATCAATTGGATCTGATCCAAAACACGTATCCTTAAGTGCTTTTACCCGAAAATCCTTATTTAAGGGATAAAAGGAATCTTTTTCAAAACATGCATCATAAATCAGTTCTCGTTCATACAAATCATATATTTCATCTATATCTATGGTGTTTGCAATAGAAAGTTTGGGGCTATAGTAAGGATCATGCTCATAATGATACAAGGTTATTTTTCCACGATCAACATATTCCAATAACAGAGTAATGAAAGGGACTTGCGCCATTGTTAATCTGTTGTTGTTTTTACATACAACATTTATACTTTCGATAAAATGTGTTGTGTATTTTTTATTTTGATGACGAGCGTTGCTATTAGATATTGGTTTGTAACCAATATCATTATTTAATGAAATAGTTTTTATTGAATCGGGCAAAAAGATTGTTTGGTGTTGTTCCCATACTTTCGTAAGAGGTAATGAAAAACTTTTTATTTTATATTCTTTAGACAATACATTATGCAAAGAATCATATGAGATACTTTTAAAAAAGGTATAGTTTTCTACATACAATTTATTGGGTGCTAATTGTTCTTTATACGACCGTATTGAGTCAATAGTATTTTTTCGGTATGAAATCTTACAAGGCTTGCTGATTATATCATTTACTGCATCCAACCCCCATCGTGAATACTGTTCGTTGAGCACTTTGTAAACAGGATCGTAATACGTAACAGTCGTTGGATAATTCGTTGATAAAAAATGTATGAAATCATTCCATTTAATAGTGAAATTATAATCTCCGCCGCCGATTCTTGTTCTAGTGTTTAGTGGTTTACTGAAATGTATATAATAGGGTAACTCCTTGTTTGAATTGGGATCAATAAGATATGTTATTGAAATTTTTGAATCTTTTACATAAAATGATAAACGTGATTTTTCGTATAGAAATACGTTCGCAAGGCTTGAGTCTGATTTGTCAAAATCCACATCATAAGAAGCTTTTTGATATACTTCGTTGTTAAAGTAAAAATGCTGATTGTAATATCTTGGATGCGAATAGCTCTCAGACTTCCAGGGTATTAAACTCATACTGGATGGAACTCCATATAAAATTTTTAAGTGGTCACTTTTGCTTACTATTTTTTCTTTGCTGGTAGAAAAATCGATTGTATATATTGTATTGCTTGTGTCTTTTAAAAAGCTCAATATTATATTAGAAGAAATAATAGAAGTGTTATCGCTAATACTATAATATTTTATAACAGCTTGATAAGGCTGTGTTTGTGCTGTGGATGAAAGGCCGGAAATAACAAGAACAAAAACAGCAATAACAAATACTTTAATATTCATAGATCATTAATAAAATAATATCAATAAAGATACATTGAATTTGGAGGTAGACAAAATACAAATAGAATTACCCCCGAACATTACCAGGATGAAGAAAAATTCCACCATTTCTGTATCTTTGAAATGATGTTATATCATATAATTTCAAATACTTTTCCATGCAAACAACACAACGTATTGTTGCTGTTGGTCTGTGGTATATTTTTTTCTGCCTGTAACCAATCAGAACCGGTGCACATACTTTTTGCCGGAGATATGATGCTTGATCGCGGAACACGTAAGACGATAGAAAAGAATGAAATTGCTTATCTGTTTACAGATGTACAAGAGGTATTCAAGCAGCAGGATATGGTGCTTGTAAATCTTGAGCATCCGGTTTGTTCTGATAAACTTGAAGCAAGAGATAAAAAGTATTTCTTTCGTGCAAATCCGGATTGGCTTCCTGCAATCCGTACAGGTGGTATTACGCATGTTGCCCTGGCGAATAATCACACGGGTGATTATGGCAAAGAAGGTATACAAGAAACCATGCAGGAGCTAAGTCGCAATCATATTGCTTACGTAGGAGCAGACAGTACACTTCTGAAGCCTTGTGAACCGGTATTTATTCACAAGAATGGATCGAAGCTCGCAGTCTTTTCAAACACGTTGTTGTATCAGCAGGAATCCTCCGGGTGTTGCAATGAAAACAGTACAGCATTACAAGGCCGGATTAAAGCATTCAAAAAGACACATCCGGATTATTCTATTATTATTTGTCTGCATTGGGGTATTGAAATGGATACGCTGCCATCGGCAGATCAAAAGGTGCAGGCACATATGTTTATTGATGCAGGTGCAGATCTCATCATCGGACATCATCCGCATGTCGTTCAGCCAATAGAGATGTACAAAGGAAAATATATTTGTTATAGCCTGGGGAATTTTATTTTTGATACGAATACATATCCGGGCAATACAGGCATTTTTACATGTTTTGATATTCGGGATAATACAATTACTTTAGTACGTGTGATCCCCTTTATTCTGTCTGATTCTAAACCTTGTATTATGACTGAAACAGATGCCGAACAATTTCTGCATCGCAAAGGAATTGTTTTTTAGTTGCTGTTATATTTCATATGAAAATCGGATTTCTATGCTTCGTGTTTTTATTTTTTTTGAATGGCTGTTCCAAACCAGACACATTTGAAAAAGAAGTACGCATAAAAGATGATTTTTTTGATGGTTTTGTGAGCCTCAAAAAAATGGAAAGTATTCAAAAATATCAATTGTCTATATCGGATACAGCAAGGCAACCCATTGATTGTATCTACACACCCTATGATGTTTTTCAAATGGAGACAGGCGACGTAAACCGGGACGGAAAGACAGATATCTGTTTGGGCATTATAAAACCTACACCTTTTGATTCAATCTTAAAAAAACGTTTGTTTATCTTTCAGATTGATCGTGCTTACATTCGTCCACTGTGGCTGAGTTCAAGACTTGTAAATCCGCTGGAAGAATTTTCAGTAAAAAAAGATAGTTTACAGGAAATAATTATCCGTACCATAGAACGCACCAGTCCGGAAACATTTTGCACACGTTCCTATAAATGGGGCTCTTTTGGAATGATGTATCTTTCTACCGAACAAGATTCAATAAATTATGAAAATGCAAAACAACAATTGTATCGTTAACAGGCTTACTGGCATTGCAGCAACATCCGGTTTGATTTTACTGGCTGCTCTCTGTTTTTCGTGTTCTGACAAAAAAGAAGAAGAAAAAAAGACTACGGCGCAGCAAGCGTATAAACTCAATCAGCCCTTGATGAAGTTTGCACCCTACGATGAAGGCTATCCGATCACAACAAAAGAAATTGATCCGCAAGCATCGTATAAACACCATGATTACGTGGAGTATTTTAAAGACTATTACAAGGATAAGGTACAGCCGCCGGCATTTAATTTTAATGTCGATCTTACCGGTAAAACGTTTCATGAACTACGTATGCTTCGTGCAGAAATTTTAGCGCGCCACGGATTTTTGTTTATGGATTATGTGATGCGTTCTCATTTCAATGCTACAAATTGGTATCAACCTGTTTTCTGGGATGAAAACTTTCAGATAAAACTGACAAAACAAGAAGAAGAATTTATTGATAGAGTATTGCGTGTAGAAACGGTACTGCATAAAAACAATTATGTTCAAACGGCAGGATATGAAAGAGCCAATATGAGTAATGTAGTAAACTGGCACCAGTTTACAGATTTACCCCTAACAGTAAAACAGCATCTTGCCGCCGATGGATTTGTGATTAATAAAGCGAAACACGAACAGCTCTTCCATGTATACGATCAGAATTACTATGATTATACACCGAGTTTTATAACAACAGATTTGTATTTGCAAGTATTGCATATGCACATCAGTAAGGAAATGCAGAGTCTTGAAACAAAAAAAATGTATCCGTTGCTGGACAGACTTCTTACAGAATTGTATGAAGCTTCAAAGAAAGATGGTGCCTCTGCAACTGCTGCTCTTCGCAAAGCCGGAGCCTGGAATCAGACCTATTTTGCTGTTGCATTGTCTTTATTAAAAGGCAAGAAATATACCGTGCCGGCAGGTATGGAAAGTGCTTTTGATTTTGAATATACACATATCAACGACGCTGAAAAAATAGATCGTTCAGACTTTCTGGGTGATTCACTGATGGATTATACGCAGTTTATTCCACGAGGTAATTATACACGCAGTGATACATTGAAACAGTATTTTAAATGTGTGAAATGGCTGAACAGTGCAGTCATTTTTCTGGATACCGATGAACGTTTGTCCAGCGCGGTTGAGATCGGATATCACCTAGCAGCATCGCAAACAGCAAAAGATGAGTACTTAAAATTTTCAAAAGTGATTGGTTTCTTAGCCGGTGACGAAAACAATCTTTCGTTTTATCATTTGTTGAAAGTTCTTGAAAAATACAAACAAGCCAAGCAGGAAGAATTGTTGTCGGCATCGAATCTGAATAAAATACGCACATCCTTGTATGCGATGGATCCTTCTAAATTCGGAACAGCCGGAGCCAATGAACGCACCATAGAATTTCTGGCAAGAAAGAAAATTGTATTCACGGCAGGACGCTATACGTTTGATGGAGAAATTTTACAGCGTCTTGTTCATGTGTTGAGACCTAAACCGCTGCGTCCGATTCCGAAGGCATTGGACGTATTTGCTGCCATGGGAAATAAAACGGCAGAAGAAATTTTATTGAACACCTATAAGGAAGGTCAGAACTGGAGCGGATATACCGATACACTGAATGCGTTGAAAGATAAATTCAAAAAGTTTGATAACTGGAACAACAGTGTCTACAACAAGCAGATGGAAGCGGTGTTGGCGTTGCAAGAAACAGATTCGAGAGCTCCGTATTTTATGAAATTACCTGCATGGCAAAAGAAAAATCTGAATACGATGCTGGCTTCATGGACAGAGTTGAAACACGATATGGTTTTATATATACAGCAGCCAAGTGGCGCAGAAATGGGCGATGGAGGAGAAATACCACCTCCTCAAAAAATCAGTTATGTAGAGCCAAGCATTGCTTTCTGGAATACCTGTCTGGAGTTTTTAAAACTGAATGCAGAGTTGTTGGAAGAAAATAATATGATGACTGCGACCTTACAGAAGCGAAACGACGAGTTACTGGATCTGGGTACTTTTCTATTGCGTATAAGTGAAGCTGAACTCAAAGGACAGAAAATATCGGTAGAAGATTTTGAACGACTGTCCTTTGTTGGCGGAGATGTAGAGCGGCTTACACTGGATATTATTGAATCTACAGAGGCGTTCACGGCTTCGGTAAGCTCTCCCGATAGATACATGGCTGTGATCACAGATGTATATACCTATAACGATCAGTGTCTTCAGGAAGGAGTGGGTATGGCCGATGAAATTTATGTTGTTGTGGAGATTAATGGATTACTTTATTTAACACGTGGTGCAGTATTCAGTCAGTATGAATTCACAGGACCTTCTTCAAACCGGTTGACAGATGAAGAATGGCAGGAAGATCTGTTTAAAAATAATAAAGAGCAGAAGCAGGCTATATGGATGAACGATATCCGGATAACAGTACCGGAAATTAAAACAGCACCAAATTTTAATTTATACTAGATTTAAAAGGTAAAAAGATACGAATAAAAAAGCGGATGGTTCTGAAAGAATCATCCGCTTTTTGTTGGTACTAAAATCTTTACCTATGCAAGCAAACCACAGTGGTTGTGTCTTTTCGACCAACCACTGTGTATATTAATCAAACGATAATTTTACCCGCTTACGTCCGTACTCTTTCCATGCGGTGTATTGATCTTCTGCTTTATGGGTATAATCAATTTTGTGATCGTAATTGAAGAATACAAAATACAACGGAGCTTGAATTTTTTTGATTGGATATTCTTTTCCGGTATCTGTGTCTGAAATATTCTCTACGGTTATGGTTCCAATGGTCGTTCCGTTTTCAACTTTAACAGTGGGATCAAAGCGATGAAAATTGAATTGATCGGACTCATAAAACCAATAACACAAGGCATCGTCTGCAACGGCAATATCTTTATCTTTATTGAATTCATCTTCAGCCATTGTTTTACCAACAATATTTTCCCAGTCGGGTAAATGTTTACTAAGAGGCGTGTCGTAGTATGTTCTATGATACGAGATGTTTAACGATACGCCATCTAATGAATCTTTCAATCTGATTTCAATTTTAAATGGCTTCTTTTTTAAATGAATATTCTGTGAATCAAACAGCACTTCTCTACGAATCGTATCCTGAATAATAAATACCTGATAGCTGTCAAGGGCTTTCGGAGACTTCGTAAAAGACGTACTGACCATGAGGGCTGTAACAAGAACTAATAAAATGGATGTGCGCATGTTATATTAAAAGTTGAATTAGTTATCTAAAAGTTGAATCTAATATAGGAAACATTTATTATGGTTTTAGCTCTCATTATTAAATTTCTACTTTCGTTCGGTGTAAAAGACGTGTATACTAAACCACTAAAACGCAGTGTAATCATATAACAATCTCCTGTGATTATATAATACTTGATGTATGCTTAAGAATACCTTTGTTCTGTCAGATAAATAATGAATTTATCTTTCAATCACATTTTAGTCTTTAACTAATTATTAATCATGAAGAAAATTTTATTATCGGGAATCTTATTACTTGGTGTGCTGGCAGCAAATGCACAACGCACTTCTATTGGTGTTACAGCAGGTTATGGAACAGCATGGCTATCTGATACAGATGAAGACGTTACGTTCAATCCGGCATGGAATTTAGGTGCTACATTGGTTTACAGTACAGATACGCATTGGGGGTTTGGTGCAGATGTAAAGTATTCCAGAGAAGGCCTGCGATTTACCAATCCGGGCTCTGGTCCTTATAACGGTCAAACCATAACTACAAAAGTTGGAAGTGATTACATTCGTGTTCCGATCCGTGCTATTTATTTCTTTAATAAAAATGATCATGCTTTCCGTCCGAATGTTTCATTAGGGCCAAGTTTTGGTTTTTTAACGGGCGGACAAATCCGTACATTGGATGGAGATAAAAATTTAATTTATAAAAGTCCGGTAAACGATTCTTTTAAAGCGTTTGATTTCGGGCTGCAGGGTACAATAGGCGCGAGCTACATGGTATCAGACGGTTTATGGTTAAGTGCTGATGTTGTTTATTATCACGGATTTATTCAGCAAAATAAAAACGGTTCAAATAATATGATGAACAGTAACCTGGGTATTAATCTTGGATTGAGATTCGGGATAGGTAATTAGTGGTCAGTAAACAGTGGTCAGTAATTTTCTGATTTATGTTTTCAAAAGTATACAAAAAAGCTCATCCGGATTTCGGATGAGCTTTTTTGTATGAGACTACTTTCCTTGTATCAGCTACCTGATAATCGTTAAATACACAGGCTTTGCGCCTTCCGTAATTAAAATGTAAAATCCTGCATCCAGCAGCGCCCCGTTTCTGTCTGTGCCATCCCAAACAATCGGTGCCTGTAAGGTATTTACAACTACTCGTTGGAGATTGTATACAGTTACTTTTCCTTTGTTTTCAATATAATATGTATCCGCTATGCCATCACCATTCGGAGTCAGAACAGGATCACAGTTGTCAATTCTATTTAATATGAAATCATCTGTGGCACTACATAATTTAGAATCTAATACTCTAAGAAAATAATTTCCGGCTTCAACATTTTCAACAAGTGGATAGGTAATGTTTTTTCGTGTTGAACTTGTAACAAGTTCATAGGTAAATGGGGCAGTACCACCTGAGATTTGATTCTGAGAAAAATCAATCGTATACCCTTTGCTGCAATCTTTACTCACAATATCTACATTGGGTATATTAAGTTCAATACAAGGTAGTACCGCAATGTTAAATGTATTGGTGTTTAAGGTTAATGTTGTGATAGAGGTATTGTATACTTTTAATTGATAGGTGCCGGCATCTGTACTCTTCAACGGACTAAACGTATACGAAGGCGATGCAGAACTATCGATGATAATACCATTTTTCATCCACACGTATATGTTTGTTGGTAGCGGTGAAGCTACAGGATAGCTTAGTGTATAATTGTTCTCTGCTCGTGCTGTAACATCAGCAAAGGGAATAGCGCGCTGAGGGCTATAGATAAATGTAGCTGGAGGATTATTTTGAAGTACGGGTTGTATATCTTCGAATGTAAGCAAGGCGCCATATACATTAAGTGGACTGAGTCCTGTTTTATTTTGCATATTGGGCATGTCAGAAAACGGATTGTCAAATATAACACACAGTGTAAGTGTTGATATATTATCTAAGGCTTTAAAACTTTTTATATTGTTTGTCCATGCATACAGTGTTGTAAGGCTTGTTAATTTCTCAAGTCCAATAATGGTATCAATTCCTGTTCTGTGTACATGCAATTCGGTAAGGTGTATGCATGGAGTTACATCAATAAAAGAAGCACTTATCGGATTTTGTCCGGTAACTAATTTACTAAGTTGTGGGAAATTAATAAGCGAAGGGAACTGAGTAAGATTATTGTTATTGCAATACAATGATAATAATCCTGTAGAGCCGGATAGGTCGGGAAGAGCTGTAAGTTTATTGTTTACCACTTGAAAATCTTTCAAATGTAGGGTAGCCATACTGGGTAATGAAGTTAAATTATTATTTGATGCATAAAAATTAACAAGTCCGGTTATGCCTAATAAGCTGGGTACGTTGGTAAGTTGATTGTTGCCTAGATCCAGCGTATTAATACTTTTGAAATATTCTACGCCTGTTGCATCAACAATACCGGCAAAGCGTAAATCCAATGGGCCTGTAACTAAAGCGGCTTTTGCTGCATCCAGTTGATTACCTACCATCACGTACTGATAGGATGAATTTAATTTGTCGATCAGCTTCTGGTCAGGCAATGTTATTAGTTGGCTAAAAGCAACGCGAATAGCAAGGAAAAAAATCGATGTTAATAATATTCTCATCACGTTTAATTTATCTGACAATTGTTAATTCTACTTTTTCTTTTCGTCCATCGGAATAAGTGATAAAGGCAACATATATGCCAACGGCGACAGGCTGACCTTGTCTGTTATTTCCAATCCACTCTTCGTTCCCTGAACCAAATGGAAGACTATAGATTTCTTTACCTTGTTTATCGTAAATTAGGATCGTACCAGATGTACCTGATTCATATATAGGTTTCCATTTTTCATTATAGTCCGGATTGAAACTATAAGATTCATTCATGGCGCACCATTTTTCTTCTACGATAACTTTTTTCTTATATGTACATTCTTTGTCATAAGTAACCAGTAGGTCGTAAACTCCAGCAGATAAGTGTGAAAATAATCCTTTTGATCCGGTTTTACTTTGAATGTCTATCTGGTATGTGTACGTATATGCACCATCTGAAATGATTGATATACTTCCTGTTTCTTTTTCCTTACAAGAAGGTTCTGTATTTATTTTAAACGATTTATCACAATTGATATTGTTTTCATTTAATACAGGTGTGTCCACATTTTTAGCGGTTGTTCCGGATTGATTGGATTGTGTTTTAGTTTCCGGAGTGTTGTCCTTGTCTATGTTGAAAATACTTTTCTTTGAAGAGTCCGTTTTAATTGCTTCTTCTTTGTTTGTATTACTAATGTGTGCGGTCTCTGTTGATTCTACTTTTGTATTTGATAATTGAGCAGAACTTAATTCAGTTGAAGGTTTTTCTTTTGATCCGTTATTCTTATTTTCTTCAATTAGAACATTTTCCTGGGTTTTACTATTTTGTTTCGATTCTGATTTACTTTCTTCGATCGTTGAATTTTCTGTTGAAACAAAGTATGTTGTTGCACCCGAAAGTATTGCTAATGAAACAACCGAAATGATTCCTGCTTTTTTCCAATCGATGGGTGGTTTGTATTTGATGTTTTTAATATCCTGACCTATCGTATTTTTCAATTCTGCTAAGGAGGCATAATATATGGCTTCATTGCTAGCGCGTACTTCCGCTACCTGATCAGCCAACGCTTTATCCTGAGCGATTCTTTCCTCAAAAGCAAAACGCTCATGCTCAGACATACCTCCATTAAGGTAGTTTTCAATAGCGTCAAATAGTTCGTTTTGCGGATTCAATTTTTTAATAAGTTTAGCGTTTCTTTATTTTCAGAAACAAGTTTGGTAAAATATTTTTTACAACGGTAATGTTGATTTTTAGCTACTTTCTCATCTTTCATATCCATTAAAGCTGAAATTTCTTTCATGCTTTTTTTGTCAAAGATGACATATGATAATATCCTTTTGCAGTTATCTTCGAGTTTGTCAAACAAAATTTTAAATGCAGCTAACTGTTCGCCTTTGATAATGTCTCTTAATTGATCACTGTCATCACCAATATCAAAGCCTATAAACGAAGCCTTAATCATTTTTTGTTTTTTTCGTGCTATATCAATCCAGGAATTCTTTGCAACGCGGAATAAAAACCCATCCAGGTCATAGTCTTCATTGAATTTTCCATTTTTTATATATTGAAATAACACAATCACAGCATCCTGAAAGACATCATCCGCATCATCCAAAGACCCTGAGTTTTTTAAAATATAACTCCGTATCTTTCGGAGCGGGTCTTTGTATAAATACTTCAGCGCCTCATTATTTTTTCCCGTACGAATACATTCAATAATGATTTTCGAATTGTCGCTCATTTCTTAATCTACGCAGTCTTAAAAAAAAGTCATCACTTATTTATATAATATCTTATATTTAACGAATTTAATTTTTAATATTAACATTTCAATAATTATTATAAATGTACACAATCTTGAAATTCAGCTTGCGAATAAAGCCTGTAATCGGGATTGTATTTTTATTTTTTGGAAGCCTAATAACCTCTCATGCTCAGCTTAATACAACTGAATTTGAAGATTTCACACAAACCAGCCTCAATCCCTATTTAATAAATCCGGCAGCAGCAGATTCGTCTTATCTGTTTAAGATACGCATTAATGCAATTGATGAATTGGGTTTGATCAAATATGTGAATCGGTTTTATATGGATATCGATAAGCGGATTGGCACTGGCCGTAAAAACTCCTATCATTTTATTGGCATGCAGGCTTTAAATTCAAAAATAGGACAGTATATCTCTAAAAGTAGATTACAATTCAGATATTCCTGGTTTACTCAATTAAGTAGAAGAGCTTCCGTTTCTGCAGGTATATCTTTAGGCTTTATCAACTATGCTTTCCTTACAACTCAAGGCGGTACAGGTGGTTCAGACTTTGGTCCGGATGGAATGTTAGGCGTTCATTATATCCGGCCAAACACCATCATTGGTTTTTCCATGCAGCAAATTTTCACGCCGATATTAATTCCTGTCAGTCAATCGTTCAAACTCAGCAGACTCTATAATATAGATATTTCTCAACGGTTCAGAATTGCTCCGAGGATAAAATTAACTGCATACGGAGTTGTTCAATATTCAGGTGGAAGTAATTTTAATTATAGCATGGGTTTAATGACAGATGTTTTTGAATATGTTATGATCGGTATGAATAATTTTTCACTGAAGAAAACTTCCTTCAATGTTGGAGTGCAGCATATTCAATTATATGGAACAGAATTGTCTATTGTAACAACCTATAGTATTTACCACAGTGTATTTCCTACACCAAACAGTACATTGGAATTGTTTATGGCCGTTCAGTTATAATCAATTTGTAAAACTATTTTTATAAACTCCCGTATTGGGTTTTCTTTTATTTAATAATCAACATTGTGGCTTTAGAATGCTATTTTTTATAATAGGAAGGATATTTTTCCGCGAATTCTATTGATAAAGGCACATTTTTACTTTTTTAGCATTTTTATAATATTTTCTTACATTTTAATGATGACCTTTTTTGTGGGCATACGTAGCCTGTAGTCTTTTTTAGGAAAGATTGCCAGTTAACCGATAACGTCTGTATGCAAAAAAATCTACGATACTCAAACATTCAGCAGAATTTTGAATCAATTATCCAGGCATTTGTAACGCCAAAGATGCTCATCTGCATTTTAATAGTTCTCCTTTATGGAAATACTGTACGAGCTCAGCTATCCAATCAACCGGGAACGAATGGGATTCAAACCTATGTGAATCCAATTTTACCTGGTGATCACCCGGATCAGACCTTGATGCGCGTCGGGGCAAATTTTTATTCAACAGGTTCTAATTTTCACTTTACACCTTATCTTCCGATTCTTCATTCAACAGATTTGATGCACTGGGAAGTTATTGCTCGTGTGATTCCACCTACATCAAGTATTCCCAATAACGATACCCCTTCAGGAGGTACATGGCAAGGTTCCCTGGCACAGTTTAATAATAAGTTCTGGGTATACTTTTCAAACAACGCTGGTGGCGGACAATATTTCTGTAATGCAACAAACATGGCTGGTCCGTGGTCTGCCCCGGTGAAAGTAAACACCAACACAGGTGTGTATGGCTATGACAATTCCATTTTTGTGGATGATGATGGTACTCCTTATATGCTCTTAAAAAATGGGCAGGATCTGAATGGTCTACAAAAAATGGGCATGGATGGACAACCTACCGGACAAGCATTGAATATGAATTGGATCAACTCCAATGGACATCCATACAGCTGGGCTGAAGGTCCGGTAATGTGCAAACGCAATGGCCGCTATTATATGTTTGTTGCAGGAAATGTAACAGGCGGACAATATGTGTTGAGTTCTGCTAAACTTTCTAATGTAGAATCGGATTGGACAAGGCATGGAACGTTTTGGCAGACATCAACTGGTTCAGGTGGTTTTACAGGACCGAATCATGTTACACAACCTATAAAGTTAGACGATGGTACCTGGTGGTGTCTTTCGCATGCCTATGATAATGGTGGCTGGGAAGGGCAAGGCAGACAAAGCCATTTGCACCAAGTTATCTGGGATGCGAATGGTGTGCCTAAAGGGATTCCTGTAAGCGTTAATCCGGTACAAGGCCCGAATCTTCCAAGCAGTAATATTAATTATGAATTTGATCGGTCCGATTATTTTGAGTCAACAACATTAAGTCTCAATTGGCATTTTTTAAGTAAGGTGTATGCCAATGCTTCTAAATACAGTTTGAGCGAACGTCCGGGTTATATGAGATTAAAGCCCGGAACAGGATATACACATGTATTACAAAAAGAAAAAGGAAAATATTTTTCTTTGACTACAAAGGTAGATTTAAATGCTACAGCTAATGGACAACAAGCTGGTATCAGAATGACGAACGGTAATGATGATGTTACCTTCACACTATATACTGGCTATAACAATGGCAAAAAAATTGGTATGTCTTTTCAAGGAGTAACAACAGAAGTGAATAATGCCATTGGTACTACTGTGTGGTTACGTGTTGAGCGTGCCTTACATATATTAACGTGTTTTTACAGTGCGGATGGACTTGCCTGGACACAGCTTGGCACAAAGGATGTGTCCAACATGGATAAATCACAAACAAATTATAATCAATGGGTAGGAACCTCTGTAGGTCTTTATGCATCTGCTACATCTGCCGACTTCGATCAGTTTTCATATCGTTATGGTTTTGTTCCGATTCGTGTGGAAGGAAGAAACAACTGGTATGGTGTAACATTTGCAAATAGAACACCCGGCCGTGTAGTAACAAACAGCACTTCCGGTGATTGGCTTATGTTAGCAGGGGTTGATCTGGGTTCAGGTAGCAGAGTAACTACAGGTATTGAAGTGAATGCATCTTCTGCCAATAGTAATGGTAGTTTGGAAGTGTGGCTTGATAACATTGGAGGAACTGGTACAAAAGTTTCAACAATAGCTATTCCGAATACAGGAGGAGTGGATGTATGGAGCAATGTAACAGGAACGTTTAATTCATCCGGGCAACATGATGTGTATTTAAGATGGGTTGGCGGAGCAAATAGTTTTAGTGTGAATACCATTCGCTTTTTATCAGGAGCTGCAGCGCCAGTCCCTGTAGTCTCAATCACAGCCCCAACGAGTGGTACAGTTTATACCGAAGGCGATAATATTACGCTTACAGCAACAGCAACGATCACAACAGGAAGTATTTCGAAAGTAGATTTTTATAATGGTACAACGTTATTAGGCAGCGATGCAAGTTCACCTTATACGTATACCATCACAGGAGCTGCAACAGGTAACTATGTAATCACAGCAAAAGCAACGAGTGCACTAAATGCAACAACAACGAGCACAGCAGTAAACATCCAGGTAGCCAAGCCGATCTATCAGACAGGCTCCGCACCAGTTATCGATGGTACAGTTGAAAGCTTGTGGAGTAACTTTACTTCTACATCCGTAAGTAAAACAGTAAGCGGTACGGTTAGTTCCACGGCAGATCTTTCGGGTAACTGGAAAGCTGCATGGGATGCGACGAATTTATATGTACTGGTTCAGGTAACTGACGATGTTAAACGCAACGATGCAGGAACAGACGTGTATAACGACGATGGTGTTGAAGTGTACATTGATATGGGTAACAGCAAAGCAACGACGTATGGCACGAACGATCAGCAGTACACGTTTAGATGGAACGATGCCACAGCAGCGTATGAGATCAACGGACATTCGGTAACAGGAATTACCAAAGGCATTACCAATACAACAACAGGCTATATCGTGGAAGTAAGTATCCCATGGAGCACAATGGGAGGAACCGCTTCAGTAAATGCAATTGAAGGCTTTGAAGTAATGATCAGNGATGATGATGACGGAGCAGCACGGGATGGTAAGATGGCATGGGCAGCAACAACAGACGATACATGGAGCAATCCAAGTCTGATGGGAACGGTTATCTTAAAAGGATTAAACTGNACNGCACCNACAGCAGCAATTACAACAACAACTGCAACGNCATTCTGNGCAGGTGGAAGTGTNNTNTTNAATGCACCTACAGGNACAGGATACAGNTATGTNTGGAAGAACGGCACAACAACCATCACAGGAGCAACGGCTCAAACATATACAGCAACAGCAGCAGGAACATACACCGTTACAATAACCAACTCAGGTGGTTGTTCAGCAACCTCAGCAGCAACAACAGTAACGGTTAATGCATTACCGACGATAACGCAGTATGCGCAGATAGACGGCGGAGCATGGAATCAAACAAATACAGCAACGGTCTGTTCAGGATCTACAATTGTACTAGGTCCACAACCAACAGTAACAACAGGCTGGAGCTGGANAGGTCCGAACGGCTACAGTGCAACAACAAGAGAGATTACGCTTGCTTCAGTAACAACAACCCAAGGCGGAGTTTATACAGCTACGTATACAGATGGGAATACGTGTAAAGCAACTTCCACATTTACGGTAACAGTAAATGCAGCACCAACATCCGCGATCACCACAACGACAGCAACAACATTTTGTGCAGGAGGTTCTGTAGTGTTAACAGCAAGTTCAGGTTCATCATACAAATGGATGAACGGAACAGCAGCAATCACAGGAGCAACAGCGCAAAGCTATACAGCAACAACAGCTGGAAGTTATACAGTTGAAGTAACCAACAGTACCAATTGCAAAGCAACTTCCGCAGCGACAACGGTAACGGTGAATGCAGCACCCACAGCCGCAATTACGACAACTACAGCAACAACATTCTGTGCAGGTGGTTCTGTGGTATTAACAGCAAGTTCAGGTTCATCTTACAAATGGATGAACGGAACAGCAGCAATCACAGGAGCAACAGCACAAAGCTATACAGCAACAACGGCAGGTTCTTATACAGTAGAAGTAACAAATGCAGGAAACTGTAAAGCAACTTCTGCAGCAATAACGGTAACGGTAAATGCAGCACCAACAGCAGCGATTACCACAACTACAGCAACAACATTCTGTGCAGGTGGTTCTGTAGTGTTAACAGCAAGTTCAGGTTCATCTTACGTTTGGAAAAATGGAACAACGCAGGTTGGAACAGCACAGACCTATACAGCAACAACAGCCGGAAGTTATACGGTAGAAGTAACAAATGCAGGAAACTGTAAAGCAACTTCAGCGGCAACAACGGTAACAGTAAATGCAGCACCGACAGCAGCGATCACAACAACTACAGCAACAACATTCTGTGCAGGTGGTTCTGTGGTACTTACAGCAAGTTCAGGTTCATCTTACGTTTGGAAAAATGGAACAACACAAGTTGGAACAAATCAAACCTATACAGCAACAACAGCCGGTTCTTATACGGTCGAAGTAACAAATGCGAGCAATTGCAAAGCAACTTCTACAGCGACAACAGTAACGGTAAATGCCGCACCAACAGCAACGATCACAGCTAATGGCTCAACTTCTATTCCTCAGGGAGGCAGTGTAGTGTTGACAGCGAATACAGGTTCAGGCTTTACCTACAAATGGTTCAAAGGAACTGTTCAGGTAGGAACAGCTCAGACGTATACAGCAACGGATGCAGGTGTATATACTGTTGAGGTAACGAATGCGAACAACTGCAGCGCAACATCAGCTGGAACGAATGTGAACATCAATACCAATCAGCCATCGGTTATTACTATCACATCACCTGTAGCAAATACAACGGTGCAGGGCACAATTACAATTGCGGCAGATGTAACAGATCCGGATGGTACGATTGTAGCAGTTGAATTCCTGGATGGCAACATGGTGATCGGAACAAGCACAACAGCACCATACAGTTTTGACTGGAGCAATCCGGGTCAAGGGACTCATACAATCACGGTTCGTGTAACAGACAGCAACGGAGGTGTAACAACTTCTGCACCGGTAACAATTACAGCAGAAGCCATCACAACAGGTGTTCAGTCATCAAATACATTGAATGCAAACATATATCCGAATCCATCCCGAGGAGATGTTTACATTGAAACGGATGTTGATTTGTCAAATGCAAGCTTCACGATTGTAGATGTGATGGGAAGAGAAATGCAAATGGAATCAACACTTACAGGAAGCGGCGCGATGGTAGATGTGAGCAATCTGAGTGCAGGCACTTATGTATTTATCATCAACAATGGTAATTCAATCTTGAGAAAGAAAGTTACCGTAATCAAGTAAACTTCATTATTCGACATACTTAAATAGAATATCAATAACTGGAAATTAATTAACGACCAATACTATGAAACAACATCTTCTAAAAACAATTGGCCTGATGTGCTTGCTATTTGTATTTCAAAATACACAAGCTCAGATAGCAAAGTGTAAAGGTAAATACCTTGGGAATATTATTTCCGGTAATGTGCCTAGTAATTATACAACCTTTTGGAATCAGGTAACTTCTGAAAATGCATCTAAATGGGGCTCTGTTGAGGGTACCATGGGGCAGTATAACTTTGGTGGCTCAGATGTTTGCTACAACTGGGCAAAAAATAACAATGGTATATTTAAATATCACAATCTTATTTGGGGGGGGCAAACACCTGGCTGGGTAAATACTGCTGCTACTGCAACCATTACGAATAATATAGATCCGTATTTTAAAGCAGTAAGAGATCACTATGCACCTATGGGAGGCTTAAAGATGATTGATGTTTTAAATGAACCTGTCAATACTCCAATGCCTGGAAATTTAAAGGCGGCACTAACTGCTGGATATAAAGCGGAACCTGCAAATGCCGGTGATTTAAATAATCAATATGGTTGGGCGATCTGGTGTTTTCAGGTTGCCAGAAAATATTTTCCTGATGCAACATTATTGATTAATGAATATAATATTGAAATGAACTGGAACAATTGTCGTGCTCCTTACATAGCAATGACAAATGCAATTAAAAATGCACCCAACCTTACAGATGGAAAGAAAAATTTAATTGACGGTGTAGGTCTTCAGATGCATGGAATCAATACGTTGACAGCGGCTAATTTCAAGGCGTGCCTCGATGAGATTTGGACTAAAACAGGTGTACCTATACATTTAACAGAATTTGATGCTACAGCAGATCCAAACGAAGCTAAGCAGCAATCTGTATATTCAACGTTGATTCCGATTGCATGGGAACATCCGCATGTAGCTGGTATTACATTATGGGGATATATTCAGGGGCAAACGTGGATTGGAGGAAACAAGCAAACAGGAGCTGGTGGTACAGATTCAGGAATTATTTATGCGAATGGAAATGATCGTCCTGCAATGACCTGGTTGAAACAATATTTTGCTTCTCAACCAAGTTTATCTTGTTGTCCGGCTCCCGGACCTTTTGCATCTTGTACGAACCCTAATCCCGTCCCCGTCGTTTCCATTACCGCTCCGACGAACAATACAGTTTACACAGAAGGAGATAATGTCACGATCAACGCAACAGCAACGATCACCACAGGAAGTATTTCAAAAGTAGATTTTTATAATGGAACTACGTTATTAGGCAGCGATGCAAGTTCACCTTATACGTATACAATCACTGGAGCTACAGCAGGTAATTATGCAATCACCGCAAAGGCAACGAGTGCATTAAGTGCAACAACGACAAGTACAGCAGTAAACATCCAGGTAGCCAAGCCGATCTATCAGACAGGCTCCGCCCCAGTTATCGATGGTACAGTTGAAGGCCTGTGGAGTAACTTTACTTCTACATCCGTAAGTAAAACAGTAAGCGGTACGGTTAGTTCCACGGCAGATCTTTCGGGCAACTGGAAAGCTGCATGGGATGCAACTAACCTGTATGTACTGGTTCAGGTAACTGACGATGTTAAACGCAACGATGCAGGAACAGACGTGTACAACGACGATGGTGTTGAAGTGTACATTGATATGGGTAACAGCAAAGCAACGACGTATGGCACCAACGATCAGCAGTACACGTTCAGATGGAACGATGCCACAGCAGCCTATGAGATCAACGGACATTCGGTAACAGGAATTACCAAAGGCATTACCAATACAACAACAGGCTATATCGTGGAAGTAAGTATCCCATGGAGCAC